>NZ_BAABBO010000013.1:0-9542 GCF_039538005.1 Allohahella marinimesophila
GATGGCCTTGTGCATATGGGTGCGCGTTTCTACGACCCGACTTCGGGGCGGTTTATTTCGCCAGATCCGGTGGGCATTGACCCGAGTAGTCCACAGTCGGTTAATAGATATGTCTACGTCAATAACAACCCCTATAAGTATGTGGACCCAGACGGACGATATCTTGAGACGGCCTGGGATCTGATGAACATTGGTTGGGGTGTCGCGGCGTTCGCTAAGAATGTGGCCGTCGGGAACTACGCTGGCGCAGCACTTGATGCAGTTGGGTTAGTGGTTGATACTGCAGCGCTGGTTACACCAGTGCCTGCAGGCGCTGGCGCGTCAATTCGAGCTATGCGAGCTACTGAGGCGGCGACAGATGTTGGAACCGCTACTGGAAAGACTTTCCAAACCTATACGAAAACGCATCCTAAAACCGGCGAAGTTTATTCAGGACGAACAAGTGGAACGGGAACAGCATTCGAGAATATCGCTCGAAGGGATTCCAGTCACCATATGAACCAGAAAGGCTTCGGTCCCGCAGTTCTTGATAAATCTTCGTCGAACTCAGCGGCAGTACGAGGGCGTGAGCAGCAGTTAATTGATGCGTTCGGTGGAGCCCTGTCAACCGGTGGGTCGTCAGGCAACCCGATAAACGGAATTTCATCGAGTAATCGCAAGAGAGACTTTTACTTTCAACAGGCTAAACGGGAGTTCGGGGGCTGATCATGGAAAAAAACAAAAAGCGTATTGTCGGCGACATTGTCAAAATTGAGCTTGAAGATAAAAGCTATTGTTTCGGTCGGGTATTGCGGGAGCCACTAATGGCCTTTTACGATCTCAAAACACCTTCTATTCCGGACGTTGAACATATTTTGCATCGGCCCATTCTGTTTAAATTAGCTGTTATGAATTCGGCCGTGACATCAGGCCGCTGGAAAGTGATTGCCAACTCACAGTTAGAGGAAGAGCTTACACATCCCGTTTCTTTTTTTAAACAAGATCCGATTACGAAAGCTGTTTGTCTATATGTAGACGACAAGGAAATTGCAGCCTCGAAAGAGGAATGCAAAAATTTGGAGCGCGCTGCAGTATGGAGTGCGGAGCACGTTGAGGATCGCCTAAGAGATCACTTTCTCGGCGTAAAAAACAGTTGGGTTGAGTCGCTAAAGCTTAAAGATTAAACGTCCCAGGCATCCTCCGTTGAAACTTCAGCAAACAGTCAGTCTCGATAATCGCCAGTCGAAGCTAGAGTCGAACAGCGGCGCGTATCCTCTAATGCATGCGAACTTGATCGTGCCACTCGGCTGAAGCTGACCAATGGTGCTCTGCTTCACCAGAGCACTTCATAAAAGCTTTAGGAAAGCCCAATCTTATCGCGTCTTCATTCCAGCTTGTCTGGAGGCGTCAGCGCTGCAACAATTCCATGTTATTGTTAGTGCGATGGCGATTCAGCCGGCGAAGATGAAGTAGCCAATGCTTCGGGCCAGGAAACTGCCAAACTCGCATTACAAGTGTTGGCGCTCGCCGCCGACATACGGGCGGGTTTTAAACTCCCCCGCCGCGACCGCGTGTTCGGCCGGCACAGAATTTCAGTAATTCTGAAAGAGAACCTTGCCGACACCCCCGAATAATCTTCGATTCAGGTCCGTCAGCAGCTTCAAGCAAAATTCACTGCTGTACTAAGCCCTTCCCCGCTGGCCCTATTTATAAACACTCTCCGTTGTCATAACCCTGCAGTCTGACAACAGTGTCCTGCCCTTATTTTTGCTGCCATAGCGGGCTCACCAGCCTGTTCAGACGGAAAGTGCGCCATTTGCAGCGGTTCATTTTTCGTTGTGTAATGACAACGAATCTGGCCGCGGTGGTTGGAATAAAAACAAAGGACAAACGAGCTATGGCTATAGAAATCGTGAATGCAAAAGCGGGGCTTATTGAGGTCATTCCTTTCAATGAACAGCCGGCGCTGATCAACGCGCGAATGATCGCTGCAGTAGACAGAATTGATGATGATCGAAGCCGTATTACTCTGCTGCCAGCAGCATCAGCCCAAACGGGGCCGAAGGCCTATGACGTCCCCGATGACTATGAGACCGTGAAGGATATCGTCTCAGCTGTCTTTTCGACCATGGTGAGCTGATGTCAAGCGTGCCGCATCCGCTATCGACTTCGCTACCGGCACCGGCACCGGCACCGGCAGTTTCCAGACTTCCAGCGGCGCGCGCAGAAGCAGTCGAGCCATTGTTTCGCGGGCCTGTAGAAGTCAATTGGCAGCATCTGATCGAGCGCAGGCCTATCAGTCTGCAGATCAATCCCGAGCTGCCATCTTACCTGTCGTTACCAGAAGTGCATCAGCTCCTCAATGTTGCCAGGACCCCAAAGGATCATCTCCTGGTGCGGCTACTGTGGCAGACCGGGGCACGGATCTCTGAAGTGATCTCGATCACCGTTGGTCAACTGACGTTGACCGATGAATGGAGTTCTGGGGTGCTACTGGATCGGCTGAAGCAACGCGGCCGCCAGAAGAAGCTACAACGCGACGTCATTCGAAAGCGCTGGGTACCGATTACCGATATGAGCCTGGTGCGTGAACTTCGGCGCTACATCAATGGTGCAGAGCTGAAGCCAGGGGATCGACTGCTGCCGCACACCAGGCAGTGGGGCTATAAGCGGATCTCATTGCTGAGCGAGAAAGCAAAACTGCCAATCAGTGTTCACCCGCATATGCTGCGGCATTCGTTTGCGTGTAACGCAGTGTTGCACGGCGAGCCACTGACCGTCATCAGGGACTGGCTGGGACATGCCAGCCTGGAGCAGACGGAGATCTATACACGGGTGCTGGCGACAGAAACCAATCACCTCATGCGCTACATGTCTTTTTAGCAATTACTACAGGGCTGCTTATGCAAGATATCAAGATTGATTTTTCGCTTCAGGATATGTCAGCCAAGACGTTCTCTTTCCGCACACTGAGAGAATTGGTGGAATTCAACAAGCATGAAATTGCGGCGTGGGAACAGCTCAAGAGTAACCTCAGTGAAGAGGCTCGTCGCCGTGTTAGCTATGATCGTCTTTTCCAGGAATTGACAAAGTACGTAACTGGCCTCAATACAGAGCAGGTTGATGAGGAAACGCCAGAAGACCGATCGGCACGAATCTCCCGTGATCTGATGAGATATCGCGGCCAGGCGCTGCAGCAGCACCTGGCGGCTTGGCTTTATAGCGGTCATCCCGCTGCTGTGCGCTTCATTGAGATTGTAAACGAAGAAAATTTTGACGTTGCCAATGTCTTCATTCTCCATCTGACGAAGAAGCAACTCCCAGAATTACGCCATTACGACAACTTTCGGGGCGTCATGCTTGCGTTTGAGTTCAGCCAGGTCATGGATAAGGCCAAGCAGAAATCGTTGAAAAGTTTCGAAAGTTCTCTAGGTAACCTCAGTAAGCGCTATGAAAGTAGCACCAGTGACCTTTTCACAGAAGGCCAGGAGCGACGAGAGGCGTTAGAGGCCGCCATAAGTGAAACTTATGAGAGTTCGCGTCAGCTTCAGGAGGAGCAAGCCGGCTCCTTTCAGAAACAGAGTGCAGAATTCAGTACCAATTTCGAGGAGAGTTACAGCTCTTGGAAGACGCGAATTGCCGAGCTTGAAACGCTTTATACTGAAAAATTGAAATTTTCGAGCCCCGCAAAATACTGGAAGAAATCAGCCGACAAGTATTTTTGTCATGGTGCATTAAGCTTGCTTGTCTTACTGATAGCCATGGGTTTTGGCATCTATCAATTCTATTCTCTGTTTACCACCTGGCTACAGGGAAAGGAAATTGCTCTTCAGTTGAATACACTGCAAGGTATTGTTCTGTTTGCGTCTATTGCTGCTTTATACGCCTTCGTCATCAAGGTGCTCGCTCGAATCACCTTCAGCTCCTTTCATCTCATGCGGGACGCACAGGAGCGAGAACAACTCACCTATCTTTACCTCGCACTGTCAAACGAATCTGAGATGGACAAGGATTCCAGAGATATTGTGCTTCAAGCACTGTTCAGTAGAACGGATACGGGTTTACTGGGGGCTGATAGTGGGCCAACGATGCCGACTGGCAGCGATCTCGCGAGGTTTTTGGCACAATCGAAGAGTCCATAGAAACCAAATGATTGGCTGCGGGAAGCTGAATAGCAGACATCCTATCTGCACGAAAGTGAAACGCCTTAATGCCTGGAACACCTGGACTTCGAACCAAACGACTGATGTCTTTGGGTTGGTACAATGTCATGACTTTGAAGCTTTGTTCGCTTGATCCCTGGTGAGCGAGCATATACTCTGCCACGGTCTGCTCTCCCAGCCACGCTGACACTATGGCCAGCGTGTTGAGCTCAGCTCTCTTCCGGACTTCATGCTCAAGCGCCAGCATTATTCGGATGTGCCGCAGTTAGGCCTGCATGAACAAGCGGCTCGCATTTAGCCGCTGTTCGTCAGTGGCGAAGACACCAACCGCCACATCCAGGCATTTACCATAACTGGTCACGATCTCGGCGAGCAGCTCTGTCTCGGCAGTTTTTTGCCGCCACAGTATTGACGGGCAACAGCAACGTACCGCTCACCAACCAATACTTCAGACGAGCGCTGACAGACATAATCCTCAACTCCACGGGTGGTACCTTTCGAGCGCCAAGCTGATGCCCATGGGCATTTCTACACGCCACAAGCCCATTCAAGCAGTCTTATACACCGGCAATTGCTAAGCCAAGGGTTCCAGCTCCGGGGTCTTGGCAACGCGAAGGTAGAATTAAGAAGATAAGACTGAAGATCGAAAAAAGTCAGCTTTGCAGAATGCCGAGCTGGAAATCTAAATCAATAGCACAATGTTATAGCCTTGCTGAGACGTTCCCTGAAACGTGATCATCCTTAGCACCAGTAAAACCGGAGGCTCTTTGCGCGGAGTGGACTCTGCGGAGAGGCAGATATTCGCGGGGCCTGCTTCATAAGTTAACCCCGATGTTGAAGGCAACGCGCCCGTACCATGACCTTCGAGTCCAGTTAAAACGGCTGTGTTATTTCGAGTCGGAAATGGCTTTCGGAGGCGACTAGGCAGTCACGGAATATAAATGCCAGACGTGTGAGTTATCCGATTATATAATTCAAAACAAGAACTTAGCCAGGCTCTAAACATGTGAGTTATCTGATTATTCTGAGCCGGGGTAGCTCTCGGAGACGACGAGATGTTGTTACGGAGCAGGTAGACACCCGACCTGTGAGTTATCCGATTATCGATCTCAAAACAACAACTTAGCCAGCCATCAATGTAACGACCCAGCCCTTTCTGCACACCTACGCTGCTAATTGGTAGACCATATTCGGAGTTTTCATTCCGAGTGATTGATGAGGGCGATGGTCGTTGTAATACAAGAACCAGGCTCTCAGTGCTTGCCGGGCTTCGTCCAGGTTCTGGAAGTTGTGAAGCCAAAGGCATTGCTCTTTCACAGTTCTGATCAGACGTTCCACCATGCCGTTTTGTTGAGGCGTATGCGGTCGAATGAACTCCTGTTTTAAACCGTATTGGTACACGGTCTTGGTAAACTTTCGCGAGGTGAAAACCAAACCGTTGTCGCTCCTCAGTGTTATCTCATCCGGCGCTCGACCTAATGCGCCGTATCGATAGATCAAGGCTTCTTCCAGTGCAGCCTCTGCTGTGGCTGCATTGCCTGCAGAGCTGAGACGCCACCCAAGTGCTTCGCGGGTATGGCAGTCCATGACAATAGCCAGTGCACACCAGCGATGCTGCTCACCGCACCAGACTCGAGCCAGATCGGTAGCCCAACGTTCATTAGGCTTCTCGGCGAATGACCGCTTTGCCTCTACCCGCGGGCGCATACCAACGCGCCGCTTGCGCACCTGCCAGCCTTTCAGCTGGAACAGACGCTGAATCGTATTCTTGTTCTCGCCCAGCAGCCAGGCGACCGTTCGGTAGCCTGCGTAGGGCAAGGTATCGATCAGCCGCTTGACCCGCGTAGCAAGCTCCAGATTGATCTTCGGCTTAGCTCGGCTTGTCTTGTAGTACCAGCTTCTGCGTGAGTAGCCGGCCCAGCGACAGACTTGAGAAACAGTCACCACGGCGCCTTCTTCAGCCATCTCAGCAACAACTCGCTGAATCAGTTCTCGTCCTGGTCGAGATGGCTGCGCAACTTTTTTAGAAAACGGTTCTCCAGCATGGCTTCGCCATAGGCGCTCTGCAGATCCTGAATCTGCTTCTCATACTGTTCTGCAACGTTCTTGGGGTTCGCTTTGAGGGCGTTTTCCATCCCGGATTCAGCATCATCAAGCCAGCGCTCGATCTCAGCCTGGGTCAGGTCATACTGCCGTGCAGCTTCTGGAATGGTCGTCTGCCCGCGATAGATCTGCTTGATCAGATCAGCCTTGCGCTTGGCACTCCAGCGTTTGATTTCTGGTTCGTTCGTCATGCTTCGTTCCCTTATTGGGGCAACTGTAGCATGTGCAGTTATTCACTGGGTCGTTACATCAACGTGTAAGTTATCTGCTTATTCTGAGCTGAGGTGGCTCTCCGAGACGGCGAGATGTTGTTACGGAGCCGGTAGACACCCGACCTGTGAGTTATCCGATTATCGATCTCAAAACAACAACTTAGCCAGCCTTCAACGTGTGAGTTATCTGATTACTCTGAGCCGAGGTTGCTCTCGGAGGCGACGACATGTAGCTACGGAGTATAAGACCCGACCTGTGAGTTATCTGATTGCGTCTGATCGAAGAATACCTTATCCAGTCCTTGAACTGTGAGTAACCTGATTGCTGCAGCCACGTGCCTTCAGGTTTCTGAGGCAGAGCGGCGGGCGGACCGGAACTACCATCCCCGAACAAATTTGTGAGCAAAAGCTTACACCTTCTTCCGCCATTGCTCACATATTAGCCAGATCAAATTGCGTACAATGCGACCGTGCTTCTGACATTGATGTCGACAGCATGGTTACACCGCAATGGATGCATCGTAGCCGCGACACCTGCAAAGTGGTGTGACCAGCGAGAGAGATCGTTATCCCCTAGTTCCGAAGGTTTCTCACAATCTCCGTCAGATACTATGCATTTATACCTGTTGTCCCACCACCCCATTAGGGATTTTCGCGATTACCCTTGTATGTCCCTACAGCATCCGGTAGAGCTCCGCGATTGAAGCGCCGTGTCCCACCCACATCCAGCCAGCAACAACTGATCTCACTCCGTGTCCCACCGCCTATTTCAGACAGCACCGCGATCTCACGCCGTGTCCCACCGGCTATTTCAGCAGCACGAGCGGACCTCACGCCGTGTCCCACCACCTATTCTAAGCAGCACCAGCGACCTCACACCGTGTCCCACCACCTGTTCTAAGCAGCACCAGCGACCTCACACCGTGTCCCACCACCTGTTCTAAGCAGCACCAGCGACCTCACGCCGTGTCCCACCACCTGTTCTAAGCAGCACCAGCGACCTCACACCGTGTCCCACCACCTGTTCTAAGCAGCACCAGCGACCTCACACCGTGTCCCACCACCTGTTCTAAGCAGCACCAGCGACCTCACGCCGTGTCCCACCACCTGTTCTAAGCAGCACCAGCGACCTCACACCGTGTCCCACCACCTGTTCTAAGCAGCACCAGCGACCTCACACCGTGTCCCACCACCTGTTCTAAGCAGCACCAGCGACCTCACGCCGTGTCCCACCACCTGTTCTAAGCAGCACCAGCGACCTCACACCGTGTCCCACCACCTGTTCTAAGCAGCACCAGCGACCTCACACTGTGTCCCACCACCTATTCCAGGCAGCACCAGCGACCTCACATCTCCTCCCACCGGCTATTTCAGCAGCACCAGCCGACCCCACTCCGTGTCCCACCGCCTATTTCAGACAGTACCGCGATCTCACGCCGTGTCCCACCGGCTATTTCAGCAGCACGAGCCGATCTCACGCCGTGTCCCACCGCCTATTTCAGACAGCACCGCGATCTCACGCCGTGTCCCACCAGCTTCAGCAGCACCAGCGACCTCACGCCGTTTCCCGCCAGTCAGAGGCAGCACCTGTCGATCACAGTTAGAAGTTTCACAGGGGCATCACGGGACTATACAGTTCATCCGCAGTTCATGAAATTTAGAGTTGGCCGGCGCCATGACGCGAGCTATGATAGCCAATCGCTATTGATAAACCAATGAAGATTATTTTTCACTATATTAAAAGGCTGTTGGACTATGTTGCAGAACTGCTCATTTATTTACCTCCGAGACACGTCGAATCCAGGAGGTCAGGCCACGAGAATCGATATTTTGGTCGGGCATATGACTCATCCAGCATTTCTAGACGGGAGATAACCATGGGAATAGTTCGTGGTCCTAACTTTGAGAAGGCAATGCATGATTCACTTAAAACAATGACGCCTGAAACGGTAAATTTCATTGATGCGGCCAAAGTAGCTTTTCAGGCTGGTCACGCTGCATTTCCCGAAGTCTCGTTCGATCACGTTAGAATTGCGAAAATAGTCGGCCTTAAGGGCATCAATGTGAGCCTTATCCTGGGCAAGCTGACTGACAGATTGATGCTAGATACTTCATTCCGCTGGGGTGCCGATCATGGATTTGAGAAGGCTAAATGGGTACTGAGAACAAGTCATAGTTTGAAGGGGATAAAGATCACTTTCACACCGGAAGTAGCCGCTTATTTCTCATCTGACAGCACTCCTGCGAAAGAATAAAGCAACAAAATTAGCCCCAGGCTAACCATTGATACTGCTCGCCAGGGTAACTAGCGGCTAATGCTCTTGCACTGAAACTCGCTTCTCGGAGCGGCTTTCTTGTTCCAAACGTTGACGGACTACAATCAACCCGCACATCAAGGGACAAAAACATGTCTACGTCCGCCAAGATAGCTAGGCGACTGAAGCGTATGAAGCGTGGCACCCCGATCTCGAATAAGCAGTTTTACGATTTGGGCACAACTGCAGCAGTGCAAAAAGCACTGAGCCGATTGGTTCAGAAAGGTTTGATCGAGCGCGTAGCCAAGGGGATGTATGCGCGTCCCATGACCCTGGCGGGCATGCCATCTGTCAAAGTCACAGCAAGTGCTGAGCAGATAGCGAGAAAATGGGCGCAAAGGCATGGTTACACAATTGTACGCCAGGGCGTTGAGTCGGCATACAGGCTAGGGTTCCAGACCCAGGCACCGGTCAAAACGGTGCTCTGGAGCAACGGCTCTGATAAAACATTTGCTGTCGGTAACCAGGTTGTGGAGGTTAGGCATGTTGCGGACTCAAAGTTGAGGTGGAAATCTCGGCCGGAGGGCGAGTTACTGAGAAGCTTTTCTGTTGTCCCTGCAAGTTCGGTTGAGGCAAGCGACTTGAAGAGAGCATTCTCAAGGCTGTCGCTTACAGGAACAGAAATTCGTGAAGCCATACGAAAGCTCAAGGCAATTGCGCTTCCCGAGGGTTGGAGCGCTAAGCTTGAAGAGCTGGAAAGCGCGCTACAAAACGCTCTCTAGCGAGTCCTCATCGCTAATCTGGTCCTCGATCTTCATCCCCTTGAGAAG
>NZ_BAABBO010000014.1:0-196534 GCF_039538005.1 Allohahella marinimesophila
ATCTATGTTAAAGAGCGGTCTTCTTGGCGTCCGGTGTTTCGTGTTCGCCTTGAAGAGGAGCGCAATTCTACGCTTTTGGGCGCCCAAGTCAACAGGCTAAATCAAAAAGTTTTAAAGAAATTTCTAGCGCTGGTAATTGGCTGATTTTTAGGCCGATTTGTGGGCACTTGGAAAGCGTCAAATTGGCCATCTGGCACGTTATACTCAGCCGCCTGGCTCATCCCTCGACGCCCCAGTGAGCCGAGGCTAAATGGCACGACTGGCCAGGCCTGCGCGCGCCGGAGACGATTGAAAGACTCAGGACTTACTGAGCCGGCGTCTCAGCGAGATGACTGGTCCAGACAGTGTATATAGCAGAAATGTCGCAAACAGAATCTGCGCAGGTGCTATGGCAATCAGAGCAAACAGGCCGACTATGATCAATACGTTCACGAACGGGACGCGACCCTTCAGATCCAGATCCTTGAAACTGTAGTACAGCACATTGCTGACCATAAGCGCACCAGCAGAGGCCACCACAATAGCGGCGATGCCTGTTAGGGTGGGCGATATCTCCGTATCGTGGAAGACCCACACCATGCCGGCCACTATGGCTGCAGCCGACGGACTGGGCAGACCGACAAAATAGCGCTTGTCTGTCGAGCCAATCTGGGTATTGAATCTCGCGAGTCGCAGTGCGGCGCCGGCAACGTAAATGAAGGCGGCTATCCAGCCCAGCTTGCCGAGATCGGAAAGCACCCAGGAGAAGGCTACCAGCGCTGGCGCGACACCGAACGCCACCATGTCCGAGAGGCTGTCGTATTCTGCACCGAAGGCACTTTGAGTATTCGTCATTCTGGCGACGCGGCCGTCAAGGCCGTCCAGAACCATGGAAATAAAGATGGCGATCGCTGCATTATCGAAATGGCCGTTCATGCCTGCAACGATGGCGTAAAAGCCTGAAAACAGAGAGGCTGTGGTTAAGAGATTTGGTAAAAGATAGACGCCACGACGACGGGATTTTATTTCGGAGACATCGTCAGGATCATTTGTATTAGTCACCGTAGAATCTATCGGCTGATCTTCTGGCGTTCCATTTACAGACATAGGCTAATTCGTCCCTATTCAAGGCTTGAACCACTGCCCACCCGCTCGTGGCGAGGGGTGGGCTACAGGACACAGCCTAGTGTTAGTTCTTGCTCTTATCAACGATCTTGTTGGACGCGATCCATGGCATCATGCCACGCAGCTTCTCGCCAACTTTCTCGATAGGATGCTCGGCGTTCAGGCGACGACGGGCAGTCATTGAAGGATAGTTTGCCGCACCTTCCTGAATGAACATCTTCGCATACTCGCCTTCCTGAATACGCTTGAGCGCATTCTTCATGGCTGCACGAGACTGGTCGTTAATGATTTCGGTGCCAGTGACGTATTCACCATACTCGGCGTTGTTGGAGATCGAATAATTCATGTTGGCGATACCGCCTTCATACATGAGATCGACGATCAGCTTGAGCTCGTGAAGACACTCGAAGTAAGCCATTTCCGGTGCATAACCAGCTTCGGTCAGTGTTTCGAAACCTGCCTTGACCAGTTCAACGGCACCACCACAGAGTACGGCCTGCTCGCCGAACAGATCAGTTTCGGTCTCATCCTTGAATGTGGTTTCGATGATGCCGGTACGGCCGCCGCCAACGCCGGAGGCGTATGACAGTGCTACATTCTTGGCATTCCCTGATGCGTCCTGGAAGATCGCAATCAGATCAGGGATACCGCCGCCCTTGACGAACTCGGAACGAACAGTGTGACCTGGCGCTTTTGGCGCGATCATTATGACGTCGAGATCCTTGCGCGGCACGACCTGGTTATAGTGGATCGCAAAGCCGTGCGCAAAGGCCAGTGTGCCGCCCTGCTTCAGGTTTGGTTCGATTTCGTCACGGTACAGCTGCGACTGGAACTCGTCGGGGGTCAGGATCATGATGATATCGGAGGAGCTGACGGCATCAGCCACTTCGCTGACGCGCAGACCGGCTTCTTCAGCCTTCTTCCAGGAAGATGAGCTCTTGCGCAGACCAACCACGACATCGACACCCGAGTCCTTGAGATTGTTTGCGTGGGCATGGCCCTGTGAGCCGTAGCCGATGATGGCGACTTTCTTGCCCTGGACGATCGAGAGATCGCAATCCTTATCGTAGTAAACCTGCATGTGTAACTCCTCTGTACTGATTATCAATAATGGTGTGATCGTTTGCCGCTAGAGCGACAGAGTTTTTTCGCCGCGTGCGACACCGGAGACGCCTGAACGAACGACTTCGATGACGGAGGCTGCGCCAATGGCCTGGATGAAGGCATCGAGCTTGTCGCTGTCGCCGACGAGCTGCACGGTGTAGACCGTGCTGGTCACGTCGACGATCTGACCGCGGAAGATGTCGGTCACGCGCTTGATTTCGGCTCTATGCGAGCCGGTGGCCTTCATCTTGATGAGCATGAGCTCACGCTCGATGTGGGCGCCTTCCGTCAGGTCGACGATCTTGACCACTTCGATCAGCTTGTTGAGCTGCTTGGTGATCTGTTCGATGACCTTGTCCGACCCTGCGGTCGTGACTGTGAGACGCGACAGGGTCGGATCTTCGGTCGCGGCTACGGTCAGGGTTTCAATGTTGTAGTTCCGCTGTGAGAACAGACCGACAACTCGCGAGAGCGCGCCTGGTTCGTTTTCGAGCAGCATTGCCAATATTCTGCGCATCCGGCTACACCCTCTCCGTCTTGCTGAGCCACATATCTTTCATTGCGCCACGTGCAATCTGCATCGGATAGACGTGCTCCTCTGGGTCGACGTAGATATCGACGAAGACGAGCTTGTCCTTCATCGCAAAAGCCTGCTCCAGGCCAGCTTCGAGTTCACTGGCCTTGCGGATGGTGATGCCCTCGTGACCATAGGCTCGTGCGAGCGCCATGAAATCCGGCAGCGACTCCATATACGAGTGCGAATGACGGGCTTCGTAGTTCATGTCCTGCCACTGCTTGACCATGCCGAGACGCTGGTTGTTGATGTTGATGATCTTGACTGGCAAATCGAACTGCTTACAGGTGGAGAGCTCCTGAATATTCATTTGGATGCTGCCCTCACCGGTCACGCAGGCGACTTCTGCCTCGGGATAGTGAAGCTTGATGCCCATCGCTGCGGGAAGACCAAAGCCCATAGTGCCGAGGCCGCCGCTGTTGATCCAGCGATTTGGTTTGTCAAAGCCATAGTACTGCGCAGCAAACATCTGGTGCTGGCCAACGTCGGACGTGATGTACGCATCACCGTTCGTGACCTTGTGCAGCATCTGTATGGCGTACTGTGGCTTGATGATCTCGCCAACCTGCTCCACAAAGCGTCCGCCATGGTGCTTGCGCCAGGTATCGATCTGCTTCCACCAGGCTGCCAGGGCATCCTTATCCTTGTGCGGACCAACTTCCTTGAGGGCTTCGAGCATGTCGGGGATAACTGACGACAGCGGCCCTACTATAGGCACATCGACTTGCACGGTTTTCGAGATCGATGCCGGATCGATATCGACATGAACGATTCGCGCACCGGGACAGAACTTTTCGGTGCCGTTGGTGACCCGGTCGTCGAAGCGGACGCCAAGCGCAAGAACGAGATCGCTGTTGTGCATGGTCATGTTGGCTTCATAGCTGCCGTGCATGCCGAGCATACCGAGGGCCTGACGATCACTGGCAGGATAGCAACCAAGCCCCATCAGGGTCTGGACGATAGGAATATTCAACTCCCTGACCAGTCGGACCAACAGTTCGCTCGACTTGCCGAGTATTACGCCGCCGCCCGCATAGACCACAGGCCGACGCGCGCTTTGCAGCATCTCCATGGCCTTGCGGATCTGTCCGGCATGGCCCTTGGTAGGTGGCGAGTAGGACCGCAGCTTGATTCGCTTGGGATATTCGTAAGCGAACTTCTCGTTGGGCGTGGTCATATCCTTTGGAATATCCACAACCACGGGACCGGGACGACCAGTCTGGGCCAGGTGGAAAGCCTTCTTCAGAACCATCGGAATTTCTTCGGGACTGCGCACGCTCAGGTTGTGCTTAACGATGGGGCGTGAAACACCCATCATGTCAGTCTCCTGAAAGGCGTCCTCACCTATCAGGTGCGATGCGACCTGGCCACAGAGCACGACCATTGGGATCGAGTCCATATAGGCGGTGGCGATACCCGTGATGGTATTCGTGGCGCCAGGGCCGGAGGTCACGAGCACGCAACCTGCTTTACCGGAGGCGCGAGCATAGCCGTCGGCCATGTGAGTGGCCGCCTGTTCGTGCCGCACCAGTATGTGCTTGACCTTGTCCTGCCTGAAAAGCGCATCGTAGATGTGCAGGGCAGCTCCACCTGGGTAGCCGTAGATATATTCGATACCTTCGTCCTGCAGAAAGCGGACGATCATATCGGCGCCAGACAACATTTCTGCCATCCTGGTTTCCTCTAATGAAAGTGTGTCTCAGTGGCCGAAGCCATTCGTTTCACTGTCAGCGGCAATTGCTGGTGGGCTTTGGGAAGCGTCAGAATTGTTACTGTCTGCCAAATCAGGCACAGGTCAGCCTAACATCGCTGCCTGAAGCACTCAGCCGACACCGTGAGTGAATCGACTGTTGCCACACGCAGGGCGGCCGACAAACCTTGAATCTGTCGAGTTCCCTACGCGACTGCCAGTTCGGCATTTTGCGGAAGACCATAAGTTCAGATAGCTTTGATCTTGAGATGTGTGGTCGGCAGTACGCGTTTTGAGGCAGATTGTGTCCGCCTGAAACCGACTACCGAGCAATCTGTAATTCTGCCAGCTGAATTTCCACAGTCAAGCCTGACGTGGTGTTAATTGGGCCACAATTCCTTAATTAAGCGTTAAATCGAACGCAAATAGCCTTCACTGCCCCGTGGCGGCAGGTCAAAGCGTGACCTATGCTGAATTGACATCGTTATTGATACCGTCGTTGTGACGGCGCAACATTTTGCAGGAGGATTCCGAAATGCGGCTATTTTCGAGCCACGCTCTCGGACAGAAGTTTCGGATCATGGCCATTGTCGTGAGTGCAGCTGCCCTTTCGAATGCCTCTCTGGCCATCGCCGGAAGTGTGTACAAATGGACGGATGAGAATGGGGTGATCCACTATTCCGACAAGGAGCCATCCAAGGGTGCTACCAAACTGAAGGTCGGCACCACGGCGAGCAAACCTGGCAACCAGAACAGTCAGGCAGGCGACGGAAATGAGGACGCTTACACGGTCAAGCCTGAGCTGCAGTCGCAGATCGACGAGCTTGAAAAGAAACAGCAAGTCGATGAGGTGCAAGCGAAGATAGATGCTGAGACTGCGGAAGAGATGAACAAGAATCAGGAGCGCTGCAAGTCCCTTCGTAGCAATATGCAGACGATTGAAGAAAACGCGCGGATTCAGGTCGAGGAAGAAGGTGAGCGGCGCTACTTGACTGCAGAAGAAATTGTTGAAAAACGCCAGAAGATCGCCACGGACATCAAGGAAAACTGCGGCGGGTAAGGAGTACGAGACCGGCGGCAGGCACCGGTCTCTCCATTTCCTACATTAAGCGGCAGTGCCAAACCTGAGCTCGCCACCCTCTCTGTTCACCGTAATCACATCACCTCTCTGGAAGCGACCTTCGAGCAGACCCTGAGCCAGGGCGTTTTCCAGCCGTTGTTGAATCGCACGCTTGAGCGGCCTTGCACCGTAGACCGGATCGAACCCGGCTTCGGCGAGAAACTCGAGCGCTTCGTCACTGACTTCAAGACGGATGTCCTGCTCGGCAAGTCGTCGATTGAGATTCTCAAGCTGTATGGCTGCAATGCCTGAAATCTGCTTCGCCGTCAGCTGATGGAAGACTACAACCTCATCGATCCTGTTGACGAATTCGGGCCTGAAGTGACGCCCGACCACCTCGAGCACCGCCTCCTTGGTGGCTGCGTAATCCTTATCTGCGTCGACGCCCGGACCGCCCATGGCCTGAATGATGTCTGAACCGAGATTCGAGGTCATCACGATGACCGTGTTGCGGAAATCGACCGTCCTGCCCTGCCCGTCAGTCAATCGGCCATCCTCCAGCACCTGCAGGAGAATGTTGAAGACATCCGGATGGGCCTTTTCGACTTCGTCCAGCAGCAGCACCGAGTAAGGACGACGGCGAACGGCTTCGGTGAGATAGCCACCCGCTTCATAGCCTACATAGCCTGGGGGGGCGCCAATCAGCCTGGCGACCGAGTGTTTCTCCATGAATTCTGACATGTCGATCCTGACCATGGCGTCGTCGCTATCGAACAGGAACTGCGCGAGCGATTTGCAGAGCTCGGTCTTGCCTACTCCAGTGGGGCCAAGGAAGAGGAAGGATCCATTGGGTCTGTTGGGGTCGCTCAGTCCGGCTCGCGAACGGCGCACGGCATTGGCTACGGCTTCCACCGCTTCATTCTGACCTATGACACGATTGTGCAAGGCTTCTTCGATGCGAAGCAACTTGTCGCGCTCGCCCTCGAGCATCTTGCTGACCGGGATGCCGGTCCATTTTGAGACGACTTCCGCCACTTCCTCTTCGGACACACGGTTTCTGAGCAGTTTCAGTTCGGTCAGGTCCGCCTCAGAGGCGGCCGACAGCTGCTTCTCAAGCTGCGGAATTCGGCCGTACTGCAGCTCTGACATCAAGGCGAGGTCGCCACTGCGACGCGCCTGATCCAGATCGACCCGCGCCTGCTCCAGCTGGCTCTTGATATGCTGGGCCCCCTGTACCGAGGCTTTTTCTGCGTTCCAGATTTCCTCGAGATCAGCGAATTCGCGCTCCATGACGTCGATCTGCTCTTCAAGCTCCCTGAGCGAACGACGTGACGACTCCTCGCTTTCTTTCTTCAAAGCTTCACGCTGCATTTTCAGCTGGATCAGCTTGCGTTCGAGCCGGTCGAGTGGCTCTGGCTTGGAGTCAATCTCCATGCGGATCTGGCTAGCGGCTTCGTCGATGAGATCGATGGCCTTGTCCGGCAACTGGCGATCAGAGATGTACCGGTGCGACAGTTTCGCAGCTGCCAGAATCGCGCTGTCGGTGATATCGACGCCGTGGTGGACCTCGTAGCGCTCCTTGAGTCCGCGGAGAATGCCGATGGTGTCTTCCACGCTCGGCTCGTTGACCAGCACTTTCTGAAAGCGTCGCTCGAGCGCTGCGTCCTTCTCGATGAATTCCCGGTACTCATTGAGTGTGGTAGCGCCTACGCAATGGAGTTCTCCACGGGCGAGCGCTGGCTTGAGCATGTTGCCCGCGTCCATGGCGCCTTCACCCTTGCCGGCGCCGACCATGGTGTGAAGCTCGTCTATGAAGAGAATGACCTGCCCCTCCAGCTTGGACAGTTCGTTCAGCACGCCTTTCAGACGCTCTTCGAATTCACCACGGAACTTTGCACCGGCAATGAGTGAGCCCATATCAAGCGACAGGACTCGCTTGTCTTTCAGGCCTTCAGGTACTTCACCATTGACAATCCGCTGAGCCAGGCCTTCCACGATGGCCGTTTTACCAACGCCAGGCTCCCCGATGAGGACGGGATTATTTTTGCGTCTCCGCTGCAGCACCTGAATGGTTCGGCGAATCTCGTCGTCTCGCCCGATGACAGGGTCGAGTTTGCCGGCTCGAGCGCTGGCAGTGAGGTCGATAGTGTATTTGTCGAGTGCCTGCCGGCTTTCTTCGGCATTGGCATCCTGCACCGACTCGCCCCCTCGAATGGTCTCTATGGCCTTTTCGAGGCCCTGCTTGGTCGCACCATTCTTCTCGAGCATGTCCTTGAGCTTGCCGCTGTTCTGCATGGCGGCGAGCAAGAGCAACTCACTTGAGATGAACTGATCGCCTTTCTGTTGCGAGAGCTTGTCGGTCTGATTCAGCAGGCGACCGAGATCGTTGGATGCATGAACATCACCATCGCTGGACTGCACCTTTGGTAGATCATCAAGCGCCTGATCGACATCGCGCTTGAGGCTGGCGACATTGACGCCTGCCTGCTGCAATATCGGCCGGGCACTGCCGCCCTGCTGGCTCAGCAGCACACTGAGCAGGTGAACGGGTTCGATGAAATTGTGGTCGCGACCGAGCGCGAGGGATTGCGCCTCCGCCAGGGCGGCCTGAAGACGACTGGTAAACTTGTCGAAACGCATGAGAGTGCCCCTTGAAACTGTTGCTTACCGAAAATTCGGTTCTGAATCAGTTATGGGGGTGAAGACTTTTTAATCAAGCCAGATAATGCTGGCCATACGACCCGTCGGCCCATTCCGGCGGTAAGAGAAGTATCGATCTGGCTGAGTGTAAGTGCAACCCTTGCCGCCGGTCACTGTTGTGACGCCATTACTCTGCAATATCTGTGAGGCAAGGAGGTAGATATTACACCAGTACTTCCGATCATCTCGCTTTGGCGCTCGTTGAAAAGCGCCTGCATGGCGCGAATCCCTGGCAATGAAAGCTGCGCGGACGTCCTCTCCTACTTCAAACGCTGTCGGCCCTATGGCTGGACCTAGATGAGCAAGTATCGACGCTGGTTTATTTGCAAAGCGCTCGACGGCGGCCTCGATCACGCCGTCAGCCAGGCCTCGCCAGCCGGCATGCGCCACTGCGATCTCGCTGCCGTCGGCTGCAGTCAGGAACACGGGCAGGCAATCTGCAGTCATGACAGCGAGCGCCCTGCCCTTGCTACGGGTGAACAAGGCGTCGGCTTCTGCGAGGTCCGGGCCAGGCTCCGCCACCCGTGTGCCGTGCACCTGGGTCAGCCATGTGACATCAATCATCGTCGGCGATTGACGTTGGATCTCCGACCAGAGCCGACGGCGATTCTCTGCAACGGCCTCTGGATCGTCGCCGACATGTGTTCCAAGGTTCAGGCTGTTGTAGGGCGGGAGGCTGACGCCGCCGGCACGCCAGGTGGTAAAGGCATGCACCCCGTGGGGTGCGCTCCAGTCAGCAGCCATCACTTCCAGTGGCTCTACCACCTATGCAACCACTGTCATTGAATCTGCGAGGCCAGTTTGGCAGCCTTATCACTGGCCTCAAGCGCTTTCTGCAAGGCGACAAGGTCGTCTGGCAGCGCTGAGGTCCAGGACATGGGCTCTTCGGTAGCAGGATGGATCAGGTTGAGCTCGGTAGCATGAAGCGCCTGTCGCGGAAAATCGTTCAGCGTCTGCTTCAGCACCGAATCCATTCCTCGAAGCCAGCTGCCGCGCATCTTCACATAGAGCGGATCTCCCACGAGGGCGAAGCCAGCATGCTGCATGTGCACCCTGATCTGGTGGGTGCGGCCGCTTTCCAGCTTGAGCATGAGTTCCGCACAGTAATGATGTCTGGTGATGACTCGATAATGCGTCACGGCCGGCTTGCCGCCACCCACTACACCCATACGCTGCCGGTGAGCCGGGTCGCGTCCGATCGGCGCGTCGACTTTCCCTGCCGAAATTGGAACGCCTTTGCAGATAGCGTAATAATGACGACCCATCGAGCGCGTTCTGAGCTGTTCTATGAGGCTACTCTGAGCCAGAAGGGTCTTGGCCACGACCATCAGGCCGCTGGTGTCCTTATCGAGCCGATGCACGATGCCCGCCCGCGGCAGTAAACGCTGCGCTTCCGAATGGTGGAGCACGGCATTGACCAGCGTGCCGTCCGGATGACCCGGCGCCGGATGCACGACCATGCCAGCTGGTTTGTCGATTACCAGCAGATGCTCGTCTTCGTAAACTATGGTCAGCGGGATATCCTGCGCTACCCAGTCACCCTCGGCCGCCAGCGTAACTTTGAGCGTGAGCTGGTCGCCTGCATAGACCTTCTGTTTCGAACGAGAGGTTTCGCCATTGAGAAGGCAGGTGCCGTCTTCGATCCATTGCTGGACCTTGGCGCGGGAGATCCCGTCATAATGCTGGCCGATCATGGCAAGGGCTACCAGATCGAATCGCTGACCACCCAGTTCGACGGTACAGGTGTCATCCAGCTCCAGCTGGGTCGGTTGAGCCGTGACGTCGTCGAGATCTAGCTCTTCCTCTGATGTCATATTTGTCATGGTGGCGGGTGGATCCCCTGGTCTCTCTGCTATGCGTGTAAGATGTGGTTATGCAATACTAATGGTATCGGGTTGCGAGCGGTAAGCATACCGCCTGGACCATTGCCTGATCCTGCTAATCCTGAAGCGGACTTTTCATGTTATCTCTTTTGTTGCAAAACCTCCGCCGCAAGCGGCAAGCCTCTTTGAACGGCTTTCGTGCGGTAAGCGTCATACTCATTTGTATCGGATTGCTCTCGGCATGCGCCACTGCGCCTGTCGAGGTGTTGAGTGAGAAGGAATATTACGAGCGGGCTAAGCGTGCCATAGACGCCGGTAATTTCATTGAGGCCTCGGCCTTTCTCGAAGATCTCGAGACCTATCATCCTTTCGGACGTTATGCAGAACAGGCGCAGCTGGATCTGATCTACGCCCGCTATAATTCGTTGCAGCCTGAACTGGCAGCAAGCGCGGCCGATCGCTTCATCCGACTGCATCCGGACAGTGATCAGGTGGACTATGCTTATTATCTGAGAGGCCTGACAAATTTCTATGCTGATGTTGGTCTTGGGCAGCGATACCTGCCAGTGGATCCGAGCTCGAGGGACCCCGGCAAGGCTCGAGAGGCGTTCCAGGACTTTTCTACCCTGGTTGAACGCTTTCCAGCCAGCGATTATGCCGCCGACGCACGTCAGCGCATGATCGCCATCAAGGAGCGCCTGGCCCAGCATGAGCTGTTTGTAGCGCGCTATTACATTCGGCGTCAGGCCTTTGTCGCTGCTGCTGCGAGGACCGCTTACGTGATTGAGAATCTGCCCCAGACCCAGGCCGTCGAAGATGCCCTGGTACTTCAGGTTGAAGTATTGAGAAAGCTGGGCCTGGATACCCAGGCAGCGGATACGCTGGCCGTTCTAGCGGCCAGCTATCCAGACAGCTCGGCATTTGACAGCAGGATGCGGTTCAAAGGTGACCAACTGGTCGAAGAAGACAGGGACATCTTTAGCGTTCTGAACCTCGACTAGATGGCTGACTTGCCCAGGTCGCTGGGCGGTTTCTATATCGGCAACGCCGGGACTGTAGACTCGGCGGCCTATAGAAAGCTCTTCAGGGTCTACAACAATTACCGTGTCGTTGTGGGCCTGATTCTCCTCACGACACTCCTTTTTCAGTTTAATACAGGCACACGCAGCTTCCTGAACCCGCTGTACTACCAGATCCTGGTAGCCAGCTATCTTGCTATCCACGTCTTCGTAGCCCTCCTTCTACTCGCAGGTCTCAGGCCTCGCATGGTACATGTGCTGGCCTCGCTGCTTCTGGAGATTGGACTGCTGGGCGGCATGCTCTTTTTCAGTTCAGGCGTAAACGGCGGCGTGGCAAGTCTGATCGTGATCAACGTTGCGGCAGGCTGCATGCTCCATCCCGGCAGGAAGGGCTTGCTGCTGGCAGCCACTGGCACGCTGGTCGTGATGGCGCAGGAAATCTATCGCTTCCTGCTATCGGAAAGTGAGCTCGATTCGGTGGTGGAGTCCGGCGTCTTTGGCATCGCCTACTTCACCGCAGCGGTCGTGATCCAGAATCTTTCTTCACGCCTCATCAGCTCTGAAACGCTGGCACAAAAGCGAGCGCACGAAATTACTGAACTGCAGACACTGAATCATTTGATCATTCAGCGCATGTTGACGGGCATCATCGTTACCAACAAGTCTCTGGAAGTAAAGTTGATGAACGAGTCGACCCGGGCCATGCTCGGCATTCAGAACCAGCGCATACCCGAACGCCTGCCTCAGGAAATTGCCGTACGTCTGATGCAATGGAAGCAGAATTCTGAAGTCAGTACGGAGCCCTTATTGCCATCTACGGCAGACAGTGGTCAGGCGCCACTGCAGCTCAGCTTTGCCTACCTTGCGAAGAATCATAATCAGGATGTACTCATCTTTATCGAGGACACCAGCAAGGTCGTCATGAAAGCGCAGCATCTCAAACTGGCTTCGCTGGGCAGATTGACGGCCAGCATCGCTCATGAAATTCGCAACCCGCTGGGAGCGGCGTCTCACGCAGCTCAGTTGCTGAGCGAATCCGAGACTTTGAGTGAACAGGACAAGAGCCTGAACGAGATCGTTCTGCGTCATGCGAGCCGCATGAACCGGGTTGTGGAAAACATTTTGCAACTCTCACGGAGTCGAAGCAGCAATATTGAAAGGATCGAGCTCAACGATTGGCTGAAGGAATTCGTCAATGAATACAGACGCTTCATGGCGCCTGATGCGGTCATCGAGTTCGAGGTGGACAGTGGCGTGGACGCAGAACATGTGATTTCAGGCCAGTTCGACTCCGGGCACCTTCATCAAATATTGTCTAACCTGATGAACAACGCAGTGAAGTTTACCAAGCTGCATTCAGGAGAGGGCTACTGCAAAGTGATTCTCAGCGAACTACAAACGAGCCGACAGGCCCGAATCTGTGTGGAAGACAAAGGCCCGGGGCTGACGCCTGCCCAGCAGCAGAACGTCTTCGAGCCATTTTTCACCACCGACAAGAATGGCACCGGGCTCGGCCTGTATCTCAGCCGCGAACTCTGCCAGGCCAATCAGGCGCAGCTCACCTTCAGCAACCTGCCGGAGGGCGGCGCACGATTCTGCCTCACCCTCTCTCACCCCAAGCGCAAGGTCAGTGCTGAATGAAGGGCCGCATTCTCGTCGTCGATGACGAGCCCGATATTCGGGCCCTGTTGGAAATCACGCTGAGCCGTATGGGTCTGGAGACTCGTGCTGCGGCGAACCTTCATGATGCGCGGCAGTTTCTGGCTGAAGAGACTTTTGACACCTGTCTGACCGATATGAACCTGCCTGACGGCAGTGGACTGGACCTGGTAGAGCATATTACTGGCAGCTATCCGAAATTGCCGGTAGCGGTGATTACGGCCTATGGCAGTGTTGACACAGCCATTCTCGCACTCAAGGCTGGCGCCTTCGACTTTGTATCGAAGCCGGTTGAACTCTCACGGTTGCGCACGCTTGTGGAACAGGCGCTGACACTGAACTCGGATCAGAAGAAAGATTCTCCCAGGGGTTCAGGGATTCTCGGCGAGTCCTCGGATATCCTGCGACTGAATGCGCAGATACAGAAACTGGCGCGAAGCCAGGCGCCTGTGTATATCAGTGGTGAAAGTGGTAGCGGAAAGGAACTGGTCGCACGCGCACTGCATAATCTCGGCCCGCGGGCCGACGGTCCTTTTGTCCCAGTGAACTGTGGCGCGATTCCGCCGGACCTCATGGAGGGTGAATTCTTTGGGCATCGCAAAGGCGCGTTCACTGGCGCGATGGATTCGAAAGAGGGTCTATTTCAGGCGGCTCATGGTGGTACGCTATTTCTTGATGAAGTGGCGGACCTACCACTCAGCATGCAGGTCAAATTACTGCGCGCCATTCAGGAGAAGGCTATCAGGAAGATCGGTGAACAGACCGAGATCCCTGTTGATATACGCATACTCAGCGCCACACATAAAGCGCTACACATTGAAGTCGAGCGGGGGCGGTTTCGCCAGGACCTCTATTATCGCATCAACGTTATCGAGCTACACGTTCCCCCCCTGCGTCAGCGTAAAAGCGATATTCCCCTACTCGCCAATGCGCTGCTGAACAAGATTTCGGCCCTGCATGGTAGCAAGGCGCCGAAAATTTCTTCAAATGCACTCGAGAAACTTTGTGCTTATTCCTATCCAGGCAATGTGAGGGAGTTGGAGAATTTATTGGAGCGGGCGGCAACGCTGTGCGAAGGCAACGTGATCAATGCCAATGACATTCATTTTAATCACGCCGTAGACGCGACCGTGGCCGAGTCGCCTCAAACGCCACGTGAGGAGGCGCTCCAAGCAGAGAAGCCTGTCGAAGTGTCAGTGTCCTCAGACAGTATTGGCAGGGCCGCTGCCGGCAGGCCTGTTCCGGACATCGATGCTACCGACAATCTGGAGGCCTACCTTGAGCAACTGGAGCGTCGGGAAATCGAGAAAGCATTGGAGGCTAACCGATGGAACAAGACGGCGGCAGCGAAACAGCTTGGCATCAGCTTTCGTGCACTCCGATATCGGCTCAAGAAGCTGAATCTGGAATAAGGGTGGGGTCGCCTCAGCCTCAGTCTTCGACCTCAGTGAGACGAAGCTCTTTCGGCATTGAAAATACAATGTTTTCAGGCTTGCCCTGCAATTCCACTGGTGCACTGCCACCCAACTCGATCAGACGCTTGATAACGGCCTGAACGAGAATTTCCGGAGCAGACGCGCCGGCAGTAACACCTATCGCCTCCTTGCCATTCACCCATGCCGCCTGAATTTCGTCGGGGCCATCGATAAGATAGGCTTGGGTGCCGCTACGTTCGGCCAGCTCTCGCAGACGATTGCTGTTGGAGCTGTTGACCGAGCCTACCACGAGCACGAGATCGCAACGTTCTGCCAACGATCGCACGGCGTCCTGTCGATTCTGCGTGGCATAACAGATGTCATCCTTGCGAGGGCCGTGTATGAGGGGGAAGCGCACTCGCAGTGCATCGATGATCCGAGCGGTATCGTCCATGGAGAGCGTAGTCTGGGTAACATAGGCGAGCTTGTCCGGCTGGGACACCTGAAGCTTCGCAACATCAGCTTCGCTCTCCACGAGATGGATGGCGCCTCCCTGAGATGTGTCGTACTGCCCCATGGTGCCTTCGACTTCAGGATGCCCTTCGTGTCCAATCAGGATGCATTCGAAACCATCGCGAGCGTACTTGGTGACCTCGATATGAACTTTGGTGACGAGGGGACAGGTAGCATCAAAAATTTTCAGCTGCCGTTTGTCGGCTTCCTGCCTGACGGCCTGCGAAACACCATGGGCGCTGAAGATCACCAGCGCATCGTCTGGAACTTCTTCGAGTTCGTCGACGAATATGGCGCCTCGCTTCTTGAGATCATCAACCACGAAACGATTATGCACCACTTCATGACGCACATAGATGGGGGCGCCAAACACCTCGAGTGCCCGGTTGACGATTTCAATCGCCCGATCAACCCCGGCACAGAACCCCCTGGGGTTCGCTAACTTGATATCCATGATGACCTCGTTGATGCCGTATAACCGTGGTTTAGTTGAGCGTCTGTCCGCTCGATCCCTCGGCTTCGATATGCAGAATATCGACGCGAAACTGTAATGTCTGTCCAGCCAGCGGGTGATTGAAATCGATCACCACTTCCTCGTCGCGAACTTCACTCACCACGCCTGGCACTTCGGCTTTCGCGGCGTCTGCGAATGACAGCACCATGCCTGGCCGGAGTACGGCGTCTTCGCCATCCTGCGCAGGCTCTGAGTCATCTGGCAGGACGGTGGCGCCCAGCTGATCGAAGTGGGAGCGGCTGAAGGTTTGGAGGTTATTGGGGTTCCGCATGCCAAAGGCTTTCTCCGGCGGAACCCGGAAAGATTTCTGTTCGCCTGCCTGCATACCCCTGATAAGACTTTCGAAACCCTCTGGCAGGGTGCCATCGCCAAATACAAATACCCCAGGGCGCGAATCGAAGGTCGAGTCAATCAGCTGACCATCTTCAAGCGCCAGCTCGAAATGCATCGTGATTCGCCTACCTTCGCTTACATATTGCTCATTCATACGTCCACCATTTTCAAACTTTTGGCGCAAACCCTGTCGAGGCGCAGCATACGGGCTCAGGTTCGCGGTTCGTCGGCCTGCTCAGGCTCGCCTGCACCTGACCCACCTCTGAAGACGTCTATCACCATCATGACTGCGCCGATGGAGATCGCCGAATCGGCAATATTGAAGGCTGGCCAGCTATAGGACCCATAATAGAGATGAATGAAGTCCACCACATAACCATGCACAATGCGATCGTAAACGTTACCGATTGCGCCACCCAGCACCAGGGCCAGCGCGATGGCCAGCCAGGTCTCGTGACGCTTCAGACGACCGAGCCAGGTGAGCAGTACCGCACTGATGACGATGGCCAGCACAATAAAGAACCAGCGCTGCCAGCCGCCTGCGCTTGCCAGAAAGCTGAAGGCAGCACCTGTGTTATGCAACAGGGTCAGGTTGAAGTAGGGTATGACAGGCACCGGAATGGCATAGTCGAGCCACGCCGTTGCCATGGCTTTGGTCGCCAGATCAAGGATGATAACGACGAGCGTAAGCCAGAGCCAGCGACGCTGACTCATTTGTCGTTCGGCTTCCGGATGTTGGGCTTGTGCCTCAGGCATAATGACGGTGCTCTCCTGACCCATCGCCAGCATCGGCTTTGACGTTCTCAATACATCTGTTGCACAGATCACTGGCGTCCTCTATTCCAGGCACCTCACTCCGACCCTTACTGCCGACTTCCGGACGATGGTGCCAGCATCTCGCGCACTTTTCATATTCGCTCGGGCGAATGGCTACGCGCAGGCCAGCATAATCTGTAGCCATGGTCTGAGCTTCGAGCTCGCTGGATGACAACGATTCTATAGTATGCAGTCGCACCTCAGAGGTCAGCAGCACGAAGCGCAGTTCCGAAAGGATAGGCTCCAACAGAGCGAATTCACTGGATGCACAATAGAGATCGATCTCGGTCGTGAGTGAGCCTTTGATGAGCCCCTGTTTTCGGCTGTCTTCAAGCGCTTTGTTTACTGCTGACTTGATCTGAAGAACCCGTTGCCAGAAGTCCGCACTGGCAGCTTCAGAAGACTCTCCGGTAGCGTCCTCAAGCGAAGACAGCCCAGTGTAATAATCAGTAAGGAACACGCTGGCAACGCTCGAATCTTCAGCTGTCTTCGGTAAGAAGGCCCAGAGCTCATCAGCCGTAAACGAAAGAATCGGGGCCATCCATCGCACCAGGGCTTGGGCCAGGTGATACAGCGCCGTCTGAGCCGAACGACGAGCCTGACTGTTACTGGCCGTTGTGTACTGGCGATCCTTGACCACGTCGAGGTAGAAGCTGCCTAACTCGATCGCACAGAAGTTGTGCATCTTCTGATACACCTGCACAAAATTGTATTGAGCGTAGGACTCAAGTATCTCGGTTTGAACACGATGTGCTTCACCCACGATCCAGCGATCGAGCGCTACCAATTCATCAAGGGGCAGCAAGTGCTGTTCGGGCTCGAAGCCATTGAGATTGGCCAGAAGAAAACGGGCAGTGTTGCGAATGCGCCGGTAGGCGTCCGTAGTTCTATTGAGAATATTTTTCGAAACAGCCATTTCGGCACTGTAGTCAGTAGCCGCTACCCAGAGCCTGAGAATATCGGCGCCTAGCGTGCCGTACACTTCCTGGGGCTCTATGCCGTTGCCGAGCGACTTGGACATCTTCCGGCCCTGCTCGTCGACGGTGAAGCCGTGAGTGAGTACCTGCTTGTACGGTGCACTACCGCGCATGGCGACGCTTGTCTTCAACGAAGACTGAAACCAGCCTCGATGCTGGTCAGAGCCTTCCAGGTACATGTCGACCGGAAGTCCACCGAGTTCCTTTCTGGCCTCGATGACGGCGGTGTGCGTCACTCCGGAATCAAACCAGACATCAAGCGTATCAGTCACTTTTTCATAGTCGCCTGCATCGTCGCCAAGCAGGGTCGCGGGATCGAGCTTCCACCAGATATCGATTCCGCCCTCCTCTACAAGCTTTGCGACAGCCTCTGTGAGTGCTTCGGTGTCCGGGTGCAGCTCTTGCGTTTCCTTGTGCACGAAGAAAGTGATCGGCGTGCCCCAGGTGCGCTGACGGGAAATACACCAGTCAGGGCTCTGCTCGAACATGCCTTCAATGCGGTTGCGCCCCCAGCCCGGCACCCATTTGACGTGCTTGATTTCTTCAAGCGCGGCGGCTCGCAGACCGGCCTTGTCCATGCTGATGAACCATTGCGGTGTCGCCCGGTAGATCAGCGGCGTCTTGGTGCGCCAGCAGTGCGCGTAGCTGTGCGTGACCTTGCCATTGTGAAGAAGATTGCCTTCCTCGCGGAGTGCACCGATGACAGCGTCATCAACCTTGTAGACGTGCATCCCCGCGAAACGCTCAACCGAATCACGGTAATAGCCTTTATCATCGATCGGATTGATTGTCTCGATGCCATAGGCTCGGCAGACGTTGAAGTCGTCAACGCCGTGATCAGGCGCCGTATGAACGATACCGGTACCGGCTTCGAGCGTGACGTGGTCGCCCAGCAGTACCGGAATGTCCCGATCATAAAGCGGGTGACTGAAGATCAGGCCAGCCAGATCGGCACCGAGACAGCGACCTTTCAGCGTCATACTGACGAATCCGCAGCGCGCGTTGACTGCGGCTTCCAGTCCAGTGGCGAAAATGAGGTAGCGGGACTTGTCGGCATCCTTCTCGAGCACCTCATACAAGCCATATTCGATGTCGGCATGAATTGAAACAGCCAGCGAGGCCGGGATGGTCCATGGCGTCGTTGTCCAGATCACGACGGCCGGCGTCTTTTCCGCATCGATATTTTCGGGCCCGAGCCTATCAGGCTCAGCGAGGCTGGACTTTGCGAAAGCTTCGAACACGCTTGAAGAGACGCGCGCGGGATACGCGACATCGATGGTGTTGGAAGTCTTGTCCTGATATTCGACTTCGGCTTCGGCAAGCGCTGAACCACCGACGACTGACCAGTATACCGGCTTGAAACCTTTCTGCAGGTGTCCACTGACGGCGATGCGACCGAGCGCGCGAATGATGTTGGCCTCAGTACCGAAATCCATGGTGAGATAGGGATTATCCCATTCACCAAAAATACCGAGCCTGATGAAATCCTTCTTCTGTCCCTCGATCTGCTTGCTTGCGTACTCCCGGCAGTGCTGGCGGAAACTGGCGTGGTCTACCTTGTCGCCAGCCTTGCCGATCATGGTCTCGACCTTGTGCTCAATGGGCAGGCCATGACAGTCCCAACCAGGGATATAGGGACTTTCGAAGCCGGCAAAGCCTTTGCTTTTTACGATGATGTCCTTGAGGATCTTGTTGACGGCATGACCCAGGTGGATGCTCCCGTTGGCATACGGCGGGCCGTCGTGCAGCAGAAAACGTGGGCGCCCCTGCCCGCGATCTCTCATGGCCTGGTAAAGTCCAATACGCGCCCATTCCGCAAGCCGCTCGGGCTCACGCTGCGGCAGGTTTCCGCGCATGGGGAACTCCGTGTCAGGGAGGTTCAGCGTGTGTTTGTAATCACTCATAACAATTGGCCGCCTGCTTCCAGTATGCTTTCGCGCTGGCTATATCCAGCGCGATCTGCTGTTTCAGTTGTTCGATGCTGTCGAAGGCTGCTTCACTTCGCAGTTTTTTACAGAACTCCACCTCGATCATCTTGCCGTAGAGATCACCGGTCCAGTCCAGCAGGTGAACTTCCAGATAGTAGTGCTGGGCGCCGTCTGCCCGCGCCTTGTCCACAGTTGGACGGCTACCGATATTCGCCACGGCCGCGTGCCATGTTGCCGAATCAGGTAGCCTGACTCTGGTACAGAATACCCCGGTGAGCGCAGGGCGCTTCTGCAGGACGATATTCGCAGTCGGTGCACCGATCGTTCGTCCCAGCTGGCGACCAAAACTCACACGCCCCAGCTTGCGATAAGACCGTCCCAATAGTGCGGCTGCGGCATCCAGCTGACCATTGGCAAATAACGACCTGATCCGAGTGCTGGACACCCGCTGCCCCGCATGAGTGATTGTCTCACTGGCCTCGACACCAAATCCGCTGCCATCGGGATACAAGGCCTTTTGCCCATAGGACGCCAGGTGCGAGAAACTGCCGGCTCGATCGCTGCCGTATCTGAAGTCGTCGCCAATGACCAGGTACTTCAAGCCCAGCCCTTTGACCAGGACATCGCTCACGAAGTCATTCGCAGAACGTTGCTGCAGCGAGCGGTTGAACGGCAGACAATAGAGGCAATCAAGGTCGAAGCCCTGCATGGCCTGGAATTTCTCCCGCAGATCCATGATTCGACCGGGCGCCCGAGGCCCCTCGAAAAACTCCTTCGGCTGCGGCTCGAATACGATGGCGATACGCGCGGCGCCAGCAAAAGCTTCAGCACGATCAATAACGCGCTTCAGCAACGCCTGATGACCGAGATGAACTCCGTCAAAATTGCCTATCGTAGCGACGCTTCCATGGGCCGTCAGTCGGCGCGCCAGATCACTGGTAGTATCTCGAATCAGGATCATTCAGAGCTCTTCGGGATAGCGTAACGAATAAATTGCGGGCAAGCGAATCCGGCAAAACGCCAGATTATAGGATAGCGAAGCACCCTGAAGCCAGCGTCTGCTCACTGACTGTGCAAATACTGACTCAGGCGAAAGCCCATCAGATACAGTAGCGCGAAGTAAATAGCGACACCGGCGCCTGCAATCCCAAGCATCCACCCGCCTTTTGCATACCAGTTCGCACTGTACCAGAACGCATCATCAGGGGTAGCCAGGAACAACAGCAGGCCCAGACCGATCAGAGCCGCAAGCAGCTTGAGAAAAAACAGCCCCCACCCCTGTTGTCGGTGGTAGACACCCTGTTTGTGGAGGGTGTACCACAGAAAACCCGCGTTGAGCGCGCCTGAAAGGCTGGTGGCGGCCGCCAGACCGACATGGGCGAGCGGCAGAATGAGCATCAGGTTCATGATCATGTTGGCCACCATGGCAATGATACCGATCTTTACCGGCGTACGGATATCCTGCCTCGAGAAGAAACCGGGCGCGAGCACCTTGATGAGCATGAAGAATGGCAAGCCCATGGCGTATGCCTGCAAACTTCTCGACGACTGCAGGACATCGTAATCAGTGAGTGCGCCATGTTGAAACAATGTGGCTATAAGCGGTTCCGCCAGCCAGGTGAGGGCCAGAGTAGCCGGCAGGGCAATGATGAGTACAGTACGAACACCCCAATCTAGCGTACGCGAGAATTCCACGGTGGAATTGCTGGCATGCCTGCTGGAAAGACTGGGAAGGATGACCGTGGCGACAGCAATGCCAAATACACCGAGGGGAAGCTCGGTAAGCCTGTCGGAGTAATACAGCCAGGACACACTGCCTGTTTGAAGAAACGAAGCCAGCACGGTATCCAGCAGTAAATTGATCTGACTGACACTGACGCCGAACAGGGCCGGCAGCATGAGCCTGCCGATTCGCCGCACGCCTTCGTGCCTGATATCCAGCATCGGAGCGGGCAGCAGGCCAATTCGGCGGAGAAATGGCAACTGGAACAGCAACTGCGCCACGCCAGCGATGAGCACCCCCCAAGCCAGCGCCGCTATCGGTTCATCCATGCTGGCGCTGAGAAAGATGGCCGACATGATCAGGCTGATATTCAACAACACGGGGGTGATGGCCGGAATAGCAAAGTATCCGTAACTGTTGAGCACGGATCCCGCAAAGGCGGTCATTGATATCAGAAAGAGGTAGGGAAAGGTGAGCCGCAGCAGCTCGACCGTCAGCGCCAGTTTTTCGGCATCATCGGAGAAGCCAGGCGCGAACAGGAAGGCCAGCACATCGGCGCCAGCCACACCAAGCAGGGTCACCGCCAGCAGAACCAGGCCGAGTGTACCCCCAACCCGACTCACCAATCGCCTCACCTCTTCCAGGGTGTACCGCGTCTTGTATTCGCTCAGCACCGGAATGAAAGCCTGGGAAAAGGCTCCTTCTGCGAAGAGCCTGCGCATGAAGTTGGGGATCTTGAAAGCGACGAAAAACGCATCAGCGCCAGCGCTTGCGCCAAACAGGTTCGCAATGACCATGTCACGGGCAAGACCCAGCACACGCGAGATCATGGTCATTGCACCGACTACGCCGCTGGAGCGCAGCAGAGACGGTGGACGTTTTATCGCCTTGTCGCCGGGCCTCACGGGCGGTGTTTCCTTCGCGTTCTGAATTGGCCACCTCCGGGCTGATGTACATGCGCTGTCTGGCGGGTGATGCTAATCCATTGTACGCTCAATACAAGCAAAATCTTTGCGGGTAATTATTGACAACAGCGCTTCAAAGCATCATCATTCCGCGTCATTTTTACAGGTATTCAAGCGACTCGTAGAGCTGCCCTTGCCTGTTCCGAAAGAATCCTTAAGGAGTGTTTACCGTGGCGAATATCGCATCAGCCAAAAAACGCGCTCGCCAGCAGGTCAAGCGTCGCGCGCACAATATGAGCATCCGCTCAATGGTCAGAACACAGACCAAAAAAGTGATCACCAGTATTGAAGCAGGCAACCAGGAGCAGGCGGCAGCGGCACTGAAGCACGCAGCACCTATCATCGACTCGATGGTCAACAAAGGCATTTACACCAAGAACAAGGCTGCTCGTACCAAGAGCAGACTGAATGCCCGCATCAAGGCCATGAACGCAGCCTGATCCTCACGCTTTGGCAGATCGCCCGATCCGTTGAAGCACTGATGGACAGGACATAAAAGGAGGCGCCGTGAGCGCCTTTTTTCGTAGCTAGAATTTGGCTCCTGACACTGATGAGCGTCGGTTCTGTGATGTCTAGAGTGTCTGCGCGGAAATATCCGTCAGGACAAGATTGTCTCTGTGGATAAGCTCCGGAGCATAAGTGTACCCAAGTAACTCGGCTATTTTGGCACTACTGTGACCAGCGATTTTGGTCGCTTCAGCAGAAGAATAGTTGATCAGGCCTCTCGCGATTTCAGCACCCTGCTCATTGCAACAAAGCACCATGTCACCGCTGTCAAAGGTGCCTTGCACTTTGCTTACTCCGACTGCGAGCAGGCTTCTTCCCTGCTCAACCAGCACCCTGACTGCACCAGCATCAAGCGTCAGCTTTCCCCTGGTCTGCAGATGACCGGCCAGCCACTGCTTTCGTGCCAGCAAGCGCTCCTTGTCCGACACCAGGAGCGAGCCTATTTCTTCGCCGGCCAGAACGCGCTCCAGCACCCTGTCGACGCGCCCACTCGCTATCACGGTAGAAGTGCCCGAGCGCGCTGCCAGGCGCGCAGCAGCGAGCTTAGTCTGCATCCCGCCGCGACCCAATAAGCCGCCCGGCCCAGTCACCATGGCATCCAGGCCAGTATCGGAGGCATGCGCAAAGGAGATAAGTGACGCATTCGGATTGGTGTTGGGGTTGTCGGTGAACATGCCGAGCTGATCGGTGAGTATGATGAGCAGATCCGCTTCTACGAGATTGGCCACAAGCGCTGCCAGGCGATCATTGTCGCCAAAGCGGATCTCATCAGTGGCTGTCGTATCGTTTTCGTTGATGACAGGTGTAACACCCAACCTGGTCAGCGTGCGCAGTGTGGTCCGGGCATTCAGATAGCGCCGTCGATTGCTCAGGTCATCGTGAGTGAGCAGCACCTGGGCTGTGAGGCGGTTATGTCGCTTGAACTCGGTCTCCCAGGCCTGCGCCAGACCCATCTGACCGATGGCCGCAGCGGCCTGGAGTTCATGAAGCTGTTGCGGGCGGGTTTTCCAGCCGAGCCGCAGCATACCTTCGGCTACAGAGCCTGAGGATACAACTACCACAGATGGGTCCAGCGCATTCATCTGATCGACCCAGGGCGCCAGGGCCTCACGATCGAGCCCAGCGCCATCCCTTGTCAGCAGGGCACTACCGATCTTCACTACAACGCGCTGAGCGCCTACCAGCCCAGCACGGGCCTCACGGGACTGCTCAACCGAATATCTTGCTGACGCAGATGAATCAGGGCGCATACTCAACTTCCACACCATCCTCGTCGTCATCATCATCGCCAAGGTCTTCATAGCGGTGGCTTTCGATATACTCCTCCACCGTCATGCCCTCTCTGGCTGCCGCGCGCTGTATCTTGCGCTGCCCGGCCAGCAGTGCAATGCGTTCGCGGAGCTCTGCATCAAGCCGCAGCTGCGCGGCTTCAAGCTCTGCTGCGAAGGCCTCATCTTCGCCGGCGGCCGTTTCGATCTCGCCAAGCCAGTTCTGAATATCCTGGCATAGCCGCTGGGTTCCAAGCCCCGAAACGGCAGAGATCACGTAAACCGGACCACTCCAGTCGAGCTTGCTGCGGACATCTTCGATGAGCGCCTGGCTACGCGCTTCAAATTCACTCTCTTCGCCACCTGAGACCAGGTCGAACTTATTCAGCACCAGCCAGCGCGGCTTACTGGCGAGCGCAGGGCTGAAACGCTGCAGCTCACCTTCGATTTGTCTGAAGGCATCGATCGGGTCGGAGCCATCGGGCGGCTGAAGATCGACCAGGTGCAGCAGCAAACGGGTTCGGACAAGATGCTTGAGAAAGCGGATACCGAGCCCTGCACCATCCGCCGCACCCTCGATCAGGCCTGGAATGTCAGCCATAACGAAGCTCTTGTGCTGCTCAGTTCGCACGACACCGAGATTAGGCACCAGCGTCGTAAAGGGATAGTCCGCGACTTTTGGTCGTGCGGCAGATACCGAGCGGATCAGCGTGGACTTGCCTGCGTTTGGCAAGCCCAAGAGACCAACATCGGCCAGTAGCTTGAGCTCCAGTCGCAACGCGCGAATCTCACCGGGCTGCCCTGGCTTGGTCTGGCGGGGCGCCTGATTCTTGCTGGATTTGTAGCGGGTATTGCCGAGACCGTGGAAGCCGCCCTGCGCCACTCGGAGTACCTGACCCACTTCCACCAGATCCCCTACCAGATCATCGGTATCAGCATCAATGACAGTGGTTCCCACCGGAACTGGAATGATGAGGTCTTCCCCCTTCTGGCCAGTGCAGTTGGCGCCGCGCCCATCTTCTCCGCTTTCCGCGGTGTATCGCCGGGTATAGCGGAAATCGATCAGGGTATTGATGGACTCGTCAGCCTGCAGCAGCACTGAACCGCCATCGCCACCATCACCACCATCAGGCCCGCCACGGGGCACGTACTTTTCACGCCTGAAGCTCAGACAGCCATTGCCACCCTTGCCTGCTATGACCTGAATTTCGGCTTCATCTACAAATCGCATTTCGCTGGAATCCGCTTAACTGAAAAATAACTTTCAAGACCATGATATGACAGAATCGAAGGCAAAAAAAAAGCTTCACCATCATAGCAAAGCTTTTTCGCTCCGAAAGGCCGACGCGTTGGTCGGCCCTCGTCAAATCAGGCTTCTACAGCCAGAATGCTGACAGTACGACGCTTGAGTGGACCTTTGACAGCGAAATGTACGTGACCATCTGAAGTCGCGAACAGGGTATGATCGCGACCAAGACCGACGTTCTCACCTGGATGGTACTCAGTGCCGCGCTGACGCACGAGGATGTTACCGGCTTTCACCAGCTCACCACCAAACTTCTTGACGCCAAGTCGTTTAGACTCGGAATCACGACCGTTTCTGGTACTACCGGCGGCTTTTTTATGTGCCATGACAAAACTCCTTCAAATGGGATCAGGCGATCAGGCAGAAATGCCGGTGATCTTGACTTCGGTGTACCACTGACGATGGCCAGCACGCTTCATACTGTGCTTGCGACGACGGAATTTGATGATGGTCACTTTCTTGTGACGACCATGAGAAATGACTTCAGCGGTCACCACAGCACCCGGCACGGTCGGCTCACCGATCTGGATGTTTGCACCACCAATCATGAGTACGCGCTCGAAGTTGAGCGACTCACCAGTAGCGACTTCAATTTTTTCAAGCTTCAGAGTTTCGCCTTCAACGACTCTGTGTTGCTTGCCACCGCTTTCTATTACAGCGTACATAATAATGTTCCTGAACTGACCTTCATCACGACCGCAATCGCGAGAGGCTGGACTAGCTGATGTAATGTACTTCAGACTGCAATCGACCTGTGAAGGTGAAGCGCCGCCTGCCGTACTACGCCACTGAAACGCAGTGACGATCTCGTCTGTACTGCCCACTTGGTATCCGAACACGTTGCCATGCAACCAGTGCTCTCCTGATCCTGCTTCCATGAACGCCTGCTGGCGCTCTGTAGCAGAGGGGACTCGCAGAGGGCGCGGATTATACAAGAGCCGCAGTTCCGAGGCAATAGTTGTGGCAGCTTATGACTGCCTGCTTGACACGAAATCGCTGGCTACCTAGCATGGAGCCGGTGTCAGCACGATCATGCGACGTCAACATACTCGCCGCTTCCGCCTCCCTGGACGAGACAGACCTTCAGGCGCAGGTACGGCGGCATATTCAACAAGGCATATTTTGCAGAACGGACTGGTAAGGCGACAGGAAGTCCTCTGATCAGACACCTGTCCACCCAGTTCCCATAGCGCGGTGAAGACGAGTCATGATCAATATGGTGAGCGATATATTCGCTCCAGTCGAAGCAGATTTCGAGCGCGCAAACGCACTCATTCTCAACCAGCTCCATTCCCGGGTTCCGCTTGTAGAAACCATCGGCAAGTATATTGTCGAGTCAGGCGGCAAGCGCATGCGCCCCCTGCTCGTTCTGCTCATTTCCCGGGCACTGCAATCTACCTCGGCCGCTGCTCGCAGAACGGATTCTGACGACTTTGGCGTTGGTGATGAGCGCTTCCCCCAGCGGGTCGGACTCGCTACCGTCATCGAGTTCCTGCATACCGCAACGCTGCTTCATGACGACGTGGTCGACGACTCTGGCATGCGCCGCGGTCGAGCCACGGCAAACGCAAGATGGAACAATGCCTCAAGCGTGCTCGTGGGCGACTTTCTCTACTCCAGATCATTCGAGCTCATGGTGACCCTGGGCAACCTCGAGGTCATGGCCATTCTGGCTGGTGCAACCAACGTCATTGCCGAGGGTGAAGTGCTGCAGCTGACCAACGTGCGCAATCCGAACTTGTCGGAGGCGGACTATCGACGGGTCATTCATGCCAAGACCGCCATGCTGTTCCAGGCGGCTGCGCAGGCTGCCGCAGTGCTGGCTGGCGCAGACAAGGCCATGCAGACAGAATTGCGGGATTTCGGTAGCAACCTTGGCATGGCGTTTCAGCTCATAGACGACGTACTGGACTACGCTGGTGATGCCGACAAGATTGGCAAGAACGTGGGCGATGATCTGGCCGAAGGCAAGGTCACCCTGCCACTTATCGAAGCCATGCGGCGGGCGCCGCCAGAAGACGTCCAGCTCGTTCGCAAGGCTATTCGCAGCGGCGGCGGCGAAAATATGGGCGAAGTCATGCGTATTATCAGAGAAACGGCAGCCCTCGACCACGTCCGGACTCTGGCGCGGAATTATGCCGACTCTGCTGAAGCCCGCCTGGAAGGACTGGCAGACTCAGAGGCTCGTCGAGCCCTGCGCAGTCTGTGTCATCTCGCGGTCAGCCGAGATGCCTGATATCGCCCCTCCCCCAATGGGAGGCTGACTCCATGCAGCCTCTCGACGAAGCCAATATCGACATCCTCTTCAGGGAGACCGAAGAGGCGCCCTGTCAGATAGCCAGCCTCAATCTCATCGGCCCAAGCGCGAATGGCGAGACCATTACGCTAGCCCACGTGCTTGAAGTATTGGGGGAGCGCGTGCCAGCCACTGCCCACGGTCGCCAGCGGCTGGTCCAGGCGCCGATGCAGCCGGAGCAGGCTTACTGGATCGACGATGAGCACTTTTCCATTCAGCGTCACGTCACGCATCAGGATCAGTCGGGCGTCCGTTCGGTCAATGGCCTGCTGAAGCTGAGCGCCGAGCTGGCCGCTCGACCCCTGCCTCGAGACCGCCCGCTCTGGCAGGTCGTGTTCTTCGACGGCCTGCGATTGAAAGACAAGCCTGAGCTGACCGCAGCGATTCTGGTCGTCATTCACGAAGTGCTGATTGAAGATTCATCCGGAGAACAGGTCCTGGACTGGCTGCTCGACTTCACACCCGATGAGCAACGGACCATAGAGCCGCGCCCCTTTAATCCAGAACCTGTGCCGGGCACGCTGGTCATGCTCGGTCGATCCCCGATGAGCCTGCTTCAAGTGCCATTCCGCCTGGTGGGGCGCGTCAAGGACACTGCAGCGTCAATGTTTTATCAGCTCCTGATGGAGCGCCTCGAGAAGCTGCCGTTTCCCGGCAGGTTGCTTCGATCCAGACCTGCTGGCTTCAACAATCCCGTTACTAGCGCGAGAACCGCGAGCAACTTTCAGTGCGACCTGCAACGTTTGCAAAGCCTGAAAGCCTTATCCTCGAAGGCTACGCTCAATGACGTCATTCTCACGCTGATATCTCTCGTCATCGAATTGTGGCAGAAACAGGGTGATGCACCTGAGACACATGATACCCCCGTGACCGAACAAGGCACTGCTGAGCGCCGCCGGCGAAACTCCCTGATTGCCCTCGAACCGGTTTCGGTACGGAGCACCAGAATCAACACGCCGGTCGGCTCAGAGCTGACTGCCATGTTGATCGATCTCAGTCTGGAACAGACAGTGCCTGCCGATCGCCTGGAGACCATTCACAACAACGCCCTGGCGTCCAAGATATATCAGCAGGCCATTTCAGCTTCCAGACTCAGAGGGACAGCACCATCCGCCATGCTGGGTCTGGCGGCACGGGTGTATGGGGAATTTCAACTCGCCCAGCAGCACAAACCACTGTTCAACCTGCCGATTACCAACATTCCCGGGCCAGCCGCTCCACTCTACTTTGGCGACTTCCCAGTGCCGGACAAGCTTGGCCTGACGCCGCTTTACAACAACCTCGGTTTGGCGGTGGTGGTCATCAGCTATAATGGCAAGATGAATTTCACCCTGCACTATTGCCAGGACCTGATGCCACCACTTGGAGAGCTGTCGACGCTCTTTGAAACGGCCATAGTCCAGCTGCATGACTCTCTATCGGCCGCGACACCACCTGCGCTCGCGCCGGACCAGGCTGAAGACACCCACCCTGCCGCAGCCAGTGGACTGGCGGGTCTGATAGGCGATCTCAAGCGAATTTTCCAGGGACTCGCACGCAACTCGCTGGCGGAGGCGATGGTAAAGAAACAGCGTCAGGCCAAAGCCGACACATCGGAGACCACCTCAGCAGAGCCGCCGAGAGACGTGCTCCACGGAGAGGACAGCGAGCGGTAGATTGGCCGCCGACCGACCGATACCCAGGCTCAGGCGCGTAACGCGCCCGAACCTATTGGAATGCCCACCGAAGGAACTCTTTCTTGTCTTCCTTGCTGGCTTTGCCCCACAACACCTTCAGCCCTTCGAGTCGGCTCACGCCTTCGCCAACATCAGTTCCCGAAGTAGCGGCAGGCGCAGCCTCTGACTCAGCTGTGGTCGGTAGCGCAGGCGCGCCCTCAACCGCAGAAGCATTGACCGACACAGGCACCGGTGCTTTCGGCGCACCGGCTGCGGGACGCTCTCCAGGCTCCATGGCAATAGAGGCCGGGCTTGTGGTGTCCTCCGTCGTCATCCGACTGCTCCGCTGGGCCACGTGCTCGCCTGTTTCGCTGACAATGTCAGCTGTAAAATTGGCTGCGAGCGTCTGGGCATCGCGAACATTTTTCGCGTCACGGTGCGTAATCTTATAGCGCCCACCCGGCTCCAGGTTTATCACAGCGCTGATCGGCGCTGAGTCGACGTTCTGAACTTTGGCGGTATCTTCCGAAAAATCTTCGCGCTGGACACCACGAGGCACCGACCAGATGGAAGCGTACTGGTAAACGATGGTGTGTTCGCCAGGCAGCAGCTCGTAGGTCATGCTGATACTGTCAGTCAGATAGGTTTTCTGACGCTGACCATCGATGCTGAGGACTTTAATGGTGGCTGGCGTTTCAATTCGGGCGACCTGAGATTCATCCTGGCTACTGCCGTCGTAGATCCTGACAACCCGGGAGGATGCCGAGCAGGCGACCACGAGGCTGGCGAGTACAAGGCTGAGCAAAGTGCGCAGAATAGCGGGACTATATGACAAGCAGAGAACCTCTCGGTGTAGTGATGTTTGCGGGAAAAAGGCGCGTGAGGTTTCGATACCGACGCGTTCAGATACTGAACTACGGCATGATTTTGTGACCTCTCGCAAGCCACATGGTGTTATCGATCACAAATTTAGCGATGCCGACTAATGTCTTCTACACTAACAGAACAAAAGCTGTACACTTCGAAAAAACAATACGCAAGTCGTTACAATAATAAAATGTTTTGAAGATGAGCAGCTCTGCGGGAGCGCTGGAATTTCATGATCATGGTCCGCCAATATCGGCCTTGTAAAGTCGTATTGGTTACCGCCAAGGCTGTATGTCGACGGGGCTCAACTATAAGAATCCTCCTCGCGAAAGACAAGCCATGTGCCGCCATCTATAGGGATCATGGCCAGACTCTCCTGAACTGCTGGATTACGATGAAGACACTGAATTCCAAATTGGTAGCTTATCTCGTTGCAGGCTGAGTACCGTGTGTAGCCGAACTGCTTAAAGCAGTACATACGGATTGTGCATGGCCTGCAGGAGCAGCTTTTACGCGCAAACTGGCTTGATGGAGAAAATCATGGCCATGGATAATAGAAATGGGGAAGGCGGTGTTGTGCCTTTCCGGACTGACCGATTTTTTTCGGTCAGTGAGAAGTGGTATTTCTCGACTCGTGAAGGATTCGATAGCGGGCCTTACGCAAATAAGGACCGCGCCGCGGAGGGTCTGCGCCGTTTTCTCAAAGTCGCGCAGCTCCTGCCATCAGGCGGTCAGATCGGCACGATGATGCGAGCCCACCGCGTCTACTGATACCGCCCGGTCAGGCTCACCCGAAATGCTGGTAGCCGGTGGCGAGGGACATTCCGCCTGGTAGTGTGGTAGCCAGGCGCTCCAGCCACCTGTCAGCTGGCGTATGGTCGATAAACACCTGGCCAGTCCCTGCCATTACTTCGCCAATCTGACTGACCATACGATCATCGATAGACCATGTGGGATCTGCAGTGAATCCGACCTGATAATCGTCACCGCCGCTCATGGCATGCATGAGCGCATGAGGCCGGCTATACAATTCTGACAGCGCGGGCGCCACAGGAATGGCGCTAGCATTCAGATTGAGATCGAGCTGGCTGGCTTTGGCAATGTGAGCGAGGTCGGCCAGTAAACCGTCTGAGATATCGATGGCTGCATGCACCCTGGAGTCAGCCTGCAGCCGAACACCCAGTTCTACGGGTGGCGCTGGATACACATAGGCTTGAAGCAGCTGCAGACGCGCGCGGTAACTTCGGTCAGCTGATCGCAGCGGCTGGTCGAAGAGCGGCAGCGCTCCTGCAGCTGCGCCCAGGGTCCCACTGACCCAGACTTTGTCTCCAAGCTGTGCTGAAGCTCGTGTTAGCAGACGACCGGTCTTCGGAAGCTCCCCAAATACGGTGTAAGAGGCTGTCAGCGGTCCTCTGGTTACGTCACCGCCAAGCAGCGCAATGCCGTACAGATCGGCTGCACGAAAGAGTGCCTCTGAGAAGCCCTTCAGCCAGCCGCTAGACACCTTGGGTAAAGTGAGCGCCAGAGTAAAACCAAGCGGCTTAGCACCCATGGCGACGAGATCACTGACACTGCTACCCAGCCCGCGGGACGCGAGCCATCCGGCCGGCGCACTTGCTGGGACATGGCGACCGTGGACGACCGTGTCCGTGCTGATGGCCAGGCGGCCTGCAAGATGACTGAGCACAGTGCAGTCATCACCATTGCCAACATCAGTAACACTGCCGGTACGCCGACGGTTTTCAGTATTCGAGAGAAAATAGTGTTCGATCAGATCGAACTCGTTCATCAGCTCCGGTGCGCCCTGACTTCTTCGCCGCGAAGGCGAGCCGCCAATTTGTCGACCACACCGTTGACATACTTGTGACCATCAGTGCCACCGAAACTTTTTGCCAGGTCGACCGCTTCGTTGATCACCACCCGGTAAGGCACGTCCAGCCTGAACTTCAATTCATAGCATGCCAGCCGCAGCACAGACAGTTCAACCGGATCCAGATCCTGGATACGCCGGTCCAGCAACGCTTCAAAGGCTTCGTCTATGGCTTTCGCATTCTGACTGATGCCGATGAACACCTCGTGGAAGTATACCGTATCAAAACTCTTGAGATCATTATCGGCCATGAACTGGCTTTCAATGGCTGACACCGGGTCATTGGATAGAATGCGCTGGTAGAGTGCCTGCAGCAGCAGGCGCCTGGCTTCCTGACGAAGCTGACTGGTCTTGCCTGCTTTCACTACTTGGATTCCCTGATCATCGGTAACAGCGACACCATCTCCAGAGCAGACAGTGTGGCTTCTTCACCCTTGTTGCCAGCCTTGGTGCCACTGCGCTCTATGGCCTGCTCGATACTGTCTACGGTCAATACGCCAAAGGCCACAGGGACACCAGAATCCAGGGCGATGCGTGCAAGTCCACTGCTGCACTCACCTGCCACAAAATCAAAATGCGGCGTCCCACCCCGAATAACAGCGCCGAGCGCAATGATGGCGCTTGGCTTTCTGTGTTCGGCTATCGACTTTACCACCAGCGGCATTTCATAGGCGCCAGGCACCTTGACGACTGTAATGGCTTCCTCTTTTACACCGTGCCTGCGAAGGGTGTCGATGGCGCCCTGTACCAGGCTATCGACTACGAAATGGTTGAAGCGCCCGGCAACGATGACGAAACGAGCCTCCGGGGCAACGATCAGAGAGCCTTCCAGAGTACGCACAGTCATATAGATCTCCAATTCAGATTATCAGGAAGCAGATTCAGGATTGAAAGGCAGATAGTCGACGACTTCGAGGTCGAAGCCGGACAGGGCGGAGAATTTCATCTCGGCGCTCATCACGATCATCTTGCCAATATTCAGGTCGCGCAGTATCTGCGAGCCGGTGCCTATCGTCAAATAGGCGCCAGACTGACCTGGCGACTTTCGCTCTGCACGAGGCGGCGCGAAGAAGTCGTCCAGACGTTTGACCACATTGTCTTCGCCCTGCTCGGTATCAAGTAGCACGACGACGCCCTTGCCTGTGGCAGCGACCTGCTCCAGCGCGCTGCCTATTGGCCAGCTTTGTGAGCCGGGCCTGATGGCGCCTAAGAGATCCCGGAACACATCCGCAAAATGCACACGAACCAGCGTAGGTTCTTCTGGCACGGGCGCACCAGCGACCATGGCCAAATGAGTGGCGCCGTTGATCGAATCCTTATAGGTGACCAGACGAAAGGTGCCGTAGCGGGTTTCGATATCGCGCTCATCGACGCGTTGCACGGTGTGCTCATTGAGGGTTCGGTAATGAATCAGGTCGGCGATAGTGCCGATCTTGAGCCCGTGGACTTCGGCGAACTTTTCCAGCTCCGGACGTCGTGCCATGGTGCCATCTTCGTTCATGATCTCAACGATGACGGCAGCCGGCTCGAGACCAGCGAGTCTGGCGAGATCGCAACCGGCCTCAGTATGCCCGGCTCTGCTGAGCACACCACCTGGCTGGGCCACGAGAGGGAAAATATGGCCCGGCTGCACGAGGTCTTCAGGGCGCGCGTTCCGGCTGGCGGCCAGTTGGATGGTTCTTGCCCTGTCGGCTGCCGAGATGCCCGTCGTTATGCCAGTCGCGCCATCGATGGAGACAGTAAACTTGGTTTTGTGCTGCTCTTTATTGATCTGCACCATCAGTGGAAGATCGAGCTGTTCCGCCCGCTCTCGCGTCAGCGGCAGACAGATGAGACCGCGGGCATTCTTCGCCATGAAATTGATGTCTTCAGAGCGCACCAGCTCGGCAGCCATGATGAGATCGCCTTCATTTTCCCGGTCTTCGTCATCCATGAGAATGACCATGCGTCCGCCACGAATATCAGTAACGAGCTCTTCAATCGTATTTAAAGCCATCATTCAGTCTTCTATTGTCCAGTGGTAAAGGTCTGTCTGCAGATCATTGGCAGCTGCAGCCTGGTCTGAGTCGGGGCTCAGGATAGTGCGGGTGTCGTTGCCTACACGCGTCACCGCGCGGAGACTGAGCCGATCGACGGCGGCCATGTCCTGATAATTGAGCGGCTCGATGGCTGCCCGCGCGTCGGCGCCGAGCAGGATGGCACCGCTATACCACCATAACTCGTCACAGAGCCCTTCTGCCAGAAACCGTGAGGCAAGCATAGGCCCGGCTTCGACGAGCAACTCATTGCAATGATGCTCCAGCGCCAGCCTGTTCAGCAGTTCGGTGAGATCCACTCCCCCCCCGGCGGCCGCACATTCCATCACCGCGACGCGGCCCGCTTCTGCACTGTCCACTGCTGAGCCGGGCGAGCGGACCAGCAGCGTTGCTGCCTCCGTGGGCTGGAATATCTTTGCCGTCAAGGGGACTGGCTGCTGTCCTGCCAGAACCACCCGAAGTGGCTGCCTGACCTCTCCCTCACTTTCGCGCGCCACGAATTCGGAGCGCACGGTCATCATCGGATCATCGGCGCGAACAGTTCCGGCGCCAGTGAGCACTACTGAGCTCAGCGCGCGGAGACGATGAACATCCTCTCTCGCTGCGGACTGAGTGATCCATTTGCTCGCGCCGTTCGACAGCGCTGTTCGACCATCGAGACTAGCGGCGATCTTCACCCTGACGTACGGCCTGTTTCGCTGCATACGGCTGAAAAAGCCCGGATTGAGCGCCCGGGCCTCAGCCGCCAGCACGCCCGTTGTGACATCAACACCGGCAGCCCGCAAAACATTGAAGCCCCGCCCTGAGACCAGAGGGTTTGGGTCTTCGCAGGCCGCCACTACTCGCGCGACGCCGGCCTCTATCAATGCATTCGCACAGGGCGGCGTGGTTCCAAAATGGGAACACGGTTCAAGCGTGACAAAACAAGTCGTGCCTTCGAGGCTTACACCCCGATCACGAGCCTGTTGCATTGCAGCCAGCTCTGCGTGAGCACCGCCCCGACGCATGTGCCAGCCCGTGCTGATGATCTCGGCATTTCTCACGAATACACAGCCGACCCTGGGGTTCGGACTGGTCGTGAAGCGACCCTTCAGGGCCGCCTGCAGAGCCGCCTGCATGAACAGTTCGTCAGACGTCATGGACCGGTCAGCCTTTGTCAGAATGAGAGCCGTCCAGTGCTTTCGATCTGGCAATTTCCACCAGACCAGGGTGTTTATCCACTGTCAGCGCATCATCTGAAAGACTCTCGATCTCACGGCGGAACTCTTCAACGTCTTCAAAGCTACGATAAACAGAGGCGAATCGTACGTAAGCGACCTTGTCGAGCTGGCGGAGCTCGTTCATGACAGCTTCGCCGATGATCCGTGAGGGCACTTCACGCTCGCCGGTGGCTCTCAGCAGCGACTTGATTCTATCGATAGCTGCTTCGATCGCCTCCTGGCCGACTGGACGCTTCTCAAGCGCACGCTGCAGACCGCTACGCAACTTGCGCTCGTCGAAAGGTTCGCTGGTGAGATCCTGTTTAACCACCCTGGGGAGGACCAGCTCAGCGATTTCGAAAGTCGTGAAACGTTCGTTACAGGAGAGGCACTCGCGTCGACGCCTCACCTGGCCGCCACCAGAGACCAGTCTTGAGTCGATGACGCGGGTATCGTTTGCTGCACAAAATGGACAGTGCATCTAAGCAGCTCCTCAGCCAGGCCTTCCGCACGCAGAAGGCCATGGTAGATGTCAGTCGTTATAGACCGGGAAGTCATTGCAGAGAGCCACGACCTGCTCACGCACCTTGTCGATCACCGCTTCATTGCTGATGTCGTCGAGGACATCGCAGATCCAGCCGGCCACCATCTCGGCCTCGCGCTCCTTCATGCCGCGCGTCGTCAGTGCCGGCGTGCCAATGCGTAATCCGCTGGTCACGAAGGGTGAGCGTGGGTCATTAGGCACGGCGTTCTTGTTGACGGTGATGTTCGCCCGCCCGAGCGCTGCATCGGCGTCCTTACCGGTGATGTCCTTGGCGACCAGGTCGAGCAGGAACAGGTGATCGTCCGTGCCGCCAGAAACGATGTCGTAACCACGCGACTGCATGGTTTTCGCCATGGTTCGGGCGTTCTCGACGACCTGCTTCTGGTAGGTGCGGAATTCGTCACTCATCGCCTCCTTGAAAGCGATGGCCTTGGCCGCGATAACGTGCATCAGCGGCCCGCCCTGGCTTTCCGGGAACACTGCGAAATTCAGCTTCTTTTCGAGCTCAGGATTGGCCTTCGCCAGAATGAGGCCGCCGCGGGGTCCGCGCAGCGTCTTGTGAGTCGTGGTCGTAGTGACATCGGCGATCTGTACAGGGCTTGGGTAGACACCCGCAGCGACCAGACCAGCGATGTGCGCCATGTCGACAAGCAGATAGGCACCAACCGAATCGGCAATATCACGGAAACGCTGCCAGTCAATAATTCTGGAATAGGCAGAGAAGCCAGCGACGATCATTCGTGGCTTGTGCTCGGTAGCCAGGGCCTGCACCTGATCGTAGTCAATTTCGCCAGTTTCGTCGCTCAGTCCGTACTGAACCGCATTGTAAATGCGACCGCTGAAGCTGACCTGGGCACCATGCGTCAGGTGTCCGCCGTGGGCAAGGCTCATGCCGAGCACTGTCTCGCCGGGCTGCATCAATGCCATATAAACAGCTGCGTTTGCCTGGGAGCCGGAGTGTGGCTGGACGTTGGCATAGTCGGCGCCGAACAGCTGCTTCGCACGGTCGATAGCCAGCGTCTCTGCTTCGTCGACATATTCGCAGCCGCCGTAATAGCGCTTGCCTGGATAGCCTTCGGCATACTTGTTGGTCAGCACGGAGCCCTGGGCTTCCATGACCAAGGGGCTGGTGTAGTTCTCAGAGGCGATCAGCTCGATATGCGCTTCCTGACGCGCTGATTCCTGTTGCATGCAGCGCCAGATCTCTGGATCGAAATCTGCAAGTTTGGTGTTGCGGGAAAACATACGGCATGACTCCATCGAAAATAAGGAGGGGGCCTGGCAACTGCGCGAGGTGGGGCGCACAACCTGGGACCGCCATTTGAGTGAAAATTGGTCGGCGCAGTATACCAGACTGGATTTTCCCCGCCTATCTTCATGTTACCTTACGCCCGAGCCCTGCCCGACCCTGTGGCTTCTGGTAACTTGGCGCAGCTTGCAGTACAGTCCAGACAGCTCGCCCAGAGCAGCTTCTCAACCCACGTGCAGCATCTGGAATCACTCAATGGCCCAGTACGTCTTTACCATGAACCGCGTCGGCAAGATCGTGCCTCCGAAGCGGGAAATACTCAAAAACATATCGCTCTCCTTCTTCCCTGGCGCCAAGATCGGCGTACTCGGCCTCAACGGCTCGGGCAAGTCCACGCTGCTGCGCATCATGGCAGGTCTTGATCAGGACATTCTTGGAGAGGCCCGCCCGCAGCCAGATCTGAACATCGGCTACCTGCCGCAGGAGCCCCAGCTCGAGGAAGACAAGACCGTTCGTGAGAATGTCGAAGCTGGCGTGCAGGAAGTGAGAGATGCGTTACTGCGGCTGGACGACGTCTACGCCGCCTACGCACTTGAAGACGCGGACTTTGACGCACTTGCCGCCGAGCAAGCCAAGCTGGAAGCGATTGTGCAGGCAAACGACGGCCACAACCTCGAGCGCACACTTGAAGTGGCCGCGGATGCGCTCCGTCTTCCACCCTGGGATGCGCCGGTGCGCAATCTCTCAGGGGGTGAGCGCCGCCGGGTCGCCCTTTGCAAGCTGTTGCTGGCGAAGCCCGAGATGCTGTTGCTCGATGAGCCGACCAACCACCTGGATGCCGAAAGCGTCGCCTGGCTGGAGCAATTTCTCCATGAATATGCCGGCACCGTGGTCGCCATTACCCACGATCGCTACTTCCTCGATAATGTCGCTGGCTGGATTCTCGAGCTGGACCGTGGGCAGGGCATTCCGTTTGAGGGGAATTACTCTGGCTGGCTGGAAGCCAAGGATCAGCGTCTGGCACAGGAAGAACGCGGTGAAGCCGCCAGGCAGAAAGCTATCAGATCGGAGCTGGAGTGGGTTCGCACGCAATCGAAGGGCCGCCACGCCAAGAGCAAGGCCCGTCTTTCTCGATTCGAAGATCTGAATTCACAGGAGTTTCAGAGCCGCAACGAGACCAACGAGATTTACATTCCACCGGGACCCAGACTGGGCGACGTGGTTATCGAAGCGAAGAACATCAGCAAGCGCTTTGAAGACAAGGTGCTGTTCGAGAATCTCAGTTTCGAAATCCCGCCAGGCAGCATAGTCGGCGTGGTTGGCGGTAATGGCGCGGGTAAATCGACGCTCTTCAAGATCATTACCGGCCAGGAAACGCCTGACTCCGGAGAGGTTCGTCTGGGTGACAGCGTGCAGTTAAGCTACGTGGGTCAGATGCGCGAGCTCGACGACTCCAAGACGGTATGGGAGGAAGTCAGCGAGGGCCAGGATCTGATCGTGGTCGGCAACTACAAGACCCAATCGCGCTCCTACCTTTCACGTTTCAACTTCCGCGGCGGCGATCAACAGAAGCGTGTTGGTGATCTCAGCGGTGGCGAGCGCAACCGTCTGTTCCTGGCCAAGTTGGTCAAGCAGGGCGGCAACGTGCTCCTGCTTGACGAGCCCACTAACGATCTCGATATCGAAACCCTGCGAGCGCTGGAGGAAGCCATACTGGCCTTCCCTGGCAGCGCGGTGGTCATTTCGCACGATCGCTGGTTCCTCGACCGAATCGCCACGCACATCATGGCCTTCGAAGGCGACTCTCATGTCGAATTCTTCTCGGGCAATTACTCGGATTACGAGGAGGATTATAAAAAGCGACATGGCCTCGGCAGCGGCCCCCTCAAGCCCGAACGTGTGAAGTACAAACGCCTCGCCTGAGGCAGTCGTCTCAGGATCGGTTAGCCTCTCTGAACTTCAAGCCCGAATAGTGTGCGGGCGAAATAACGCACACTATTCTGGCAGGGTCTATACTGCAGTTTAATATTAATGCAGTTTAATTATTCCCGCCGTTCTGGAGGCTCTCATGCCCACCCTCAGTCTTCGCGTCAAAACCTCAATACCGCTCGCTATCGCCGTAGCTGCCCTGCTCTTGATCATGGTGTTCAGTAGTCACCGCACGCGCGAGCTTGAACAAGACATGAGTGTCTTCCCTGATCGATTCACGCCCGCCGTCAGCGAGGTGCTCAACGCAGATCGTGATCTCTATCAGGCGCGAGTGGCTGAGCTGCGTTACGTCTACGATGAAGCCGATGACAGGGCACCGCTCAGAGCCGATTTTGAAGAAAATGCTACCCAGGCCCTGGATCGCTTCAACAGTTTCAAGGATTTGATGGCGCCCTACCCGGATGTCCTCAAGCAGCTCACTGGCTTCGACCGGGTATATGGGGAGTGGCTGGCCGCCGTCAAGCGCGTACTCGCTGCCATGGATAGCGGTGACCAAGAGGGAGCTATCACGCTAGCCCTGGGCGAATCGAATGCAGCATTTACTACCCTGCGGGATATTTATAATGTTGCCGGAGAAGCGGCCCTGGCACACAGTGCCGTGGTGCGCGGTGAAGTAGCCGAAGCGGTCGACACCAGCCAGCTCATCAGCTGGACCGTGGCGCTGCTGATAACTGTACTGGTGAGCATCATCGCTTTCACCAGCCAGACGATGTTGCTTCGACGGATCCGGGAGCTCAACAAGGGTATAGACTCCATCGCGTCAGGTGGCGGAGACCTTACTCGAAAGATAGAAGTGAAGCATCATGATGAGCTTGGCGAGCTCGGGCTCTCGTTCAACCGTTTCGTCACGAGTCTGCACGATTTGATCACCGCTGTTAGAAACGACGTTGGTCAGTTGAATCGAAGCTCAGATGTTCTGAATCAGTCGGCAGAGAAAGCATCTACCATTTGTTCCAGACAGAGTTCTGCTTCTGACATGATCGTGAGCGCAGTGCATGAAATGAGCATTGCCACGAAGGAGATGTCCGGGCTGGCTCACCAGACTGCAGATGAAACGCAGCAAGCCAAGACCTTCTCGGCTCAGGGCGTGATCCTGATCAATCGCTCCGTCACACAGATTCAGGCGCTGTATCAAAGTATTGAAGGTGCGGCCACAGGTGCCAAGACGCTTGCGGAAGAGTCCGGCAAGATCAACGGCTTCCTGGAAGTGATCACCGGCATTGCCGAGCAGACCAATCTGCTTGCACTCAACGCAGCCATCGAGGCGGCGCGAGCGGGTGAGCAGGGCCGTGGGTTTGCTGTCGTCGCCGACGAAGTGCGCGCACTGGCAGGGAAAACGCAGGAGTCCACAAACAGTATTCGACAGATGATCGAGTCAGTCCAGAGTGGCGTGCAGAATGTGGTCGACATGATCGAAGACGGCTTCGGGCGCGTTAGCAGCTCCGTCGAACTGGCCAAGGAAACTGAAAGCTTGCTGGCGAATACCCTCGAAGTCATTGGCCGGGTCGAAGAGATGTCCATTCAGACCGCCACTGCGACTGAGGAGCAAACGGCGGTGACTGATGAGATCAACAGGAATCTTCAGGAACTCAATGCGCAGACCCAGATGTCCAACGAAGTCGCTCATGATACGCACGAGGCAGCCCGTGACGTGAGCAATATGGCTGGCAGTATTCGCGATGGTGTGGGCCAGTTCAAGATCGCCTGAGTGCAAGATTGACGCTTTTTCAGAGGCCTGGCGCAAGTTTTTGAGGCAAAACTGCAGCTTTTCGACGCATAGTCGCCTATAAGTTAAGTATGATCTGGCAGACTGGTTGACGGCCGTAAGGGACAGGCGATGCAAAATTCAATGCAAGATGATGGGGAGAACATGTCTGAGGACCGGCGAAACTTCAAGCGCATCGAGTTTGATGCCGAAGTGTTGATCCGCCATTTTGATTCGACCCGTGATTATATCGGCACCTGTTGGGAAGCCGAACTGGTCGACGTCTCGTTCAAAGGTTTGCTGGTGTCGAAGCCGGTGGACTGGGACGGGAGCGCGCATCAGTATCTGCTGGTGCTGAGCCTGCCTGATTCAGACAGGGCCATCGAAATGATCGGTCATTGTAGCCATGAGACCGATGAGCTCATTGGCTTTGTTTGTGACCAGATCAGCATCGAAAGCGCCACCAATTTGCGCAGGCTCATCGAGCTCAATGTTGGTGACCCCTTCCTGCTTCAGCGGGAGTTCGCCAGTCTGATCGATTATTACAAGCAGACTGAATAAGCAACTCCTTCTCAGAGCTGGTCGAGTGCCTCTGCCAGCGTGCGAACACCAATCACGGACTGACCTTCCAGCTGACGAGCGGCCGCCGAGCCTGACTTGGGCAAATTTGCCTTTGGGACGATAAATCTTTCGAAACCATGCTTCCTTGCCTCGATGATTCGCTCGGTGCCACTACTGACCGGCCGTATCTCTCCGCCAAGCCCTATCTCACCAAAGACGATTGTGGAGCGGGGGATGGCCCTGTTACGGAAACTTGAAGCGATGGCCAGTACCAGCGCAAGATCCGATCCGGTTTCAGCGATCTTGACTCCACCAACCACGTTGATAAATACATCCTGATCGTGACACTGAAGGCCGCCATGCTTGTGCAGAACGGCGAGCAGCATGGCCAGGCGCTGTGGGTCCGTCCCTACTGCGAGGCGACGGGGTGAACTGCCAGCCGCATTGTCAACCAGCGCCTGAACTTCTATCAGGAGTGGCCGTGAGCCTTCCCAGGCCACGGTAACGAGGCTGCCGGCCGCTTCCTCACCTGTCTGGTCAAGAAAGATCGCCGAGGGGTTCTTCACATCCTTCAGTCCCGAGTCGAGCATGGCGAAGACACCAAGCTCATTCACCGCGCCAAAGCGGTTCTTGGTTGCCCTGAGCAGGCGAAACCGGCTATCTGCCGTGCCTTCGAGCAGGATAGATGTGTCGATGATATGTTCGAGTACCTTGGGGCCGGCGAGCGCGCCTTCTTTGGTCACGTGGCCAACCATGAGGATTGACGTGCCGGATTGCTTGGCATAACGGGTCAACAGTGCTGCGCACTCCCGGACCTGGGTCACGCCGCCGGCCGCGGCCTGTAGCTCGCTGAGGAACATGACCTGGATACTGTCGATAATCAGCATCTGGGGCTTTCGCGAGCTCACCTGCGCCATGACTTCGTGCAGATCGCTTTCTGCCATGACCTGTAGTCGACTCACATCAATTTTTAGACGCTGCGCACGCATCGCCAACTGTTGCAGTGACTCTTCACCGGTGACGTAGAGCACTTCCTGATGCGCGGACATTCGGCCAGCCAACTGCAGCAACAGGGTACTTTTACCAGCGCCGGGATAGCCCCCCAACAAAATGACCGAGGCGGGCACGATTCCACCACCGAGCACGCGATCGAGCTCATCGCTGCCTGAACTCGTTCGAGGTATCTCGCCGACTTCGACCTCGCCCAGCAACTGCACCTGACTTTGCTGGCCGGAGTAACCCGCCGCTTTGGTAAACGCCGCGGCCGTTTGACCAGCATGCTGAGCTGCAGCAGGACTTTCACGGAAGGTCTGAAGGGTGTTCCATTCCAGGCACTGACTACACTGCCCCTGCCACTTGCTGTGGCTCGCGCCACAATCGGAACAGACGTAATGGATTTTGGCCTTAGCCATGCAGCACCTTCAGCCTCGCAAACGATGCTGTCATTTGTGGTAAGCGGGGCTTATCTCGTGCACGGCATCGACCATGACTTTCAGATGGTCCGGGTCTACCGCTGGGGTAATGCCATGACCGAGATTGAAGATATGTCCTGGGCCCTGGCCGTAACTGTCAAGTACAGCCGCCACTCGCGAACGAATGGTGTCCTTGCTGCCAAGCAATATGGCCGGGTCCAGGTTTCCCTGCAAAGCCACTTTATCCTCAACCAGTTCACGCGCCTTGCTGAGATCGACTGTCCAGTCGACGCCGAGCGCATCAGCCCCGCTGTCAGCCATCTTTGAAAGGTTGAACTGTGCGTTTTTGGTAAACAGTATGACTGGTACTGTGCGGCCGTCATGTTCGCGCTTAAGGCCAGCGACAATCCTGCTCATGTACTGCAGGGAAAAGGCCGCATAATCCGTAGGCGAGAGTATGCCGCCCCAGGTATCGAATATCTGCACCGCCTGGGCACCAGCCTCGATCTGCCCGTTGAGATAGCTGATCACGCTGTCTGCCAGTTTGCCGAGCAGTGCATGAAGTATCTCAGGCTGCGAAAACATCATTCGGCGGATGGTACCGAAATCCTTGCTGCTCCCGCCCTCGACCATGTAGGTGGCCAGTGTCCAGGGACTGCCGGAAAAACCTATCAGCGGCACCCGGCCAGCGAGTGCGCCACGGATAGTACGGACAGCGTTCATCACGTAATCGAGGTCGCCCGAGGAAACAACCGGCAAGGCATCCACATCAGCCTTTGAGCGAACGGTATGCTTGAACTTCGGCCCCTCCCCTGTCTCGAAATACAGACCGAGGCCCATCGCATCCGGAATAGTCAGGATATCAGAAAACAGAATCGCGGCATCGAGATCGAAACGAGCGAGGGGCTGCAGTGTAACTTCGCAGGCGAGGTCGGCATTTCGACACAGATCCATGAAGCTGCCTGCGTGCTCGCGTGAGGCTCTGTACTCAGGCAGATATCGACCAGCCTGGCGCATTACCCACACGGGCGTCCGCTCTACCGGCTGCCGAAGCAGTGCCCGTAGAAAGATATCGTTCTCGAGATGAGCCATCAGAGTTCCAGATAGTCGAGTATGCCTTCAGCCGCCTGTCGACCTTCCCAGATAGCCGTGACTACCAGATCCGAGCCACGGACCATGTCACCGCCAGAAAATATCTTCGGATTGCTGGTCTGGAAGATGTACTGCTGCTTCTCTGGTGCGACGACTCGTCCACTATCGTCAACGCTGATCTTGTGCTCATCGAACCACTCGGCGGGGCTTGGCCTGAATCCAAAAGCAATCAGGACTGCATCGGCAGGTATGATCTCTTCGCTACCAGGCACAACGACCGGTCGACGACGACCATTTTCATCGGGTTCGCCGAGTTGGGTCTTGACCACTTTGACGCCTTCGACGCGATCTTCACCAATGATGGCCACTGGCTGTCGATTGAAGAGGAATTTGACACCCTCCTCTTTGGCATTCGCCACTTCGCGGCGTGATCCCGGCATGTTGGCCTGGTCACGACGATAGGCACAATGCACAGTCTTTGCGCCTTGTCGAATGGCGGTGCGGTTGCAGTCCATGGCCGTGTCGCCGCCACCGAGGACTACAACTCGCTTGCCTTTGAGATCGATAAAGTCGGCGTTGTTTTTCTCAAAACCGAGTCTGCGATTGACGTTGCTGACCAGGTAGGGCAGCGCATCGTAGACACCCGGCAGATCTTCACCGGCAAAGCCACCTTTCATGAAGTTATAGGTACCCATGCCCATGAACACGGCATCGAACTCTTCCAGAATATCGGCGAATGCGATGTCCTTGCCGATCTCCGTATCCAGGCGGAACTCCATGCCCATGCCTTCAAAAATTTCGCGGCGAAGCGCCATGACATTCTTCTCGAGCTTGAACTCAGGAATACCGAAGGTCAGTAGGCCGCCAATTTCAGGGTAGCGGTCAAACACGACTGGCTTCACGCCGTTGCGTATGAGGATATCGGCACAGCCCAGACCGGCCGGTCCCGCACCAATGACGGCGACACGCTTGTCCGTCATCACGACGTTGGAGAGATCTGGCCGCCAGCCAAGTGCGAAAGCGGTATCGGCGATATATTTCTCGATCGAGCCGATAGTCACCGCACCGAACCCGTCATTCAGGGTACAGGCGCCTTCACAGAGCCTGTCCTGTGGACAGACTCGACCACAGACTTCCGGCAGCGTGTTGGTCTCGTGACAGAGATCTGCCGCTCCCATGATATTGCCTTCGGAAATCAGCTTCAGCCAGTTCGGAATATAGTTGTGTACCGGGCACTTCCACTCGCAGTATGGGTTACCACACTCCAGACAGCGGTGCGCCTGATCCTGGGCTGAATCATCCTCGAAAGGTTTATAGATTTCAGCAAAGTCTTTCTTGCGCTTGGAGACCCGGACTTTTTCCGGATCTTCCCGACCAACGTCCAGAAACTGGAAGTTGTTGTTCAATCGCTCTGCCATTCGAATTACCTCTTGGATACCAAATCTTATTCCGGACGAGCCCGGGTGGAAGCGAGCAGACTGCCAAGACTGGCGGCCTTCGGTTTCACCAGCCAGAATCGGCTGAGATAATCGTCAAAATTATCCAGCAGGTTCTCTGCCCAGACAGAGCCTGTATGAGCGATATGCTCCTGAATCACCTCTCTAAGGTGGTTTCTGTATCCTTCAGTGGCTTCCGAAGTAATGCGTTGTATCTCAACGAGCTCGTGGTTATAGCGGTCGACAAAGGTCTTGTCTTCGTCGAGGACGTAGGCAAAACCGCCGGTCATACCCGCGCCGAAGTTGTAGCCGGTGCGGCCGAGTACAGTGACGACACCTGCAGTCATGTATTCACAGCAGTGATCGCCGGCGCCCTCGACTACGGCGTTACAGCCTGAGTTACGTACAGCAAAACGCTCACCGGCGGTGCCTGCTGCATACAACTGGCCGCCCGTTGCGCCATAGAGACAGGTGTTGCCGATGATAGCTGTCTCCTGCGAGGAGAAGCGGCTTTCAGATGGTGGTCTGATGACCAGCTTGCCACCAGTCATGCCCTTGCCTACGTAGTCGTTGGCATCACCTTCCAGATACATATCCAGACCGCCAGCGTTCCAGACACCAAAACTCTGGCCAGCGGTGCCTGTGAGGCGCAAGGTAACCGGTGCATCGGCCATGCCCTGATTGCCATGCAAACGCGCAATGGAGCCGGAGAGCTTGGCGCCTATTGAACGATCACTGCTGGTGACCTTGAACTCAAACTCGCCACCAAGCTTGTTTTCGATGGCGTCCTTGAGTTTCGCCAACATAGCTTCTGCCAGTGCACCCTTGTCGTAAGGCGGGTTTCGCTCCTGCTGACAGGTATGCGGCGCAGCCGGATCGATGTGCGAGTTATCCAGCAAGGGACGCAAGTCGAGCTGCTTCTGTTTTTCTGTCCGGCCCGGCAGACGCTCGAGCAGATCGGTACGCCCCACCAGTTCATCCAGCGAACGAACGCCCAGAAGAGAGAGCCACTCGCGCGTTTCTTCGGCGACGAAGCGGAAGAAGTTCATGACCATCTCGACTGTGCCCTTGAAGTGATCTTCTCGAAGCTCGTCATTCTGTGTAGCGACGCCCGTCGCACAATTGTTGAGATGACAGATTCGCAGATACTTGCAGCCGAGAGCGACCATGGGCGCGGTACCAAAACCAAAGCTTTCAGCACCGAGAATAGCACCCTTGATCACATCGAGGCCGGTCTTGAGTCCGCCATCCGTCTGGAGACGAATCATGCCACGCAGCCCATTATCACGGAGTGCCTGCTGAGCTTCTACGAGACCTAATTCCCATGGTGAGCCAGCATATTTGATAGACGTGAGCGGGCTGGCCGCCGTGCCACCATCGTAGCCGGAAATCGTGATCAGATCGGCGTAGGCCTTCGCTACGCCAGCAGCGATGGTACCAACACCAGGTTCGGACACGAGCTTGACCGAAACGAGGGCCTCAGGGTTGATCTGCTTGAGATCGAAAATCAGCTGAGCCAGATCCTCGATAGAATAAATATCGTGATGCGGCGGAGGCGAAATTAGCGTAACGCCTGGCACCGCAAAGCGGAGACGTGCAATCAGCGCGTTGACCTTGCCACCCGGCAGCTGGCCGCCCTCCCCCGGCTTGGCGCCCTGCGCCACCTTGATCTGCAGAACATCTGCTGTCGCCAGATAATGCGGTGTGACGCCAAAACGACCAGAGGCGACCTGGCGAATCTTCGATCGCCTTTCGGTGCCGTAGCGCGCAGGATCTTCGCCGCCTTCACCCGAATTGGAGCGTCCACCTAGCCGGTTCATGGCGACCGCAAGCGCCTCATGCGCTTCAGGCGACAGCGCACCAATGGACATCGCCGCACTGTCGAAGCGGGTGTACAGAGACTCCAGTGGCTCGATCTCCTCAAGCGGCAGCGGTGTCTCTGCCAGCTTCAGCGAGAGCAGATCGCGAATCGTCGTAATCGGGCGCTCGTTGACGAGGGCAGCATATTCACGATAAAGGCCGTAATCGCCTTCCATCACTGCAGACTGCAGCAATTTGACCACATCCGGGTTATAGGCGTGATATTCACCGCCATGAATGAACTTGAGCAAACCGCCCTGCGAAATGGACTTGCGACGTTGCGAGGCATGCTTCGCGAGCAGTTCCTGTTCAAGCTGCAAATCGAAGAATCCTGCACCCTGAATTCGGCTGGCCACACCCTTGAAACAAAGATCGACTATCTCATCGGCGAGACCAATGGCCTCGAACAACTGTGCACCGCGATAGGACGCGATGGTACTGATACCCATCTTCGACAGAATTTTCAGAAGACCCTTATTGATGCCGCGACGGTAGTTGTTCTTGGCATCGATAGGACTGATCAGCACTTCACCGGAATTGATGAGACCGTTCAGCAACTGATAGGCCAGATATGGGTAGACCGCAGTGGCACCGAAGCCGAAGAGCACAGCAAAGTGGTGCGGATCGCGAGCCCAGGCAGTCTCAACGATAATATTCGAATTACAGCGCAGCCCCTTGCTCACCAGCCGATGGTGAACTGCACCCGTGGCGAGAAAGGCATTCACTGGCAGCTCGTCATCCTTCAATCCGGCGTCGGACAGGACCAGCACAACCTTGCCGTCGCGAGCATGGCGCTCGGCCTCATCGGCAACGGCTTCAACGGCGGCTTTCAGCCCCATTTCAGCCTTGAAGGCCAGCCTGATCATGACGGGCGGATAGCCAGAGTCTTCCATCTCCTGAATTCGCTTGAATTTCGCGGGCGATAGAACGGGCGTGCTGAGTATGAGACGGCGCGCGTGCTCAGGCGACTCTTCGAAGATATTGCGCTCCGCACCGATGCAGGTTTCCAGCGACATCACGATGGTTTCCCGCAGCGGATCGATTGGCGGATTAGTGACCTGCGCGAACTTCTGACGGAAATAATCGGCGACGTTGCGTATGCGCTCCGACAGAACGGCCATCGGTGTATCGTCACCCATGGAACCGACAGCTTCCTGGCCTGTTTCAGCGAGCGGCCGAAGAATCTGATCCCGCTCTTCGAAGCTGACGTTGAACATCTTCTGGTAGTACTTCAACTTGTCGGCATTGAACAGCGCAAAGGGTGATGCACCCTGATGCAGCTTGGTTTCAACACGGACGGCGTTTTCGCGCAGCCACTTCTTGTAGGGGTGCCTGACCTTCAGACGAGAGTCGATGTCGTCCGTATGCAGCACTTCACCCTTGAGGGTGTCGATCGCCAGAATCTGACCCGGCCCTACCCTGCCCTTGGCAATGACGTTCTTCGGCTCATAGGCGTAGGTACCGATCTCTGAAGCCAGCGTAATGAACCCATCGGTCGTAGTGACCCAGCGCGCAGGCCGCAGGCCATTTCGGTCCAGCAGGCACACGGCGTAGCGGCCGTCAGTCAGTACGATGCCTGCCGGTCCATCCCATGGCTCCATATGCATCGAGTTGTATTCATAGAAGGCCTTGAGATCGGCGTCCATGGTGTCGACGTTCTGCCACGCAGGGGGCACCATCATCCGCACGGCACGGAAGAGATCTACACCGCCAGCCAGCAGAACCTCGAGCATGTTGTCCATGGAAGAGGAGTCTGAACCAGTACGGTTGACGATGGGCTGCAACTCGTCAAGATTCGGCAGTGCATCGGTCTTGAATTTTGAGCCACGAGCGAGCGACCAGTTGCGGTTGCCTTCAATGGTGTTGATTTCGCCATTGTGGGCCAGGTATCGGAAGGGCTGGGCCAGCGGCCAGCGCGGCGCGGTATTGGTAGAGAAGCGCTGGTGAAAGACACAGATGGCCGTTTCCAGTTCGGCGCTGCCGAGATCGGTGTAAAACACTGGCAGATCCGACGGCATCATCAGGCCTTTATAAGACACGACCTGATCGGAGAGACTGCAGATATAAAATTCACGATCGCCAGTGAGGGCGATTTCGGCTTTACGTCGGGCGACAAACAGTTTGAGCGACAGCGCCTGGTGATCAAGATCTTCCGCGGCTTCAATGAAAATCTGTTCGATACGCGGCAGGTTAGCCAGGGCCATGGGCCCCAGACAGCCGGTATTCGTCGGTACGACTCGCCACCCAGCGACTGTCAGGCCCTGGGTCTCAATCTGCTGCTCGAGCTCTGTCCGCGACTGCGCGGCCTTTTGTTCATCAGGATTGAGAAACACCATACCGACGGCGAATTTCTTGCCAAGGGCCTTGCCGAAGGCTTCCTGAGCAACACAACGCATGAAGCCGACAGGCATCTGCAGCAGAAGACCACAGCCGTCGCCGGTCTTGCCGTCAGCGGCAATACCGCCACGGTGCGTCATGCAGGTGAGTGATTCGATCGCCGTCTGCAACAGCTTATGACTACGCTCGCCCTCCATATGCGCAATCAGGCCGAATCCGCAGTTATCACGGAATTCGCCGTTTTCGTAAAGCCGGTGCTGGACCTGGCCCACTTCCTGTGCAGGCTTCTCTGCCGCAGGGCTCATCGCAGAACTTGTCAAACGGTTCATGGCAATCTCTCACTAACAAATGCAGCGTTTAATGCCTCCTTAGAGGGATTCGCTGAAAAAGGGCCGGCCATTTTACACAGCAGCACATGGCTACTCAAATAAAATAGCGATTACGATCAGGGCTTTTACCTAAGCGCGAAGCAGTAGAACTCGCGCAGAACGGGATAATGCGGCCGTGGAACAAGCAGATGCATTGTGGCATCTCAGGGGCGAGGACAGTGCCTGAACTACTTCAGCCCACCGATTTGTCGAATCCAGAAATCTTCCTTCTTCAGACTACCAGGCAAGGCCTGAACGATGCGCTGCGCCTCTGCTTTGGTCGCATAACTACCATTCAATACGATGAACCAGGGTTTATTCTTGTAGGTGCTCCGAATATAGACTGCTTTTTCCAGCCCAGCTCGAGTGTTCAGAAAACGAACAACCAGGCTCTCAGAATAACTACCAAGCATCTGGATTGTCCAGTGCTCACTCGGCTGCTGTGCAAGCCACTCCGCGGAGCGAAATCGATCGCTACCTGAAGCTGATGTCGCCTCCGGCTTTGCATCGATCGGAGCCGATTCTACATCTACCCGCTCCACTTCGCCAGTACCTGGCTCTGGTGGCGGTTCCGATGGAGGCTCTGGCGCAGGGTCTGACGGCGACGGCATGGACTCTGGCGGCAAATCGGCCTGCGAGCGCTCGCCGCCGTCAAGCAGCCGCGCAGCCAGTTGGCCCCGGTCCGCCAATGCGGGCGCTGTCGGCGCCTGCTCAACAGTCTCTGCGGGGAGCGGCGCGTTTTCGGCATCCGCCGCCGCTAGCTCTTCAGGCGCAAACCCCCCAGACGCCCGCTGGCGGACGAACTGCTCCTGAATCCGATCGACGAGATCGGCCGAAGACGCTCTGCCACTGCCTGGGGCGGCTGGAGAATCAACTGCAACTTCCGAGCTCGGGCCCGATGCTTCATCCAATGTGATGACTGGCCCGTCCGGCGTCACCGGAGCAGGCGCCTCGGAAGCGACCGGCGAGACTTCAGGTTCGGCTGACACCTGTGCTTCTTCTGATACCGAGGCGGACTTATCTGCGTCATACAGAAAGAGCGCAGCCATCACAGCTGTACCTAGCGTGGCGACGACCACCGGCAGCACTAGCATCCTGTTGCGCAACAGGCTCTGGCGGGGCGCTGGCGCATCTGAAGCAGGCATCCTGGTAGCAGCAGATGCGGGGGGCGGAGCACCGGGCGATGCGGAGCCTGCCGTCGTGGGGGCGGGCCTTGTTGTGGCTTTCACGGCTGCTGCATCGCTCCTTGCAGGGGTCGCGCCGACCTTGGCAGGTGAGGGCTTCTCAGGCGAGGCGTGCAGGGGACTGGCCTTAGCCTGCGCAGTTCCGGCCTGCGCGCGCTGCCCCAATATAAAAGCGTCTATCTTTTCTGGCAGACCGCCTAGATGCTTGTGATGTTTATCCAGCATTTTTTCGGATGGCACGAGCGCGCCTAGCTGAAGCGCCACATAATCGCCAAACTCAGTCCTGGACAATGGCTTGAGGTGCAGCGGGAGCAGCAGACTCTGAGCCTGCGGCTCCTGCCGCAACGCCCTTGCAAACTCAGGTACGGAAGCCAGTATGACGCCCCAGCGACTTTCCTGGTCATGGCTTGCCTGCAAAGCTGCTACGAGCGCAATTGAGCGCTCTTCACCGAAAACATCAGCGGACCTGAATATCAGCAGAACCCGCTGGCCTGCCGCAGCCATTCTGCTGGCGTACTGCTGCATCTGGCCGAGCAGCTGCTCGTCATGATCAACTGCAGCAAGCGTCGCATCACCCTGTAGACGCCTCAGGCTGGCCCGGAGCGCCTGTGATACCGACTCATGCTCGGCAAGGTCGACATCGACCAGAAAGAGACTGTCACCCTCAGCAGCCGATAGCGCGGACACCAGATGTCCGACGCTGCCCCGGGAGTCGGCAGACAGCAGGATGGCCTTTTCGCTGAAGTGGGCGAGATGGCGCAGGTTATCGAGAAATTCCTTGCGCTCTGGCAGCTGAAACATGGGACTGACTATGACCATGCCTCCCAGCGAGCGGCCAGGCCACTGCAGCGATTCTCGGCAAAGCAGATCATGGCGAGTGATTCAATCAATGCGTGGTGTATTCGATCAGGGTTCTGACGAGTGCGTCACCGTCAAACTGGTCAGTCACGATGGCGTCGCCCATGGCCTGGAGCAGGACCAGTCGCAGGCTGCCACCGACATTCTTCTTGTCGACGGCCATGTACTGCATGAAATCATCTGGCGTCATGGCGACAGGTGGTCTGACCGGCAGGTTCATCCTGCTGAGCAGGTTGGAGACACGCTCGACAGCGTCCGGCTGCAGATACCCACAGCGTACTGACATGGCCACGGCCATGACCATGCCGACGGCGACCGCCTCACCATGGAGCCACTGCTTGTATTGCATGTACCCTTCTATAGCGTGACCGAAGGTGTGACCAAGATTGAGGATGGCTCTTCGACCCTGCTCCAGCTCATCATCTTCGACCACGCGTGCCTTGCACGCACAGGACGCTTCGATGGCATGAACCAGCGCCGACGGCTCAGCTGAGACCAGCGCATCGGCATTGGCCTCCAGCCAGTCGAGGAACTCCGGATCATCTATAAGTCCATATTTGACGACCTCTGCAAGCCCCGCCGACAACTCGCGTGCAGGCAGTGACTGCAGCGTACTGGTATCGATCAACACAGCCTGTGGCTGGTAGAAGGCACCAATCATGTTCTTGCCGTGCCGGTGGTTGACACCGGTCTTGCCCCCGACAGAAGAGTCAACCTGAGACAACAGTGTAGTTGGCACCTGTATGAAATCGACCCCGCGCTGGTAGCAGCTGGCTGCGAAACCGGTAATGTCGCCAACGACCCCGCCACCGAGCGCGATGAGCGTGGTGCTACGATTGTGGCGCTGCGTCAGGAGATGATCGATGACCTGATCGATAGCGGTCAGCGTCTTGAACTGTTCGCCATCATGCAGCTGCGTCACATCGACTTCAAAGCCGTCGAGCTGGGCGATCAGCTTTTCCAGGTAAAGGGGCGCTACGGTTTCATTGGTGACGATCATGACCTGTTTGCCACCAATGTGCGCTGCCAGGCGATCGGCGGTCATGACGCCATCACCGATGTAAATGGGGTAGCTTCGATCACCGAGACCGACTGTCAAAGTTTTCATGCGCTGCAACTCATGTTGAAGTGGAGCCGGACCGAACCCGCAATATCCTTTGCGACGTTGCGCGGACGCTTGCGATCGGTATCAACCGTAAAATGCGCCAGGGCGCGGTAGTGTGGCTCGCGCTCGGCCATCAGGCGACGCAGGGTTCTGAGCGGATCCGCCGTCTGCAGAAGCGGACGACGGGTATCCTGCCGAGTACGTTCGTACTGCTGCTCCGCTGAGGTATGGAGATAGACGATATGGCCGGCATGCTCCAGAAGCTCTCTATTGCAGGCCTGACTCACTACGCCGCCGCCAGTTGCGATGACGACCTGCTCCCTGCCGAGCATTTCCGCCAGTACAGCGGTCTCCCTGGCACGGAATCCGGCCTCACCTTCGACATCGAAAATCCAGGGAATATCAGCGCCGCATCGGGCCTCGATTTCCTTGTCGGTATCGACAAAAACCCAGCCAAGCTCGCTCGCGGCGAGACGACCGATGGTGGTCTTTCCAGTGCCCATGGGACCGATAAGCACGAGGTTGCGCAAGGGCACTTCGGCGGCGCTGTCAGGGGCGTGTTCTGTGGTGTGTCCGGGGTTGGCATTCATATCGAAAGAATACCATGCAGATCAACAAAAAAGCCACGAGGGACACTCGTGGCTTCAGTCGGCATCCGCGTGCCGGGGCACGCTTCAGAGGCGGGTGCTTATCGGGTATCGACCAGACCGCTACGGATGAGACGCGGCGTGATGAAGACAAGCAACTCGGAACGCTGATCGTTCCTTTCTGTTTTACGGAACAGGGCACCGATGTATGGCAGATCGCCAAGGAAAGGTGTCTTCGTAGTGGTTTCGGAGGCTTCCGACGAGAAGATACCGCCCAGAACGATCGTCTGACCATTACCCACCAGAACCTGGGTCTGGATTTCGTTGGTATCGATGCTCGGAATACCTGCCGTGACCACACCGCGCGAATCCTGCATGATGTGCAGATCCATGATGATGTTGTCATCAGGCGTGATTTGCGGCGTCACTTCCAGAGCCAGTACGGCCTTCTTGAAGCTGATCGAAGTCGCACCACTTGAAGATGCTTCCTGATACGGAATCTCTTCACCCGACTCGATTCGGGCCGTCTGACGATCAGCAGTCACGATCTTGGGCTGGGCGACGATTTCACCCTTGCCGTCGAGCTCGAAGGCGGACAGTTCCAGATCCAGCGAGATGTTGCTGCGACGGAAACCGACTGCGAAAGACGAGGCATTTGTTCTGGTGACGCCGAGGTCGACTGCCAGTGCATCCGGGAACCCGATGGTGACATCGCCAGGCGTGAACACGGCATCGCCGCTTGCATCGGAACCAAAGCCGTCATTGAGTTCTGTGTTCGTAGTCTGCGAGCCACCAACGAGGAAGCCGTTACGGCCTTTCGTCTTGGCTGCACCGCCACCCCATCGAACACCCAGATCTTCAATGGCATCTGTTCTGGCTCTGACGATACGCGCTTCGATCAATACCTGTGATACAGGCACGTCCCAAGTCGCAATCAGCTCACGAACCTGCTGAATCTTGTCTGCCGTCTCACGAATACTGATGGTATTCGTTCTGCCGTCAGAGGAGATGAAGCCACGGCTCGAGACCAGCTCTGAGTCGGCCTGCAGCAGTGCGACGATATCGCCTGCTTTGGCATAATTGATTTGCAGCATTTCAAGGCGGACCGGCGCCAGCGCCTGTACCTGCTTGTTGGCTTCCAATTCAAGGCGTTCGCGGGCAGCAATTTCTGCAGCTGGCGCGACGAGCAGAACGTTGCCGACCTTGCGTTTGTCCAGACCCTTGGTCTTCAGCACGAGTTCGAGCGCCTGATCCCACGGCACATTCTGCAAACGGAGCGTAATACGTCCATCAACCGTATCTGAAGCCACAAGGTTGAGGCCGGTGAAGTCAGCGATGAGCTGCAGCACCGAGCGCACTTCTATATCCTGGAAATTGAGAGAGAGCTTTTCGCCAGAGAACGGAAACTGTTCCTTGCGGCGATCATCGACTTCAGCCTTGCTGACTGGCTCTATGGCGACGGTAAAACTGTTATCGGTCTGATAGGCCATGTAATCGTAGTCGCCCTGCGGCTTGATCAGCATGACCACGTTGCCGTCTTCCCGGAAAGTGTCAATGGTATTCACTGGGGTGGCAAAATCGGTGACATCGAGCCGGCGACGCAGGTCCTGAGGCAGATCTGCGCCTCTGAATACGACACGGATGTTGCCACCCTGCTCAGACATGTCAGCGCTGATATTCTTGTTGCTCAGGTTGACGATGACACGGCCGTCGCCCTTCTCGCCACGCTGGAAGTCAATGCCTTCAATCGATGGAGCGCCTTTCGAGGCCTTCGACGAGGCGGCACCTGAATTCGTACTGGCTACGGAAGAGGTCTTTGCACTTGCGCCCATTTCCAGATCTGAACCAGCGGCAGCACCCAGCTGGATGACTACCTGATTTCCCACCACGCTGGTCGCGTAAGGCACGAGGTCGAGCAGATTCACGATGACCCGGGTACGACCGCTCGCTTCCAGTATGGTGACACTCTGGGTGTTACCTTTTGAGAGCTGGTGATACCGCTCAGACAACGCGCTATCGACACCAGGCAGATCGATGGCAATGCGGGCCGGATCTGAGATTGCATAGCCTTTTGGCTCTGGCGGCGCTTCATCGAAACTCAAACGCACTTCAGTCCTATCGCCCGGCAGTGAGCCGAAATCGATACCAGTGAGGCTCGCAGCCTGCAGCCAACCGCTCATGCATAGCGCTGCGGTTCCTATTAATGCGCTTTTAGCGTTTAAAAGCATGAATTTCTCCGGTGACTTGAAAATATCGCTGACTCGACCCTGCAAACGGGCTGCAGATACGCGCGTGGATGGCAATGAATGATTCATCAGACTGGCTCCTTCAAGGCAAGCACTCGCGGCCGTTCGAACCAGCCATTCTGGCCGTCTGGAACGATTTCAATCAGTTCGATCTGGTCAGGTGTTATTGAAACGACCCGACCGTGGTTGGTGCCCATGTACTGGCCGAGCTGGACACGATGAATACCACCGTCCCTGTCTCTGACCAGTGCGAACAGCTGCTGCTGTCCTGCTCTGTTCAGGGTGCCGACCATGTCCAGATTGCCGATGGAAAAGCTCTCCAGCGGCTCTTTTGGTCTGTTCTCATCAGGCTTGACATCGCTTTTCGGCTTCGTCTGCTCGACATCAGCCAACTGAACTTCCCTTGGCGGCTGGAAAGGCGATCGCCGATCAGCAGCTGAATAGGAAAAGGCCTGATAGGTCTGAAACTCTGGCAGTGGCGGAATGGCACGCTTCGGCTTTGCCTGTTCGGCTGCTATGAACTCGCGCAGATCCTCGAAGCCCTTGTCGTCAGCACAACCAGCCAGCAGTGTGAGTGACAGCGCACCCACACAGCCCGCTCGCATCAGTCGCAAACCTGCGCCTGGAAGAAAATCGTTAGTGAACATTATTGATCTCCTCCACTGTAGCGGTAGGTTTTGGCGAGTATTCTCATGCTGAGTCTGTCTGCTTCAGCAGAATCCTGCCCTGCGTTTCGCGTAATAGTGAAATCATGCAGGGTCACGATTCGCGGCAGACCAGCAACACCAGACACGAAGGCTGCAATGTCGTGGTACTCCCCAGTCAGATCTATCGTGATTGGCAGCTCCACATAGAACTCTCTCGAAATTTCAGGATTGAGCTGGATCGAGTCCAGTTGAAGCCCTGCCGTCGAACCCACGCCGGATATATCTTCAAGCAAACCAGGCACTTCAGTCTCCGATGGCAACTGCTTCAGCAGTGCGCCGAAGGTCTGCTGCATCTCGACCATCTGTGTCTTGTACTCTTCAAGGTTGGCGACCTGGGCAGCCTTGGAGGCGTACTCCTGTCGCAGCTCGACTTCCTTCTGCTGGCTGGCTGCATAAGTGGCTTCCATATCCTGTATCAGGAAGTAGTAGACACCACCGAGTACTGCCGCAAGCAGGACGAGACTGGTAACGACCTTGGCCGCAACAGGCCATTCGCCGGCATTATTGAAGTCGAGGTCATTGACGTCGAACTCCTTCAATTTCTCTAACGAATCTGCAAAGCTCATGACTTGTCACCTTCTTCCTTCACCGCAGGCGATTCTTCCGTGACCCGCAGATCGAACTGACGCAGTGAGTCAGAATCGGGCTTTGTTTTCACGTTTGAAAGACTCGGATCCTTGAACCAGTCCGACTGGTCGAGGTTGCGCATGAAAGTAGAGATTCTGCTGTTCGACTCGCCTACGCCAGTGACTGCGACGGCATCATTGGTGCGAGACAGCTTCTCAAGGAACACGCCATCTGGCGTTATCCTCACGAGCTCATCGAAGAGCCGGACGATTACTGGGCGCTTGCCCTGCAGGTCCTGGATGACCCGCATACGGTCAATGAGCGCTTCACGCCGCTTTTTCAGCTCGTTAATTTCCTTGATCTGCTCATTGAGCTGAGAGATCTGGGTGGTCAGGAACGAGTTGCGATTGTTCTGGGTTTCAATCTGACCTTCCATGTAGCGATACCACAGGAAGGACAGGCCGGCACTGATGATCAGCACACCAACCAGCACGGTGACGAAACTTTTCTGGCGTTCTGCCCTGAGCTCTTCGCGCCAGGGCCTGAGGTTAATGCGTGCCATCAGTCGAAACTCCTCATAGCCAGGCCGCAGGCGATCATGAGCGACGGCGCATCATTGCTCAGCGCCGAGGCGTTGACCCGTGGCGCAATCGTCATGTCTGCAAATGGATTGGCGATCATGGCAGGGGTGTTCACCCGAGCCTGGACGAGATCGGCGATACCGGCGATAGACGCAGAGCCACCCGCCAGCACGATATAGTCGACATCGTTATACTGGGTTGAAGCGAAGAAGAACTGCAGCGATCGCGAGACCTGCTGTATGACCGCTTCCTTGAAGGGCTCGAGCACTTCCTGATCGTAGTCATCCGGCAGACCGCCCTGCTTCTTGGCAAGACCGGCTTCTTCCTGCGACAGGCCGTAGCGCCGCTGGATCTCGTCAGTCAGCTGACGACCGCCGAACAACTGCTCGCGTGTATAGATAGTCTTGCCATCCACCATCACACTCAACGTGGTCATGGTGGCACCAATATCGATGACAGCGATGGTCTGATCTGCACCATTACCAGGCAGCTGGCTCATGATGAGGCTCATCGCGCGTTCCATGGCGTAGGCTTCGACATCAACGATGCGCGTATCGAGTCCGCCGATCTCGAGGGCGTCCTCGCGAAGCTCGACGTTTTCCTTTCGGCAGGCGGCCAGCAGCACATCGTTCATTTCGCCGTTCTGGGCATTGGGGCCCTGAATTTCGAAATCAAGCGAGACTTCATCCAGCGGATACGGGATGTACTGGTCAGCTTCGAGCTGTATCTGCGATTCCAGATCCTGCTCGCGCAGATTGCCACTCATCTGTATCACCTTGGTGATAACAGCTGAGCCTGCTACTGCCACCGCAGCATGCTTGGCACCTGATCGGGACTTGTCCACGACTCGAGCGACCACTGCGCCGACGGCTTCAGCATCGTTAATGTTCTTCTCGACAACAGCATTCGCCGGCAGAGGTTCGACGGCATAGCTGTCGACTCTGAAACGGGTCCCTTGCTGACTCAGCTCGAGCACCTTGACGGACGTCGAGCTGATGTCGACTCCGAGTACTGCCTGTTTCTTCTTTCCGAATAACCCCATGACAGAGTCGCCTACCTTAAAATGACCATGACCAACCGCTTGTAGCGGCAGGGCTGTGCGCTTCTTCAACGTACCGGAAAGCATAGTCAATGATTTCTATTTACTGAAATCCGGGTTGGAAAAGCCGTATACTGCGTTGCCTGAAATGTCAGCCGGATGTATCTGTTATGTAACCTGTAACGCCTTGTCGGCTGGCACAGGCGGGCTAAACTTTTATGAGAGTAGACAGTCATTCCAACTCTGTCAGGGGACACATGGGTTATTTCTTGCGCTTTTTGCTGATACTGGCCTGGGTCCTCGGACTAGGTCTCACTTCTGCCGTGATGGTTTCCGCAGGCTTTTATGTCTACACCTCTCCGCAGCTTCCCGACGTCGAAACACTGCGTAATACAGCGCTGCAAACGCCGTTACGAATTTATACAAGCGATAACAAATTGGTTGGCGAGTTTGGCGAAATTCGGCGGGATCCGGTCGCGCTGGATGCGCTGCCCGAAGAACTGATCCAGGCCTTCCTGTCGGCAGAGGACAGCCGTTTCTTCGAGCACGGTGGTATCGATGTGCTCGGCCTCACCCGGGCGAGCATCGAACTGCTAACTTCGGGCAGAATTCAGAGCGGTGGCAGTACCATCACTATGCAGGTGGCGAAGAATTTCTTTCTCAGCAACGAGCAGACTTTCACCCGCAAGTTCAACGAGATTTTGCTTGCGCTGAAGATCGAGAACGAATTGAGCAAAAACGAGATTCTCGAGCTCTACCTCAACAAGATCTTCCTTGGCAATCGGGCTTACGGTGTTCAGGCTGCATCACGCATCTACTATGGCAAGGATGTGAGGGATCTGACCCTGGCACAGATGGCGATGATCGCCGGCTTGCCCAAGGCGCCCTCCCGATATAACCCTATTGTGGCTCCAGAGCGCGCCAAACTTAGACGCAACTGGATTCTTTCCCGAATGCACGAGCTTGGCGTGATCGATGAGGCCAGCCATAGTGCTGCCACAAACGAAGCTTTGACTGCCAGTCGCCTTCATTCCGATGTCACAGTACCGATGCCTTACGTAGCCGAGCTTGGCAGACAGGGCGCTATTGAACGCTTTGGTGAAGTGGCGTACGAAAATGGCGTGAACGTTCACGTCACTGTAGATTCTGGCTTGCAGATGGCTGCAGAGGCGGCGGTCAAGAAAGGTCTGCTGAACTATACGCTGCGGCACGGGTACCGGGGTCCCTGGAAAAAGCTCACGGAGCCTACTCGTGATGAGCCCATCGGCGCCGAGCTGGCAGACGAAGAAGTGCCGGAAATCGCCAAGCGTCTGCAGGCTCCAGATCCTCAGCTCGACAAGCGCCTGCAGGTTCAGGCCCTGCTTGAACTGCAGAATGTGTATCGCGACTTCTATCTCATCCCGGCCTGGGTGAGCCGAGTGAATAAGGAGGGCCAGGGTTCAGCACAGCTCCTGCTGGCCGACGGGTCGACCACTGAACTCGGCTTCAAGGATGTGTATTGGGCTCGCGCCTACAAGGGCGCCGATAGCATGGGCAAAATACCCATGACAGTATCTGATGTCCTGAGCATGGGCGATCTCATTTATATCAGCCCCCGTGCGGCGGTAACCATGCCCCCCCCTTCTGGAGACCAGAAGGTCCCGAAAGCCTCCGCTGGCGGCTATGTGCTGTCACAGATTCCTGCGGCGCAGGCTGCCCTCGTGGCCATGGAACCGAAGTCCGGTGCCATCCGGGCGCTTGTCGGTGGCTACGATTTTCATCTCAACAAATTCAATCGAGCCTCGCAGGCGCGCCGGCAGGCCGGCTCGAACATCAAACCCTTCATTTATCTGGCGGCATTGGAAAGTGGTGAAACGGCAGCGTCGATCATCAATGACGCGCCTGTCGTCTTTGATGACCCAAAACTGGAGGACGCCTGGCGTCCAGTGAATTCTTCAGGGCGCTTTTATGGACCCACCCGCCTTCGAAAAGCACTGTATCTTTCGCGCAATCTCGTGTCGGTCCGGCTGCTCGAACGCATGGGGGTCATGCCAACGATTCGATTTATCAGCAGCCTCGGCTTCAGTCCGGAGAGCATGCCCAAAGACCTGTCGCTGGCGCTCGGATCTGCTGATTTCACGCCAGTCGAGATGGCTGCTGGCTACGCCCTGCTCGCGAATGGTGGCCGCCTGGTTCAACCTCATATCGTCAAACAGATTGAGGATGCATCGGGAACCGTCATGTTCGAGCAGCCTGCTCCCGATAGGGAGTCTGAGCCAGAGCCAGTAGTTGATCCGCGGTCCGTATTCATCATCGATTCGATTCTCGCAGATGTCATTACAAGAGGGACGGGCCGCGACGCCCAGGTATTGAAGCGAGGTGATCTGCGTGGCAAGACCGGAACGACCAATGATCAGGTCGATGCCTGGTTCTCAGGCTACAATCAGGACCTGGTCACCAGTGTGTGGATTGGCTTTGACCAGCCGCAGACATTGGGCCGCCAGGAATACGGTGGCCGTGCAGCGCTCCCTATCTGGATAGACTTCATGCGTGAGGCGCTCGAAAGCACGCCTGAAAGCACCATGGAGCAACCCGAAGGACTGGTAAAAGCCTGGATTGATGCTGACACAGCAGAACCGGCTGCGGCAGAATCCTCCAATGCGTTCGAGGAATTTTTCAAGGAAGAGAACGCGCCAGATACTATTGCTGCACCCGAAGGCTTTCCAGACGCTGAAGACGGCATCATGCCTGAAGAAGAAGACGAGTATGTCGCGCCTGAGATGATTTTCTGATAGCCAGCTGCAACAAATAGCAAGACTCGCCCAATAAAAAAGCCCGGCTTCTCAGCCGGGCTTTTTGTCATATCCGTATCAGGCGGCAGAGTCTGGATACCCCACCGCCATTGACGGCGCTACTTGATGTCGTCGATAGACTCTAGCGGGTAATGCGCTGGGTAAGGCAGACGAGCGACACCGCTATCCACAGCAGCTCTGGCCACTGCAGCACAGACGTTGGTCAGCAAACGCTTGTCCATCGGCTTCGGAATGATGTAGTTCTTGCCGAACTCGAAACGCTCACCGTCGTAAGCCTGGATAACATCTTCAGGCACTGGCTCTTTAGCGAGTTCACGCAGGGCGTGTACCGCAGCCACCTTCATTTCTTCATTGATCACTGATGCACGAACATCGAGTGCGCCGCGGAAGATGAAAGGAAAGCCAAGAACGTTGTTGACCTGATTCGGATAGTCAGACCGGCCCGTTGCCAGGATAAGATCGTCCCGGGTCTCAAGCGCCAGTTCCGGCTTGATTTCAGGATCAGGGTTGGAGCAGGCGAAGACGACTGGATTCGGCGCCATCGACTTCAGCATATCTGCCGTCAACAGGTCCGGGCCAGACAGGCCTACGAATACGTCGGCACCATCACAGGCATCAGCCAGAGTACGCTTGTCAGTCTCGATGGCAAACATGGCCTTGTACTGATTGAGATCGTCACGGCCAGTGTGAATCACGCCCTTTCTGTCGAGCATATACAGATTTTGCGATTGCGCACCACAGCTGATCAGCAGCTTCATGCAGGCAACGGCAGCAGCGCCGGCCCCAAGACAGACGATCTTGGCGTCTTCGATCCGCTTGTCCTGAAGCTCGAGGGCGTTGATCATGCCAGCTGCAGTCACGATGGCTGTGCCGTGCTGGTCGTCATGGAATACTGGGATGTCGCACTTTGAGATCAGCTCCCGCTCGATTTCGAAGCATTCTGGCGCCTTGATGTCTTCGAGGTTGATGCCGCCGAAGGTATCGGCGATACGCGCAACGGTATCGATGAAGGCTTGCGGGCTTTCAGACTTTACTTCGATGTCGAAGACGTCAATGCCGGCAAAGCGCTTGAACAGAACACCCTTGCCTTCCATGACTGGCTTGCTGGCAAGTGGGCCGAGATTGCCGAGACCAAGAATGGCACTACCATCACTGATGACAGCGACCAGATTACCCTTGTTGGTATAGCGATAGGCGTCTTCCGGGTTCTTGTCGATCTCACGGCATGGCTCTGCTACACCAGGACTGTAAGCGAGGGCCAGATCACGTGAAGTGGCTGTAGGCTTGGTGATTTCAACACTGAGTTTGCCGGGCTTCGGGAACTCGTGATAATCAAGCGCCGCCTTTCTTTTATCTTCTGACATAAATCGATCCTGCTTTTGATGGGGCTGCTACTTGGCAGCAGTCAGTCCCTGGATGTAGTTGGAGAGGGCGGCGATTTCCTTGTCGCTCAGATTCGCCGCAACACCCTGCATCATGGCAGCATATGGCCCTGCAGTGCGCTCTCCGTTTCTATAGGCTAGCAACTGGGTAGTAATGTAGTCGGTGTGCTGCCCGGCTAGTCGGGGGAAGCCGGCGGGGATGTTGCCCCGTCCCAGCGGATCGTGACAGCCAGCACAGGCAGGTACGCCCTTCGCACTGTTGCCTGCACGATATAGTTGCTCGCCGAGCTCGATCGTGTCGGGCGAGGCGACAGCCGGGGTCGGCTGGGTGCTCTGGTAGTAAGCGGCGAGGTCGGCCATGTCCTGATCGGACAGGTTGTCGGCAATACCCGCCATCTGAGGCACCGGCCGCTCATTCGATTTGATGAGGTGAAGCTGCAGATCGGTATATTTGGCGACCTGCCCTGAGAGCTTGGGGAACATGGGAGCAGCACTATTACCTGCCGGACCGTGGCATGCCACACAGGTGGCGGCCTTCTCCTCGCCTGCAGCGGGATCACCTTCCACGAATTCGCCAGCAGCCTGAGCGAGGCCAGCGATACTGCTCAGCATCAGGGAAACGCCGAAAGTCACACCGGCGAAGGCGAATCGGTCGGGAATAGAAACAAAGCCCTTGAACAAAGATTTCATGTATTCTGTTCCTTTACTTATCATTGACCCGGCAGGCGCCGCAGCTTTACTGCGACGGCGACGACACAGAAGCCGACGCGGTACACCCGAAAAAAGGTGGCCATTATATTCATAATATCAGCACAATGCGAACAGCTAAACGCGGGAATATGAATTACCAGAATATAGAATTTCTCACAAGTGCCGAGACCCCGGTCCAGTGCCCACCTGACATCGGCCGGGAAGTGGCCTTTGCAGGACGATCCAACGCTGGCAAGTCCAGCGCAATCAACAGCCTGACAGGCCATAAAAAGCTGGCGAGAACATCCAAGACGCCAGGACGAACCCAGCTGATGAACTTTTTCGTCCTTGACGACGAGGTCGGACGTATTGTCGATCTACCAGGCTATGGCTACGCCAAGGTATCCAAGGCCGTGCAGGCACGCTGGCAGGAAAACCTTGACCTGTACCTGCGAAGCCGCGCCTCGCTGATGGCGATCGTTCTCATCATGGACATCAGACACCCTCTGAAGCCTTTCGATCTCGCCATGCTCGACTGGTCGAGCAGCGCTGGCAAGGACATCCTCATTCTGCTGACAAAAGCGGACAAGCTCAGCCGGAACGCAGCCCAGCAGACGGCGGCGAAAGTGCGCGCTACGCTCAAACAGAGAAACGTCAGCGCCACCATCGTACCCTTCTCATCGACTGAGTCGACCGGTCAGAACGAAGCCTGGGCCTTTCTCGATACCATCTTCGACGTGCCGGCGCCAACCGAGCTGTAATTCGGATAGTCGGCAGCCAGGCGGGCAACTTCTTCGGCATAAGCCTCAGTCACGTAGGGCTCCTGTATCGCCAGGGCCTGATGTATCCCGCTTTTCATGTGCCGGATCGACAGGGTTCCGCCCTCGACTTCGATGGAAGACACAAGAAAGGACATCCAGTTCGTCACCACCAGCCATACGTTCAAGGCCAATGTACGCTTGAGCGTTGCCGCCGAGGTCGTATGGGCCGCGCCTGGCCGCGGATCGAATGTCAGAATACCGCTGTGTTCAAGGCAGGAGATGATCTCTTCCAGACGGTCCAGACAACGACCCGTAAACTGACCATACTCGGTTTTGAGCCGGGGATCGGCATCGAGATAGTGATACAGATCCCTATGCAGGAAGCGGTAGCTCCAGAGCCCGTCGAAGACCGAATCGAGATAGTCGAACTCGTCCTGCACACTCAGGGCCCTGTCAGGAAGCTGGAGGTAATGGTCTACCAGACGCTCGTAATGAGTGAAGATTTCGTAAATGATCGCCTGCTTGCTGCGATAGTGGTAGTACAGGTTGCCGGGCGATATGGAGAGATCTGCGGCAACGTGATTGGTAGTGATATGCCGCTCGCCCTTCTCGTTGAAGAGCTCGAGACTGCGAAGCAGTATCCGCTCCTTGGTGGTCATCGAATCGTTAATGGTGCTACCTGCCTCTTGATGCTCGTGCTCGAACTCACGCGCTGGTCCGGATCTACTTTCCAAACGCCAGGGTGTGGTGTATCGTCTGGCCCTAGAGTATATACTCTAATATCCAGCTAGGTGAATGATTGCGGGACATTTTGACGGATTCGCTTCTGACTACGCTCACCCAGCTCCGACAACCTCCACCAGATGAGGAAAGACGCATGGTTGCCACAGTCATAGCGCTGCCAGAAAAAAATACCGATATCGAGCAGATGCACACCCGCTTCAAGGCGCAGAGAGACGCTTTCAACAATGCCGTCTTCCCTGACTATCAGGTGCGTCGAGAGCGACTGCTCAAGCTCAAGAGCGCGTTACTGCGGCAACAGGATGCCATTATCGAGGCCATCAACCTCGACTTCGCTGGCCGCTCTGCGGATGAGACCCTGCTCGCTGATATCATGCCGTCGATTCAGGCCATCAACTATGCTCTGAAAAATCTCAAGGGCTGGATGAAGCCGAAGAGTCGACGTGTCCATGCCCTGTTCATGCCGGCGCGCAACCACCTCATGTATCAGCCTTTGGGGGTCATCGGCATCATCGTGCCATGGAATTATCCCATCAACCTGGCTATCGGGCCGCTGACGGGCGCCCTGGCCGCGGGCAACAGAGCCATGCTCAAGATGTCTGAGTACACGCCGAGAACTTCGGGCCTTCTGCAAAAAATCATTGCGGAGACCTTTACCCCGGATCTGGTGACGGTGGTCACGGGGGAAGCGGATATCGCGGCAGAATTTTCCGGCCTGCCCTTCGATCACCTCCTGTTTACAGGTTCGACGAACGTGGGACGCCATGTCATGAGGGCGGCTGCCGAAAATCTCACGCCTGTTACGCTGGAGCTGGGAGGCAAGTCACCGGCCATCGTCTCGGCCGACGTTCCGCTCGAGGACGCCGCCACGCGCCTGGCCTTCGGCAAATCGTTCAACGCAGGTCAAACCTGCATCGCCCCCGATTATGTGTTGTGCCCGGAAGAGCGGATTGCGCCCTTCGTGGAAGCATTCTCCGCCGCCTTTGCGAAGATGTATCCCAGCATCAAGGACAACAGCGACTACACCTCGATCATCAATGACCGACAGTATCGTCGGTTGCAGGATTATCTGACCGATGCCCAGGCAAAGGGGGCAACGCTCATACAGCTCAACCCGGCGAACGAAGTCTTTGACCGAGGCACGCGAAAGTTGCCACTGACCCTGGTCCTGAATGCCACCGACAAAATGAAGTTGATGCAGGAAGAAATCTTTGGCCCCATCCTGCCAATCGTGGCGACTCAGGGACTGGACCAGGCGCTGAGCTATGTCAATGAGCGGCCGCGTCCTCTGGCACTGTATTTCTTCGGCTACAACAAGGCACAGCAGAAGAAGGTGCTGCAGCAGTCGCATTCCGGCGGTGTCTCGTTGAACGATACCCTGGTGCATTTCGCGCAGGACGACATGCCCTTCGGCGGCGTAGGCGACTCAGGCATGGGCCACTATCATGGCCACGAAGGTTTCCTGACCTTCTCCAACGTCAAGGGCGTTCATGTGAAGCAGCGACTGTACACCGGCAGCGTAATTTTCCCACCACATGGCACTGTGCTTCATCAGATCATCTACAAGATCTTCAACCGCTAGTGTTCTAGCAAGCGGCTTGCAAGCGCTCCTGGTTTCATCCAATCTTGAGCGCTTGCTTCAGTCTGGTGCGAAAGGAACAGCACATGAATAGAGTGATTTATCCGGGAACGTTCGATCCCATTACCAATGGTCATGCCGATCTCATCGCCCGAGCTGCACGAATGTTCGATGAAATCATCGTGGCCGTGGCCAGTAATGCGAGGAAAAACCCGCTGTTCTCACTGGAACAACGGGTCGATCTGATCAAGGAGGTCTGCGCGCCTCACAAGAATGTAACCGTGATCGGCTTCAGTACGCTGCTGGCGGAATTCTGCAAGGCGGAAGGCGCCAATATCATTTTGAGAGGACTGCGGGCGGTGTCGGACTTCGAGTACGAGTTTCAGCTGGCAGACATGAACAGGAAACTCGCACCAGAAGTGGAGAGCCTTTTTCTGACCCCTGCGAACCATCTCTCGTACATTTCTTCATCGCTGATCAGGGAAATTTCTGCCCTGGGTGGCGATGTGTCCGAGTTTGTCCCGCCAACCGTCTCTTCCGCCCTGATCAATCACTTCTCCAAAGCCTAGCTCATATGAATGGCTGTTCATTCAGTGGCCGATGGGGTTCGCTGTAACGATCTGATATACTGCGGCCCTGCTTATCTGCCAAACCCTTGAGGAATTGAAAGGCTATGTCGCTGATCATTACTGATGACTGCATCAATTGCGACGTCTGCGAACCTGAGTGCCCGAACGAGGCTATATCCCAGGGCGACGAAATCTATGTCATTGATCCTTCACGGTGCACCGAGTGCGTGGGGCACTTTGATGAGCCGCAGTGTCAGCAGGTCTGCCCAGTCGATTGCATTCCACTTGATCCTGATCGCGTCGAGTCGAAGGATGCGCTCATGAAAAAGTATGAAGCGCTTACGGCTGACACGCACAAGGCAACTGGTTAGCTCATCGTTCATTAGCCCTGACATCAGTATCTTGCCAGAGCCACTTCGCTTTATTTCTACCGTTTTACTTCTAGACTTAGGTCATGCGCCAGCCCCTTGGTGCGTGCCTGAGTGCAAGAGGTCAAACCAATGGCAAAGACTAAACCTGAAGCGGAAACTGCCGCACCAGAAGCTGAAGTTGCTGAGCCGCTGACCCCGGAGCAGCGCATTGCGCTGCTTGAGAAAAGCCTCGGCACGAATCGAATTATACTGCTGGTAGTGGCCCTGTTGCTTGTTGTTTCACTGGCAGCGAGCGTGGCCATTCTGTTTTTCGGGCAGACCAGCACGCTGGACGCCGATGACCCGGTTGCCCCGGCGGAGGCAGCGCTTTCGCTGGATCAACGTCAGATGGCGGAGAAAGTGGACGCAAACCTGACCCGCTTCGATGAACGGCTGTCGCGAATGGAACTGATCCTGCAGCGGACGAACACCGGTCGCTTTGCCGACATCCTTCTGGAGCAGGAAAAGGACAAACAGCAGTTTGCCCTCGGTGCAAAAGAGGCCATTACTGACCTGGCGCGTATGGTGCCAGGATCCAGAACCTGGCTCGAGCTCTACTCAGAGCAGATCGACAAGGGCGTCGAACGCAGCAAGGCCCGCACATCTGCCATCAGCAACATCAAGACCGAGGCCGCCGAGGCAGCACCAGAACAGTAACGCCTAACCAGTCAACTGTCCGAGCAGGTAGTCCTGCGCGGAGAAGGCTGGCTCGCCCCGTACAGCCTTTACCTGAGTGTAGCTGCCATCTTCAAGCAGCGACCAGGCGTACGTATTGTCGCGGAGGTAGCTTTCCAGTTCTGCCCTCACCCGCTGAGCAAGCACCGGCGCTTCTATGGGGAAACAGGTTTCCACACGGTTGACCAGGTTTCTGGTCATCCAGTCTGCACTGGAACAATACACCTCACCACCCTCCGGTCCGGCCGAACCGTTGGCGAAGTAGTAGGCCCTGGTGTGCTCCAGAAAACGCCCGACGACGGACACCACCCTGATATTCTCGGACAGACCTTTTACCCCGGGCTTGAGACAGCAGATCCCACGGATGATGAGGTCAATTTTGACACCGGCACAGGATGCTGCATACAGCGCTGCAATGATCCGAGGCTCGGTCAGCGCGTTGAACTTCGCCAGAATATAGCCATTTCCGTTGCCCTCAGAAACAATCTTTGCTTCTCTTCCGATCAGCTCGATGAGTTTTGAGTGCAGCGTGAATGGCGCATGAAAGAGTTTTCGGATTCGCAGTGCCTTGCCCATACCCGTGAGCTGAAGAAAGATGCGGTGAACATCTTCAGCCAGCTGATCGTCACAGGAGAGCAGGCTGTAGTCGGTGTAAAGCCTGGCATTGCCCGCGTGGTAGTTACCTGTGCCCAGGTGAACATAGCGCTTGAGGCCCTTGTCTTCGCGCCTGACGATCAGAATCATCTTGGCGTGGGTCTTGTAGCCAACTACGCCGTACACCACCACGACGCCAGCCTCCTGAAGCTTGCTGGCGAGCTCGAGATTTTCGGCTTCGTCAAAACGTGCCCGAAGTTCCACGACCACGGTGACTTCCTTGCCGCGTCTGGCAGCATCCACCAGCGCCGCTACGATCTCGGATTTGGCGCCAACTCGATAGAGCGTCTGGCGGATGGCCAGGACGTTCGAATCTTTTGCCGCCTGCCGAAGCAGATCGATAACAGGAGTGAAACTCTGAAATGGATGCAGCAGCAAAATGTCTTTGCGCGCAATCACTTCGAAGATGCTGTCCTGATGCCGGAGTTCGGCCGGGGTGGACGGATTGAAGTTTGGATACTGCAGGTCGGGCCGATTGACGAGCGCACTTACCGCCATCAGCCGCGTCAGGTTCACTGGCCCAGCCACACGGTAACATTCGGTTTCCGCCAGCCCGAATTCCTGTAGCAGGAAGTTGACCAAGGGCTCAGGGCAGTTATCGGCCACCTCCAGACGCACAGCGTCACCGAAGCGACGTGACAGTAACTCACCCCGCAGCGCCTGCGCCAGGTCTTCCATGTCGTCCTCTTCCAGCACGAGGTCGGCATTTCTGGTGATTCTGAACTGGTAGAGGCCCTTTACCTCCATACCAGGGAACAGGTCATCTGCATGGGCATGGATAATGGAAGAGAGGAAGACCAGGCAGTCACCATTGCTGATCTCCGCAGGCAACTTGACCAGGCGCGGTAGTGAGCGAGGCGCCGGCACGATGGCCAGCCCTGTTTCACGACCAAAGGCATCCTTGCCATCGAGTTCGACAATGAAGTTCAGGCTCTTGTTCACCAGACGCGGAAAGGGATGACTGGGATCAAGTCCGATCGGCGAGATGACCGGCGAAATTTCCCGCTCGTAGTAGCTTGCGATCCAGTCCTGCTGTTCGGGCGTCCAATCCGTGCGACGGAGGAAGTTGATGCGTTCGTCGGCCAGCGCCGGAATGAGGTCGTTATTGAGCAGCTCGTACTGCAGGCTGACCAGCTCGTGGATCTGTTCCTGCAGAGCCTGCAGGGTCTGTGCAGGCGACCTGCCATCTGCCCCAACGCTCTCGCGGCCGTATTTGATCTGCTGCTTCAGACCGGCGATACGGATCTCGAAGAATTCATCCATGTTGCTGCTATAGATGCAGCAGAACAACAACCTGATCAACAGGGGATGATTCTCGTTGATGACCTGGTGTAGCACCCTGGCGTTGAACTGCAGGTGGCTCAGCTCTCGGTTGAAGAAGTTCTCGGGCTGATTGAAATCGGCAATGCCCGGCATGCTGTCTTCCACGAGAGCTGCGGCGGGCGCATCTTCCAGGTAGGCCAGCTTGTCACTTGGCACTAGGCCTTCCGAACTGATCTGGTCATCACTTTCCATCTATATACTCCATATAACTGATGAGCTGATTTACGCGCAGGCTCAGCCTGACGCTTTGAGCCACTTCGCCACATCTCGTGCGAAATAGCTGAGGATGCCGCTGCAGCCAGCGCGCTTGAAGCCTAGCAAGGCCTCTAGAACACAGGCTTTTTCATCGAGCCAGCCCTGAGCCGCGGCGGCTTTGAGCATGGCGTACTCGCCGCTGACCTGGTAAGCGAATAGCGGCACATTGAAGTTCTCCGCTGCGTCCCTGACGATGTCGAGATAAGGCATGCCTGGCTTGACCATGATCATGTCGGCGCCTTCGTTGATATCGAGCGCGATTTCCTCAAGTGCTTCACGCCGGTTAGCCGGATCCATCTGATAGCTGTGCTTGCCACCCTTGCCAAGGTTTGCGGCACTGCCTACTGCATCGCGGAACGGGCCATAAAAGCTCGATGCGTACTTCGCAGAATAGGCCATGATCTGCACATTATGGTGACCATCATGCTCGAGCGCCTCGCGTATAAGGCCTATACGGCCATCCATCATGTCGGATGGCGCCACAATGTCGGCACCAGCTTCGGCATGTGAGCGTGCCTGCCTGACCAGTGCCTCACAGGTCAGATCATTCAGGATCTCACCACTGTCACTGGTCAACCCATCCTGTCCATGCGAGGTATATGGATCGAGTGCAACATCGCTGATGACGCCAAGTTCAGGGAAACGCTGCTTTACTGCACGGATCGTCTGCTGCATGAGCCCTTCGTCATCCCAGGCGGCAGAGGCATCGAGCGATTTCGCCTCGGCCGGCACGACCGGAAACAGTGCGATGGCGGGAATACCTGAGGCCACGATATCATCGAGCTCACTCAGCAGGGCATCGATGCCCAGGCGCTCGATGCCAGGCATCGAGATGATCGATTCCCGCTCACCGGCACCCCGTCCCCGATCCGGCAACACGAACACCGGAAAGATCAGATCATCTGCAGAGAGCGTGTTTTCCCTCACCATCATTCTTGAAAACGGTTTCATCCGGCTTCGTCTCAGCCGTGTCGTCGGGTATTTGCGCTGCTGCATTGAAATCATCCTGTGATACTTGGGTCTGTAAGCTGCTTCTGATATCAGGAGACTAGTCTGCAGGTCGCCGTCGTAACCTGCTAGTATCCTGCCGCTATGTTAACGCTTTATGACCCGTCATCGAAAAAGGATCAGGGGATGTCGTCCAGTAATTCCGTAAAAACCAGAAATATCGTCATCATCGCCGTGATCGCCGCGCTCATCGGCAGCTTCTTCATATTTGACCTGGGGCAGTATCTGACGCTGGATGCGTTGAGTGCGCGGCAGGATGCGCTCGTTGCCTACTACCGTGACAATACGCTTGCCATGATTGCTGGGTTCTTCGCAGTCTACGTTGTGGTCACCGCTCTTTCCATTCCCGGGGCCGCCATTCTGACGCTGGCCGCTGGCGCCATTTTCGGTTTGTGGACTGGTCTTGTACTGGTGTCTTTCGCCAGCAGTATCGGCGCGACCATCGCCTTTTTGATATCCCGACTGCTGCTCAAGGACTGGGTTCAGAAGAAATTCGGACGCCGGTTGAAAACTATCAACAACGGTGTTGAAAAAGACGGCGCCTTCTACCTGTTCAGCCTCCGTCTCGTACCTGCGCTCCCCTTCTTCGTCATCAACCTGGTGATGGGACTGACGCCGATCAAGACCCGTACTTTCTATTGGGTAAGCCAACTGGGCATGCTGCCGGGCACGGCGGTTTACGTCAACGCCGGCACCCAACTGGCCAGCATCGAGTCCACCGGCGACATCCTCTCGCCTGCCCTCATCGGGTCCTTCGTGCTGCTGGCGATCTTTCCGTTCATCGCACGCTTCCTGGTCGATTTCGTGAAAAGCAGAAAGATGCTGAGCCGGTATGACAAGCCGAGCAGTTTCGATTACAACGTTGTCGTCATCGGTGCTGGCTCGGGTGGTCTGGTCACTTCCTATATCGCTGCTGCTGTGAAAGCCAAGGTAGCGTTGATCGAGCGACACAAGATGGGTGGCGACTGCCTGAACACCGGCTGTGTGCCCAGTAAGGCACTGCTACGCTCAGCCAAGGTCGCCAGCTATATCCGTAAATCCGACCACTACGGTATTGCTGCGCAGGCGCCCGAGGTTGATTTTGCAGCGGTAATGAATCGCATTCAGGACAAGATCACCATGATCGAGCCGCACGACTCCATAGAGCGTTACACCAAGCTAGGCGTCGACTGTGTGACCGGTGATGCTCGTATCATCGACCCCTATCGGGTGCAGGTGGGCAACCAGCTGTTGACCTGCAAGAACATTGTAGTAGCCACAGGCGGCCGTCCCTTTGTTCCGCCCATCCCTGGCCTCGATTCAGCGACCTATTACACTTCGGATACCATCTGGGGGCTTCGCAAAAAGCCCGAGCATCTGCTGATCGTCGGGGGTGGCCCCATCGGTTGCGAGCTCAGCCAGGCCTTCGTCAGGCTAGGCGTCAAGGTCACTCAGATCGACAGGGACCAAAGGCTCATGCCGCGCGAAGATGATGATGCGGCAAAACTGGTCATGGCTGCGCTCGAGGCTGATGGCGTCAGGTTGATTCTTGGTGCTAATGCAAAGTCGATACGCCAGGGTGGTTCGGCCTATGCCAACAGCCAGATTCTCACCTACGAGCAGCAGGGGCAGGCGCATGACATCGAGTTCGATACCTTGCTGCTGGCCGTCGGGCGAGCTGCGAACTCAAAGGGCTTCGGACTGGAAGACATTGGCGTTCGGATCGAAGATAACGGCACCCTGGAAGTGAACGAATATCTTCAGACCAGTGTGCCCAACATCTACGCCTGTGGCGATGTTGCTGGCCCCTATCAGTTTACTCACGTGGCCTCACATCAGGCCTGGTACGCTTCGGTGAATGCCCTTTTCGGCTTTGCCAAGCGGTTCAAGGCCGATTATCGCGTCATCCCCTGGGCGACCTTTACTGATCCTGAAGTGGCCAGGGTAGGACTGAGCGAGGCCGAAGCCAAGGCTCAGGACATTGAGTTTGAGGTGACTCGCTACGGTATCGATGATCTGGACAGGGCGATTGCGGACGGCGAAGACCATGGTTTCGTGAAGATACTCACCGTGCCCGGCAAGGACACCATCCTGGGTGTGACGATCGTAGGCTATCATGCTGCTGACCTCATCACCGAATACATCACGGCCATGAAGCACAAGATCGGCCTCAACAAGGTGCTCGGCACCATCCATATCTATCCGACCATGTCAGAGGCTAACAAGATGGCGGCTGGTCAGTGGAAGCGGGCTCATGCTCCCGAGAAGTTGCTGGCCTGGGTGGAGAAGTTTCATACCTGGCGCCGAAGCTGATCCGGCACGGGTCCAGCCCAGGACTGGCAACAGACCGTCATTCAACTGGGCTGGCTGGCTTAGAGGTTGACGCCGAAGGACATGATGAAGAGCCCGCAGCCAGCTATGAAAAAGCTGCAGCCCAGGAATTGACTCATGAAGATTCGGCGCTTCTGTCTCGCGTTGGTGAACATCGCTCGCCAGTGCGAGACATTGGTCGGTTCCTGCAGAAACAGACAGGTCATGTTCGACTTTCTCACGCTTTCGAGCCCACCTATGGCAGCCTCATCCTGTTGCTTCATATAAATCGCAATGATGAACAGGCTCAAAGCCACGACAAAGGACGCGAAGGTCACTTCAAGCATACTCCCGGTTTTCTGAACCAGGGCATTGGTACTCATGACCGCGACGAGCAACACACAGGCAAAGCCGCAAAGGAACAGCGCGATTCTACCAAGACGGGTGCGGTTTCTGCGTGAACGGCTGAAGGACACCATGAGCTGCTCCCCAACCTGCAACTGGCCCATGCTGACAAGATCTAGCGAGGTGAAGCGGACTGGTTCGCCGTTATAGCGGTATTCAATGACAGGGAAAAAGCTGAAAGAACGATATTCGCCATCGTAGGTGAGCATCCATCGCTCAACGCCGGCCTCCATGGAAACAACCCTGGCTCTGCTGCGGTACATGCAATGCAGAAACCGGGTAAATTCTGAAAACAGGAACCAGCCGGATGTCACCAGAGCCAGACCCATCAACAAAAGAAGAAAATCGATCAAATAAGACGCCTCACTGCAAATTCAGGGGACCAGCGGGCTGAATTATTGCATAGCGAATTGATCCATCAAAGATCTTCATGACATTCGCTCTTTCGATTGCCTGCAAAGCCCGTCTGGATGACAGCATATTAGTGTGACCTGATTCACAAACTTATGCAAAATTAACGACAGATAGTACGGCAAGGTGATCAAGTGGACTCAAGTCCAGCAGCCCTCATCAAAAAAGCCACCGATCAGGAGTCGAAGACTGATCGGTGGCTGAGGCTTGAACTCTGGGCCTGGATGCCCCTTACAAATCAGATAGGCGACGCACCGTAATTCAGGTCCGGCTTCTTCGGCGGATCTGAACGGACATTGTCATCGACCAGTGTTACGCGACCGCCTGCCTGCAGAAAGGCTTCAATGTCTGCGCTGAGTTGAGCTCGCGCCCTGACTTTCGCCATAACGGAAGCTGCAACGGCTTCACTACTGCTTTCTTCGTGTTCGGCCGAATCTGCCGCAAAACCGACCACATCATTATCGTCGTCATCCATCATTTTTTCGTCGTTCATCTCGCACCTGTCATTCATGTTCATCAAGAGGATTACGGCTGGCCTTTCCGTATGCGATATTTATAGATCATGTTGGGGCTGAGGCCAGCAGTATTTTCATACAGATTTGTAGTGGATCGTAAGCAGATGTTGCAGATTTGCGGTGAGGTTATCAGCGTGTAAGGAGACGAGTGTTCTGTATTGCGGAGGGTACGAAAAGGCCTAGTTATTCTCAGGTTCGAGCGGTTTGGGTGCTGAGATGGCATAACCCTGTACCCACTCGACACCGATGTTCTTCAGCGCATCGATAGTAGCTTTGTCTTCCACGCACTCAGCGATTACTTCCATGCCAAGGAAGCGACCCAGCTCGGAAATCGACTTCACCATGGCGTAGTTCACCATGTTGTGGGTAATATCGGTGACGAAGGTGCCGTCAATCTTCAGGTAATCGACAGGCAGATTCTGCAAGTAGGTATAAGAGGAAAATCCCGTGCCGAAGTCATCCAGAGCAAAGCGGCAGCCAAGACGTTTCAACCGCAACATGAAATCGGCGGTGTAGTGCGTGTTAGCCACGGCCGCCGTCTCGGTAATTTCAAATACGATCTTGGTGCAGATGTGCCTGTAATGGTCGAGGCGCTGTTCCAGGAAGTCGAGAAAGGCATCGTCGTTCAGGGAATGTGCGGACAGGTTGATATGATAGCCAGACGCAGCTTCCAGCGCTGCCGGATTTCTTTCCATGAACTGCAAGGCCTGCTCTACCACCCAGCGATCGATGAGTGACGACTTCTTGAAGCGCTCACCGGCTTCTATCAGCGGCCCTGGTGAGATCGGCTTCCCCTGCTCGTCACGAACGCCAAGCAGTAGCTCATACAGGGGCTTGGCTCTGGCATTGCTGCCAATGCCAGCGATTTTCTGGCCGCGAAGCCAGAAGCTGTTGGAAGCAATAGCATTGTCGATCTTGTAGACCCAGCCCATCACGGTGCGCTGATGAATCTGTCCGACATCGCTTTCCTGAAACAGGTGGACTCTGCTGCCGCCGGCTGCCTTGGCTGTCTTGCAAGCCAATGCTGCGTTCTGCAGCACACTGGCCGAATCGCCACTGCTCCGATTCAATGGCAGCAAGCCGATACTGGCACCGATGTGGAAACTGGCGCCGTCATTGGCGCCGCCAAAACTGCGTGCCGCCAGGGCCTCGAGTATCTCATCGGCTGCGCGCTCGCCCTCTGCCACCGAGCAGGGGGCGATCAGCACTGAGAACTCATCGCTACCGAGACGACCCATCAGAAAACGCTCGCCGCCCGAGGCGTCTTCCGCAGTGCCTGTGTCCGAGACCGCCGCATCAACGATGTTCGGAATGGCTTTGAGCACGGCGTCCCCGACTTCCAGGCCAAAGTTGTCGTTCAGCAGCGAAAAAGCGTCAATATTGAAAAAGATGACAACGCCTTCGCGACCAGCGCCCTTCTTGATTTGCAGCAGTTTCTGATCCAGCTGCTTGGCGAACTCTGTACGCGTCATACAGCCGGTGAGCGGGTCGTGAACCGCTTCGCTGACATTGCGCTGATAGAGATCTTCGATAACCTTGAACAGGCTCTGATCGGAGAAAGGTCGCCCGGCTTCACGCTGAAGGGTCAGTTCACCTGTGTGCAGCATGTTCAGAACAGCCGTTCGGCTGAACTGTTTTTCGGTCATTCCTCGGGGCGACAGAAAAATGAATGTACTGCGCTTGCGATCCATCCATGTCAGCTTGAGCTTCTGTGCACCGCAGCCCGCGGTGGCGTACGACACCCACTGGCCGACCTCGAGCTCCTCGAGTCGATCATGCCAGCGCTTGGGCAGGGCTGGACCAGCTGCGGGCAGAGGCTTGTCCTGCAGGAGGGAAGCGTCCGATCGTGACAGCGAATCCTGACTCACCAGCCGATACTGCTGCATATGCAGCAGTTCGCTTCGCCCACCGCGAAAGATTCGCTCGTGCAGCTCATCGATAACGGCCTTGCCCTGATGCTGCAGCCCGAAATCCTCGAAAGCATGCTCTATGGTATCGACGAGACTGCGGCCTTCCAGTTCCATCTCGAAGAGAGCTGGCTTGTCATCAGGCAAGGCCGACAGCCACAGCTGAAGCTGCGCCACGATCTCAAGCTTCTTCGCCACTTCAGCACTCGCCGGGCCATGGCGGAGATAGCAGAGAATGATAATCTGTTCGAGGCCCGCAGCCAGGATATTCAAGACCAGCACAGGCACCTTGCGATCCTGCAGCAGCGAACTGAGCTGGTGCTGGACCCACTCGCGCGCGAGCTGCATCTTCTCCCGGCCCTCGTGCAATTTCGCGACCCGATCGACGGTGCGCTCGAATGCGCGGGCCTGTCGAATGACCAGCTGATTGAGTCGCTGGTTAATCGCTTCCAGATCGGTGCCTTGATTATCACCGCTGGCCTCCAACCGCCCGACGATATCTTCGAGCAGCGCGGGCAGGGTTTCGCCCGCAGTACGATCGTTGATCGCGAGCGACATGAAATTGTTCATGATCTTGCGGAGGGGATGCTGCGCATCTTCGAAAAAGGTAACGTCCTGCAGCACCATCTTCAGCATTGGCAGTTTGAGCCTGGCCATGAGAGGCCGAAGCCTGGGCGGCACTTGCTCGAGCGTATCGATGGCTTCGAACAGCTTTTCTACCAGCCGCGCCCTGGTATGCACCAGTGCATACTGCTTCGTCGTCAACCCGTCGCGCGGCAGGTTTTCCAGGACGGTAGTCAGCACAGCATCGTAATCTTCCAGCTCTCGTCCGAGCCGCGGCCCATGGCGCTCCAGATAGCGCTGACAACTGTCGATGTCCTGCTGCGTCGTCTCGTTTCTGGCCTGGGCCTCGGAGCGGCCGGTCGCAGCCATCAGATGCACATCCATGCCGGCATGACGACCAGCCATGTTCTGAGACAGCGACAGCATCTCGAACAGGGCGCCAGCGGTGTTGTTTCCGGTCATCTGCCGAGGACTGTCAATGACGATATCGTCGTCGAAGCTAAAATGATTGGCCTCAGCGATCTCGCGTTCGCGATAGGTAGTCCCCTGCTGCGTCATCTGACCCGAACCATCTTCCGGCCGATTCGGGCCACCTGAAGCTGGTCGGGGCCATTGGGTTCGGATCTGGTCTGGAGACAGGGCGAGATAGCCCTGACGTTTGAGATAGCTGTCAAGCACGGGGAGTTCATCGCGCAACTGTGCCGAGAGCGCATCCTGATACGAGCTGAACATGAAACTGCGAGCGTCCAATACGAGGTCCAGTCGCTGAATAACCTCCCGCATCAGATGACCGATCATTGCCGGCCCAAAGGGATTGTTTTCAGGAGTCACCGGCGAGTCGAGCATGGCGGAGAGCCTCTGCTGAACCGTGTACAGATAACGATTATGCGAACCGGCGAGCGCCGCGGCAATCAGCTGAAACTCCAGCCAGTTCTCAAACTCGTCTTTCTCGAGCAGGCGTAGATCCGACAATGCAGCCGATGGCTTTTCGGTGGGCCGGGCCGCCACCGGCGATTGACTATCGAGTCCACTCAGGAGGTCCTCGAAACTGTCCTGCAGACCTTCCGCCAGCATGAGCTTGTGTTTCAGCAGCTGCCTGTATGTTGCTTCGATTCGTTGAGCCAGCGCATCGTGTACCCCCCGCAGGATAAGCTTCTGTTTATGCTCGAAACATTGCACCAGGAAATTATCTATGAGGGTTGCAAAGAACTGCCGCCCAAACTGTAGCAACCACTTGCGATCGGCAGCCGATTGCGCTTGCGCGCCCCCATTCTTCACCAATATTGGCGAAGACCGCTGGCCGTCCGGATCGTCATGACTGATCCTGGCAGACGCCGCCAAGAGGTAGTCTACCAAGCGCTCCTGAGCTTCCAGAAACTGAACCCCGAGGGTACTGTCTGCTGCTCGCCTCTGTTGTCCGAGCAAGCGAATCATGTTTTCGTTTTCGTCAAAGAGACAGACTTCCACCAGTGATCCTGGGTCTTCCTGAAGCGCGCCAATGACGGATCGATCACGAATGTTGCCCAGCAGACAGCCGCCGATGCAGGTATTGAGCATTCGGGCGCTGGCTGGGGCCAGTCCGGGCAGAACAAGGAGAACATCACGAGAGATCGTGTGGCGATGGTGCGCGCGCTGGTCTGTGCGGGCCATTTGGAATCCGGATCGATGGGAGTCAGACCAGTTGCGACAGCTTGACACTACGCTTGCTGGCTTCTGGATTTAATTGTAGCTGCTCTGTAAAATCCTGCTCTCGCAAATTTACCCACCAGCCCAAAGGATCCGGATCATGCTCTTCCGTTCGAAAGATCATGCGAGCACCTTTGCCAGGCTGCCGACCGGTCTCTTCGTGTTCTGTGCTTTTGCGCTGGGTATGTTCATAGCTACGCTCATTCACACCCAGAGTCCGGAACGGCAGTCGGCGCCCCCGGCATTCGCCACCGAAGCCCTGCCAGATCCGGATATCGCGCTTTTCGAGCTCAAGGGGATCATCTACACCCCGGCCACGCTCCCACCCGAGGCGCGCAAGGTTTTCCATGATGCCTGGCGCGCTGCTCTGGAACAGTATCAGCGCGGCTTAATGCAGTCGGTAAACATTACGCTGGACAGTCGTGCCGAAGAATTCAGCGAGCTCATGGCGAGGGTCGGCGCCAAGAAGATCAATGATGACGATGTTGAACGCTTCTACGACAACAATTCAGAACAGATGAAGGCACCACTGTCCGAGATAAGAAGTGAGCTGAAGCGAGCGCTGGAGGCCAATCGGCGTACCGAAGCTTCCACAGCGGTGATCAGGGAACTGGTGCAGGCTGGCGAGCTGACCTTTGCTGGCCAATTGAGCGGCAAGCCCTGAAATCGAGCACGGCATTGCCGACTGCCTCACGGCCGAGACTGAACCCGGCCCTTTTTCTGGGACCGACTTCCGCTATACTAGGTACGCGTGTCGAAAGTGAGTCGGCGCGCGTACCATGGATGCACGCACTGCGTGACGGGACACTCGTCGCCACTGTGAAAACGTCAGGCGTAATATCAAGGTAGTCTATGCCAAAGCAGGATTTCATTGAAATGGCTACGGAAAAAACCGCCAGTGCCAGCATCGAGAGCATGTACCGGGTGTTTACCGTCGCCGAAGCGCCCGAATCGACACTGGGGCGAATCGACCAGCAGATCTCGCACAATCTTGCGGGGTTCCTGCAGGACCATATCGTAGCGGTCGAAAAGGATCTGGATGAGGTCGAAAAGGACTTCAGCAGTTCCGAGATTCCAGAACAGCCGATTTTCGTATCTGAGCAGACGCAGCATCTTCTGGACAAGCTCGTTGCCCATTCCGTGCATACGGCCTCGCCCAGCTTCATTGGCCACATGACGTCGGCACTCCCCTATTTCATGCTGCCACTCTCGCGCATCATGATCGCGCTGAACCAGAACCTCGTCAAAACCGAGACCTCAAAGGCGTTCACGCCGCTCGAACGACAGGTGCTCGGCATGCTTCACCGGCTGGTCTATGGCGCCAGCGATGCCTTCTACGAGCGCAATCTGCACGACCACTCGATTGCGCTCGGCAGCATGTGCTCAGGCGGCACTATTGCCAACCTGACGGCCTTGTGGGTCGCCAGAAACCAGTGTTTTCCGGCGGACGGAGATTTCAAGGGTGTTCGCAAGGCTGGACTGGCGCGTGCCCTCAAGCATTATGGCTATGATGACTGTGCCGTATTGGTCTCGAAGCGAGGCCACTATAGCCTGAGCAAATCAGCAGACCTGCTGGGACTCGGCAGCGACCAGGTCATTGCCATAGACACCGACGACAGCAATCGCATACGTCCGGATCGTCTGATCGGTCGCTGTGAAGAGATGAAGGCGGCGGGCACACGGGTCATTGCCATCGTCGGTGTGGCCGGTACAACTGAAACCGGCAACGTGGACAATCTTGCTGAAGTCGCAGCCATCGCCAAGCGTTTCGGTATTCATTTCCATGTCGATGCTGCCTGGGGAGGCCCTACCCTGTTCTCCTCAACGCACAAACATCTGCTGAAGGGTATCGAACTCGCGGACTCGGTCACGCTGGATGCCCACAAGCAGCTTTATGTCCCAATGGGTTCCGGTCTGGTCCTGTTCAGGGATCCGTTGACACCGAACGCCATCGAGCATCACGCACAATACATTATTCGCAAGGGTTCAAGGGATTTGGGCAGCAAAACGCTCGAAGGCTCCCGCCCGGGTATGGCCATGCTGATTCAATCGGCGCTCAAGATCATTGGCCGTACCGGCTATGAGATTCTTATCGATCAGGGTATTGAGAAAGCGAGGTATTTCGCTGCCGAGATCAAGAAGACCTCTGAATTCGAACTGATATCGGAGCCTGAACTCAATCTGCTGACTTATCGCTTTGCACCGGAATCCATAAGGCGGCAAATGCGAAACTGTACACCGCAGCAATGCAGGGAGATCAATGAACTGCTGAGCAAGATTACCAAGCGGATTCAGAAAACGCAGCGCAACCGTGGCAAGGCCTTTGTATCGCGCACACGTCTTAACCCGCCGCAGTACGATTATCAGGACTGCATCGTGTTTCGGGTAGTATTGGCGAACCCACTGACGACAAGGGATATTCTGCGAGGCGTGCTTGAGGAACAGTCCGGTATAGCCGCCGAACCTGAAGTGCGTGAACTGGTGGAACAGATCGAAGTCATTATCAGAAAGGCTGCCTGAGCAGCCCTACACAACGGCTAGCTCAGGCTTTTAACAGTGTCGGCCGGGCCTTTATGGACCCGGCCAGCTGACTCATCCAGCAGCCTGAGTCTGCTTGGCGTCCTGTATCTGCCCGAAGTAGGCGTAACCGAGCTCGTCATGCAGCTGGCTGAAGCCGACCTGTAGCTGATCCACGAAATGCTGGAGTTCAGTCTGCTTAAGCTTGGTGAAGTTGGCATGGTCCAGCTGTCGCTTCAGGCGATTGATCACCAGCAGAGCCCGCTCACCGTTCTCAAGAATTTCCAGCGTCGCTTCGATTTCGAGCATGCAGCGTGTAATCGATCGTGGAAACACAGTGGACTGCATAAGGAATTTCAGCACTTCCTGACGCTGAATCCGCACCTGCATTTCCAATCGGTACATCTGATAGCCAGTCAGCGATTTCAGTACACTCATCCACTGCAGACTGTCGTAAGTCCGGCGCTTTACAGCCTCTAGCAACGCTGGCGACTCTTCATCCATCTCGTGGTCGTTCGGCAGCAGATTGGCCGACCGGGTGTCGATGATGCGACTCGTCATGTCGGCCCGTTCGATCAGGCGACCCATTTCAAGGAACATATAGCCGGCATCACGATTCATTGTGCCTGCCAGGATACCTGATATGGTCTGGCACTGTTCGATGACATCCGACAGGAACTGATAACGCCCGCGCTTGCCCAGGGCCTGCGCAGAGCCGTCCTTTGCAAAGATGAACAGGCTATTGATCGCTTCCCAGACTTCACGGGGCATGACATCGCGAACAGTACGTGCGTTTTCCCGCGCATTGACGATGGATGTCACCAGCGAGACTGGCGATTTTTCGTCGGTGATGAGTATCTTCAAGGCTTGACGACCATCACGATCGCTATCATCGGCCTCCTGCGAATACAGCTCGTCGGCGCCGGTGATCGACACCAGCTGTCCCCACTTCGGCGAAATGCCCTTCGGCAAATCCAGCAACAGATTCGAATTGACATTGATGAGCCTGGCGACACCTTCTGCTCGTTCGAGATAGCGTGCCATCCAGTAAATATTGCTTGCGACTCTCGATAACATCAGATGCTCTCCTCATCAATGATCCAGGTATCCTTGCTGCCACCGCCCTGCGATGAGTTCACCACCAGGGAGCCCTTGGTCAGGGCTACACGGGTCAATCCGCCAGTCGTGACGTGAATCTGATCACTGGACAGGATGAACGGCCGCATGTCGACATGGCGTGGCTCGGGCTTGCCGTCGAACAGCGTGGGAATGGTGCTCAGGTTAAGGGTGGGCTGGGCGATGAAGTTTCTCGGATCTGCCTTGATCAGTTTGGCAAAGGCTTCGCGCTCTTTCTTCGTAGACTGTGGGCCTACGAGCAATCCATAACCACCAGACTCATTCGCTGGCTTGACTACCAGCTTCTCGAGGTTCTCCAGCACGTACTTGCATTCATCATCACGCATGCAGAGATAGGTGGGAACATTCGGCAGAATCGGCTCTTCAGACAGGTAGTATTTGATCATGTCCGGGACAAAGGCATAGACGACCTTGTCATCGGCGACGCCTGCACCGGGCGCATTGGCCAGCGCTACATTTCCCGCCAACCAGGCTCTCATGAGGCCAGGGACTCCGAGCATTGAGGTCTTGTCGAAGACCTCGGGGTCGAGGAACAGATCGTCTACCCGTCGGTAGATGACATCCACACGCTCGAGGCCATCGATGGTCTTCATGTAGACGCAGTCGTCATCGTCGACGATCAGGTCACTGCCCTGCACGAGTTCACAACCCATCTGCTGCGCAAGGTAGGAGTGTTCGAAATAGGCTGAGTTGTATATGCCAGGCGTCATGACGACCACCTGAGGATATGCAGCAGGCCGAGGCGAGAGCGCTGCGAGTGTATCGAAGAGCTGCGATGGATAGTCATCAACCGGCAGAATCGAATACTCACTGAATAGATCGGCGAATACCCGTTTCATGACCTGGCGGTTTTCCAGCATGTAGGACACACCGGAAGGCACACGAAGGTTGTCTTCGAGCACATAGATGTTACCGTCGGAATGCCGCACGAGATCCGAACCGCAGATATGCGCCCAGATGCCGTGAGCCGGATTCATGCCTATGCACTGTTTCCTGAAGTTCTTCGACTTGGCGATGACTTCCTTGGGAAAGACCTTGTCCTTGATGATGCGCTGATCGTGGTACAGATCGTCGATGAACATGTTCAAGGCCTTGGCACGCTGCTTCAGGCCCTTGTCGACCACCGTCCACTCACGACTCCCCATGATTCTCGGGAGAATATCGAAGGGCCACTGCCTGTCTATTGAGCCACCCTCGGCATCATAGACGGTGAAACTCACCCCCATCTCCTTGATGGCCAGCTCGGCAGTCTGCTTCAGCCGAATAAGGTCTTCCGGGTCCATGTTGGCAAGCTGTCTGGCGAGCGGCTCAGCGATGGTGCGTGGCTTGCCGTTCGCATCGATGAGTTCGTCGTACAAATCAGGATAAGTGTACTTCTTCCAGTCTATGCCCATAGCGTTTAGCTTCCTTAAACCGCTCAATTTTGTGAGACCGCTTGCTGCCTCTGTTGTTCTTCATTCGGAATTCAGTTCATCAACCATGCCAGATCGGCCGGAATACCTCAATTCACTAATCAGGTCAGACCGTCCCTAGATACCGTTACGCCAACCACGGGCGGCTGACTGTCGGCGCCATAACTCACACCTTGCAGTGGCGGTATGTCGCTGTAGTCTCTGCCAATGGCCGTCACGATATAGCGATCATCAACCAGGCAATCGTTGGTGGGATCGGCGTGCAACCAGCCGAACCCAGGCACCCAAAGCGCGATCCAGGCATGCGAGGCGTCGGAGCCAACCAGCTTTTCCTCACCCTCCGGAGCTTCCGTCAGCATGTAGCCGCTGACGTAGGCAGTGAGCAGGCCAAGCCCGCGCAATCCGGTCAGTCCAAAATGACTGAAATCCTGACACACGCCTTTCTTGTTCGACCAGGCCTCGGTGACAGGCGTATCGACGTGGGTACTGCCGCCTTCGTAGCTGAATGCTTCGTGTATACGATGGGTAAAGTCCATCAGCGCTTCAATGATAGAGCGGGCAGGCGTGAAACTTTCCCTGGCGAATTCAACGATATCAGCAGCATCGGCGGCATCAGGCACGCGCTGGCTGGGATAGATACAGGCGATGAAGCCGCTCGTTGGCAGCGTGGCCCGAAGTTCGGGAAGCAGCAGGGATTCCCATGGCTTCAAAAGCTCAGGCGTTTCAGCAAGTGGCACCGCGCCGATGGGCGTCTGCGACATCTTTGCCTCAGAACGCACCAGCAATCTGTCGTGTGGCTGATCTATTTCGAAGTAGGCCTGCACGTTTGCGAAGACGTCGCGTTCACGCAGGGTCAGCCGGGGCGCCGGATCGACATGCAGGGTGAAGCTTTCCAGCTTCTGCATGAAATGATTGCAGCGCACCTGGCTCAGCGGCTGCAGACAGGCCCGGTAATAAGACAGCGAGGCCGGCGCAAAGTAGGCGTAGGTGGTGTCGTGTCTGACTGAAATCTGTGGAACTGTCATTGGCTCGCCTAACGTCTTGAAGTCTGTTTGACCTGGGCAAAGAAGCGCTGATCGATTTCCTGCCCGATCAAGTTGAGATTCTGCTTCGTTCTGAAGACCACATCAACGACGTTCAGGCGCTGATGTCGGAGATCGGACCAGACCGCCTGGGGCGCCAGCCGGAGCTGGGCGAGTGCCGCAAAGAGGGCGTCACCCAGTTGATCCTGCCCACTGGCGGCATTGCTTCTTCTGGCATCGAGCGACTGTGTCAGCGGCTCCATACCGTCGATGATGGCGTAGAGCGATCGAGGATTTCTAGGGTCCAGCAGCAGGTGATAGAACACAGCGGAAGATTCAATGAGCGTCCCCATGCGTCGACGATAACTGCCGTAGGCATCATTGCCGCGCAGCAGCTCTTCAAGCTGACGATGCTCACCCTCGATCTGATATTGACCGATGAACCTTGCCACGAGGAAGGTCAGGCAATGAGCGCGCTCGAGATCGCGGCCAAGCTTGAGCCACAGTCCACCCTGATCCAGCGGCAGGCTGTCCCCCGTGGCGCCAGTGACTGCAAAAGACGTGTTGGACAGCGTGCGCTGCATATCGTCAATATCGCTGCGATCGAGACCATACCCCTCTTCGGCGGCGCTAAAGCGCTTGGCGATCGTCTTGAGCGTCTGCTCCAGGTTCTCGATACTGCGCCAGCCGTCGCCGGAGAAAAGATCCCTCACCTCATAGCCACTGCGAATGACTGATCGCAGGTTGTTCGTGATGCTACCGTTGACGGTTTCTGCATAGACCCATCGCGCGAGCTTTTCGACCGTGAGTGGCTTGCTCAGCCGGGCCTTGCTCTCGTTTTCGAAGGCTACCATCGAAAAGCTCAGATGCTGGTAGATGCAGATGGCCAGCGTATTCAACAGCCTGGCTTCAACTTGCACATCCTCTTCGTAGCGGCGGTCATAGAGCTCGCTGTAGCTGCTCATGAGCCGAAGAATGGTTTGCGACCGTTCGAGATATCGCGCCATCCAGTAGATGTTTTCAGCAGCCCGGCTGGTGAGTGGGACTGGCGGGCTGTTGCGCCCACGTTCAGCCTGCTCATGCCGATAGCTCTGTTCCGCCATCAGCGCAGCGGTAGGCTCGGTCTGCTCACTGATGACCCAGGTATCCTTGCTGAGACCGCCCTTCTGACTTGAGACGAAGGGCTGCGACGATGCGCCAGAGACTCGGGTCAAGCCACCAGGCATGACGTCGTACTCCGCGCCATTGCCCACGGTGAAGAGCCTCGTCACCAGATGGCGCGGAATCAGCTCGTCGCCATTGAAGGTCGGCACCGTCGAAAAGGCAAGCCGCTGCTGACCGACATATTGCCAGGGTTGGGCCTTGATGCGCCCGATAAGCAAAGCCTGTTCGGCTTTCGTGAGCGCGCCGCCGAATATAGGGGTATTGCCCCTGTCGATATGCTTGATGACCATATCGTCGATGCGGCTGCAGACATGCTGGCGCTCCGCAGGCTGCCCACACCACCAGGTAGCCACATTGTTGATTTTCAGGGATTCATTCAGGAAATAGCGCGCGAGTCGCGGTAGAAAAGGCAGAATACCCGGCGACTCGAGAATGGCTGAACCGATGGGATTGGCCAGGCCAATGCGACCAAGCTTCTGCGCCTGAACGAGTCCAGCAACGCCAAGCACCGAGTCTCCACGGCAATAAAGCGGGTCAGAGAAGGAATCGTCGACCCGCCGAATGATGACGTCAACCTGCTTGAGGCCATCCACTGTCTTCAGAAAGACGTTGCCATCCCGAACCGTGAGGTCGCCACCCTCGGCCAGGGTGATACCCAGGTGATTGGCCAGATACGCATGTTCGAAATACACTTCGTTGCCCACGCCCGAGGACATGAGCACGATGACAGGATCTTCAGTCTTGCGAGGGGCCAGCGCGGCCAGATGCGCTTTCACCTTGCGCAGGAATGGCAGCAGGCTGGCCGGCTGAATATCACGTACTTCCGGCCGCATGACCCGGTTACTGACCTGCCGGGCCTCCATGACGTAGCCAATACCCGAAGGCCCCTGGGTCCGATCGCTGACGACCCACCAGTTGCCATCAGGGCCACGCGCCAGGTCAGAGGCAAACAGGGTCATGGCCTGCGCCGCGCCGCCAAACAGAGCCGGATAATAACCGGAATGCAGGTAGACGAGCTCCGGCGGCAGCAGGCCATTGCGAAGACAGCGTGACTCCCCCTGCAGGTCCAGCAGGATATGGGAGAACAGGCGGGCTCGTTGCTGTATGGCGGGCTGCAGCACATCCCACTCATTCGGCGCGATGATCATTGGCAATGGATCGAGACGCCAGGTTCGACCAGCACCCGCCGGATCGGTATAGACGTTGTAATAGACGCCCTGGTCTCTCAGACGCCGCTCGGATTCCCGTCGCAGCGCTCGCCACTGCTCGGCCGAATTCTTCGTGAGCAGACTGGCCAGATTCGACCAGTGCGGACGAACGCTGCCATCGGCGGCCACCATCTCGTCGTAACCATCAGCCGTGCCAGCGTACGCCGAGGCCTGAAGGTCGAGCATCTGTTGACTTTGCTGCTGGCCTTTCAGCTCTGGCAGGCGCGGACCAGGTATCCTTTCATTCAAAACCTATATCGCTCCCGTTCGCAAACGCCGCATGACTGTCATTCCTTTTCCCAGTCGAATGCTGGCAGATTGTTGAAGAGGTCGAGCAGCCCTTCCCCCCAGCGCTTCCGCAACGAGGCATAATAGGGGGAATTGAGCTTCAGCTGCCAGCGATGAGCCGGCTCGAAAGCGTCCTTTTCGAGTATCAACAGGTCTATCGGTGGCGCGACGCTGAGATTACTGCGCATGGTGGAATCAAGCGAGACGAGCGCGCACTTGGCGGCATCTTCCAGCGAGGTTGCACACTTGATGACCCGGTCGAGAATGGGTTTGCCGTACTTCGTTTCGCCCAACTGCATGTAGGGGCTATAGGGTGAGTACGTGATGTAGTTACCCTCAGGATAGATCATCATGAGGTCAGGTGACTCACCGCGCACCTGCCCGCCCAGCAGAAAGCTGGCATCGAAAGTCGCCTTCTGCTCGAGCTCCTTCTGATAATACAGGCGGTGACGGACACTCAGCGTACCGATATAACGCGCCGCGTCACTCATGTCACGACAGGTGGCCAGAGACTCGGAGACCTCATGGTCCAGATCGCGCTGAATCGCCTTGACCACGGCCTGTGTGGTCGCCAGGTTTCCCGCCGAACACAGCACGAAGTAGGCACGTCCAGGAATCTCGAACGTGTTCATTTTCGGGTAGACGCTGATATGATCAACACCGGCATTGGTGCGCGAATCGGACGCGAAGACGAGACCTTTGTCTACCGCGATGGCGACGCAATATGTCATTGTTTGTTCCATTACCAGTCATTAATTCACGGGGGAAGCTTCAGGCCCGCAGGCATGAAGTCCAGATAGCATGACGCCATCAGTCACTGAATACCATTTTTTCTTCCTTGCTCACGAAGCTGACGAAATCGAGGCGGCGACTGACGAGACGAAACAGCAGGCAGCTCTCATTCTGCGAACGCTGTTGCAGTATCTCGAAAAGGGCCGGCTGCAGGTACTTACGCTTTGTTTGCCTGCGCAGTTTCCAGCCGGAAAGGCAGCGCTGGCTTACCATGAACTGGGCGCCGGCACTGTGCCTGATACCCCCCGTCCCTGGCTACAGAGTTTTGGTCTACCCGGTCAGCTATTGGACTCGACAATGCCCGGCTGGCGCCTGAAGCGGAGCTGGAGCGAGTTGCAGGGGTGTACCTTGCAAGCTGGAACGAACGAGTCGACCAGATTGTTCATCAAGGCGGCAGAACAGACATCAGGCGCAGGGGAATTGTTGATTCACGGAGCCCTCAGTGAACTGCCTGGCCGGTCACTGGTGGGGTCGATGATGGGGAGGCGATTGCTGAGTATGGCCAGCGTACTGTTGCCTGGCGAAAAGACGCGTACCGAACTGACACTGCTGTCTGGCAGCAGAGTGCATATTGAACTTCTCGATTCGCCGGATGGCGCTATGGGTTTGCAGCCGCTCCTGGTGATCAAGGCGACTGCCGACTGATAGCAGGCTTGCCGACCCGATAGCCGGCGAGGTGATCAGCGCGCGAGCGCTACAAGCTTCGTCGACGCACGATGTGCCATGGCGGCTGCTGAAACGATGAGGAAGGTCTGTACCACCAGCAGCGGCGCCAGCATACCCATAGGATCTGCAAGACCAGAAGCTTCTGAACTCCACAGCACCGGCATGATGAGACTGGGCAGCACAACGACGGCAGCGATGATGCCGAACAGCGTGGCAGCAAGATCAGCGTTCTTGCCAAGCTGCCCAAACATGGCGAGAGCAAACAGCACCAGCGGCAAAGCAGCCAATAGCAATACGGCGTTCAGGGGTGCAGCTGCCAGAGCTTCCGCACCAGCCTGACCCATGGCTGCAGCCAGACAGACTGCGGCTAGTTGAACGAATCTTAAATAAAGCATCATGAGTCCCAGGATCTCCAGAAGCCGCGCGGACACGCAACAATGGGCGAAAGCTTACTGGGCACCAGGGCAAAAATCAGTGACGCTTTTGTCTTTCTGTGTAAAAGTTCACGATTTCAAGGCCTTACTTCGTAAGTTGAAGTAACGGAATGTGACGGACGTCACCTCAATAAAGCGCCTCTTCATCCTCGAGCACTTCGTTGATCACCTCGATAAACAAGCGGTCGGCATCGCTCATTTCCTCAGGAATCCTGATCGTAGTGGTTGCGCTGATTTCCTGCGCAATGAGCGTATCGGCGTCTCGCTCGTTTCTGTGCTGCCTGGCAATCTCCATGCAGCGGGCAGTGATGGTCGGATCGGCCAGCACCTTCTTGATGAAACCCCGCATCTCCGAGATCATTCTGGCCTGGCGGCTGATTTCCTTTGAATCTCCTGAACTCATTATGACCTGTCCTCTTAAAACGATGATCTTTTCGACCGGACGTCAACGTAGCGTGAACCAAGGGTTTCGGGCCTGACGAGACACCATGAATACGGTCGAAAAATAAGCTGCTTTAGGTTATCATGCCGCGTTCATTCATTTATAGAATGCGTTAGTCTCTGCTGATCGGCAACCAGGATCGTTTAGCGCCGTGCCTTCGGGCTCGTTTTCGCGCGCATGGCCATCAGCTATTCTGAAGCATCGCTTCAACTGGACGCCTGTATGCAAGCAGCCAAGCCGCTGTTTTCTGGTAATAAATATTGGGCCGAATGCTTCGGCATCGCCCCTTTCCTGCCGATGTCGGTCGCTGAAATGACTGAACTCGGCTGGGATAGCTGTGACATCATCATTGTCTGTGGTGACGCCTATGTCGATCATCCGAGCTTTGGCATGGCCGTGGTCGGCAGAACCTGGGAGAACCAGGGATTCAGGGTCGGCATCATAGCGCAGCCCGACTGGCATTCGGCTGTCGATTTTCGCCGCCTTGGCAAACCGAATCTTTTCTACGCCGTCTCCGCGGGCAACATGGATTCCATGATCAACCGCTACACGGCGGACAAGAAGATTCGCCATGACGATGCCTACACGCCAAACAACGAAGGTGGCAAGCGGCCGGACCGCGCGGCCACCGTGTATAGCCAGCGCTGCAAGGAAGCCTATCCCGAGGTACCGGTGCTGCTAGGCGGTATCGAGGCCAGTCTGCGACGAATTGCACATTACGACTACTGGTCGGAGAAAGTGAAGCGATCGGTCCTGCCAGACTCGAAAGCCGATTTGCTGGTCTACGGAAATGCCGAACGCGCCATCGTTGAAATCGCCGAGCGTGCGGCACGTGGCGAATCGCTCAGGGCCATGTCGAACATTCGCGGCACGGCGGTAATGCTCGAGCAGCCGCCCCAGGCCTGGGCATCGCGCGACTCCACACATATCGATCGTCCCGGCAAGGTCGAGGCGCCGAAGAATCCTTACGTCTATGAACAGGACACCGCCGCCAATGAGGTGGTGGACGGCATTTCGCCTGCGCCAGAAACTGAACTCGGGCTGAATGTGTCGAGTGGCTGTGGCAAGCGCAGCGATGCCATGGCGGCGCTTGATGTGTCGGGCGAGGCTGGCAAGCAGGTGGAAGCCCAGATTCTGCGCTTGCTGCCCTCGCCGACCTCAAAGCCTGAATATATCGAGCTGCCGGCGTACGAAGTCGTCAAGAATGACCCCGTGCTCTACGCCCACGCCTCGCGGGTTCTGCACCTCGAAACCAATCCGGCCAACGCACGACCGCTGTTGCAGCGCCATGGCGAGCGCTGGCTGTGGGTGAACCCGCCAGCCATACCCCTGACGACCGAAGAGCTCGACGACGTGTTCGAGTTACCGTTTCAGCGGGTACCGCACCCAAGTTATGGCGACGCGAAGATCCCGGCCTTCGACATGATCCGCTTCTCGGTCAATATCATGCGTGGCTGTTTCGGTGGTTGCTCATTCTGCTCGATCACTGAGCATGAAGGGCGCTGGATCCAGAGTCGCTCGGAAACATCGGTGCTGCGAGAGATCGAGAAGATCCGTGACATGACCCCGGGCTTCACCGGCACGATCTCGGATCTCGGTGGACCAACTGCGAACATGTATCACCTAAACTGCAAATCCGAGGAGATTCATGCTGGCTGCAGGCGGCTGTCGTGTGTGTTCCCTACCATCTGCAAGAATCTGAAAACAGACCATAGTGCGACGACCCAGCTCTATCGCAAGGCGCGGGCGCTGCCTGGGGTGAAACGGGTCATGATTGCTTCGGGGCTGCGCTACGATCTCGCCGTTCGCGATCCCGAATATGTCGAAGAACTGGTGACGCACCACGTCGGCGGCTATCTGAAAATTGCGCCTGAGCATTCTGAAGCCGGGCCCTTGTCGAAAATGATGAAGCCGGGGATGGAGACCTATCATCGCTTCAAGGAAATGTTCGAGCATTTCAGTCGCAAGGCCGGCAAGCAGCAATACCTCATCCCCTATTTCATAGCGGCCCATCCAGGCACGCGGGACGAGGACATGCTCAACCTGGCGCTCTGGCTCAAGACCAATGGCTTCCGGGCAGATCAGGTCCAGGCCTTCTACCCCTCACCCATGGCCAGCGCCACAACCATGTACCATACCGGCAAGGATCCACTGCACAGGATCGGACGAGATAGTGATGACGTGGTGGTTCCCAAAGGTCTGAAACAGCGGCGACTGCACAAGGCCTTTCTACGCTATCACGATCCGGACAACTGGCCCCTGTTGAGAGAAACCTTGCAGAGTATGGGGCGAGCCCATCTCATCGGCTTCGGCAAGCGCCATCTGGTCCCGCCGACGCAGCCAGCTGGCTGGTCGCCGAAGACCAAGCGTACTGGTAAACCGACGTCTGCCAGGAAGCCTGCGAAAGGTGCCATCCTGACCCAGCATACCGGGCTACCGCCGCGCAAGGGAACTCCTGCTCCGGCAGGCCACAAGAAGCGCACTGCCGTGGCAGGTAGGCGCAAGCAGGGCTCTGCTTAGTCGATGAGCGACCAGCAACGCGAGACGCTCGTAGGAATTGCCAGTAACGAGGCTTCTGTGAAGCGTGTCGTGCGCTGGATTGCCGCCAGCGGCGCGGTGGTGGCGGTAATGATTGGCTTACGCTCGCTGATGCTGGATCACCTGCTACACGCAGCTGTTCTCTTCAGTTTTGCGGCCACCATGCTCGTCAACGAATTCATACTGTTCTTCAGCAGGGATGACGATCTTTACAAGTCGTTCTTCCTCTGGTCGATCGGGCTGATCCTGCTGTATCTTGCAGCGAGTGGTGGCGAGTCGAATACCGGCATTCTCTGGTTTTACGTGTTCCCGCCCTTCGTTTTCTACATCTCCGGACTCAAGACAGGTCTGTCGCTGGTCGCCACCTTGATGATTGGCATGCTGCTGATTTTCAATTTCGAGAATCTCTCGATCGTGGTAGCCAGCTACAGTGCCGATTTTCAGATTCGTTTTTTCAGCACGGTCATGTTCGTCATCGTATTTTCCTACATCGTAGACAAGCAGAGACGCGATGCCATCAGTCAGCTGGTCACCATCGGCAAGCTCTATGAGTACGCGGCCCGCACTGACGAGCTGACGAAACTGCCGAACCGCAGGGATATGCGCGATCAGCTCGAAAGCGAATTTTCCCGCTACCAGAGAAATGGCCATCATTTTTCGGTCATTCTGCTCGATATCGATCACTTCAAGCAGATCAATGATAACTATGGGCACGATGCGGGCGATGTGGTGCTGACAAAATTCGCAGATGCGCTGCGAGACGTCTGTCGCAAGATGGATACAGCCGCACGGTGGGGTGGTGAAGAGTTCCTGATATTGTTGCCGGATACAAAGCTGCTCGAGGCCCTGGCCATGGCCGAACGCCTGCGGATCAAGATTTCGCGCATGGAGGTCACCTATGGCCAGCAGACGATTCGACTCACCACGAGTTGCGGCGTCTGCTCCATTCATTCGGCCAAGGATCTCAGCGCGCTGCTGCGACAGGCCGATGTCAGCCTGTATCAGGCCAAGCTGCGTGGCCGTAACATCGTCATTCCACAAGTGACCAGAGATCGGCGGGTTTCGCCAGAATTCAGCGAACCTGGCAGAAAGAGTCAGGCTTCGGATCTGGAACTCAAGGGCTTTGACGACCTGCTATAGCCTACAGAACAGCCAGAACTTCAAAGGGATACCATGAAATCGATACAGATTGCCGCTGGCAGCGTCTATGGCGCCGCACTCGATGTGGCGGCCGCGCTACAAACACTGCTGGAGAAGGCAGGCTTCGAGTGCACTCTGCATGAACGTAGCGCCCTGAATGTGGTTCGCGTACCAGATGCCATGCTGCTCATCGTCAGCTCTACCACAGGATCCGGCGACGTGCCTGACCCACTGCAGCCGCTGCTGTCAGGGCTCATCAATGAGCCGCCCATGCTGGTAGGTTATCCGTTCGCCGTGGTCGCGCTAGGTGACAGCAGCTATGGCGACACCTACTGTGGTGGTGGCCGCCAGCTGCAAGCGGCGCTGCTGGATATCGCGGCTACTGAGATCGCACCGATGCTGATGATTGACGCGATGATGTCCACTGATCCAGCAGAAGAGGCTCAGCAGTGGCTGCAGGCGCATCTCGGCAGCTTTCGCCAAGCTGCTGCGAGCTAGCGTGGTGATAGCCTAGCCCTTTTGCGGCCGGTGGCGAACAAGACCATCCTGCGTCGTAGTGGCTACCAGCCGGCCCTGCCTGTCAAATACGGTGCCCCTATTGAAGCATCGACCGCCTGAAGCGCTCGGGCTGTCGGTACTATAGAGCAGCCAGTCGTCAAAGCGAAAGCTGCGCTGGAACCAGACCGCATGGTCCAGACTCGCGACCTGCATGTCCCGCTGGTAGAACGACTTCGCGTGTGGCAGAAGTCCCGTGCCCAGCAAGCCGAAATCCGAAGCGTACGCCAGCAGACAGTGGTGCCAGTACTGCTCATCCGGCAGATTCGAAATGGCGCGAAACCAGGTGTCCTTGTAAGGCGGACGCGGCTCTGGCTTGACGTAGTTCATCGGCCAGGTCGGTCGGATTTCTATCGGTGATTCCCTGGTCAGCTGCGCGCGTTTGCTTTCGGGAATACACTCGGCATGCTCACGCCGCATCTCCAGCTCGGACTTCAGGCCATCCGGGGCAACCACATCGGGCATGTCGAACTGGTGCTCGAATCCTGCTTCTTCACGCTGAAATGAGGCCGTGAGCGTGAGAATCTCCTGATTGTGCTGTCTTGCGACCACTCGTCGCGCCGAAAAACTTCGTCCATCCCTGAGCTGCGTGACTTCATAAATAATGTCATGTGCGGGATCGCCCGCACGCAGGAAGTAGGCGTGCAGGCTGTGAGCCGACAATTCGGAGTCGACTGTGCGATAAGCAGCCATGAGCGCCTGGCCCACCACCTGCCCCCCAAAGACATTGGGAAAGCCGAGATCTTCACTGGTGCCCTGATAGAGATAGTCATCAAGCTTGCGAAGTTCCAGAAGTTCGAGCAGCTGCTCTACGACGTGAGTCATGGCGTTTATCCTGGCAAGGTTTGATTTGACGGCCCTGGCGATGGCTTTCGCCATTAGGCCAAAAGCGTCACATAATGCATAATGAAGGGACTGCGACGCAAGCAGTGCAGCAAGGTGGCGCTATACTGAAGGGTTGACGCGCCAGCGCTCAGGCATGCTCCAGACGGGATTCTGGCCGGCGACCCGCCCGAGTTCTGCCAGGTTCATAATCGTGGAGGTCGGTGATGCACAATTGTCCGGAATGTAGCAAGGCGAGTCGCTGTGAGATCGAAGAAGGCCGCTCGGTCTGCTGGTGCTTTTCTGAACCCACGCTGCCACGGGACCTCTCCAGAGACAATGTCGTTGAGCGTCCACTCTGCCTGTGCAAAGCCTGTCTGCACAAGGTCATTGAAGCGTCGCGCGTTGTCGAAGAGGCCGCCGTGAAGGAGCGTTCATACTGAACGCCAGCGTCCTGCTCCGCGCGGCGCTGATCACGATTCGGTCAGCCTGTCTTGGCTTGACCCTGCTCATTGCCAGCTGCGCCACAGCACCAGATCTGTCAACGACCGCCCCGGTGACCAGCGCGACCGACTCTGCGATTGCACAGCTATATCGTGAACTCGAAGCTGCGCGTGAACCCTCGGCCACACAGGCTTCCGTCATGGCAGCCGGACAATTTTCAGAGGCCGAGTCGAAATACGTCATGGCCCAGAAAGCCAGGACCAGCGCCGAAAGAGAGTCACTCGCAACACGGGGTTTGACGGATCTGTCCAACGCCCGGCAGAAGGCAGACAGTTTTGCAGCCGCAGCGCCTGCCCTCATCGACCAACGCCTGCTCGCACTGAAGGCCGGGGCAAACACCACGAAGCAGGCTGAATTTGACGCCGCCGAGAAACAGTTGCAGTCCATGGCTGATGGCTTCTACAGAACGACAACGCTTAGTCCTGGCAGCGTCGGCCTGTTGATCGCCAAATATAAGGGCCTCGCCGTTTCGAGCCTGAAAAGCAGTATTGTGCTGGCAGTCGAACAGGCGCTCGAGAAGGCTCGACGAGATGATATCGACAATTACGCGCCGAGGACACTGCGTCTCGCCGAAGAAGAATTGCTGCTGGCGTCGACTACGCTGGAGGCAGACCGGACGCGCGAAGGCAAAGCCAGGGTTCATGCCGACAACGCGATGAGGCATCTGGCCCACGCCAGGACGATGGCTCAGCAAATTCAGATCTGGCGCAAGCGTGACGCCAGCCTGGAGGACGTGATGCGCTACTACGAAGATGGATTCGAACGCGCAGGCGCAGTCGTCGATGTTGATCTCGACTGGAGCAAGGGCCTCACCGGCGCCATTGCCAGCTTTACAGATGCCTTCAAGACACTACAGGCCGCACAGGCCCCCGCCACAGCGGAAGTGACGAACTCGGTAGCCGTGGATTCATCCCCCACACCTGCCACCCGGGCACCTGCCGCGCCTGAGCGCTTCGATATGCTTGCCCCAAGGGGCATCACCCTTGATCGACTGGCGGCGCTCGAATCGTTGTTCTCACCCACCGAAGCTGATGTCGTTCTGCTTCAGAATGGGAGCCTGCTGATTCGAGCACATGGCTTCAATTTCGACGACGACTCCGCCATTCTCGACAGTAGCAACCTGAATCTTCTCAACAAGCTCATCGATGCCATCGAACAGTTCCCTACCAGTGAGCTGGTGTTCTCAGGCCATACTGATAGCAGCGGTGGAGCCAACCACAACAGGCGACTGTCGCTCGAACGGGCTCAGGCCGTCGCTGACTTCGTTGGCCGCGAGGCCGGTATAGCCAAAGCCCGGATTCAGGTAGAAGGCCTCGGCGAGGATGCCCCCCTCGCGGCTAATGACACCGCAGATGCGAGGCGCTTCAATCGCCGAATCGAAGTGCTCGTCAGGCAAGGAGCGGGGGCAGGTCCCGCAGCAGTGTCTGCTTCTCAATGACATGACGCCCACTGAGGGCGAAACCTCGCAGACTCCCCTCGGTGTCGTGAAACAGTGCCCTCACATCAAGCCTGTCGGCCTCGGCCACCGTCCACTCACCAGCCAGCCCTTCAGGGGGCGGCGCCAGCACCAGTGGACAGGCCGGCGTCTTGACGATAACCGGCATGGCCTGGTAACTGAGGTCGGCGTTATGCCCCCCGGCCAGGTTGGCGGCCAACAGACGCGCGCACTGCATCAACGGTTGCACGTACAGCAACAGGTGGCCGTCAACCTCGGCACAATCGCCCAACGCAAAAATATCGGCCTTTGACGTTCGCAGTTGCCGATCCACCACAATACCTCGACTGACCTCCAGCCCGGCTGCCGCGGCCAATGCGGAGTGTGGCCGAAGCCCGGTAGCGCTCAGCACCACATCGGCTTGCAGCGTGCGCAGTTCGCCGCCGTCGACAGAGACCAAGTATGCTGACCCTCCACCGGCAGAAGCCTCGCTGACATGGTCCACCGAACCGACTGTACTTTGCCAGTGAAAGCGTGCCCCAGCCTCTTCCAGGCCTTGCCCAAGCGCCAATGACACCTGCTCTGGCAAGGCGCGCTGCAGAGGCCGGCTATCCGGGGAAATCACATCGACGGTAAACTTCGTGTCTACTGAAGCCAGCAGATCATTTGCGAATTCACAACCAATCAGGCCCGACCCCATGATGACGATTCTTATGGGCCGATCGACAGCTCCCTCCGCACATCGCTGTTGCGCCACAGTCACGAGCCGCTCGCGAAAACGGCGATAATCCATGAGACTGTTGACACTCAGGACCTCATCGGCCGCCGATCCTGACAGAGGCGGACGTACGACTTCAGCACCGAGCGCCAAGACCAACTCGGTGAATTCAATGGTCTCACCAGCCGATGAGCTGCTGCCTTCGAAACCTGCGTCCAGACGCCGAGCTTCCGGATCGATGGCAGTGACCCGGGTATGCGTACGGATGTCTATGTCGAGCTGGCTAGCCATCTTGCCGGCATCGGCCATGGATAGATGTTCCGCATTCTTACCCTTCGCAAAGCCAGTTGAGAGCAGAGGTTTCGAATAGGAATGGCCATCATCTGCGGTCAGAAGAAGAATCTTTCTGTCGGCATCCAGCTTTCTGAATTCGCGGATAAAGGTATAGCCGGCAAGGCCGCTACCGATCACCACCAACGGCTTGTCACTCGGGCTTTGCTGGCGTTGCAGGTCGTTCACATTTCCACCATCTCGAAATCTTCCTTTCCAACGCCGCAGTCAGGACAAATCCAGTCCTCCGGCACATTTTCCCAGGTTGTGCCCGGCGCTATTCCGTCATCTGGCCAGCCTTCAGCCTCGTCGTAGACCAATCCACATACGACACACTGCCACTTACGCATGGTTTCTCCCGTACTTGCCATTCCCTCTTCAATTCAGGGTTGGCTTTCATCATGTATTTAACCGGTGACTCTGGTTACACTGCCCCGAGCCAGGACAGGCAGAGAAGACCCGGACGAAATCGTAGGACAATCCTACATTTTAAATCCGTCGTTTTCGACATCAATCGACAGGCCCACATCATGACAGATCTTGAACACTTCATGGCAATACGTCAGAGGGCGGAGTGTCTTTTTACTTTCGACGAAACCGAACAGGCTATCGTCCGGGTTGCTGCCGAGATGACCGCAGAGTTGGCGAACAGTAACCCGCTGCTGATGACCGTCATGACCGGCGCTGTCGTCTTCGTTGGCCGACTGGCCGCACATCTCGATTTTCCACTCGAAATCAGCTATCTCCATGCCACCCGCTATCGCAATACCACCTCGGGCGACACCCTGCAGTGGAAAGTGCCGCCGCAGCAGGATGTGAAAGATCGCACCGTAGTTGTTATCGATGACATTCTCGATGAAGGACATACCCTCGCTGAAGTGGAGAGACATCTTCAGGAGCTTGGAGCTCAGGCCGTCTATACCGCTGTTCTGGTCGACAAGACTCACGACCGCAAGGCCTTTCCAGGGCAGCGCTGTGATTTTACTGGCCTGCAGGTGCCAGACCGCTATGTATTCGGCTCGGGTATGGATTATCGTGGCTACTGGCGAAATACGGGCGGCATCCATGCGGTGCATCCGGACGATCTCTAACGCTGTTTCCGGGGCCGAAACTTGCAACTGACGACATCTCTTCCGCTGGCCCTCGCTGGCGTTCGCTGGCGACAGGGCCAGCAAATCACGAACCGGAATCGCTACCCCGATGAATTACGATGGTTGCTGGACCGGGGCTCACTGACGGCAAGACTCAAGCGTCGCGCCGAAACGTTCAGGGTGATCAGGCTCGCCTCCGAAACCCGAAGTATCTATAACCATGAGCGCCGTATCTTTGCCAGCGCCTGCAATGTGCGGGTGCATACGGCCATCGTCAGGGAGGTCATCCTCTGCTGCGATGGTCACGCAGCCGTCTATGCTCGAACCGTCATTCCCTGGAGCAGCCTGGCCGGTAGCAATCGTCGTTTGCTCACGCTGAATGAAAGACCGTTGGCCGATGTGTTGTTCAGCGGCTGCGGCGTGGCACGAGGCGACATCGAAGTAGCCCAGGTCCGTACGTCGATGCCAGGATCGGAGAGGCTACACGCTCGCAGGTCCTTGTTTTTCCCGAACCAGAAACCTATTTTAGTAGCCGAGTTCTTCGCCGGGGATTTCAACTTTTGCACAACAGAGGAGTAGCCGTCTGTGAATCGTGACAAGGCCCTGGCCTTTGTTCAGCTTATGCGCCTGGACAAGCCAGTGGGGATCCTGCTGTTGCTCTGGCCCACTCTGACAGCCCTTTGGCTCGCTGGCGACGGGCAGCCAACCCTGGCCAACATCCTGATTTTCACGGCAGGCGTCGCGCTGATGCGATCTGCAGGCTGTGTCATCAACGATTTTGCGGATCGCAACATTGATGGCCACGTGGCGCGCACGACAGAACGCCCTCTGGCCACAGGTCGGTTGACGAGCTATCACGCCTGGGCCTGCTTCCTCGCGCTCATTGCGCTGGCGTTTCTGCTCGTGCTCCTGACCAACCCAGCCACCATCAAGCTGGCTTTTGGCGCGCTCGGAGTCGCCATGCTGTATCCCTTCATGAAGCGTTACACCCATTTTCCCCAGGTGGTGCTTGGCATCGCTTTCTCGTTTGGCATACCCATGGCTTTCACTGCAGAAGGCGTCCCTGTCGGTGAAACTGCTATCTGGCTCATGTTGGGCAACATCATCTGGACGGTCGCCTACGATACAGAATATGCCATGGTGGATCGGAACGATGATCTTCGCATTGGCGTGAAGTCGACGGCGGTGTTGTTTGCTGAAGCAGACAAGATGATCATCGCCGCCCTGCAATCGTTCTGCGTGCTTGTCTGGATCATCATTGGTGTCACCAATGCGCTCGGCGCCGCCTATTTCCTCGCGGTAGTGATCGCGGCCACCCTGTTCGTGTATCAGCAGCATCTAATACGTTATCGGGAACGGGACATGTGTCTCAAGGCCTTCAAAAACAATAATTTTGTCGGTCTCGCTATTTTTGCTGGAACACTAGTGGCACTCAGCTGATCACGGCAATGATTTTCCATGTTTCAGCACCTGACGGGCGCATCTGTCATTAAAGTGTCATACTTCCTCGCTGTAATGGTCCCCAGCTGCTTTGCCTGACTGGAGCGAGGAATGCCAAACAAGAATGTTCTGATTGTCGACGACGAACCTGCAATTCGAGAGATGATTGCTGTTGCACTTGAAATGGCCGATTACGGTTACTGGGAAGCCGGCGATGCTGCTGAGGCCCATAGTATTATCGTGGACCATCGGCCGGACATCATCCTGCTCGACTGGATGTTGCCTGGAACGAGCGGTATCGAATTTGCGCGCCGGTTGAAACGGGACGGGGGAACGGCGGACATTCCCCTGATCATACTCACCGCCAAGACCGAAGAGGATAACAAGGTTCAGGGGCTGGAAGTTGGTGCGGATGATTACATCACCAAGCCTTTTTCTCCTCGTGAGCTGGTAGCACGTCTGAAGGCGGTACTGCGCCGCACCGTTGTGGCTGGCATGGAAACTCCGATCGAGATCAATGATCTCAAGCTCGATCCGGTCTGTCACCGGGTGACGATCAATGATCAGGCTGTTGCGATGGGGCCAACCGAATACAAGCTCCTGCAGTTCTTCATGACGCACCAGGAGCGCGTGTATACCCGTGGCCAGCTGCTGGACCAGGTCTGGGGTGGCAATGTGTATGTCGAGGAACGCACGGTCGATGTGCATATCAGACGACTTCGCAAGGCCCTTGAACCCAACCACTATTCACTGATACAGACGGTTCGCGGCACAGGCTATCGCTTCTCGACAAAGGCGGCATGAGGACAGCGATGGCTATGGGTAGTAACGATTGAAAATTTCTGAGCTGATCGTTCAGCCTCTGGTCATTTTTTTCCTGGTCATCCTGCCACTGGGCCTGCTCATCGGGCAGCCTTTGGCACTGACCTTCGCTGCAATAGTGCTCTACTTGCTCTGGAGCTTGCGCCAGGTGTATCGCCTGGCTAGCTGGCTTCAGCAGCCAGGTGAATCCGAGCCTCCTGAAAGTCACGGCCTCTGGGGTCGGATTTTCGACTCGATCCTTCGCCTTCAGGCCGAACACTCCAAAGCGCAGGCCCGATTACAGGCCCTGCTCAATCGTATCCAGCAGTCCACCAATGCCCTGAAAGACGGGGTCATTCTGACCAACAGCGACGGTGTCATGGACTGGTGGAACAGCGCTGCGGCAGACATGCTTGGCCTTCGCAAGCCAAACGATACCGGCCAGACCATTCACTATCTGGTCAGGGACCCCAGCTTCAAGCAGTATTTCTTTTCAAAAGCCTACGACGATCCCTTGTTGCTCAGCGCACCCAAAAAACCACAGATGCAGCTGAAGGTGCACATCACCCTCTTCGGTGAAGACGACCGGCTGATCGTGATTCAGGATGTGACCCAGCTCAAGCAACTTGAAAGTGTACGCCAGGTGTTCATCTCGAATGTGTCGCATGAACTCAGGACACCCCTCACCGTTATCAGCGGATATCTCGAAACGCTCATCGATACCGGGGCCGATCTTGCCCCTCGCCGGCAACGTGCGCTCTCACAGATGCAGACCCAGGCACGACGTATGGAGGCACTGGTGACCGACCTGCTGCTGCTGTCGAAAATCGAGAATGAAGGCGGCGAAATTCGTCAACTGCCAGTGAACATGCATGACCTGCTCCTGCGTATTCTCGATTCGGCGAAGGTGGTAGCCGGAGACAAGGTGCTGAAGATAAGCCTGGCGGTGGAGAGCGATGCCAGGTTGTACGGTAACGAAACCCAGCTTCACAGCGCATTCTCGAACCTGGTACTCAACGCCGTCAAATACACGCCCGAGGGTAAATGTATCGATATCCGGTGGCATTTGACCAAACGCCATGCGGTGCTGAGCGTTACAGACACCGGCATAGGCATCGACAGCATCCATATTCCGCGGCTGACCGAACGCTTCTACCGTGCCGATCCATCACGGCACACGGGCACCGGTGGCACGGGTCTGGGCCTGGCCATAGTCAAGCACGTACTGCTCAACCACGATGCCAGGCTGGATATCAGCAGCCGCCCTGGTGAAGGCAGCTGTTTTGCCTGTCTGTTCCCCATCGAGCGTATCAGGGAGCCCGAAGTCGCTCTGGAGGTGCACTAGCTGGCGTCGCCGGAGTGGTATCGGTCACACCCTGACTATCCAGCCAGAACAGCACGCCACCGGCAACTGCTGCCGGCAGTATGAAGAGATTCAGTATCGGCACATAGGTCGCTGCCAAGGCAGTGCCTCCAAAGCCATAACTCGTCATCCGGGCTCGCTTCAGCACCGTCAACACACGTATGAAGGGAAGACCATTCTGATCAACGGCATAATCGACCATCTCCACCGCCAGCATCCACATTGAGAAAGCAAGCCATAACAGAGGGGCCACCGTATTGATGCCGGGTATGAAAGATACGATCAGCAGGAGTAGCGCCCTGGGCAGGTAATACATCAGCTTTCGCGTCTCCCTCGCCAGCGCCAGAGGCAACACCTTTACCAACTGCGCTACAGTATTCGGCTGCGTAATGCTCTTTTCAACTGGACCACCTCGAGCGGCCCGCTCCTGCTGTTCAACCCGTTCGGCCAGAATGGCGTAGAAAGGGGCGCCAACGAGGGTGGCCAACAATACGAAGGTCTGGGAATACACCAGCAACAATAGAACGCCGAACACCAGCCACAATAGCCACTCCAGGAAAAGCAGCCATTCAGGCATAAACCCCATTAGCCAGGCAAAGCAAAGATCCGTATAGGTCACAGCAGCATAGGTGAGCACGGAAAACACGATGAGGTTGAGAAAGATTGGCAGCCACACATAAAGCCTGAGGCCTGGCCGCCGAATGATTTTGAAGCCGCTACTGATGTAACCGGCGCCGCGGGAAAATGAAGAATTCAAACTGATCGCCCCTTGGTAAGCACAGAAAGTAACCGCCTTGTGGCGACAACTGAGGAGAATTTCGTTGCACATGATAGACAGACTGACTGCCCTGGGCCAGAAGCCTCCCAGTCGCTACGGATTCTATATTGCGCTGACAGTCATTCTGACACTGGCCCTGCTGCCACAAAGTGGCGAACAGGGATTCGCGCACGCCGACAAGCTCATGCATTTTCTACTTTTTTTACTGATTGCCCTTGCCGGCAGACTGACCCATCAAAGTGTTCCCGTAGCTTATCTGGCGCTGGCGCTGCTAGCATATGGCGGCCTGATGGAGCTGATGCAGGGGATGACCAGCTGGCGGATGGCCAGTGCCGGCGATCTCCTGGCCGATGCCGCTGGCATCCTCGCCGGCCTTCCTTTGGCCGGACGCTTGATGCGACCGAGCCACAAGCTGTAAGAGATCTCTTACAGCGCTGTAGGTCATTACTGAAATTTTGCCCCTTCAAATCAGATGTCATCACTCGAAATTCTTAGCTAACCATTTGATTTATATAAAATTAAATATTCAGCCATTTTCCTGAGCCACATTTTTCGTGGAAAGCATAAGTTTTGTCGCGAAAATGTCATCGCAATTGGCGTAATATGTCTCTTGTCAGGACGACAGGGAATAAGGAAGAGCCAGGATGGTTGCCCCGCAAGGTGTTTCACCACGCAAACTCTAAAGAGTATGCAAATGGATAGCGGGGGGAGGCAAGGATCAGGGATGTGCGCTTGAGGGAATGACTTCTGAGGGGATGCCTACGGCATCCCCTTTTCCGTTGTGTCTAAAATTGCCTGATTGTAGACCATCAATATATTTTCTTTGAATTCATTACGTTTTTTGTGAACAGCGTCTATATTGTCTAGTGACCTCAAGCATCTCTGGGAAAACATGGACAATATTCAACCGCATCTCGATCATGCCATCGAGCTGGCAATAGCGTACATTCCGCAGCTCCTTCTCGCACTTCTGACGTTGATCGTCGGCCTCTGGATCATCAGCCACGTTTTAAGTCTGTTCAGAACTCGTCTCGCCAAACGCTTCGACCCTACGTTGAGCCAATTCGTGCTGTCGCTTGGTTCAGTCATCCTCAAGGCACTACTGTTGGTCAGCGTAGCCTCGATGATCGGCATCGAGACGACGTCCTTCATCGCTGTGCTCGGCGCCGTAGGTCTTGCCATCGGATTGGCCCTGCAGGGAAATCTGTCGAATTTTGCCAGCGGCGTCATCATCCTGATCTTCAAACCATTTCGGGTTGGCGACGTTATTGAAGGCGCAGGACACAGTGGCGTCATCAAGGAAATACAGATCTTCACCACGGTAATGACCACCTTCGATAACCGCCGTGTCATCATTCCCAATTCATCGCTCGTCACCGATCCTATTGTCAATATCAATGCAGAGCCAACGCGGCGCGTCGATTTCAAGTTCGGCATCAGCTATGACGACGACATACCGCTTACGAAGCAACAGCTCACTAAACTCATCGAGGCAGATGAGCGCATTCTCAAGGACCCAGCGCCTGTCGTGGTGCTGTCTGAACTTGGTGACAGCTCGGTCAATTTTACCGTCAGAGTGTGGGTCAATACGGCAGATTACTGGGGCGTTTACTTCTCGATGATGGAAGATGTGAAGCTGACATTTGATGCGATGGACATCAGCATTCCGTATCCCCAGAGAGATGTTCACATCTATCAGAAACAGTCGGCGGCCTGACATAGGGCCGCGGGCTACATAGCTCGCAAGTAGTAGCGTAAAGCTGCAGTACATTAGAAAATCAACAACAAAGGAACTCGCCATGAGCATACGCATGAAGACTGCCGTTACTGCAGTCGCCCTTTCCACCTGTATGGCTTCTCTAGCGCCTGCCGTTCAGGCACGCGACTCTGATGTGGGCGCTTACCTGACAGGTCAGGTCGGATACTACTGGTTCGACGACGAGTTGAATCTGGAAAATCGACCTGAATATGGTCTTGGTTTTGGCTACAACTTCAGCAATACCTGGGCGCTGGAACTGGTGGGCAGCGCTATGGATACAGGTCGAGATGACATTAACCAAGATATCGACCGGAACCAGTTGCGGCTCGACGCGCTCTACACCTTTAGCGGCTACGACAGCATGAAGCCCTATCTGGTCCTTGGTGCAGGGCACCAGGCCTATCAGATCAAGAATGCGGATAACGAACATGAAACCATGTACAACGCCGGCGTCGGCGTGAAGCATGAAATTGATGACTTCACTGATCTCAGGATGGACGCACGCACCATCTATACCGAGCGCACTGAATCAATGAATGCCGCGGTCACTGTCTCGCTGAACTATCTGTTTGGAGCCAAGTCCCGAGCCATGCAGGATAGTGATGGCGACGGCGTCGTGGATACCGAAGATGAATGTGCCAATACCCCATACGACACTGAGGTCGATGAAGTTGGTTGTGAAGTCATCGGTGATGACGACGACGACGGCGTTGCCAATGATGTCGACGAATGCCCTGACACCGAAGCAGGCGCCGATGTTGACGAGAAAGGCTGCGCCATTCCGGATGACAGCGATAACGATGGTGTAAAGGATGAGGATGACGAGTGCCCCAACACGCCTGAAGGCGTCGAAGTCGACAATAAGGGCTGCCCTCTGGACCAGGATAACGACGGCGTTGCTGACGGCAAGGACGAGTGTCCAGACACAGTTGAAGGCTCTAAAGTAGATGAGACAGGCTGCCGCATCTTCGCCGTAGAGGGCGTCGAGACCCAGTTGAGAGTAACCTTCCCGCTCAACTCGGCCATTCTGGCTGATGCCGATCTGCCTGAAATAGAGGCGCTGGCGAGGTTCATGAAGCGCTATCCAGATGCCAAGGTGACCATTGAGGGTCATTCTGACAGCACGGGAGAGGCAGACTACAACCAGCAACTGTCGGAGCGTCGAGCCAAGGCCGTACGTGACCGCGTGGTTCAGGACTATGGCATCGAGCCCTCGCGCGTCACTTCAGTCGGCTATGGCGAAGCAAGACCGCTAGCCGATAACAGCACAAATGCTGGTAGAGCTGCAAACCGCAGGGTTGTGGTGACGGCTCAGGGTAGTATTCAAAAAGAAGTCGAGTAAACGATCGCGCCTCGCAGGCGCGGTTACAGGGGCCGCCATGCGGCCCTTTTTTTCGTCTCGGCTTTCCTGCGGTACCACCTTACGCCGAAAGGTCGAGAGACAGACCACCTCTGGAATGTGAAAATGCGTAAGGATTTGTCCATAATTGTACGTTTTACACACAATCAGGTAGAATCCCGCCATCCGAACAGGCGTTCGGCGGCGCTAGCGTGCACGGAACAGGAAAACCGGCACTTAGGAGGTGACAGCCTCTCTCCATAACCAGGATGAATACTGAAGTGATGCAGTTTCAGCGAGATTACCAAATGTTTGCTCCAAGCCAGGCTCGTTCGCTCTTAGCGATGATTATGGCCCTCTTTCTCGCGGCTTGCGACGGAAGCTCGAGTGTCAACGACAGGACCGCTGATAGTCCCACTCCAAATACGCCCGAAACGCCAGCCATTCCCCAGCAACCCAACGCGCCGTTGCAGCCGTCTACGCCTGCCGCGCCTGAAGGAGAGCCCGACTTCACACTGGCGCTTGCTTCAGCTGAGCCGGGGTCAGCGCTAGCTATTACCGAAGGCGCTGAAAGCAAGATCGGCGTCAGCACCCAGTTTCTCAATGGCTTCGATCGCTCTGTATCCTTGAGCGTCGAGGGACGAGCAGTCGATCTCGAAGATCTTTCACTGGCCCTCTCCGAAACCACTATCGTTCCGGGCACCTCGGAGAATCAAGTACGTAACCTGGAGCTTACGCTGCGACTTGCCGTCGGCGCCCTGCCGATCATGCCGCATCAGCGCAGTGTTACTGTAGTAGGGGTGAGTGGCGCCACAACCAAGCGTCTGCAACTCGATATCGACGTCATACCAGTTCCAAGGCCCGACGTTTACCTGCTGATAGGACAGAGCAATATGTCTGGCTCCAGTGGCGGCGGAAAAGATGCAGGCCCGGGCGGGCTCGATGAGCCGCATCCAAGAATTCGACAGCTCAATGTGAAGGGTGACGATGAAACCCCTGGCGCTCACACCAGTCGTTCGCTCAATGTCATGCCTGAAGTCTTCGTCCGTGCGGAGGACCCCCTCCACAAACCTCTGCCGGCAGGCGCCTCATCGAAAGATGGCGTCAGTATTGGCCCCGGACTGTCCTTTGCCAAAGCCGCACTTGGAGATACCACTCAGAATATCATCCTTGTGCCAGCGGCCTGGGGTGACACAGGGTTCTGCCGCGAACTGAGACCTCGCGGCAGCTGGAATGCTGTAGTACGCAATGTCGGAGATCTTTCGAATGAGACCCTGCTCTATCAACGCGCACTGCTGCGAACAGCGGTCGCCATTGAAGAGAGTGGCGGAATTTTACGCGGCATCATCATGCATCAAGGTGAAAAAGATGCATCGGATGAATTCAAAGGCCGCGACTGCGTGCAGTACTACGCCGAGAATATCAGACTGCTTGTCAGTGAACTGCGCACGAATATTACTGAAGACGTTCGCGGTCCGGAGTGGCGTGATCCGGAGGCGGCTATCCCCTTTGTAATGGGCACCATGTCCCGAGGCGCTGACGAGCGAAACGACTACAGTCAGTTCAGTCCGGCAAAATCAGTGGTGGATGGTGTTCACAGAAATATCTCGGGTCTGCTCTCATACGCAACTTTCGCGAACTTTGATGACCTTGTCCCACCGGGCTATCCATGCGGTGCGGGCGACTGTATCCACTTTGGCGCGTCAGCCGCCAGGGAAATGGGGCGCAGATACTATATGGCCTTGCGGGATGCGGTTGATTCTCAATAATTTCCATTGGATGGATTGATGGGCAGAGCAACATTTCAATACACTTCGTAACCCGAAAAGAGGGTCAGCATTGGCGTCATCTGGACTATGCTGACTTAAGTGCCCTTACTTCCAGGAACCCTAGTAGAGCCTGGTAAGTCGGCAAGGCACGCTTCAGCCGTTATTGACATGTACTGGAGGCGCTCATGCCCGCATCATGTTTGAAGAAGATGCTGCGTTCTCACCTGATCGACTATAGCTCGATTCAGCATGAACCGGCATATACTGCGAAGACCTTGCTCGCCGCCACAGGTATCGAAGCAGACATACTCGCTAAAACGGTAGTTTTGCACGTCGATGGCGTATCGGCCCTGGCTGTCATGACCGCCAGTGCGAAAATACGGTGGGACAAGCTCTGCCGAGTGATGGGCACCGATTTTATCGAACTCGCCGATGAGTCGGAATTCGCAGAACAGTTCCCAGGCTGTGAGCTGGGAGCAATTCCACCATTTGGCACCCTGTTTGGTATGACGGTCTACCTTGACCAGTCACTGGCCGCACAATCGGAAATTGCCTTCAGTGCCGGGACTCACGATGAAATCATCAGAATGTCCATGCAGGACTATAAGCGATTAGCCAAACCCATCATCCTCGATGCGGGGTTCATCCGAAGTGCCCATATTCCCACAGATGATGCTCCACCGCTTGCACAGACTGGCTAGAGTCGGCTTTCTCACATAGCAGTAGTCGATTTTGACTGCTGCATTCCCTACAATCGGGCGATGATACCAGCCCGAGATGATTACCCTGTGTCCTCAGAACCCCATCAAGCTTCAAGTGTCGCGGTATGCGATGTGCTGGTCATAGGTGGCGGTATCACTGGTGCTACTACAGCCCTGGCCCTTGCCCTCGCCTGCCCGGCCTCCGCAATCATTCTGGTAGAGGCTCACGAGCCTGTTAGCACTTCACCGGCCACGGAGCCTGATTTTTCTGCGCCTGGTCTGAGAGTCAGCGCACTGAATCTTCAATCAGAAAGATTTCTTCGCAGCATCGGGGTCTGGCCTCACCTCGAGGCACACCGACTCAAGCCCTACAGGGCCCTGCAGGTAGCAGAAAACCCCGACTCCGGTACTCAGGCCACGGCTGAACAATCGCTCGGTGGCACCACTTTTTCTATTGAGGACCTACAGGATCCAGGCATCCAACACCTTGGCACCATCCTGGAAAACGATCGGCTTCAGCGCGGGATCTGGCAGGCGATGGCGAAATTGCCAAACCTCACACTCAGGCAGGCTGAGCTGCTCGATCTGACCCAGTTGATGCCGGAGGGTGTGGAAGCAAAGCTGAAGAGTGGCGACGGCGAGCGAGAAACTGTAAAAGCCAGGTTGCTCATCGGCGCCGACGGTGCCGCTTCTTCGGTGAGGGTCAAGGCAGGCATCCGACAGATGGCTGAGGGGTATGCCCAAAAGGCACTCGTCATCGGTGTCGAGCTCGATGAACTGGCAGGGGATAAGACCTGGCAACTGTTTCGACCACAGGGGCCGGTTGCCTACTTGCCTCTGTTTGACTGCACGGAGGCGGGGGAGGAGCACTGTGCTGCCTATGCGTCGCTGGTGTGGTATGACGCGCCTCAACGCATACAGGCGCTCATGCAACTGGATGTTGAAGAGCTTCTCCAGCAGGTGCTCACGACATTTCCTGCCAGCCTACCCCGCGTTCGAAAGATTTATGGTCGTGCCGCCTTTCCCTTGGTGAAGTCGCACTGCACCAGCTATAGCCGAGGCTCTGTGGTGCTTGTTGGTGACGCTGCGCATACTGTCAACCCGCTGGCAGGTCAGGGCCTCAATATGGGATTGCAGGACGCCGAAGCCCTTTCGACTTCGCTACGAGCGGAATTGGCAAGCCCCTCGCTGCCAGGCAGTGGTGGACTGCAGAGAGCCCTGGCGATCTACGAGCGCCAGCGCAAGCCTCAGAACCTGTTGATGACCGCTACTGTCGATGCGTTCTACTACACCTTCAGCAACGACATAGGACCACTGAAGGCACTCAGACGACTTGGATTGTCCATTGCCGACAGGGCTGGCCCCTTAAAGCGCCGGGTATTGCAGCATGCGCTTGGGCTCGACCAGGCGGGCGAGCCTGCAGGCACTGGACCAAGAGCGGGCGAAACGGAACCGGCCAGGCTGTATCCGGAATGACAGAACACTAGCGAGCCTGTTTGCTCGCCACCATTAGCGTCAGGAGACAATCCTATGGCAGACACCATATTCGACAAGATCATCAATCGGGACATCAAGGCTGACATCGTCTACGAAGACGAGCAAGCGCTCGCCTTTCGAGATATCAATCCGCAGGCGCCCTTGCACGTCCTGATCATTCCCAAACTGAGAATTGCCACTATCAACGACATTGAGCCCGAGCATGAGGCGCTGGTCGGCCACCTGTTCAGCATCGCCAGGAAAATTGCGCGAGACGAAGGTGTGGCGGACGATGGCTACAGGGTGGTCATGAATTGCAACGAAGCTGGTGGGCAAAGCGTCTATCACATCCACCTCCACATGCTTGGAGGCAGGATGCTAGGTTGGCCGCCGTTCACCGACCACCCTAAATCCCAGGGCTGACCGGCGACGGTTTACTTGACGATCAGGCTTTCTGTATCACTGATCGAGATATGCCTGACATCCTGCCCCTTGATGAGGTAGATCACGTGTTGTGAAACATTGCAGGCGTGGTCCCCGATACGTTCAAGTGCCCTGAGCACCCACATGATATTCAGAATATGAGTAATCGTGCGGGGGTCTTCCATCATCACGGTGACCAGTGAACGCATGGCTGACTTGTACTCCGAATCGACAACCTCGTCCTCCTTGATGACCTGAAAGGCCGTCTCGGTATCAAAACGGGCAAAGGCATCGAGTGCATTATGCAGCATGCCGTGCACCTGACGACCGATGTTGCGGACTTCCACGAAACCTCTGGCAGAGTCCGAGACATCCAGGCCAGCCAGCGCGATGCTGATCTTGGCGATCTTCTTGGCCTCATCGCCTACCCGCTCGAGGTCGTTGACGATCTTGGCAGACGCCACCACGAGACGAAGATCGCTCGCGGCTGGCTGCCGCATGGCGATCACATTGACCCACTCACGGTCGATCGTCTTTTCCAGAGCATTGACCTGCTTGTCCTGGTCACGGACTTTTTCAGCAAGTTCGACATCCCTCGCGGTCATGGCGGTAATCGCCTGAGAAACCTGCTGCTCAACCAGCCCGCCCATCTGCATGAGGTGCTCCCTCAGCATCGTCAAATCCTTGTTGAATTGCTGTGAAATATGGTGCTGGTGATCAGTTCCGCTATGGGGCATTTGTTACTCCCTTATCTTTGTTGGTCCGGCTAACCGTAGCGCCAGGCTTCATAGGATTCAGTTTGTCTAAAAGCTGGCCTGGTAAAGCGTATATTGGAAACGCCAAGCTCGTTCAGCGCTCTGCTGTACATGAACGCAGTATAGTCCGAGACACAGCCGGCTTGCTGCAAATTATGAGCGACAAAGCCAATCGGATAAGCAATCTATAGTTAGCCGGAGGCGCTCAACCTTCTCTCGTTACTCCGGCTATGTGTATATGGCTCACTTCAGCGTCAAAGCAGCTTCTCGAAACTGCCTGCACGTTCACCGAGCAGCGACTGCAGGTCGACGAACCCGCCGAGCTGCGCCTCAAGTGCCGGCACCGTATTGCCCAGGCGAGCCTGAACTTCGGTTCTGAGCCGCTGCTGAATTTCCGCCTGTTTCTTTCCGACGAGACCCTGAATGGCGCTGCCAAACAACTTGTCGAGACTTGTTTGCAGACTCACCTGAGGATTGGCCGGATCGCCAGTCGCCTGCATCGACATACTGAAGCGATCCAGTCCCTTCAGCGCATCAAGCAGTGCCGCCTTGAGCGGCGCACTTTCATTTTCCAGAAGATTGGACAGTTGAACTTCGAAGAACTCGGTGTCGACGTCGAGATTCAGTTGACCATTTCGTATTTCCGCCTTGCTTGCCACTTCAAGCAAAGCCTCGGCCAGGGTAAGCGGGAAATCTTCATTGTCTGAAAACGTGATATCCGAAATCGGCAGCTTCGCCATTTTCAGACCAAAGGTATCGACGAAGTTCTGCGGGTCGACATGATTGAGCAGTCCAGTAAAGGTCACACCGCCTGCTGCGTTTTGCTGACTCTCGAGGAAGAGCTTTGCGGGCTTGCCCCAGATGTCAGCGCGGTCGGTCAAATCGGTGAACTCACCCGAGAATGGGATCGCCTGACCTGGCGCAGGCACTTCCCCTGAAATATTGAGTTTTTTCACCAGGAACTTTGGCAGGCCATCACTGTAATCAGTAGTATCAGGTGTCGCAGGTCCCGTGTCCTCTGGAGCCGCGCTACCATTCAGATAAGGCTGTAGCTTGCCGTACCAGGTGTAACCACTCTGAACCCAGCGGGCCAGATCGTCACCGAAGAGCGTTTTTGCCAGGTCCTGTACAGACGCCTGATCCAGTCCGACCATCGCCATGGTTCGTTCGACATCCTTCGCAGGCGCCTGTCGCAATACCTTCAACTGAGCCTGCAATTCCGCAAGATCTGCATTGAAATCACCGCGCGCGTTCTTGATCTGTGAAAGATCCTGTTCGACCTCTTTTTTCACAGCGAGCGCGTCACCAGCCGCATTGAGAAAGCCGAGGGGGTCTTTCTGCTTCTTGACCCCTTTCAGGCGGGCTTTGTAGGCGTCTACCTTTTCCTGATCCGGAAGCTGGTCGATTCGTGCCTGCCAGGCGGCTTTTTTGGCTTCGAGATTCTGTTTGAAAGCTTCGGCAAGCTTCGGCGTCTGCAAATCGGCTCGTTCCAATAGCGCTTTTGGATCCGGCATTTCCAGAACAGGCAGTTTGAAGTCTGTCTTCAACTGTTCGACGAGGGAGCCTTTCTCATCCGGTGGTGGGGTCAGGCCAGGAATCGCGCCGCTGGTCTCGCGAGCAGTATTGAAACGCATGCCGTCGACGTTAGCCGTATCTACAATGATCTTGGTTTTCAGAAGCGCAGACAGATCGAGATTGGCGTCGATGAATTCAGCCTGAAAGGCGTTGCGCATTGGTGTACCGGGATTCGTGACGACAAGACCGTTGAGTGTGGCCCCTACCGGATAGAAACGGACATCGACTGAATCAACCTCCACCTTGGCCTTCACCTGCTTACTGCCCTCGCGCTCTACGACAAACTTCGCGATGACATCAATAAAGACCAGTGCCAGCACAATAAGCAGAACGAGCACAGCAAGAACATAGCCAAGAATTTTGAGAACTTTCATCGAATAATCCACGCTAATTGTTTGCTGCCCATGCTAACAAAAAATCCTGCCGTACTCCCTTTTATTCATAAACTGCGCGAGTCCGGTCGGAAGCCATGATCTTTCTGTGAGCGCTTATCAGCATAGCCGTAGTCCGGTCTGACGGTTAAACTGCGGGCAACCTAGAGCATGCCCAACAAGTGGATAATAAAATGGCCCCTCACGACCAAAGCAGATCAGAACACAATCTCGCCCTCAGGGTGACAGCGACGGATGGCGACACCAACCAGGACGGCGACATTTTTGCGGGGTGGGTTGTTTCGAAAATGGATCTGGCAGCAGCCAGTCTCGCAGGCCGGGTATCGCGAGGTCGAACCGCCACGGTAGCCATCAAGCAGACGGATTTTCTTTCGCCAGTCAGAAAAGGTGGTGAACTCTCCTGCTACGCCAATGTCATTGAAATTGGCAAGAGTTCGATTCACATTTCCGTTGAAGCCTGGACCAGAGACAAACATCGGCAGGAATTCCGAAAGGTCACTGAGGGTGTATTCATTATCGTGGCCATTGACGAAGACGGGCGAATTCGCCAGGTTCCCCGCTCTAGCTGAAGACTGGCTCAGGCCGGCTCCAGCTTGGCCATCGACAGAATGAGCCATTTCGTCGCGCTCGTGCGCGACTGGTCGTCGGGCAGCTGCTCGAACTTCACCTGTATCCTGGCATGAGCACCGTCGCCTTCAAAATTGAGTACGGTCCCCTCTCCGAACTTGCTATGACGCACACGACTCCCCAGCCCGGGAACGAAGATGCCCGAATCCACACTTGGCCTCATGTGCGCAGCCTGACCGGGCAGGCTGTCGAAGCGGGTACGCTGGCCGAACATCGGCTTGGTCACCAGAGAATGAAGTCTGACTTCCTGTAAACATTCCGTGGGTATTTCACGAACGAAACGCGATACCGGATTATATTTGTCCTGACCGTACAAGCGTCGGCACTCAGCAAAGGTCAGCACCAGCTTGCTCATGGCACGGGTCACGCCGACGTAGCAGAGACGACGCTCCTCTTCCAGCCGACCGACCTCCTCAAGCGACATGGCATGAGGAAACAGACCCTCTTCCAGGCCTACCAGGAAGACCAGCGGAAACTCCAGGCCCTTCGCGCTATGCAGGGTCATGAGCTGCACAGCATCCTGTTCCTCATTGGCCTGTTGCTCGCCGGCATCGAGCGCCGCGTTGGCGAGAAACTCAGCCAGCGGCTCGTCCGCACTTTCGTCATATTCAGCTACCGCGTTCACCATTTCCTCCAGGTTTTCACGGCGCATCTCGCCCTTGTCACCTTTTTCTGTCGCGTGAAACTGAAGCAGGCCCGTCTTGTCGAGCGCCGCCTTGACCAGCTTTTTGAGGCTGACCTCGGTAGACAACTGCTGTAATTCGATAATGACCTCAACCAGCTGTGCAAGGCCCTTCTGAGCCTTGCCCTTGATCTCGCCGCGCTGCAGCAGGTCGATGCTCGCCTGCCACAGCGACCCCCCACCGGCAGCACTCTCGGAGCGAATCTGAGCGAGCGTCTTTGCGCCGATACCACGAGGAGGGATATTCACGATGCGCTCGAAAGCGGCGTCGTCCTGGGGCAGACGGAGCAGCCGCAGATAGGCCAAGGCATTGCGGATCTCCAGACGATCATAAAACCTGAGGCCACCGTAGACGCGATAAGCCACGCCATGCCTGACCAGGGCTTCCTCGATGACCCGGGACTGGGCATTCGACCGATACAGAATGGCGATGTCCTGCAGCGCACGCTCTTCAGTCAAAGCCGTCTGGATCGTCTCGACTATATAGTTGGCTTCATCCTGCTCATTGAAGGCGGCATAGACGTCTATGGGATCGCCATCACCGGCGTCGGTCCATAGCGACTTCCCTAGCCGCGAGGGGTTGTTGTTGATGACAGCATTGGCCGCCTTGAGAATATTCCCGGTAGAGCGGTAGTTCTGCTCAAGCCTCACGACTTCGGTCGAGCCCATGTCAGTCTGGAACGACAGAATGTTCTCGATTTTCGCCCCACGCCAGCCATAAATGGACTGGTCATCGTCGCCTACGACTGTCACAGCCGCCTGCCGGCCGGCGAGCACCCTGAGCCACGCGTATTGAATCGTATTGGTGTCCTGAAACTCGTCCACGAGCAGGTGACGGAAACGCTGCTGGTAGCGAGCGAGAATAGTTGGCTGATGCAACCACAACTCATGACTTCGCAGCAGCAGCTCACCGAAGTCGACAATGCCGGCTTTCATGCAAGCTTTTTCGTAGGCGAGATAAATGCGCTTCATGGTGGCCTGCCAGATGCGATCGCCCTCAGGCACGCTGCCCGCCCGCAAGCCCTCATCCTTTTGCCGGTTGATGAACCCCGCAGCTTCGCGGGGCGCGAAACTGGCTTCATCAATCTGCAGCTCCTTGATCACCCGCTTTACCAGCCGGAGCTGGTCATCCGAATCGATGACCTGGAAGTTTTCTGGTAGTCCGGCTTCTTTCCAGTGGTACCGCAGCAGGCGGTGGGCGATGCCATGGAAAGTGCCGACCCATAGGTTCCGTACCGGGCCCGACAGCATGGGTTCGAGCCGGTGACGCATTTCCCGCGCAGCCTTGTTAGTAAAGGTCACGGCAAGCACTTCCTGCGGTTGAAGCCCCTGCGCCCTCATAACATAGACGATGCGGTGGACGAGCACCCGGGTCTTGCCACTCCCGGCTCCGGCCAATACGAGGAGATGCTGACTGTCCGAGGTGACGGCTTCCCGCTGCGGGCCATTCAGGCCGTCAACGATCTGACTGATATCCATGTTCAAAATGTTCGGCCCGTCCAATCGGCAAAAGGCACACTGTACAAAAATACAGCGGTGCTTGTAAATGGGTTTGACTCTTCTACTTTTTTAGCTGCCGTTTCACAGTTTATGTTGTAAAGTTACACCGGGCATTGAGCAAGTGTCCTGAGTTCTGTACGACACATACGATTTTGACCAATTACAATAAAAGGCAGCATCGCACTCCTATGACACAAACTACAGACTTTGCTTCGAACCTCTTCATGGACTTCCAGAAGTCTTCCTCCAAAATGAACAGCGACGATCCTTCAGCAGACGAAGGTGGACGCAAGGACCGGCCCAGCGCCACTCGCAAGCTTGAGACCCGTCGGGCTATCGAGGATTACATGGAGCTAAAGCGGCTTCACTCCAGCACCGACGATTACGCCTTCGACTTCGACGAGTAGGCGCATCGCGACCATTCGATTGGCTGTTCGACTGGTCGTCGTCATCGGGCTCTACGGCGCACATACTGCGCGCTGCTATACTGCGTAGGTCCACTGCGCGTTTTACTCTCTTCGCCATAACCCGGAGGCGCTTCGGACGAGATACCAAATACAACAACAATAGGGTTTCGAAATGCCAGCCAAGCTCCCAGAATTTTTCGAGTTTTCGATGCCTTCCCGGGTGATCTACGGCGCGAATATCGTAGATGATCTGGATGAGGCGATAGCCGGTTTCGGCCTGAGAAAGGCCATGCTCGTCACCGATGGCGTCATTGTGGATCTCGGCTTGGCCGATCGCCTCAAGGCCAGTTTGGCCGGCAAGAATGTGGTCATTGGTGAAGTCTTCTCCGATGTGCCCGCCAATTCCACGATTGCCACAGTCGAGCGCTGCGCTGAACGCATCAGAAGCAGTCGCTGCAATATGATCATCGGTCTCGGCGGCGGCAGCGTGATGGATACCGCCAAAGTGGCCAACATACTGGCCGTCAAGGGCGGTCGCGCGGAAGACCACATGGGCGCCTACCTGCTCGGAGACGCCGAACTTCTGCCCTTGATACTCATTCCCACTACCGCGGGCACCGGCTCTGAGGTCACCAAGGTCGCCATCATTGCCGACCCTGAAAAGAACATCAAACTACCGTTCGCGGAAACCCAGTTCTTCCCCCAACTCGCCATCCTCGATCCGACCCTGACCACAAGCATGCCGCCAGGGCTCACTGCTGCGACCGGTATGGACGCGCTGACCCACGCGATAGAAGCCTATGTCAGCCGCGAGGCCCAGCCCGCTTCTGACGCGCTGGCCCTCTACGTCATCAGGCTGGTCAACGACAGCCTGCTGGATGCCTGCCGCGAGCCAGCGAACCTCGAGTTCAGAGGCCGTATGCTGGTGGCCTCGTGCCTGGCTGGCATGGCCTTCACGCAGTCAATGGTCGGTATGGTTCATGGCATCTCACATGCCCTGGGTGGCGTTTATCACATTCCACACGGCCTTGCTAACGCGCTCGTACTGCCCGAAGTCATGACTTACAACATGTCGACTTGCAGTAGCCGCTACGCCGATGTTGCCGAAGCGATGAGAATCGAGCTACCGAAACCGGTCGCCACGGCGAGAAACTTGCTGAATCTGGCAGGCCTCCGAAAGATGGGGGCCATTGTCGACAAGGGTCGCTTCGTCGATGATATCGTCAGAAAGGCCGAAGCCCACGCAGCAGTGGCCCGTATACGTGAATTGCTCGGCCAGCTGGCGACGGTGGCCGCTTTGCCCCTGAACCTTGTCAATGCGGGGGTGGATACAGATTTCGCGAAGTTCGACCTCGTCGTCGAAGCCGCCATGATGGATGGCTCGATGCTATACAACCCGAAGGAGGTAACGGCGGACAGCGTGGCAGCCGTACTCAAGACACTACACGCCCGCAAGCCCTCACCAGTCAGTTATCTGCCTCCAGTCACCGCTTCGGTAGCCGCAGCTGACGGCAAAGCGCCGGAGAAGGCCCGCGTGTTTACGGATTCGGCCATGATCTACGACGTGCTGGGTAATTTCTACAAGTCACTCATCGAGAATGAGGAGCTCGGGCCCCGCCTGCTGAACTCCAACCTGGTCGTACAGTTTCGCTACAGCGATCCTAAAGCCGTGATCACACTGGATGCGTCAGGCAGTGAGGTTGTTCTCTTTCTCGGCGATGTCTTCGACGGTGTACCTGAAGTGACGATGAGCATGAAAGCTGATTTCGCCCATGCTTTCTGGCAGGGCAAGGCCAATTTCCTGACCGCGCTCACGAGGCGCCAGGTCACGTCAAAAGGCAATGTTCCCAAAGCCGTCAAGCTACTGCCGATACTCAAGCCAGCTTACGAACTATATCCCGAACACCTCAAGAGTCATGGCCACGGCCATCTCATTCTGGCCCCAGCGGGGTGATGAGACGTTGATCTAATGAGATCTCAGCGTCGTCTACAAATAAACGGCCATTGCTGTTGTTTCCTGTAGCCGTTTTCAGATGTCGTACCTTCAACATGCGAATCATAGCGGAACCACGATCATGAACCTCAATCAGCTCAGAGCCCGGCAGGACGACCTGCGTCACATCAATATCATTACCAACGAAGGTGATATCTATCTCGTAGAAGCCGCGTTTGCCGACCATACGGAACTACTCTTGAACGACAATGGGTCGCCAAGAACCTACGCCGGCGTCTATCATGTGAAGGAATCGCTTGAATCGCTTCGCATTCCGGCCTACAAACTGGTCTTCGACTCACCGTACGAGGAAATCTGAACGACATGCCCGGCTTGACTCACTGATGCAGAAAGTAACCGCCAGAATTACCCCCGAGGGCAGCATGGACCTGCTGTCCCAGGCCGAGGTCGAACAACTCAGAGACACCAGTCAGGGCGGGCTTCACCAGCTTTTCCGAAATTGCGCGCTTGCCGTTCTGAACAGTGGGGAGTTGAGTGATAACCCGCATGAAATCGAGCGCCTCTTCCACGACTTTGACATCCAGGTCATTCAGCAGCCCCGTGGTATCAAGCTCGAATTGATCAACGCCCCAGCGTCTGCTTTCGTTGACGGCAAGCTCGTACTCGGTATCAAGGAACAGCTCTATGCGGTGCTGAGAGACGTCGTGTATGCACACTCTGGCCGCCAGATTTTCGACCCCGAAACACTTGCGCCTCCGGAAATGGCCAAAGCGTCTGATGCCGCAGCTGCAGTGCAGGGCTCGGCCATTACCAATGGCGTGTTCGATCTTCTACGCAATGCCGGTGTTCTGGTGCCGCGCCGCACACCCAATCTCGTTGTCTGCTGGGGCGGCCACTCAATCAGCCGTGAAGAATACGATTTCACAAAGGAGGTTGGCCACTCACTTGGTATTCGTGGCTTTGATATCTGCACTGGCTGTGGACCTGGCGCCATGAAGGGTCCAATGAAAGGCGCCACCATTGCCCATGCCAAACAGCGGATTCGCAACGGCCGGTATCTCGGCGTCACTGAGCCCGGCATCATCGCCGCAGAGTCGCCAAACCCTATCGTGAACGAGCTCGTCATCCTTCCTGATATCGAAAAACGTCTCGAGGCTTTCGTTCGTATTGCTCATAGTATTGTCGTATTCCCTGGTGGCGCCGGGACTGCTGAAGAGATCCTGTACCTGCTGGGCGTCCTGCTGAATCCACGCAATGCCAAGCTTCCCTTCCCGCTGATATTTTCGGGAAACAAAGCGTCGGAAACCTATTTCAGAACCATCGACGAATTCATACAACGAACGCTCGGGCCCGAAGCCAGTCGACATTACAAGATCATCATCGACGACCCGGAGCAGACCGCCCGGGAAGTTCGCCTGGGCATCCAGGACGTCACCTATTACCGTAAATCTCACGGCGATGCGTTTTACTACAACTGGCTGCTCAGCATCGACGAAGCCTTCCAGATTCCGTTCATTCCCACCCACGAATCGATGGCTGCCCTTGACCTGCACCGAAACCAGCCACTCCACCTGCTGGCGGCGAACCTGCGACGTGCGTTTTCTGGCATCGTGGCCGGTAACGTGAAGGCCGACGGCATCCGTCAGATCATGCTGCATGGCCCCTTCAGACTGAAAGGCGACCGGGACCTCGTGTCTGCGCTCGGCTCCCTCCTGGAAGGATTCGTCGAACAGCAACGCATGAAACTGCCCGGCAGCACTTACGAGCCCTGCTATACCTTCGAGCTCGAGTAGTCCGCCACAGACGCTTCGCCTGACATTTTTTTCACCAATCGCGGCATGTGATACGTTTGGTGACATACCTTGTGCGAAGCTTAACTTGTGTCTTTTGGTGACACTGTCTATCATGCGGGCCGAGCGTCGAAGGACAACTTTGATGAATCCGCTCCCGGCAGGACTCCCCGGAGTGTCTTCATCAAATCTGTTTTAGACTCCGGAGTTATTCATGCTGTTGACCCTTAATCCTGAGATATTGCTTGCATCGTTTGCCGTATTGGTTGGCCTGACGTATTCCACAAATTCCCTCCTGCTTAATCTGATCGAGCGCAAGAAAGCGGCTCGCAGCCCCGATGAAGACGAAGCGAGTGTCGACGCGGCGGATATGCTCTAGACGGGCCTTCTAGTTCTCAAGCTGAGAGCGAACGGCGTCGTGTAAAGGCGCCAGTCGCGCGATGAGCCCGTTGATCGCGGCCGTTGGAACGTGCAGATCCTCCATGGCGAGGACCAGCGTTTCGGCAACGCTATTGAAGTGGCTTTGCCTGATGTCCATGCCCCGGTGAACCGCCTCCATGGTATCGCCTTCGTAGACGCACGGTCCGCCACTCAGGTCGCAGAGATGCGATACGAACTGTGTCCTGAAACGTTCAATATTACTGTTGCGCCAGAAGTGAACGACCTTATCGTTGTCTGCCAGACGATAGAGAAACTGGTCGGCAATGTTTTCTATTCCCTCCAGACCCCCTAGTGCCTGAAAGAGCTCGTCCTCAACAGGCTGCGACGCGCTAGTGCCTGAGTGCATGATTGGTGTCTGAGTTGCGCAGCCGCCAAGTAGTCCAAAACCGCCAGACAGGCTGATCAGTAGCGCCATTCGAAGCCTGCGTAAGCGCTGTGACCAGACTGGTTTCACTTGAGATTCCCGGTATTCAGATGGACCGATAGATAAAGCCCCTCTTGCTGCTTCTGACCGGCTACCGATCCAAGATCAGTATAAGCGGTCACTATCGACACTGACTTTGATGGAAACCAGCCAATGAATACATCGCGCCAGTCATGCTCTCGAACCCCTGCCAGGTTATCTGGCTTTTGCCGATATTCGACGCCCATGGCCCAATAGCGGTTGAGAAAAATGGCGAGGCTCGCTTCGCCTACCAGCTGCGGGCGCTCACCAACGGCACCGAAGCCAAGCAAGCCGCCCTGGTTCGCCTCGGTATACCTTGCAGTAGCGCTGAGCGCCAGGTTACGGCCGAGCAAGGCGTTGAGCCAGACCTTGCTCGCAGCGAGATAGACGTCCACGCCAGCGTTGTCATCAGCCCCCAGTGCATAGGGAATAGTCGCTTCAGTGTTTCGCTTGTACTGAAGGCCAGCTGAAAACTGCGGCATCGTACCGTAGACGACATCACCAGAGAGCCTGAGCTTGGCACCTACCACATGCTGCGTGATGGTCAGCGCCAAAGGATCGACCCGAAGCCATTGCTTTGCCAGCGACAGCTCCAGGCGGTTATGAAACCCGACCAGCAGACCTGTCGTTCTGAGCCCGAAATCATCGACGCTCGTCATGCTGGCGGAGACCGTTGCCGCCACTTCATCGTCGCTGCCGTATCCGCCAATGAAGGCCCAGGGGACAAGACCACCACCGCCAGAGCCCTCGATATTGACCGCGCCAGCAGTCCCCAGAAGTTTGCTGCCTTGCAGCCCTTCATCCAACGCCAGGGCACGCCCTCCCGACACGACTAGCAGACCGAGCGACAGCGCCTGCATAAACCGTCCCGGGCTCATGACAATACGCCACTACGTTTGTTTTCAAAATCATCCAGCCAGATCTCCAGAGCTTCCGGCGGCAAGGGCTTGCTATACCAGTACCCCTGCAGATACTCGCAGCCCCAGGCAGTCAGCAGTCGCGAAGACGCCTCGTTTTCGACACCTTCAGCGACAATGCTCAGCCCGAGATTGTGCCCCATGTCGATGATTGAGCGCACCAGGCGCTGGTCGGTTTCCTGCTCGTCCAGCTTAAGAATGAAGGACTTGTCGATCTTCACTTCCTGCACTGGAATCAACTTCAGCTGAGAGAGTGACGAATAGCCGGTGCCGAAATCATCCATAGACAGGCGGAAGCCTGCGTCACGCAGGCGTTCCAGCTGTGCAATGGCGGCAACAGGGTCACTGATGGTGGCGCTTTCGGTAATCTCGAAATGCAGACAGTGACTCTCGAGGCCAGCATGTGCGAGCTGACCCAGCAAGCGATCTACCAAGGTCTTGCTCAGAAGATCGTGTGCGCTGAGATTGATGCTCACCGTGATATATCTGCCCTTGCCAAGCCAGATCAGTTGCTGGCGAATGACCTCCTGAATGACCCAGTCGGTGATCAGCAGAATATCACCGGAATGTTCGGCAAGAGGAATGAACTCATCCGGGAACATCTGCCCCATTTCCGCATCCCGCCAGCGTAGCAGCGCTTCCACCTGCTTGCAGTCACCAGCGCTGGAATCGACCTTCGGCTGATAATTCAGCTCAAAGCCCCCTTTGTGCAAAGCCAGCTGCAGGCGGCTGGTGATCCTGATCTGACGTAAATGCAGCTCATCCATGCCGATCTGGTACACCGATGCGGTCGCCCGCGCCTGCTCAGCGCTTTTAAGGGCGATATGAGCACGCCGGAGCAAGTCGTCATACGACGCCCCATGATCTGGTGAAAGCACGATGCCTACATGAAGCTCCACACGGACTTCTATGCCTTCAGCTTCAAAGGGTCTAGCCACGATGGAAAGAATCTTCTCAGTGAGCGCGGGGACTCCCGAATGGTCCAACTGGTCGCAATATCCCAGAAAGCGATCAGCATCTATTCGGGCGATCATGTCACCCCGGCGGAGCAAGCGCCGTGCACGATCGGCAAACTGTTGCAGCAGGTCATCGGCGAAACGCTGACCGTAGACATCAGTGAGCGGCGTCAGATTGGTCAATCTGATTAAAGCCAGACCAAAACGGGGGACACCCCCTGCTTCGAATTTCCGATTTTCGATGACCTTGCTGATGTAATCCCGATTCGGGAGTGAGGTGAGGAGGTCATGCTCGGCCTGAAACTGAATGCGGCGTTCACGTTCACCGATCGCCTCGCCCATTGTCTGCAGGGCAGATTCCAGCTGCATGAACTCAGCTGCGGCCTGAAGCTTGAGATCCTTCGTGTAGTCGCCGCTGGCAATTCGACGGGCCCGGGCGACGAGGCTTTCAATCGGTTTGCTGAGGCTTCTTGCGAAAAATAGTGCCAGCAACAGTGAAAGAATCAGGGCCACTACCGCGATCGTGCCGATCTGTTGCCTTAATTGGGAAAAATCAGCGAGGCGGGCGTCGAGAGACTTTGACACCAGCCCCGTGACATCAGCATTGCTGGCCTGGAAAGTCAGCGACTGACTGAACCAGGTTTTATCCTGCAGTCTCGCCTGCAAGGCCTCCCTGGCCAGGCCAAGCGTCATCGAGTCGTCGAGGCCCTCTTGAAGGAGCATGTCCGGCAGCGTAGAAATCATGCTCAAGGGTGAATCGAGAAGGCCACCCCCGGCCGTCACCGACGTGCGACGGAACAGAAACGTAATATCGGCCCTGGTAATTGACTTGAAGGAATCCATGAGTGCGACGTCCAGTTTGAAGCCGAGCCCCACCCACGCCAGTAGTCCAGGCGCCCGCACAGGTACGAAAGCCAGTTGAAAAAGCTCGCCTTCAGCCACGATGAATCGCACGAAAGCGTCACCATTGCCTGTTGCGATATTCCCGGCCAGCGAGCCCTGCAAGGTATGTGACGCGGCAAGCACCTCGCCCTCAGGGTTCAGCAACGCCACGAGTGCGGCACCTGCCCTGTCTCCGTGATTGCCGAGCGCACTCATGGCGGTATCGAGCTCGTTTGTGGCAATGGCCCGCTTTAAACCAAAATCGGCGGCGAGAATGCTGGTTCGATCCAGCAGTTGCAGAGATCGATCTTCGAGAATTGCACTGAATACGCGTTGCGCCGTCTGCAGCTCTTCGCGTGTTTCACGCACGATGGACTGTTCGGTGGCTGTGAAGACGGAATAGATCGTGGCGCCGAGCGCTGCAGCGATCAGCACTGAAAAAACCAGCAGCAGCTGGGTCTTGAAGCTGTTCATCGACGGGCAATCACTGTTGCGGGCTGCCTTTCCTGAAGCCCTGCAAGCGGCTCTTCAGATCGGATATCGATTCGGGCGCCGAGGGCTTCCAGTTAATGGGGAGCGTCAAGGTCAGGGGATCATCGCCGGAGCCAGAGAGGTCAAGCTCAAATTTTAGAGGCTCTTCTGAGCCCAGCTGCTCGTGCCATAGACCAATGGTGAGTTGTGCAGCGGCTGTTGCCCCGTGTTGCAGACTGAGCTGCCCTGCCTCATCAGTGACCCCATAGACCGCCTGGTCAGTCACGACTACGGCAGCGCGCATACTGTCATGGATGTTACAGCCCAGCAGAACCACACCGGTTTTGTCGAACACCACTGGCGGGGCATCGTTGGCATGGTACAGGGTCAGTTCGAAAGGTTTGGCTCTGGAAAAGGAATACACATGATGGCGAACGTTATCGCTGTTCGGAAACCAGACGCGGCTGTCTTGGGCAACGATACTCGTCGATGGCGTGAAGCGTTCGTCGACCTGATCTATCTCGATGCGGTCATTCCCGGCCGACCGCTCACCAGAGGACGATACGGGGGGCGGAGCATCGTAGAGAATCGCCGCCACGCTGGGAATGGCGCGGCCCTTCAGATCGAGAACACGCAGCTCGAGTTCTGCCGCGGCGATGCTGCTGGACACTAGAGACGCCGTCAACAGTACCTGAAAAAATCGACCAGTCTTTTGCGAGCCAAGTCCGCAGGGAGCCTTGAGGTCAGATGAGTAATAAGACAATGGAATACCCGATGCACCAGCGTTGAACAGTTCTGTTCAACCGATGCCTTCAATTATAGTCGATAGCCTGTTCAGCGCCATAAGCAGCGGAATGTGTTCACTATCGCCTCGCTCATCGAGGATGAGGCCGTTCTAGCAGCCGTTTGTGGACCTCGATATGAGTGGCCGCGAATTCGGCTCCATGGCCGCCTGATAGGTCACGTGGCAAGCCGAGGGGTCCACGGCATTGAGCGCTCTGATAGTGACGACCTGAACGGAGACGGGGCCTGCTTCGGCCGGCGCGGCATCTGCGTCGCTCTGCTCCGTCAGTAAAACCGTTTCCGAAGAAATGTTGAAATCAGCGGCCGGCAGCTTTGCAGCCGCCAGAATGCCGGCATCACTAGCCGCCGGATAGCCGAATTCGAGCCGGACCTGGGCTTTTTGAAGCATCACATGCTCCGCCTGCTTGCCTTCTTTCAGGTAGGCGGCGTACGACATCGCTGCGGCAGACTTCAACGCGCTTTCCACGCCGCTGAGCAAAATTGAGCGAGCCTCTCCATTCAGGCCGGCGAATCTGGGAAATACTATAGCCGACAGGATGCCCACGATGACGATAAGCATTGCAAGTTCAACCAGCGTGAAGCCGCTCTTTGCCTGTTTCATATGTTACCCGCTCACTGGTATTACCAATTCGTAAGACACTTGTCCGCTATGGTTCAGTATACGGAGTGCTTAAGAAATGACCGTGGCGATAGCGTAGCGCTTTGCTGGAAATCTGTGTGCCGTCTGTCTCGCTTTGTAAACGCTGCGACAGGGCCTGGTGCGAAAGGCGGCGGGGTGACAGCGTCACGCCCGCCAGGGGAAGTACTAGAGAGACACGTTCAAGCGAATGATGCCAGGCACACTCGTAATATCGTCAGGCCCATTCGCGAGCATGATGAAATCTAGCGTAATGTTGTCCTTGAACAGCCAGCGAACACCGAGATTGATCAGATCATCGTCGACGTCCTTATCAAAATCATCATCTCCACCTTCGATGAGCACGTACTCGATGTTTGGCTGAAATCGACCAAAGCCGGTCTCATCAAAGGTATAGGCAGCGGCCAGGCCAAGATTGAATATAGTGTCGTCCCGCTGGTCGTCGGCGAACTCGATTTCCGGACTGACTGTCAGCATGACCCCCTGAACGAGGGCAGTAGCTGCAGCACCGATCACCACGTTGGTAAAATCAGGGCCTTCGTCTACATCGAGATGCGCCAGGCCCGCGTAGGCAGCGGCATTGATTCTCACATCACGGTTGCCAGTACCTATTCGCGGAAGACCGAATTTGAAGGTCGCTTCATTGGCTTGTAGCTGATTGTCGTTCCTGCCGCTGATCGCGCTGTTCAGCAGCAACTCGCCTACCGGAAGGCCCAGGCGCACACCGCCACCTACATCCAGCTCGCCTCCAGTAGCGAGATCCACCATGAAGTCTCTGTTTTCCGCCACAGTGCCTCGTTCGACAGTAAAATGTCGAGTAGGCTCATGATAGCGTGGGGGTTCTGCCGCCAGCACAGCTGAGCTGACGAACAGGCCTGCTACAGCGACTGAACCTGCTGCAAGCGATCGATGCAAATATTCTGATTTCACGAGGTTTTTCTCCTTGAGGGGGCAGCCTATCCGGTGCCTGAGTTGTTGTTGGGACGATTCGGGTCAAGCCCTGTTTTGACAGAGGCGATAGTGGACCTGACGCTACTGTAGCTGTGAGAGCGCGAGCTTAACAGCTTCGGATGTTTCGTATACTGAAAGCTCGGAAAACGCGTCTATTCGAAGGCCTGCGGGCACACCCGATTGCGACCAGCATGCTTGGCCTGATACAGACAGTTGTCGGCCGTCAGGAGGGTTGCATCGAGTGACTTGCCTTGGTGTCTGAGTGCCACTCCGACGCTGACGGTCAAACGGATGACGTTGTCAGTGGCCGTGGTGTCGTCTTCATCAGCGGCTACGTCAGTATCACAGGGGATCTCGAGCTGCTCGGTCTCGGCACGAATTCGTTCTGCAATCTGAAGGGCATCCGAAGCCGACGAACTGCGCAGGAGAACCAGGAACTCCTCCCCGCCCCAACGACTCGCTGTATCAGTCTGGCGCAATCCATTGGCAAAAATCGAAGCCAGAGATTGGAGGGCAACATCACCAGCACTGTGACCGTAGCGATCATTCACCTTTTTGAAGTGGTCGACGTCTACCATCAGCACCGCGTAATCAGTCTCACTTCGGCCATAGTCATACTCCGCTTCATCGAGCAGACTCTGCATGTGCCGCCGATTGGCGAGGCCAGTCAGCACATCCATCCTCGAAGCCGTTTCGATGTCCTTACCGAGCCTCAGTAATTCATCCGAAGATGCCTGGCGCGAACTTTCAATGACAAAGGAAAACAGCGTCGTGAACAGGTAGCTCAAGAGGTAACGTAGCTTGAACTCGTCTGAGTAGGGGGACTGCAGGCCAAGGACTTCCGGCACCAGCACAATAGTGAAGAGCGCAATGTACATGAGCGTGCAGTAGATGATGCCTCTGCGAAGGCCAATGACATAGGTGATGAGCAGTGGATAAATATAACTCCACAAGGCCGCTGTTCCCTTTTCACCGCCGGTCGCCACCAGTAGAAGTATGAGCGCCGACATCGCGAAGACGGTGATATTCTCAAAAAGTACGCGCCGCTTCAGCAAATGATATTGCACCAACGCGAATAAGGTGACTGCACTGGCCGTGAGCAGCGCCAGGCCGTAACCCAGCATCCCGTTCAGCAGCACCTTTATCCCGATACCTGAAAGAATGACGCTCGTGGAGGCACTAAAGAGCAGCAGGAACCGTGTTCGGCGCCGATGCTCTTCCTCCTGAACCTTGTCGGCCACGCCCTGAGAGGCGGGTTTCTCATGCTTCTTCATAGTGTCGATTGATCACTGCAGCTAAGGAACATCCGGCGTCGGCATCGTTGTCAGGCGAAGGCCAGCTCTGAGCTTTCGGGACAGCATGTCGATGGCGATATTGAGCATGGCCGTCACCAGAATCAGAAGAAGTGCTACGTCAAAGCGGATATTTTCGATCGCGCTATCTATGTAGAAGCCTAGCGTATAGATGCCGAGCACGCCGAGAATTGCTGTCTCCCTCATGATGATTTCCCAGCGGTAGAATAGAAAAGCCAGAAATGGACGGTACAGCCGAGGCAGCAGTTCGAAGAAATAAAGGTCCGTTCCGGTGCCAGTGCCGGGCCTGAGCACCAATTCATTGCTTTGGCGACCAATCAGGTGACCTATGATGCAGCCGTTGTGCAGGGCAAGTGCCACCACTGCGGGCAGCATCGACGGCCCCCATAGCTGAAGCAGCATATAGGCCAGAATGTACTCCGGTGTGGAACGCCCAACCACGAGAAACAGATGCCCCACAGAGCGACGCTTGGCCCCTCCAAAATGCTTCGATACCAATACAAACGCAATCAGGGTCAGTATTGCAGTGGCCACCAGCGCAATCTGAGTGAGGATCACTGTATTCCACAAGCCCGGCACAATCTGTTCCTGTGCTATCGGCGAAAACCACTCCCAGAGCTCCGAGGGGCTGGACCAGCTCACACCATTTTTCAGCGGGGCGGGCACGATGTCTTCTGTGAAGAAGCGGCCAACGTTGCTCCATACGATAGGCAAGCCTTCACCGAGAAAAAAGGGGGATGCCAATACGTACAGCGGGAGCAGCCTGGGCCTCAACCACCAACGCATCGTTGCGATAATGAGGTAGAAGATCATCAACATGGCAGCCACCTCGGAATAGTGACCCTGAACGAAGGCGGATTCGAGATAGAAACCCAATGTGGGCAGGCCGACGAAGCCAAGGATGGCGCTCGAACGAAAACCACACTCCAGGCGGTACGCGGTATAGCTTTTCACATGCGCAAAGGCCTGCGGCAGCTTCAGAAACAGGGCCTGAATGAAGCGCGAGCGAATGGGTGGAAGGACAAGGCCAGGAAGCGGATCCGTTTCATCATTGATTTCCGCATAGACCTTGGCAAAAACCCCGGCGTAGGGAATGGCTATGGCAAGGACACCAGTCAGTGGGTGCAGTCCGAAGAACTGCAGGAAAATCAGGGCCCAGAACAGCTCGTGGATGGCACGGATGAAGGCACAGAAAGCCCGCACCAGCGCCTTGTCGAAGAACAGCATCAGCAGATAGCCGGCAATACTGCCAAGCGCAACACCGACAAAGGCAAATCCGACAGTTCTCAATAAGGCAGTGGCCAAGGTATCGATGGAGTCGAGCGAGGGTGTGAGGAATCCGCCTGCGAAACGGAGCATCTCCCCCCACGGGTCCGACGTGGTGATTTCAATATCACCCAGTAGCAGACTCACGAATGCGACGCCCAGGAAGATGAGACTGACACGAACGGTGGCCGAGCCAAGCCCCAGCGGCAAGGGTGGCTTCACCTGCCCCCGCTCGGGGTCACTCATAGAGAAACCCGAGATCCGCCGCCCTCAGGGTGGCACTCGGTTCATCCAGCGCAAGCCTGCCATCCCGCAGCCCAATGACCCTTGTGGCATGCTTGAGGGCAAGATCCACATCATGCAGGGCGACGATACTGGCGGTGAAGCTCGAGGTCAGTAACTGCAGTACGTTATCAGCCTGAGGACCATCCAGCGCAGAGCACGGCTCATCGGCAAGCAGCACCTCAGCTTCCTGATATAAGGCGCGCGCGACTGCTACGCGCTGCTTCTGTCCGCCCGACAATGAAGCTACGGCCGTACGCAGACTGGATGGCATATCCAGCTGCCCGAGAATGGATTCCATTTCAGCGGCCCTTGCGGCCTGAGGCCAAACGAAATTACGCAGATTCTGCAGCCGGCCATATCGCGCCAGTCTCGCCATATACACGTTATGAAACACCGGGAGCTGAGTTACCAGACCAAGCTCCTGCGGGAGGAAGGCTATGGATGGCATCGGATCGGCACCTGCCGTTACCGACCGGGTGAGCGCAGAAAACGCAAGCTTCAACAGGGTGCTCTTGCCCACGCCGCTTTTACCTACCAGCGCAACATGCTCGCCGCGCTCGATCCGCAACGAGACAGCCTGCAGCACAACGTGCATGCCATATTTGGCCGAAAGATCGTCCAATACAACTAATGGCGTACTCAAGCTCAGTCGATCAGGCCGATGTCTTTGGCGACATTCAGTATCTGCTGATAATCCTTGTTCTCGGCCTTGATGAACTTCTTGCGCGGGAAGCTGGCAAGCAGATCGGGATCATCCATACTCAGCAGCGCCTGCTGAACCTTTTTCTTGAATCCCTCACCGAAAGTCTTGTCGACATCGCCTCGAATCGTCCACTGATAGTCAGGATAGGTCGGCGTCTCCCATACAACTTTAACGGCATCTAAGTCGATATCACCCGCAGCCAGCTCAGTCTCCCATACATCGAAACTGACGGCGCCGAGTTGATAGGCCCCAGATTCGACCAGCGCAATGGTGCGTGAATGATTATCCGAAAAGCCCACTCGGCTGAAGAATTTGTCAGGCGCCTGCCCTGTCTCTTCCCTGATGTAGAACTCGGGCATCAAGCGACCGGATGTACTGCCCTTGGACCCAAAAGTGAAGGTCTTGCCGGCCATATCCTTCGGAAAATCTTCTCCTGGCTCGATGGCAGCGCTTTTGTGCGCAATGAAGTAAGTCTTGAATTGGGTATCTTCCACACCCTGGGCAATGGCTTCGGACCCATCGACCAGTCGCCTGGCCTGCACGCCAGACAATCCACCAAACCAGGCGAGTTGCACCTGGTTATTGCGAAAGGCAGAAACGGTGGCAGCGTAATCCTTGACAGGAACGAAGCGAACATCGACTTCCAGCGTCTTCTCGAGATAGTCAGCCACCTTCGAGAAGCGCTCCTGCAAGCGGGTTTCATCCTGATCTGGAATGGCAGTGAATACCAAAGTTTCAGCGAGTGCCTTACCGGTAGACAGCATTCCAGCGAAAAGTAGAGGAAGCGTGAACAGGGTGAGTCGTCTTGTTCGTGAATTCATTGCTTTAAGCATGAGGTAGTATCCTGGTGATATTGTCGTATTGTATTCGCTCGGTTATCGTCAGACTGATGAGGCCGCCTTTCATTCTTACGATCCAGTGCATCATCCATGAATGTCCTTGTCATTACACCGGCCGCTTCAGGCTCAAGAGCAGGCAATCGAGCCACGGCGCTCCGATACAGACAATGGCTGCTTGACGCCGGACACGCCTGTCGCGTCGAGACCGGCTTTGAGCCCTGCCCAGACCCGAATGAGTGGCAAGTTGACTGCGTTATCGTACTACATGCCGTACGAGGTCGATATGCCCTTGCCGAGGCAAAGCGCCGTGGGATCCCGATTGTGCTTGTGCTCACAGGGACTGACTATTATCGATTCCAGTTCACCCAGGCAGCCGACTTCGCTGCCTCGCTAGAAGCGGCCAACGTACTTGTTAGTCTGCACGATCTCGCCTATCGATCTATACCGGAACGCTTTCACTCCAAACTGGTCGTCATCAAGCAGGCGGTTGCGTTCAAGGAGGAAGGTTCGTCGAACGCAGATGACGCGTCAGCGCCTCCTGAGCCTCCCGACGACAGCCTGCTCAGCAGGCTACTGACTTCGCCCGTCTTCCCCATCGCTGTCATTGGTCATCTTCGAGCGGAGAAGGACCCTTTTATCACTGCCCGGGCCGCCCATTTGTTGCCCGTGGGGTCCGGCATCCAGGTTCTACATGCTGGTGCTGCCCATTCCAGGGAATGGGCAGCGCAGGCCAGGACGGAAATGACCCGTAATGTACGTTACCACTGGCTAGGTGAACTCAATCGTCACGACACACAGCATCTGCTCCGGCAGGCGCGACTCATGGTGATCAGTTCTGTCATGGAAGGCGGCGCCAATATCGTGTCTGAGGCTTGTGTACTTGGGCTGCCGATACTGGCCTCGAATATCGATGGCAATATGGGACTGCTGGGCAGCGATTATCCGGGGCTTTTCGAGGTCGGGAATGTAGACGCCCTCAGAGCCCAGCTGCATCGTTGTGAGACCGACCCTGACTATCTGACCAGACTTCGTGAGCTCTGCCAGCGACGAGGCAGTCACTTTTCACCAGCACTGGAATCGGCCGGCCTGCTCGACAGTATTGCCCGCGCCTGTTCAGTATCGAAGTGAGATCGGAGCCAGCTGGTCCCCCATGGCCTGGATGTCGCCGATAACGACCGTTGCAGCATAACCAAGCCTTCTGAGTTCAGCCACACACTGGTCGACGCTGTTGGCTGGCACACCTGCGAGCAGGCCACCAGCGGTCTGTGGGTCGAACAGGAGCGGATACAGTGGATGATCGAGCGACTCCGCCTGATTCGAAATCGCTCTGCGCAAACGAACGTTGGCGGGTTGAAGCGAGCTGAGTATGCCCAACTTCGAGGTCTGCAATGCGCCTTCGAGCACAGGAATGCTCGCGAGATCCAGCCGGGCGTCAACACCGGAAGCCTTTGTCATTTCGACGAGATGGCCAAGCAGGCCAAAACCCGTCACATCTGTACAGGCCGTTGCGCCGTGCCTGCGCAGACAGCTGGCGGCAGCCTGGCTGGAGAGCACCATCGACTCAAGCGCCGCATCTATCCATCTACCTTTTGCGGCCAGACGGGCGTGCGCAGCAAACAGGGTTCCGGTGCCGATCGGCTTGGTCAGAATCAGTTTCTGACCCGGCAGCAGGCCACCTTTCTTCAGCACTGTTGCAGGGTCGATCAGACCATTGATGGCAAAGCCGAGCGCCAATTCCTGGCCCTCTCCGGTATGGCCACCTACCAGTGCACAGCCCGCAGCATTCAGCACCTCCACTGCCCCCGACATGAGTTGAAATAGCAATGCTTCAACCTTGCTTTCAAGGCCTTGTGGAATGGTCGCCACTGCAGTGGCACTCTGCGCTTCTGCCCCCATGGCGAAGATGTCGCCCAGACTATGGTTCGCGGCCACCTTGCCAAAAATGTAAGGATCGTCGATAAAGGACCGGAAAAAGTCGATGCTATGGACGAGGGCCATTCCCGGCGGAATGGACAGGACGGCCGCATCATCCGGTGCGTGCAGACCCACCAGAACATCCTCACGTTCAACCGGCTTCAACGAACTGATCGCGCGACTGAGCACACTGGCGCCGACCTTTGCGCCACAGCCACCACAGCGCATGGCCACCGCTGATATGGCCTGGCTATTTTCCTCGCTGCTCAATGCTATGTTGTGCTGGGCGGCGGCCGGCTGCTCATCCATGGTCGGCAACTCACTGAAGCGGGCTATGAAGCGACGATCGATCCAGTCCTTCCAACGCCAGACCCAGGCACCACGAGCCAGGAATCGACCTTTGCTGGCGAAGGCATACTTGTCCCCGGTACTGATGAGTGCCAGCCAATTCCGCTGCGGCCGATATCTGAACAGGCTACGATTCTCGACATAACGCCTGAGATTGATGGCCAGTGGCTTGCCCTGTCGCACTGCAAACACACCCGCCTTTGGCCTCGGGTGATCAATCATCGTGGCGACATCGCCGGTGGCGAAAATACGTGGATCATTCACCGACTGCAGGGTTTCGGTGACCCTTATGAAGCCTTTGTCATCCAGATCGAGGCCTGTACCCCCCAGCCAGGCGGGCCCACCAGCCTCCGTCACCCACAAGGTGGTATCGGCAGCGTAAGTAGCACCATCGCCGGCAGTACTGAGGGTTCTCTCGCTCACCTGGCTCACTGCCGTGCCGAGAACATACCTGATGCCGCGAGTATCGAGCACCTCGGCAAACTGTTTTCCGAGCGCGGAAGGTGCCTGTGGTAATAGCGACTTTTCCTTGCCAAAGACGGTGATAGCTACAGGCTGCGCCGACGAGTCTCGCATCGACCCCAGCCGATGCTGCAGGGCCAGCGCAAGTTCGACACCACCGGCCCCTGCTCCAACCACCGCAATCTGATAAGGTGAGGAACTGGAATGACCGGCCGTGATGGACGCGAGCAATTGCGCCCAGCGATCGTTGAAGCCATTTATCGGTTTGACCGGCACGGCATGTTGAGCCGCGCCAACTACTGCACTGACATTGGGACTTGAGCCGGTGTTGATCGACAGGACATCATAGGCAAGTTCAGGTCGATGCCGACACTGAACCGTCTGACGTGATCTGTCGATACCAATGACTTCATCTCGATAGAATCTGGCGCCAGCAAATTCGGCCAGGCGACGAAGGTCGATATGCGTGTCGTCGTAACTGTAGTGCCCCGCGATATAGCCAGGTAGCATGCCCGAATACGGCGTGTGCGTGTCTCTGCAGATCAAGGTGATCCTGACGCCAGGAATGGGCTTCATTCCCAGCATCTTCAGTACCACCGCATGGCTATGCCCGCCGCCGACAAGCACGATGTCGCGCAGCACAATCTCGGAACTCTTCATCATCAAGGTATGTACTCGGTATTATGACTTCATCAGGACACTATCTGCATTTTTCGCTAAGCGACTGGGCCTCCGTTGGCCGTAGTTCGCTCAAGCTGTGCAGGCAATGCAGGATAAGCGACTTCGCCTACAGCGCCGCTTTCAATGCTTTCCTGGCCCTGTTTCCTGCGACGCTCGCCATATTGACGTTCTATGGTCTGTTTACGGATTCATCCACGGTAGAGCAGCAAGTTACCGCAATCAGCAAATTTTTGCCCGCCACAGTATCCAATCTGGCTGAAGACAGGCTCACTTCTCTGGCATCTACTCCCCGGGGAAATCTAGGCTGGGGCCTGGCCGTGAGCATATTCTTCGCCTGCGCGGTCATTTTTCGTGGCACCTCCACATTGCTGTCGACACTGTCTGCGATTCATGCGCAGCATCTCGACGGCGCAGTACAGGCCGGTATCGGCCGCACTATCGTCGCCTCGATTTTCGCGGTCCTCTTTATAGTGCTATGTCTGAGCATTCTCATTATCGTTCCAGCCATCGTCCAGTTCTTGCCAGCATTGGTGGAGGATATCAACCAGGTACGGCTGATCGTCTGGCCAGGTCTGTTCATAGTGATCTGCGTCGCACTCGGCGTGTTATATCGGTATAGCCGCACAACGATTTCCGAAAAGCCATCGCTCTTCAGTCACTGGCTCAGCCCAGGTGCAGTGTCGGCTGCACTGATCTGGCTCATAGGCAGCGGTCTGTTTTCGTTCTACGTCAGTCGATTTGGGCAGTACGATGTGGTCTTTGGCTCACTATCAGCCATTGCCGTCCTGATGATATGGCTGTACCTGACCAACTTCATCATTTTACTAGGCGCCGTTCTGAACACGGCCATTGGCGACATCGGGAAATCCCGGAGTTAAATAGGAAAAGCAGCGCCAAAGACGCTGCTTATCTGGCAGGAGCTCATCGCTCGTTTATGCGGCACTGGTTTCCGCGTCGTCCTCATTGGCTGAGGCCTCGTGTTCAAGCACCTTGTCGGATCGTTTGGCTGCGCCATTGATCTGGATGGTCCTCGGCTTGGCCGCCTCTGGCACCTCCTTCACAAGACTGATAGTCAGCAAGCCGTTTTTCAGGTCAGCCCCCCGCACTTCGATATGATCGGCAAGATTGAACTTGCGCTCGAACGCACGATTGGCGATGCCCTGATGGAGGTATTTACGCGATCCCTCATCTCCGGACTTACGACCCTTGACAGTCAATACACCTTTTTCAACCTGGATATCCAGCTCGTCGTCGCTAAAGCCCGCGATAGCCAGCGTGATCGAGTAACGATTCTCATCGGTCACTTCGATATTATAAGGTGGATACCCCGCACTGGTTTGATCACCCCGCAAAGTCGCATCGAGTATGGAAGCCATTCGGTCGAAACCAATACTACTGCGATACAGTGGTGAAAAGTCGATAGTGTTCATAGCATATTCTCCATTGAAGCAATACGATTCAGTCGTGGTCCAAGCGGGCGACTGCCCTTCTGCAACCACTTTGCCCGTGAGCGGGCGATCTTGATCAGACTCGTCCCTCACACTTAAAAAAATGGTGGCAGCCGCATCAGATTCAATATTTCCAAGCATTACTTTTTTGAAAGATTTGCTGATCCGAGGCCATCGAACGCTGTAGATTGGGAGTACATCCAGAAGGGGCGACATTGTCTGCTTCAGGGGTCAGGAGAAACGCTATGAGTGATACTTCCTTGAAAAGACTGCTCGACAGTGTCGAGACCATTATTCTCGTTGGTGCCAGTGAAAAGCAGCACCGCGACAGTTATAGAATCATGGCTTTTCTACTCGAGCGGGGCTATTCCGTTTTTCCGGTGAATCCGCGTCTCGCTGGTAGTGACTTGCTGGGCCAGCCAGTATTCGCCAGCATTACTGAAGCGGCGGATCATATTGAAAAAACGCTGAACAAGCCCGTCGATATGGTCGAGGTGTTCCGGGATCCAGCTCACTTGGGCGAGATTGCCAAAGAGGCCATTGCCGTCGGCGCACGCATCCTGTGGGGGCAACTTGGCGTTCAGAATGCCGCGGCCGAAGCAGAAGCTCGCCACGCCGGACTGACCGTAGTAACCAATCAATGTCCAAAAATCATATTGAGGTGACATCATGGCTACACAAGGCAATAAATCGGGTGATCCCGGCTCATCAATCAAGAATCCGGAGCAGTACGAAGCACTGCGCGACGATGGCATGAGCAAGGAAAAAGCGGCCCGTATCTCGAACTCTCCGACGAAGAAAACGAGCCAGAAAGGCGGTAACCATGCGCCGTATGAGGAGTGGACTTACGATGAGCTCTACGACAAGGCGCAGGAAGTGGATATCGACGGCCGCTCCGACATGACCAAATCCGAACTGATAGAGGCGCTTCGCAATCACTGACAATGGCTATAGGGGACCTAAAGTTCCCGTCGATGCGGCTCTGTTTCTTCGGGAAGTGCCTTTCATCGACACCCGCTCACCCGGCGAGTTCGAGAAGGGCGCTTTTCCCTCTGCTCTGAGCCTGCCCCTGATGAATAACGAGGAGCGGGCGCTCGTAGGGACCTGCTACAAGGAGAAGGGTCAGGCCGCGGCAATCGATCTTGGGCACGGCCTTGTGTACGGCGCTGTCAAGCAGAGCCGTATAGACCGGTGGATCAAGCAGCTTCATCGGCATCCAGAGACCGTACTCTACTGTTTTCGCGGCGGGCTCAGAACGAAGATCAGCCTGGAATGGCTCGCAGAAGCCGGCCTGGTGGTCCCTTATGTCGAAGGTGGCTACAAGGCCATGCGACATTTTCTCATCGAGACGATCGAGGCGGCAGGGCAGCACCCGTGGCTCGTAGTAGCTGGCAAGACAGGCTCAGGTAAAACCGAGCTTCTGAAGGCTGCCGTGGAGACAGCTTCTGACATTGCTGTGGTCGACCTTGAGCACCTGGCTAACCATCGAGGATCGGCCTTTGGTAGCGAAGTCACACCGCAGCCGAGCCAGATCAACTTTGAAAATGCATTGGCGATTGAACTGCTGCGTCTCGGCCAGGGATCTGCAAGTCAGGTCCTGATTGAAGATGAGGGTCGCCTGATAGGCCGGGCTTTTGTGCCGATGCCTGTTCAAACGGTCATCAGGAACTCAGACATGGTCGAGCTCGTGAGGCCGTTCGAGGAACGGGCTCAGGCAATCGCTGAAGATTATGTCTTACGCAGACAGCAGGAACTGTTGGAACTGTTCGACGCCTCTACAGACGTGTTGGCGTTGGTCGAAGATCGTCTGCTCGAACAGCTTGGCAGTATCAGGCGAAGACTTGGGGGGGAGCGTCACGCCCTACTGACACAAAGACTTTCCGAAGCTTTCGTACGCTATCGATCCAACAGCGATGTCACTGAGCACTTCAGCTGGATCGAACCACTACTGCTCGATTACTACGACCCCATGTATGAGCATCAGGCCAGCCGCTCGAATCGGAATCTGCTATTCCGCGGTGAGCAGCCAGAGATTCTGGAGTGGTTACAGGAACGCCCGCACCAGCCCCACCGTCAGGACGCCAGTGGTCAGCGCAACGAGTTGCCCCCGCTGCAGTAACATGGCCAGCAGGCACACTGCTGCGCCCGCTCGGATGGCCCAGTCACCCGACAGCATCGCTGGCGCCACGAGTGCTACCAGGACGCTGCCAGACAAAGCCCTCAGGAAACGTTGCACCCGCGGGCCCATGGGCACGACAGACATTAGAATGACACCGCCGCCCCGCGTGCTGAGTGTGGCGAGCGTCATAACGGCGAGAAACCCGACGAGCTCAAGCTGAGTCATGAATATTCTTCTCCGGCGTGGTATCGGTGCCAGCTGCTTCAGTGCTCAACAGCCGCTGTTCGCTGTGATCCGGAACAAAAAGCGCAATCACACCACCGGCCAGTGCCCCGGCTAGCACATACCAGTGTCCACCAATCAGCTGTTGCCAGGTCACGGCCACGGCTGCAGCAACCACCCAGGGCAAAATATCGGAGCGGCCAGCCCACTGCTTGAACAACAGAATAAGAAAAAATAGTGGCATGACGGCGTCCAGGCCGAAGCGGTATGCGGTGTCCTGAGAAGTCTTGATCCAGAGGCCGGCAACAGTCCCGAATTGCCAGGCGACCCATAGCGCGGCGCCGCCACCAATGACGATACCCACCTGCTGCACAGGGTGTCGTTGCAGCATGGCAAAAGCCCAGTTGGCGTCGCTGATGAGAAAGATTGCGAGCAGCCGCTTTGCCATGGGCTGCTGCCTCAAAGCAGGATAGAGTGAGGCGCCCATGAGAATGTGGCGGGCATTCACCGCGAAGACTACCAGCGCCAGCGGAATCCATGGCACCGGAGAGTGCCAAAGCTCAAGCGCCGCAAATTGAGAAGCGCCAGCGAATACCAGCATGCTCATGGCCACAATGGCCAGGTCTTCGAGTCCAGCCTGTTGCGCAGCAATGCTGAAGGCGAGCCCGAATGGCAGCACCATGACAGCGACCGGAAGCAAGAGGACAAAGCCCTGTCGGATGTGGTTACGCAACTCGCTCAAGGCGATCTCCTTCGTGCAGACGCATCAGGAATTGCGCCTTGATCTTGCAGATTTTTTGATGCTCAATGACGATGACTCTTGCGTCCGGGCGCAAGAGTCGGCCGGCAAAGCCAAGCCGTTCTTCGAAGCATTCCACCATGGACAACGTTTATGAGCATGATGAAAGAATTCAAGGCCTTTGCCATGCGTGGCAATGTCGTCGACCTGGCTATAGGTATCATAATCGGGGCAGCTTTTGGAAAAATTGTCGCTTCGTTTGTGGCCGACATCATCATGCCGCCTATTGGCATCCTTGTCGGCGGCGTAGACTTCAGTGATCTTGCATTTACCCTTCTGGCGGCCTCGGAAGGCGCTGATGCCGTCGTAATACGCTACGGGCTTTTCGTTCAGACCATCATCAATTTTCTAATAGTGGCTTTCGCGGTTTTCATGCTGGTAAAAGCACTCAATAATATGAAAAAGAAGGAAGTTGAGACAGAGAAAAAGCCCGTAGAAAAAAGCAATCAGGAGCGCTTGCTCGAAGAAATACGAGATGCCCTCAAAGCCGGCAATGAGCCAACCCAAAGATCCGATCAACCCTGAGTGAACATATCGGGTCCCCCATGACAAGGAGTGTGCAATGTCCAAAGCAGAAAGAGATGTCGAAAAAGCCTATCCAAAGGCGGATTTCGTGGCAAAGCTCAGACGACTCGCCGATGCCATCGAGAGCGGTGACCGTATCGAAATCCAGATAGCCGGTGAGCGGATTTACGTGCCCGTCAGAGCCGAATTCAACATTGAACATGAGCGAAGCGACGATGAAGAAGAAATTGAATTTCAGATCAAATGGACAAGGGCAGAGTAAGCTGTAGCTAAAGGCCCAGGCGGCGCTCTACTGCGTCGCCTTTGAAAGCCAGTCTTCTTCAGGACTTTTCGAAAAAGTAAAAGTCAGCCGATGATCCGGTTTTCGTATCATCCCGGTACGGATACTTATTGGGCACATGTGAGCGCAGCGCCCAGTTAGGCTTCTCTCGCTGCACCCAGTCTGTGAACCGCCTGTGCCGGACGTGATCTGGCCGTTTCGCGGGATTTTCATCGGTATTCGAAGAATACACAATTACGTATCCGGTAGAAGAGTCGAATAGCCGGTGCATATAGCCTTCAAAAACGCTGTCTTCGACCAAGTGATATACAACGTCGAGGGAAAGCGTGAGTTCTGCCGTCTCTCCATCATAATGGTCAACAGTTTTGAAGGATTTGCTGCGATCGTCCGCAAATGCTGACCGACAGATGCCGACTGCCGTTTCACTGACATCGAAACCGATGTAAGCGGGATATCCAGCAAGCTTGAGTTGATTGCCATCGCCGCAACCATATTCGATGACAGAGCGAATGCCTTTGGACTGCACGAAATCATTGAGCTGTTCAGCCTTGAACCGCGCCAGTTCGTTGTACGAGCCGTCACCTGAGTTGCCACCAGTGCTATACCGGGATTTCCAGTAATCCCCGGAGCCAGTAAACCCTCTGTTCGACTTTTTCATCTTTCGAATAAATTGGCGGGCAGCAGAGCTGACCGCAGGAAGCGCCTGAGCAAGTTTTTTCATAAGACGAGTTGGTCCAGAGCTTGTGAACGAGCACTGTAATACAGCTGGCCACTGGCAACAATCGGACAGAAGCGCTATCGCCAGGCGCGCCCTGTCGGCCGCGTGCATCGGACTCGGAACGCATGATTCCCGCACTTTCGCCAGGCAAAAAAAAGATGACCATTTCTGGTCATCTTTTCGGTTTGAAGATCACTGATTCAGATGACTAGAACGGTTATGTTTACCTGAACACTCCAGAAAATCTACGCGCTAGATATTTTTTCTATATTACTCAGCATCTTAACTATGAATTGTACACTTCAAAAAAATGATTAGTAAAGTTTACAGTAAAAAATTGTTAATCGAATGGCCTAAACTATACCAAATTGGTCCTATCATGAGGCGGTAAATGGACGGTAGCAAATCTAAGTTTCACATGGCTATCAGGACGCGTTTCCCACGTCAATTACTGCTGAAGCAGCTACTTTGTGGGCGCTGGTGGTTCTGACACTTTATTCCAGTGGTTCTGACCCACTCGCGCTGGAGGTTCTGAGCCACCCATTCCAGTGATTGTGATCCACTGCGCCGATGATTCTGACCCACCCTTAAAGCGTTAAACTACCCGCTCTATCCCTTCCTTGCAGGTCGCCGCAATTGATTGAAGAAGGCAGCCAAAATTTCTACGCCGATCTCGCTTGCGTCGATGCCGACGCAATGCAGCGCAAAGCCATGCTCATCGTGCGTATCACTGATGTTATTTCTGCCAAGGGACTAGCGCTTGCCCAAGCGTCGGCATTGATGGGCATCGAGGCATTCTGTTTGGAGTCCTGGCTAAAGGGGCATTTTCGAGATGCCGACGAAACCGTACTACATGCTTGCTTACATCACCTGGAGATACAGCGTCACTGACTCGGTAATTTTCGCGGGCGCGAAAATGACGAAGGGGCAATGCCCCTTCGTAGTCTATCGGTTATGCCTTGGCAGCCTGTTTGCGCAGAGACTCGCCCTTGAGCCCGATACGGTGTGAGCGGTGAACGATGCGATCCAGTATGGCCTCGGCTAACGTGGCGTCGCTGAACATGCTATGCCAGTGTTCAGTAGGGAACTGACTGGTGATGATCAGCGAGCCGGTCTGCATGCGCTGATCGACAATATCCAGCAAGGTATACCCCACCGTGGGTTCTACCGGTGCCAGCCCGAAGTCATCTAGGATCAGCAGGTGGACTTTGCTCAAGGCCGTTCGGTACTTGGGCAGGGAGCCGTCGCCAATGGCGATTTGCAGCTCTTCATAGAGTTTCGAGGCGCTTTTATAGATCACCGAGTAGCCCTGTCGGCACGCCTGGCTGCCAAATGCGCAGGCGAGCCAACTTTTGCCTGTGCCGGTGGCTCCAGTCAGCAGCAGGTTCTGTTGCTGACCAATCCAGGAGCATCCCGCCAGACCGGCGATCACTTGTTTATCCAGGCCGCGACTGCTGCGGTAATCCACATCTTCCAGGTGCGCGGCATAGCGCAGCTTCGCCTGCTTCAGTAGGCGAGACAGCTTGCGGTTCTCGCGTTCGCTGAGTTCACGATCCACCATCAGGCCCAAGCGGTCATCAAAGGGCAGTTCCTGCATGCGCGGTTGCTCAAGTTGGTCGCGGTAGGCCTTGGCCATACCGGACAGTTGTAGTTGCTGGAGCTTGCTTTGGGTCTGCTGGTTCAACATGTCGAGCGTTCCTTTTCATCGGCAAAGTAATGAGCACCACGCAGGTTTTCGTGAGCGGGTGTCGAGCTGGGTAGGGATTTCAGGCCAGGGCGTTTGTCGGGCTGCTCGCGCAAGATGGATTGCAGGCTTTTCAGGGCGAAGGTCTTAATGGTCAGCGCATAGGCGCAGGCCTCCTCCAAACGGGCATCGCCATGTAGACGGGCTTCCTTGCGCAAGGCGCTGGCAGCCTTGTGTCCATTGGCCACATCGGTTCGCTCGGTCAGGTGATAATGCAGATGGCGCAGTAGTGCAGGCCCGACCCGCTCACCCCAGGCGAGCAATGCAGCGGGCTCACTGTCGGCGTAATACTGGTGGTTCGGCGGCCTGTGCTCCGGCTGCACGCTGATGCCGGAAACATACTGCCGGGCATGGCTGCTGACGCGTAGATGATTGTGGAAGACCTCCACGACCTCGCCCGTAGCACGCACATCCACTTGCTGCTGTACCAATCGGCTCGGCACGGAATAGTGATGATTGTCGTACTCCACCAGGTAGTCGCTGCGCACTCGTACCTTGAAGCGCCAATCGGCATGCTCGTAGGCGTGGATAGGCAGCGGCTGGAGAGCAGACTGCTCCACCTCGACGAATAGGCTGTGCCGACTGCTGCCAGGCTGGCGTTTGAACGGGCGTTGATTGAATGCCGGCAGCAATTCGAGGATGGCCTGATTGAGTTCTGCCAAGCTGAAGAAACGGCGGTGGCGCAGGGCTGCCAGCAGCCAGCGTTGAACCAGCTTCACCCCGGCTTCCACTTTGCCTTTGTCTTTGGGTTTGCGCGGGCGGGCCGGCAGGATGATGGCTTGGTAATGGTGAGCCAGTTGCTGGTAGATCAGGTTGAGTTGGACTTCATCCTTGCCATGCTTGATCACCGCCGCCTTGAGGTTGTCGGGAACCAGTAGGCGGGGCACACCTGCGAAGAAGTTGAAGGCCTGCACGTGGCAGTGCATCCAGTCTTCAATCCGCTGACTCCACACGGCGCAGGCGAAGGTGTAGCTGGAGTAGCCCAGCACGCCGACAAAGATTTGTGCCAAGCGCGGCTCCGATTGGCCGTCCAGATAGATCGGCATGGTCTTGCCGGAGAAGTCCAAAAACAGCTTGTCGCCAGGCAGATGAAGCTGACGCATGGCCAATGGTTGCTGCTGCACAAAGCTGCGATAGCTGGCCGTAAACTGCGAATAGGCGATGCCGTCTGGCTCGGTGGCCCGCCATTCACGCCAGAGCAGTTCCAGGGTGACGCTGGGGTTACGCATTTCCGCATGCACCCAGTTCCAGTCGGGGCAGGCTTTCAAGCGGAATCCGTTGAACGGCTTGATACCTAAGCGCTCATAAAGTTGCTCGTCGCTCCACCCGGCTAATTGATCCACATCGAGATCGATGCTTTCCAAGTGGCGGCACAAACGCTTGAGACTGTTGCGCGAAAGCCCAGTGCTATGAGCAATTTCGCGTGTCGATAGACGTGTGCCATAGTGCAGGCGCACGGCCTCGCGCAGCAGGCGCGGTTCAATCCTGACTCTCATCCATACTCCTTCGTGCCCCGTGGGTGGGGCGCTGAACGGCAGGCAGTACCTGCCCCTCGGCCTTGACAGCCGATAGAAGGACGCTGAGAATTCACAAGCGTTGAAGGTGCTTATGTCATCTAGAAAAAGGCTCGGAGTTGCTGCTCCGGGCCTTTTTTGCGTCCACAGTTTTTGTTGCCCGCATGACCTAATCGATAGCGTGATGTCCTGTAGTTGTTCTGGGCCTTAGTGGTCGTCGCTGCCGGATATACCAGCCTGCGCGGCCAGCCACCGTTCGACCTCCTGCTTGAGGAACAATCGGCGGCGGCCGACGCGAAACGAGGGCGGCATCGGCAAGCCCATGCTCAATCGGTTGCGCGCCGTATGCTCAGAAATCCTGAGAATCTGGCTCACCTCCATGAGTGTCATCGTCTCCACCGTCATCCCCTTGCCTGCACTGCAATATCCCGATAGCGCATGCTAGGCAGTTGGTGGATGCCCAACTACTAGCCAGACTGGACACTTGATTTTGCCGCTCTACCTAGACGATGAATTTCTCGACTCTTTCGTATACGAGGATGTGGCGGTTGCCCTCTGGGCAATCAGGCTGCACGCTGCTGACATAGCTGTTACGCCCGCAATCGCGCTGCGACTGATCCGGCAGTATCTACAGCCCCTGATCCCGCCTGAGCATTGCCATGTGCTTTATGGGCAGCGCATAGCGACCTGGAATGGCATCTGGGGAATTTATGCCGATCTGGGGTGCTGTGTTGGTAAGAGCAATAACCCCCAGCTGTTTGAAGTAATGAAGGCAGTGGAGCTTATCCATCACTACACAACTTGGCCGCCAAGGGAGTACACGTTCCCGACTGTCATTGAGGTCACCTACTTCCTCAGCATGTGTACTCAACTGAAGATCGCCGTGCAGAGTCATTTGCGCTTGGAAAATGGCCAGCGAGTTGATCCGTTTAGCTTTTGCACGTTGTGTTGGCGGCAGCCATTACCAGGAAGAAAACTCTGTGCACACCACTCTCCCAATGTTCCGCTTCAGGATGAGGTCGGAACGCAAGCTGCGGCGGCACGCTACAAGTCAGGCGTTCGCCAAAGAGAGCGGTTCGATAAGGCGGTAAATCGCATCCTGACCAAGGAAGTGACGGAGTTCCATGAAGGGCTCTTCACTCCCGTGGTGCTGTTCCCCGAACAGGGCATTGCGGCCTGGCTGACTGAGCGTCGCCCGCTGTTGTGGCAATTGCTTGATGAGCGGCAGCAGGATCTTAATGATGCTAATGCTGTAAACATGCTGCTTGATCTACTGCACAGCCCTGATGGCCTGTCGTCCAAGGCCTATCAAACTTATCGACTGATCAATCTCCACCTGCAAAAGCATCCGGAGCTAATTTGGCCAATGCTCATACGGGCCGAGGGCTGGCATCGTTGCCGTGTTGAGGTTGGGGGAGGATGGGGCGGAAAACGCCCGCGTGCAGGGCGTCCCCTGCAGCTCGTCGTTGAGCTGCCATAGAGGTCTTCTCCGGCTGCCTTGGGCGAAGCGTCGCAGCGACGGATACTTGGTGTGCACGCCCTGCGTGCAGTCTAGCGAAAGCCTCTTGACTTTAAGATGACTGGTTATATTATCGATTCTGTATTAGGAGCAGACCATGGCAAGACATAGCGTACGAGAGCAGTTGATTGATGCCGGCCTTCAAACCTTGCAGTTGAATGGCTTCAACGGCTGCGCCGTTCAGGACATAACGCAGGCAGCCGGCGTACCCAAAGGGTCGTTCTACAACCATTTCGAAAGCAAAGAGGCCTTGGCGTTACAGGCCTTGGAGCGTTTCTGGGAAAGCGGTGCTGAGCGCCGAGCACTGCTCAGTGATGTTTCGTTTGACCCTGTAGAGCGCCTCCAGCGTCATTTCAGAGCCCTTTCCGATGCTGTGACCATTCAGAATTTCCGAAAGGGCTGTCTGATTGGCAACTTCAGCTCAGAGATGGCTCAGAACGATGAGATTCGCCAACGCCTAGCCTCGATCTACGCATCCTGGAGTCGTGCAGTCGAATCCTGCATCCAAGAAGCTGCGGACAAGGGGCGCGTCCGGCCGGGCCTAGCGGCCGGGTCTATTGCGAGTTTCTTGCTGAATGCCTGGGAGGGCTCTGTTCTCCGAGCAAAAGTGGAGCAGCGGCGAGATCCGCTGGATCATTTTGAGCAGGTTGTCTTCGCCAGCCTTTTCAACTGACCCTGAGCGCGAAGGAATTATTTAACCCCACTCAAGATGACCGGTCACATTGGGGTGATTCTCTCACGCAAGAATTGATTGAGTTCTTCGAATTGAGCCAGCACAGCTACTGGCCGGCTCAAGCAATGTCCATGCCCTGCATTTGCATTGGGCTAACTGCCTAGAAATAAATGGAGATCTATATGTCACTCGATCCGCATCTCGCTGGTGTTCTTAAGTCGCTGGCCGCCGCAGGCCGCAAACCGACTCATGAATGTACGATTGAGGAGGCCAGAGGAGAATATCTCGCACTGACCTACGGTTCCCGCACACCTCAGCAGGTAGTTCCTGTCGGGAGCGTAGAAGACACTGAGGTTCCCGGTGGTTCCGGCCAATTGAGGGCTCGGATCTATCGCCCAAGTGACATCGGCCCGAGTCCAACCGTGGTCTTTTTCCACGGAGGTGGTTTTGTAATCGGGAATTTGGATAGCCACGACAACATGTGCCGTGATATCTGCCGTTCTAGTAACAGTGTGGTGGTGTCGGTAGATTATCGCCTCGCCCCTGAGCATCCGTTTCCAGCAGCTGTAAAAGATGCAATTGCAGCGACCACCTGGGTGATAGAGCACGCGAGCAAGTTAGGCGGTAGCGACGTCGTTGCAGTCGCTGGTGATAGTGCTGGAGGAAACTTAGCAACTGTAGTTGCTCAGCACTTTTCGGAGCAGGGTGTCGCGTTGGCAGCCCAATTCCTGATCTATCCGGCTCTAGACACATCCGATGCTAGCCATCCCTCCCGGGAAGAGAATGCCAATGGATTCTTTCTTGAGAAGGAAACTCTCGCCTGGTTCATCGCGCAATACACCGGAGATCTGAAGGATCACAAGACCCCTCAACTGACACCTATCAATGCGCACAGCTTAGAGGGCTTGCCTCCCGCCCTGATTATTAGTGCCGAGTTCGACCCTCTGCGTGATGAGGCGGAGGTATACGGCCAAAAGCTCTTGGCGGCTGGGGTTAGCACTGAGGTAGTTAGAGGCGCCGGAATGATTCATGGATTCTTCGACATGGGGCGCTGGTCGCCCGCTGCGCAGGATCTTATTCAGAAAAGCTGCACTCGCTTTGGCGAAATCATGCGCGGTATCTGAAAGTGGTTCCAGCTGCATTGTGTTCGTTGAGCATAGGACTGGTGCAGCTGGACTTCGAATAACAAAACGTGAGCATGAGTCCAGCCAGGTCGAGCGAATAGTCGATAGTGCTAGATAAATCTTTGGTACTTCGTTTGTCTATGGTGGTGGATTTCTTGATTCTTCAAGGTGTGTGCAAAGGGTCAGATAATGTCCGAGGTCAACGATTCAATAATGACAGAGTTTGGGCAACTGCTTGAAGGGCTCAGAAATGATGGGGATAGCTTCACGATTGAGCTACCTCTCGATTGGTTGCAAGGGCGTACTGCATATGGTGGGCTTTCTGCTGCGCTTTGTTTAGAGGCGACCACTCGATCTTTTCAGAGCCTGCCCCCTCTCAGATCGGCACACTTCTCGTTCGTGGGGCCTGCCGTAGGCGTTTTGCGCGTCAAGGCCGATATAGTGCGACAGGGAAAATCAACTGTTTTCACCCGTGCAGAGATCGTGGGCGAAATGGGTGTTGCCGCCCACGCCAGCTTTTGCTTTGGCATGTCGCGAGCAGCAGAGTACAGCTATCTCAGTGTGCCCATGCCTGCTGCGTTAGAGCCTGAAAATTACCCCGAATATTTTATCTGGGATAATAGGCCTAATTTCATGCGCCATTTCGAAGGGAAACTTGTGGCAGGCGCACGCCCTAATACAGCGGCGGCACAACCTGAAATGACTGTCTGGTTGCGTCATCGTGATCAAAATGTCGACGGTGGGCTTGTGGCATTGCTGGCGCTTGCAGATGCATTGCCTCCGGCCGTATTTGTCCTGTTTCAGGAGCCTGTTCCAATCAGCACCGTCACCTGGTCTGTCGACTTCATCGATGAGGCTCCCGTAAATGCGGAGGGTTGGTGGCTAGTCAAGTCTGCGGCGGAAAGTGCGTGCAACGGCTTCTCCACCCAGAACATTACGATATGGGCTCCGGACGGGCGCCCAGCACTTTCTGCCCGGCAGAATGTTGCTGTCTTCGGGGAGCCATCGCTCATTGAAAAATGGGCATGACCCAATGCCGAGGCATTGGGAGTTTTTTCCATTCCGAGCTGCTCTCCTCTGCCTCATTCTTCTGCTGCAGCCTTTGGCTGGCAGTCCATGCTCCGTACGGACTGCCAGTAACTTTAGTGCCCGACCGAAAAACGAGCTCGCTCATGGGCTGGTTTTTCCAGCTCGTCAACTAGCGCGATGGCGTAGTCCTCGAAGGAAATCCAGCTTTTCCCCTGATCGTCAATGATGAGCTCGTCACCGCCGAGGCGATACCGGCCAGTACGCTCGCCGAGGTCGATCAGCATCGGCGGGCTCACATAGGTCCAATTGATCTCTGATGTTTTCAGGGCCTCAAGAACCTTCATGTGCGAACGGGCAATTGGCACCAGGCTTTTCGGCCAGTATTCGGAGTCGATTACCTTTATTCCGGGTGAGAGCCAGAGCGATCCGCACCCACCTACTACGATCAGGCGAGGCGTGCCGGACTGGCGAACAGCCGTCACTATCCGCTCCGAGATCCACAGCAACACATCAGTGTCAGCGTCCGGGTCGTTGCGTGGCGCCCCAACTGCGCTGACTACCGCATCGCTGCCGTGGATGATTTCTGCGATGCGGTTAGCATCGCTTAGATCGTCCTGAACGGGGACCACTGTTTCGGGCCGCTCTTTAGGCAATTTAGCGAGGTCGCGTGCAACGGCCGTGACCTGATGCCCGCGGCTGATGAGTTCATTGAGAATGGTTTGGCCGGCACGGCCTGTTGCAGCCAATAGCGCGATTTTCATGATGTCTCCTGGGAAGGTGAAGTTGGAACCTGCTCCGCAGCGTTGCGACAGCCAGCTGTCATGGCTTCCCGCTTGGCAGCTTCGGATAATCGACATAGCCGGCTGCACCGCCGCCATAGAATGTCGAGCGATCATAGGGGGTTAGTGGGGCGCCGAGCTTGATGCGGGCGGGAAGATCGGGATTGGCAATGAACTGCCGTCCGAATGCTATGGCGTCGGCCCTACGGGAAAGAATGGCTTCCTCCGCCAACTCACCAGTGAAGCCACCGGCAAGGATCAAGGGGCGGGGCCAAAGCGGCCGAAGCTCATCAACAGCACTCGGAGCACTAATCTCCATTGAGTTTCCGATGCGAGCTTCGATCAAGCTGATGTAGGCGATATTGAGCCTGTCCAGGCGGGATAGAACGTAGCTGTAAAGGCCTATCGGATCCTCGTCACCGACATCGTTGTAGGTGCCAAATGGTGATAGTCGGACACCGACGCGATTTGCCCCCCAGACCTCACTCACGGCCTCTGTCACTTCCAGGAGTAGACGAGCACGGTTCTCAACTGACCCGCCGTAGATGTCAGTGCGTTGGTTCGAGCGGCTATGCAGAAATTGCTCCAGCAGATAACCGTTAGCGCCATGTACTTCGACACCGTCAAAGCCTGCCGCCAAGGCTAGGCGCGCCCCATGACGATAGGCCTCGATGATGTCAGGGATCTCATTCAAACCCAGAGCACGCGGAGTTTCATAGGGAACAGGTTTCCAGCCAGGAGTCAGAGATTGCTGCCCGGTAATGGCTATCGCTGATGGTGCAACTGGTAGTACGCCGTTTGGCTGGAAACTGGTGTGGGAGGCGCGCCCAACATGCCAAAGCTGAAGGAAGATGAAGCCGCCTCTTGCGTGTACCGCTTCGGTGACTTTCTTCCAGCCAGCGACCTGCTCATCAGAGTGAATGCCCGGCGTAGAAGGGTAACCTTGACCATAGGGGGTGACCTGGGTTGCTTCAGCAATGATCAATCCTCCAGGGGTCGCGCGCTGGCTGTAGTACTCCGGAGCTAGGTCGTTAGGCACATTACCGGCGGCGGCGCGCATCCGTGTCAAAGGCGCCATAACCACGCGATGGGACAATGTGTAGGGTCCCAAGCTCAAGGGCGAGAAAAGCGTAGATGAGGTCATGGGTAGGAGCCTCTTTATAAGGGCTGTCGCGCTCAAACGTGACAGCGGAGCCAGAGAAATGAGGCTTGTAGGCTCTGAGTTCCTCAGGTGCTACACGCCTCAACGGAAAATAAGATGACCGGTCATATTGGTTTCGTCAAATGATAGTTGAGAGCTTGAGAACGACCTGGGGGCGTGTGTGGGAGGGTGGTGACGCAAGGCTTGCGAGGCAGATAAAGCCTGACTCTAGGCTGAGCTCAGGCAAGTAGCTCGGCTGGAGCAGGGCGGCACGGGTGTCGCTGGGGCATGCGATCACGGCGCAGGCTAACAATTGTTAATGAGCCCAGCTCATGTGGCAGAGCATCATCAACCGCTGCCCCCACGACTGAGGCCATAACAATGAAAGATGCTGCTCCGCAAACCGTATACGACCTCCTCATGTCCGCCTGCGTCCAGGCCCCCCAATCTGTTGCCCTGCATTTCATCAATGAGCTGGGGGACGCAAACCGTTCCAGTTTGCAGACGTATGAACAGATGCGGAGCAAGCTGCATCAGTCCGTCGATATGATGAGGGCGCTATCGGGCCTATCCCGTCCAGTGGTCTCGCTCCTGCTGCCAAATATTCCCCAGGCACAGACACTACTGTGGGCCGCCGAAACAGCAGGTATCGCGAATCCGCTAAACCCCTTACTAAGTGAGGACGCCTTATTTCAACTGATGCTGATGGCTCAAACAGATCTCATCTTTGCCTTGGGGCCACTGCACAACAAGGAGCTGTGGGACAAAGCCATCAGGGTGGCGAGCCGGCTCCCCAACAAGCCTCTCTGTATCTCTGTCCTCAGCTCCGCAGGAGAGATGCACTACGACTCCGAGGTCAACCGTTATGACGACAGCCCCCTGCCACCGGAGCGCACGCCAGCTCGTGGGGATATAGCTGCCTACTACCACACTGGTGGAACAACCGGGATGCCAAAACTGGCTTGCCATACGCACGCGAACCAGACCGCTGCAGCTCTTGCCGTCATCCGGTGCCTGGAGCTCTCGGAGCGCGATATTGTCATCAACGGTCTCCCGATCTTCCATGTTGCTGGAGCCATCGTTAACAGCCTGGCGACCCTCGGTGCGGGCGGACAGCTCATACTTCCTACTGTGGCGGGTTTCAGGAACCCCGAGGTGATCAGGCAGCACTGGCGGTTGATTCAAGATTTTGGCGTGACGATCAGCAGCGGAATACCCACCTCTATGGCCTCCATGCTTGACGTCCCGCTGCAGGATGAAAACATCAGTACGCTTCGGTTCCTCCTCTCGGGAGGGGCGCCAGTGCCTATCAGGCTTCATGAGCTTGCCCTGGAGAGAGTTGGGCGGCAGCTGTACCAGGCCTACGGCATGACAGAGTGCAGCGGAGTCATTGCACTACCAAATCTGGCCAAGTCTGCTGTATTGGGAAGCGTCGGCCATATCGGTCAGCCGGTGGATATACGTATTGATGCAGGTGAGATCTGTGTACGAAGCCCCATGGTGTTTCCGGGGTATCTTGCCGCCCCCTCGCCCGTTACAGAGGATGGCTGGCTCAGAACTGGCGACCTTGGGCGGCTGGATGAAGAGGGAAACCTGTTCATTACCGGTCGCGCGAAAGATCTCATTATTCGCAGTGGGCACAATATCGACCCGGCACTGATCGAAGGCTGCCTGGAGCAGCATCCGGATGTAAGCATGGCCGCCGCTGTGGGTATGCCTGACGAGTATGCTGGAGAGTTACCAGTCGTCTACGTTCAGCTTCGGGCAGAGGCGACAGTGACGAGCGAGGAGCTCCATGAGTTCGCGATGAGCCACATTGCGGAACGGCCAGCCTGCCCAAAGAAAGTCATCATTCTGGATGCCTTGCCCGTTACCGCCGTTGGCAAGGTATTCAAACCGAAGCTACGGGAGGACATCACCGATGCTTTGCTCGATGAGATTTTTGCTCAACGAATGGGCACAGTGGGAGTCAAAAGTCATCACACGAAGACAGGTCAGCTGGAAATCAGACTCTGGAACGTTCCGGCCAGCGAAGCTGGATGGTGCCGCGATCTGCTTAAGCGACTAAATCTTCAGTTAGGAGATGTGCAAGTTAAGTAATCAAGTCATTTGTTCTTGATGCGGGAAAGAGACACCGGCTCCATCCCTAGATAACTGGCTAGTTGGTACTGTGGAACGCGGCTGACTAGCCAGACTTGATGTTGCAGAAGCCAGCGATAGCGTTCTTCATTGTTGCAAGTCAGAAGTAAAGCCTCTCGCTCCTCGTTGCGGAGCATAATTTCTCGAACATACCTATTCAGGAGAGTCTGTAACTGAGAATCCTGTTCGTTGTTGAAAATGCTAAGCGGGATAGCGGCCAGTGTACATGGCTCAATGGCTGAAATTGTATATGTACAAGGCTGACGTCTAAGGAAAGAGCTAAGCGATCCTATTAGTTGACCTTCTCGAAAAAAAGCCTTGTTCCATTCCTTTCCTTGTGGCGACAGATAGTAGTAGCGCGCAAGCCCCGAAAGAATGACGAAAAAATCTTTGGGAAAATCCCCGGCTTTAACAATTGCCTCGCCTTTATCAAACGCAATATAGCGAGCAAGCCTAGATAGGATTTTTTGCTTTTCATAATTCTTAAGCCCTAGCTCTTGGAGGTTATTCAAGAGTGCTGGCTCATGCTCAGTCTGCTGCATCTTTCCCTCTTAAATTGCTTGAACTGTAATGGCTTCAATTGCCAAGTAGATTTGGTGCGCAGAGCAGTCATTATATGGGTTCAGTGCTCTCTTTGGGACGCGGCGTACGTCAGCACTTCAGGCCCACAAGTAAGGCTGCTTTTGGTCATTCTCTGCGGACTGCGGTAATCAGGGCGTGCACTGATCAAGTACATGCGACTTCGCGGCGGCCATCGTGACCACCAAATAGACACTGCGTCTGTAGAGTCAGCAGTCAGCCTGGCTGCTTTAAGGGTGGGTCAGAATCGTCGGTGCAGTGGATCACAATCACTGGAATGGGTGGATCAGAACCTTCAGCGTGGCGGGGTCACAATCACTGGAACTGGTTGTCAGGATCACTGGCATCACCATACTTCTCACTTGGACGAACGCGTCGCAGTCTACCACCATTCTAACCTCCAGATTTGGTCGCTAATCTCAGCGCAGTTCTTGATCTGCTTGGATAAGGTCGACTTTCTATTTGATTTCAGGGAACAGGTCTTGTTCGAAAAAGGCGAGTATCGCGCTCCAGGTAGGGAACTGTGGTGACCCGAACTGCAGCAAGCACCCGCCAAAGTGTTCTTGCCCCCGCCCCCTGACCTTGTCATCCACCAGATAGTCGCCTTTTAGCAGGCTCTTGTCGGGACTGATGATTAAGCGGTACGCAGCCTCGAGGCCAAGATGGTTCTCTATCCACAGCCGCTTCTCTGAGTAGCAGTGGGGATTACGGACGGAGGGAGCGGTCAATATGAAGACCGACAATCCATCGGTTTGCCTGAGCCTGTGGTAAGCCTGCACAGCCCCTGGCATCGGTTGAAGCTCACTGAAATACCCCCGTCGACTTTGCGGATATTGAAGCTCGGGGTAACACTCTCGGCTCAGGGCATACGCCGCGTCGTAGTCGCACAACACATGATCCATATCGAGGTAGACGATCTTGGGTTGATCAAGGCTGTTCATTGCTCGAGATTCCGAAGGAACGTGTATTCACCTGCGCCAGGCTTAAGTCGATACAGGGTAGCCGGACGACCGCTCACCGATTGCTTAAAGCCAGTCTCAATTAACAAATCGGCCTGCTCTATCCTTCTTCGAAAGGACTTTTTCTCAAGCGGCTTTCCTAGTAACGCTTCATGTACCCGTTGCAGCTCTGGCAGTGTGAACTCGTCCGGGAGCGTGAAGGCGGGCACAATCGAGTAGAGCGCTTTCTGCCTCAGCCGCGCGATCGCGGCCTGAAGAATCATCCCATGATCAAACGCCAGCTCATGGTCGGCAAGCTCTGATACTGCCATCCACTTTGCATCACTGACGGTCTCTATAAGTGGAGCGCAGCTTTGATGAGCAATCAGTGCGGTATACACCACGGTGACCGACCAGCCACGCTTATCTCGGCTCGAATTTCCAAACGTCCTGAGTTGTTCGAGATACGGCGCTTTTACCCCTGTCTTCTCGACGATTTTCCGATGAACAGTGTCGTCAAGGCTATCGTCCGCATCTTCGTCGACGAAGCCGCCGGGTAGAGCCCATTTTCCCTGCTCGGGATGCCGCGACCGCCTGACCACCAACACTTTCACCTGTTCGTCATGATAGGTAAATAGCACTGCATCGACAGAAAGTAGAGGGGCGACATACCGCGAGCGGTCATACGAAGCAAGATATGCGGATTCGTCCATGGAACATCACCAATAGTGTCTTATTGCCACTTATTCTAAGTGATGCCCTCTTCAGAAGCAAAGCCGCGTTGACTTATTAGTGTCTGTTAGCCACTATTGACTTGTTAGTGTCTAAAGGCTACCTAAGAGGTATGACCCATGTTCGGCATCCGCTATTTCAAAGCAGACTCATCATCGTATATTGTGAAAACCGCCAACGGGCAGGTGAAAGCCCAGGGCCGTGGCCTGAGCTTTTTCTACAATTCAGCCACCACCTCCATATCCTCTGTTCCCCAGAGCATTCAGGAAGCGTCCTATATCTTCACGTTGCGTACAGTAGATCATCAGTCTATCCGGGTGCAGGGACAGGTTACCTACCAAATAGCCGACGCGCTGCGCGCTGCCACAATGCTGAACTTTAACCTCAAGGCTGACGGTACTGGCTACGTTTCGGAAGATCCACTGAAATTGAATGATCGCGTGGTCCGTTCAATACAGTCGCTGCTCCAGGAAAATATCGAAGCTTCGACGCTGCGTGACGCACTGAAAATGACGAAACCATTGGTGGTAGCGTTGCGCGCCGATTTACCACAGGACCCTGCGTTGAGCGCACTCGGTCTGGTGATCCTCGATGTCTCGATCAGTGGAATTGTCCCAACTCCAGAAACTGCAAAGGCACTCGAAGCCGAAGCCCGGGAAAGTATCCTCAAGGAAGCCGACGATGCTGTGTACTTGCGAAGAAAGTCAGCGGTAGAACAGGAACGCATGATTAAGGAAGCTGAACTGCAGACTGATCTCTCTGTTCAGGAGAAGGAGCAGGAAATCGAGATGTCGCGTCTGCAAAACCAACGGACCTTGCAGCGAGACCGGGCCGAAACTGAGCGCGAACGCCTGCAGAACAGTATTCAGGCCGAGACGGAGCGGGCCAAGCTGGTAACTGTCACAGCAGAGAACGACAAAGCTGAAATGGATGCCGAAGCCTATGGAATATCGGCAAAAATGAACGCGTTTGCAGAACTGCCAGTCGAGAATCTGAAGGCCATGGCACTTGCGCAGATGACACCTGAGCAACTGATGGCGGTAGCGCTTGAAACACTGGCCCAGAATGCTGGCAAGATAAATGAGCTGAATATTGGACCTGACATGTTTTCACAGCTTGCTCGAAAGGTTGCGGGGTAGACGCCATGTCTGACAAAACAGAATATCGCTCAGTGCTGGTCACTCGCAAAACGAGACTGGAAGAACTGATTGAACGTTTCAATACGTGGCCGCAAGCCAAATTCTATCTTGAGCATAATGGCATCAGCGTGAGCGACTATCTTCAGGAACATGATACCTACAAGGCCAGAGTACTGGAGGCAGAACAATGCCTCCGTGCAGCTGGGCGTCTTCAGAAGATCGAACGCAGTTACCTGCCGAGTTATCAGTTCAGTTCTGACGAGATCGTTGTTGTTATCGGTCAGGATGGCTTAGTCGCCAATACCCTGAAATACCTGTCCGGGCAGCCAGTCATCGGCATCAATCCCGACCCCGCCCGCTGGGACGGAAAGTTGCTGCCCTTCGAAACCGAAGACCTACCGGCAGTCTTTAAGGAGACGCTGCTGCAGCGACGCTCGACCAGGTCCATCACCTTTGCGCAAGCGACAACAAACGACGGCCAGCAGATGCTTGCGGTCAACGACCTATTTATTGGTCCGAAGTCCCATACTTCTGCGCGCTATGAATTGAGATGGGGCGCTCGCTCAGAGGTGCAATCGTCATCTGGCATCATTATTTCAACGGGCCTTGGGTCATCGGGCTGGTTTCAATCCATTCTCTCAGGGGCAATGGGTGTAACCGGGGAACAGCAGCATGCACTGCGCAAAGGCTTTGGCTGGGACGAGCAGCGTCTGCAGTTCACCGTGCGCGAGCCTTTCCCCAGTCGCACAACCGGCACTCAGCTGGTCTTCGGTGCTATCACGGCCGCTGAGCGCTTTCTGCTTGAGTCGCACATGCCTATGCATGGTGTAGTATTTTCAGACGGTATCGAAGAGGATTTTCTGGAGTTCAACGCTGGAATGACCTTAGAAATCAGCGTCGCCGACACCTCAGGACACTTGGTGATTTGACGATGAGACCGCAATCTTTTTCAGTGCTGCCAACTGCTTGCGTAGCCGAACCAGATGGCGCGCCGGCTGTGTATTATCTTGGAGTAAGCGTATGAGTACCAAAGCGACTATTGCTTCGGATGACCGCTTTCATTTCTATGAAGAAGTTTCTTTCAGTGACCAGCTTACCGAAGTGTTTCTGCAGCTAGACGATCAAGTCTGCTCAACATTCGAAAAGGACATCTCCAGTCAGCAGCTCAGTGCCACGGTGGCTATTCCGGCCGATGTCATGGATCAAATCGCCATTGCCTGGATTAAGAAGCGAAGGCTGCAAGGCGCTGTGGGCGGTCCTGTCGGCAACGAGTGGGGCAGTCCTGATTGCCCTTATGAGTAAGAAGGTTGCGGGCAAGATAAGGTCTTTCTGCTCACTCACGTGGTTTCATCACGATCGTTCCTAGGCTAGGCGCAGAAAATCGTCGAGAATACGTAGTACTGTAAAATCTTTCTCCGGAGAAAGTTCGAGCGTAGCCAATTTCACACGCTCAAAGACCTCCGATGGCGACTCTTGAGAAACCGCTCTCGACGCTCGAGGTGTTTCAGTAACTTGCTGACATAGCTAATCTCCAAAATGCATTTATGGAATCTTTCCTCAGCGCACGCTCGAGGATCTAATTGTGATTAGCGGACACAGCAGGCTGCAACACCACGCCTCTTCAATGTGAGACCTCAGTCGAGTAGATTTAATTCTGTCACCTTCAATTTGTTTGCGCTCTCTTACTAGCGGCAACCTTTACGGGTATCAGAGATAAGATTTTTTGATGCTGATCAAACAAGAATGCCACTCGATCTGCTTCGGTCGCCCAAGAGCGCTTTCCCCCATCTTTAACATAGGCTGCATCCACGGCTCGATCTAATGCCCGATGTGCCCTCACAAGTGCCGGAGGCATACTTAAGGGATCGTATAGATCGGCTAACGTCGAGCCTGGAAATTGTGAGCGCGCATCTAAGACATGTTGTGCGGCTGTGGAAATAGCTTCTTTCTGCTGGTCCCTAGCCTGGAGCGGCCAAGGAAAGTTGTTGTATACGATACCAGCAGAATAGCGGTATCGGCTTTCCAACCTGCCACACGTCGTTCGTACCCATGCCATATGCATTGCGGACTGCAATACGCCAAAATGAAATTTACTTGCCGACGCACTGATGAGATTTGCATCGCCGGAAAGATCGTCAACACTCATAAATCCCATTGGAATGAGAGCCCGAGATTCTGATGAATGCCGTGGAATTAATAAATAGTCTGAACTCGGCAGGTTATTGACGTGAAATTTGGTCGGGGTGGCTGCTAAGGCTTTAGAGCTTTGGCCACCTTTTGATTTTCTGCCACTCTTGGCATCGATTTCTCCTAGGCGGAACCGCCGGACCTTCTGAACAATGTCGGTAACTGCCGGCATAGCTCGAAGCTCACTGGGTTCAACATCTGCCAGCCACAAACAGTATCGCTCGACACTGTTCAAAAACTCTGTCGCTCCATACCACCGCTTAATGAGTTTTTTAGCCTTGGGCTCGGCTCTAATCAGCGTTTTCCGCTCCTCGGGAGTGAGCAAATAATAACCACCATCTATAGGTTTATTGCCTATGCCAACTTTCGGAACATCACAAATCGGTCTCGTTCGATTTGTAAGCAAGATATTAGGAGCATCTACAAGGTAAGGGTTGATGTTTTTTGCAGATATTAAGACCGGTTCGCCATCAATATCTTGATAGTCGAATATCGTTTTTTGTTGTGTAGACGTTTGACTGAATCCAACGATTACGCAATGTACCGCTGCCACACCTTTAGCTTCATTACGCCATTTGAACGTACGGTGAGCGAAGTCGATGTTCGCATTCTGAGAAAGCATCCACCCCCACAGTAAAGGTGCCTGCTCTCCTTGGCATACAGAGTTCGTAGATACGAAGGCGCAACGCGTTGCTGTTGTGGCGTATCTGATCGCCTTTGCATACCAAGCAGCAACGAAGTCTAAAAGGCCGGCCCCTGGGATGTCGCTACACGCGACTGCCATATCCTCGCGCTGACCACGTGTCATCAACTTTGCGCCGATGAAAGGAGGATTGCCGAAGACATAGTTGCATTTATCCGCAGCGAGGACAGAATTCCAATCTAAGTGCAGAGCATTCCCGTGGACAACATTTGCAGACTTTTTAAGAGGGATGCGAACGAGCGTCTGACCGAAAGCTTTCCCAACCAACAGGTTCATCTGATGATCGATTAGCCACATGGCTACTCGAGCGATCTGGACGGGCCACTCCTCGATTTCTATCCCGTGAAACTGATCTACATCTACCAACACATATTGATCAACCGCATCCATCGAAAGTTGTTGTTGATCCCTAGCGTGTAGCCGCTTTATAACCTCCAGCTCCAGTAACCGAAGCTCCCGATAGCTGATAACCAGAAAGTTTCCGCACCCACAGGCCGGATCGAAAAAATTAAGTCGACCAAGTTTTGCATGGAATGCCGCCAGCTTGGTGCGTTGAGATTTAATGCGGTCGAATTCGCTCCATAGACCATCCATAAAAAGTGGACCGATGACCTTCAGGATATTTTTTTCACTGGTATAGTGAGCCCCTAGGTTGCGCCGCACCTTAGCGTCCATGATTCCCTGGAACAGCGATCCGAAGATGGCAGGGCTGATACCACCCCAGTCTAGTTCACAGCAAGCTAACAACGTCTCGCGCATACTTCGGTCAAAGCTAGCTTGTGGCAAATATTCCTCAAACAGCCTTCCGTTAACGTAAGGAAACGCTTCGATTTGCTCATCCAGATTCCGAAAGCGCTTTTCGGGCTTAGTATTGAGTGTCTGAAAAATCTGGTTGAGGTGAGGAGCCAAGTCAGAACCATCTTCTGATGTGCGCACTCGAATGAAGTCCTCGAATGCGCTTCGAGGCATGAATATTCCAGTGTCGTCAGCAAATAGACAGAACAGGATACGAACAAGGTAAACCTCTAGTTCGTGCCCCTCGTAGCCAACATCTTTCAGCGCGTCGTGCAGCTCGGCTAACTTCTGCGCAGCCTTAATATTGACGGGATCTTGCTCTTTATACTCCCGCGTTTCATATCCCGCGATGAAGCCAAAGAGAGACAGATTTTTTGAAAGCTCTGTGAGTGGAAATTCGACGGCCTCGTCCGTATCGAGGTTTCGGATCCTGAACCTGGCAAAGTCGGAGACAATGATGTACCGAGGAAGTTCCTTATCGCTTAGCCCAGGAAAGTAATCTGTAGCTTGGTCATAGGCTGAATCAAGGTTCTTCCCGAGGGACTTGTGCTCAGCCAAGAGCACGCCAGGCCAAAACAGATCTATGAAACCATCTTTTCCATTTGCCTTTTTGACGTGCTTCTCGAAAGAAGCGATCCGGCGTCGCGAGACGCCAAAAACCTTAAAGAAGTCATCCCAGAAACTCTTGGCTTCAGCATGTTCCGATGACTCGCCTTCCCACTCTCGCACAAATGTAACTGATCGATCTTTAATCTCGTTCCATGACAACGGCATGAGTGCCCTCTAATTTATGTGCCACCTGAGTCGCAATGAAGTCAATTCTCAACTTAACTTTATCTATAGCCAAGTCTCAGTAGAGACAGTATAGATTGGATCAACTCCGTTTTCGGGTTGGCCAGAAATTCTTGTGCTTTATTTATTCGCACAGGAGTTCATCACGCTTTCACGGGGCGATATTGATATGGATATTCACAGCAGTTTTTTTCTCAGGACCGGCCTAGGATTGCTCGCCGGGTGATTAAGTATCGATTCGCCAGGTCCCTGAGTGGCATCCTCGCTGATATCAACACGATCGACGGCAGTTCGCGTATTGTCGCGAACAAATATCACTGCATCGGTTGCGATCAGGAAATGGTTGCGCGCATTGGTGAGCGAAACGCCAAGCATTTCGCCCATAGGTCGGTAGAGAACTGCTCCCCGATAACCTATTTGCACAAGCTCGCACAGCAGACCTTCATGCTCACTTATGAGCGCTGCCTGGCGGAAAAAACGCCGTTCATGTTCACCATAACCAGGCCGTGGAGCTGCACTCGTCATGAAGCACTGACCGGCGAGCCTTGCGTCGGGGAGGAAACCGTCGACGTCGATCTGACTCAATATTTCAAGAAAATTGAGGTTGAGAAGGGATACAAGGGCTTCGTGCCTGATATTCTACTGACCTCGAATTCAGGCAGGGTCTTATTCGTTGAGATCGCGGTGACGCATACTTGTGAGCCGAACAAGATCGCTCTTGGCGAGAAAATTATCGAGCTAACCATTAAGCATGAGGATCACATTGAACCTATTGCGGCCGCTCATCTCCGTGAGAATCGAGTACGCTGTCATAATTTCGAGAAGGCAACACGGCACGGGGATATATGCCAGGCGCCCTGCGATCGGCGTCTCAATGTCTTCGTCGTTTACCGATCTGGCAAGAGTATTCTGCTCGAGGCTTCAATTCAGGAGTACCAGCGCATCATTGCGCGAGAGTCTGTGCTCCATCAAGAAGTGACTGGTTGGGTTCGATCACAATCCAGCCAGATCTCGACCTATAAAGAAAAAGTCCACGACGCCTATTTCAAGGGCATCAGACTGAAAAACTGCTACCTGTGCCGATATCATGGCGCCGGCGGCATCGACAGTGCAGTGTTCTGCAAACTCAAGAAGCAGGATGTCGCTTCGAACGATGCCACAACCTGTTCAAGTTATCGTCCAGTCTCTAACAAGGCTGAATGGGACCGTATTGATACCACCAACCAGGCCTTCGCCGAACGCAAGTATGACCGAGCCCTAGTTAATCGTTTCCTGCCCTCGCTAGGGCGGAACTAGACTGCTCATCAGGTCGATTCAGTTACTTCAACCAGCAGAATAATAGAAAGTCGTACGGGATATTCCCAGTGGATAGCCATACCAGCCTCTCCAGTTCCTGGCCCCATAGACATTGACAAATTTTAATGATAAACAGCAGTGTCATGAGTTGCCAAAGTTGTTTACGGCATAAGCGGTATAACTAAGAGGGCAATGAAAATGCACAACAATAATCTTCGTAAAGTCTGGCGGTCCGCGGTTGTTGCTGGCATAGGGCTGGTAGCGGAAGTGGTTTCAGCAGAAAGCGTTTGCGACGCGATTCTGTCACAAGGCATACGCGATTTCGAATCCCACGAATACTCCTCTCTCCAACATAGCGTTGCCCAAAGAACTTACTGTGAATCAGAGGCTAAAAACGACGCCTCACAAGCAAGCTTTCTTTATGGAGACTACCAAGGCGCTGCCTCGACGAGAGAATCCACAGTCAATCAACTCTGTGATGAAACTTTCCAAGCAAGCTTTCATAACCAACAAGTTAGAAGCCTCGTAAAAGCAATAAATAGCGGTATTGTAAAGGCCTGGGGCCAGTGCATTGATCGCAACAAGGTTGGCCTCAGCCATTATTTTGAAGTAGTGGATGACACGAGATTTCTCTATGTAATGGACTACTACAGCTCGGGTGACGGTGACCCGACGACTGACATCATCTCTTGGAATATCGACTCTGGCAAATGCAACGACGAAGTACCAACGACGATAGGTGCGTCAAGCTTTCGCACGCTTTGCACACGAGATGACAGATACAAGAAGGTCGTGATAACAGCTACTGCTTCTGTCGGCGGACGCGATTTGGATCCCATCATATTACCTGCAGTTATTGATCCACCACCCCCGTCAACCGCCCGCAGTTGCAATCAACTTGATAAAACTCGCGGCAACGGCATTTACACTATTGATCCTGATGGCAAGGACTATGGGGTGGCACCGTTCCAGGTGTACTGTGATATGAGCCGCGAAGGTGGCGGCTGGACCCTTTTCGCTCATCACCGGGATAATATAAACCCGGTGAGAAAGCTGCTTATTCTTCCAGATGCCAATGAATTTGGCATCATGCCAGATGCACAATGGCAAGCACTGGTGCAAAATTTGAAAGACGGGATGATGTTCGTTGACGAGCACAATAACGTCTCTATGATCGGCAAAGCCAAACTCCAGAAAGCCAGCTGTAAAAATCTTTCTCAAGTGGCGTCGCTAGAGATGAACCATGACAAGACCGCGGGCTCTCAGCATTTGATGCATGCAGAAACATAAAGATGTGACGGCGGACAGGACTATTCGCTCATTCAACTGGCAGGAAACAAATATAGGAGCCATCACATAGCGGGAGCTGCTCTGTATCAGATGTCAGGGGTAAAGTTCGACAAATGGCCCTATAGCAACCAATCAGTTTCTTACGGAGAGCAAAACAAGCTCCTCTATTTTCTCAGATAGCCAGCGTTGGCGCTCCGCGCGGCAAAACCAGCAACGCGGAGCCCTACTTCCAGGAAGTTAAACCTTCACTTTTTCAAAAATATAGCCAGCGACAAAGATCGATAACGCTTTAAAGTGCTCCCATACCTCAGCAGTCGCTACAGTCTTTTCCTCACTATAAATCACGTATAGAAAAGACGCAGCCATCAAGCCCAGCATGACAATGAGTGATAAGATAAAATCTTTTGAAGGAGTCTCGCTTTTTCTAAGCATACGCACCTCACCCGTTGCTTATGCAACTGGCTGATGCGATGTCAGGGTCTGGCGACACACACAGAGATAACGATCGCGGATAAAGTGCTTAATGCCGAGGGTAATACCCATCGAGCTCAGGGGCCCGTATCAATATTAGATCACTCTATATCAGTTAGAGCAAACGCGTTAAGTACCGTACTGAAACGAAGACGCCTTGATTACCGCACAACGATAGCGGCGCATGGCTGGATACAGGCGTGTCGGCTTCACGGCGACTGAACAGAGAGGAGTTCCGAGGGTAGGTACTGAAAAAGAAGAGATGGCAAAAACGACCCGGACGCTTGGCGTCTTACCTTTAAAAGGTGCAAGAAGCGCCAAGCTGTGCAGCTATCTATGGCTGCAGGACTAATCTTGCCGGGAGAGAACGCTGGCTGTTAGGCAGCTAGCGCTTTATTCAGGGTGGGTCTGCTGACACCGAAATGGCTGGCGACCTGGGCCTTTGTCATTTCGTCATCCATGAGCATGGCTCGAGCCATCCGGATCTGGGCAGTAGTCAGCTTGCGCGGCCGCCCACCTTTGCGCCCTCGAGCCCTGGCCGCTTCAAGACCAGCTTTTGTTCGCTCCTGGATCAGGCTGCGTTCAAACTCAGCCAGGGCACCAAATAGATGGAAAACCAACTTGCCGCCTGCTGTCGTGGTATCGACAGATTCGGTCAGGGACTTGAATCCTACCTGACGCTGTTCGAGCTCTGTGATGATTCCAACGAGATCCTTGAGGCTTCGTCCAAGCCGATCCAGCCGCCACACAATGAGCGTGTCACCTGCTCGCAAGATATCCAGCACACGAGTCAGTTCGACACGTTGACGAGACTTGCCTGAATAGGTTTCCTGATAGATCCGCTCGCAGCCGGCCGCCTCAAGCGCATCCATTTGCAGGGCAGTATCCTGATTTCCGGTGGAGACTCTGGCGTAGCCAAATTTCATAAAGAAAACGCACCTTTTGTTTACGTAGATAAATTTACGGGTTTATTTACACCGATTCAATCCTTTACCAGGTAAAATCGGTCCCGATGGTTACCGTAAAGAAAACGGTGGTTTTATTTCGGTAGAGATATTGAATAGTAGGGATAGCGAATGTCGAGGAATTAGACTGGGGGGAATACAACCTTGGCGACGAAGCATTGCTGGAGCAGTGCAGCAATTCGCTGGCTCGCTCAGCGTCTAGTCTCTGACGCTTCGTGAGCAAAGCTTCGGTAGTACGTCAATCAGCTATCACGCACTTCCAACTGAACGTGTCAGCTGCATAAAGGAAACGAAAGAGCTGGCGGCACAAACCGAACGTTATCCTAGGCAGGGTTTTTAAGTTTGGTAGAGAGGTATTTTGAGAGATAAGCATCTAGCAAGTTGCTATGGTGTGTGACAACTTTAATAATGCGGTTTTTAATCCAATTTAAATATGCCATAGATGCAAGCCAAGCAAAAAATACATACGTCACGTAAATATTATCCCAGTCAAATCCTTTAGTTTTAGTTAGCGTTATAACAAGATAAGAGCTAAATATATATAGTATTGGCAGCACTAGTATATACTTCTTTAGCCCCTTAATTGGAAGAGATACATGAAACAGCCACACTACAATAGCGCCAAAGGCACCAAATATCGGGAAAAATCCGGCCGCCACAGCGATACCCACCAATACTTTGAACGGTAAACTATCATATTCGGCTAGGCTCGGCCGGTTGTAAACTCCGCGATAGTATCTGACATCATCGGTTGATAAATTTATAACTCTTTCAATTCTTTTCTCGGATTTATTAGTCGCAATCAGGATACGATGACCTGGGCGCACGTCAATCTCATAATTATCGAAGTTCAGTTTTTGTTCCTTTCCAGTGTCCGAGTCCTTCACCCATACGGCCTGAAGCGTATGATGCTCTGTCGTGGAGGAGACTTCTGAACGGTAGCGATCACCCGAGCCTTGAATGCTCGTCGTAGCATATCTTTGTGTATCGTCGGACAACACGTCGTATATTTTGACGGAGTACAACTCTTCAATGTTCATGCCTAGCCCTTATTTACCGATTACTAAACAGATTATGCTGTGGACTTTATTATTATGTATCTACCACTAGAAGTTTAGATGGAAGCATATTGACTAGAGCCAATCTCACATCCCGTCGGCATGGTGAACATGTCCCTTCTATTTTGCAAGCTGACGATGCGCAACGGGCTCCTACTACTAAAGACTGCTAATTACATTACCGGGACCATGGACTAGCCATTGGCCTTCATGCTTTTGAAGAGCAAGGCTACCTTTGAAAGATTTTGGCGCGCCATTTTGCGTAATTAAATCTATTTGATAATGCACCCTGCCCATATCGGGCTGGCTTTCAACAAAATTATCGACAGTAATGTCATAAGATTTTGGCACGCGATGAGGGGCAACGGTGAACAGCCATTTAAGTTTATCATTTGTACCCCTTTTCATGCCTGGCGTGCTATAGCGATCCACAAAGGCACCGTCATTCTGGAAAATCGCCTCAATAAAGGCTGCAGAGATGTCTTCAGGCGTCTCCGGATTGGACGAGCCACATCCTGCGTTCAGCAACGATATCACCAGAATAAAAAAGGCTCCTAGCAGCTTAGTGCTCGCAGGAGTAGGTTTGATGGACGGTACCATAGGTGTTTTCCAAATTAAGAAGTGAGAAATAGCGAGCCAGTGCGACTGTAGAAGACCTGTCTAAACGAGCGAAAGCCACGCATTTTAAACGCGCTTGGGCTGAACGTTAAATCTTACTCTACCGGTGGGTAGGCCATTGGAACGGATCGTCCTTCCAGGGTTTCATCTTTCAATTTTTCGATTATGAGCCCCCACTTCCGAGCTGCATTATCAGTCATTTGCACAAAGACTTCCGGAAGCACAACATCATCCAGCTCTATATACAAACCTGATCCTTTACGCGCACGAATATTCTGCATCACAGTGTTACTGTTCTGGCTGACTCTGCCCTTTTCATCGACAAGCTCTACCAGATCCTTCATATGAGTAAAGTATCCGCGTATCTTGCTTGCTGAAAACACTTTTACTACGGATTTCTTACTGCCTTCCTCATACAGAGAGGCCAGCATATTGTCAGATACACTGATAGCGATACCGCCATAGTGTGATAGATAGTAATAATCGACATTATTTATCTTACTAAATAGCTTAGACTTATTTGATTTTAGTCTTTTCTCAGCTTGTTTCATTAAAAAATCTATCATGAAAAAGTATGGAACAACTGAGCCAAAAATAAATACTGACCAACCCATCCAGGGCGGGAGTTGGAAGTGACGACTTACAGCAACACCTGCCACAGCCATACCTAGGATCCACAACCCATATGGTTTCAAATAAAACTGATAAAAACCTATCTTCTGTTGCTTCGTTAAATATTCCATTCAATTAAATCTCACTTAACCAAACGTCTCAAAAAAGATTTGAAATGCACCCCAAAGCGAGTGCGAGTAACGGAGCTAACTGGATAGTATTACTAAAACGTGCAGCCACCAGGCTGCACGTTCTGAAGGCGCTTAAGCTGAACGCTTGGCGCGACGGGCGATGCCAATGCCGCACAGGCCTGTCAGCAACAGCAGGGCTGAGGCGGGCACTGGAACGGCAGCACTACCGCCGTCAACAGGATCGGTGGGGTCAACAGTTTCGGCCACAGCATCACCAGTCAGGTTAATGCGGGCAAATGAGCCAGTGTTCACACTGAGGCCAGCGAAATTTACATACAGGTTGTTGCCGTCAATTCTCGGCGCAAAGTCCTGCAGGGCGATGTTGCTGTTAGCCCGATCAACCGATGCACTGACAAGCCCTGAATCGTTCAGGCCGAAGAACTCAAAGACGTAGCCGGCTCTGAACAGCGAGGCGAATCGGCGAGCACCTGCATCGACAAAAGTGAAGTCGATGAACGAGTCGCCAATATTCACTTCTGGCAGGAAAATACCCGAATACGGTGCGTCTGTAATGTCGGCAACGGTAGCGTATTCTACGGCATCACTCACAGTCGTTCGGCTGTCGAACGAGGTGACTCGCAAGGGATCGCCAGCGCGAGGCTGATCAAACGCCTGCAGCGTGACGTCTGCGCCGATCAACCCTGCTGAGGCATTGAACGAAGCGACGGCAACCAGTGCTGACACGGCGAGCGTTTTAGTGAAAGAGAATGAAGTCATGGTGAGCCCTTACTGCATGAATGGAAGGCGAGAGTCGAAGGCCGCGAGTGTAACATCCTGTATCAATTCTGAGCATCAACTAGTTCTCTTTTTATTAAAAAAGGTACACGTCAGCCTGGTAGCGCTTTCCGAGCACGCTGTGCCATGGGCTTGGGGAGGCGACCACTCAGCCAACCAAGGCGTTAATGCTGGTCCTTTGTTGTCATCACCCTGCAGTTTGACAACAGCTGGTCAACCGCACTTTTCAGCGCCCAGCCTGCTGCGAAGTCCATCTTCCTGGTCAAGTTTCGTGGTGGCGGCGTTTCTTTTTCCATTGTGTAATGACAACGAATCTGGCGATCTGCGCTGGAATAAAGACGAGGTAAATCAGGTGTGAGTATCGAGCTGGTGATAGTGAGGCGGGACTTCTCGATTTTGGAGAGGTGCTTGTTTCAGTGGGTATTGGCGCACAATCTGAGACTCTTACGTCAATGACCGTTGTTGCTTCTCAGATTACGGCGGTTGGCCACGTGAAAGACAAGTCGGCTGATTACGCACGATTTGTGCTGGCTAAGGGTTTTTCTTTCCGCACAGGATACGGGAGCGATCACGTCGTCTCAGTTTCGGCAGTAGGCCACTCCTCCGAATGGTTTGGCGTATTTGAAGACGAGCAGTTCCTTGAGTCGAAGAGGAACTGTAATGAATAGTGACTAATACGAAGTAAATGGAATGGTGGGGTAACGATCTCTCTCGTCGGTCACACCACTTGGCAGGTGTCGCAGCTACTATGCATCCGATGCGTGTAACCGTGCGGTTGACATCAATGTCTTTCGCACGAACGCATTGTGCACAATTTGATCAGACTAATATGTGAGCAATTGCGGAAGAAGATGTAAGCTTTTGCTCACAAAACGGCATCTGTCGTGAAACTTGAGCTCTCGCGATCGCGTCCTATGGCAAGATAGTGCGGCATAAAATCAGGGGAAAAATCACCATTCCTCTGCTTAACCTTGATAGCTTACTGGCTAAACTCGACGATACGACTGGTAAATATGGTTTCTAATGTCGCGGGATTACCCTTAAATTCGGTCTTCCTACCAATCTCTTCAATAGCTAGCTCTACACTGTATTCCTGCATACGATAAATAATCTCCGATCCCTCAATTGAGACTTCGTTAATCCCATTTTTCGCGAAGAGAATGTGTAAGACTGCTGCAACCAGTACGGTTGGTCGCACGTCTTCATCCATCTCTGCATATGCCTCTGACTGTGTTAACAGAACTTCCAGCCATTCATCACTCAAATTGCTGGGAAGCGAGCTTTCTGGACCGATATCTAATACCTCTGCCTTAAACCTATGAATTAATTCATTTTTTTTCATTGTAATCACCTTCTATTTGCAACCCATTGATTGCAATAAGTGGAAAAGGGCCCGGCCATCGCCCTCGTTAGGCTCAGACGCTTTCCGGTTGTGGAGCAACTCTCAATGTTGCAGCAGCCAACTTCCTCTTCGGTGAGAATGAGATGAAGAACCGGAAAGGGGATTACAGATGAGGATTCCATTCTTCGCCCCCTAAAAATGAGGATTATAGTCCGTGGCTTTAAAAGCCGCAAAATTAAATATTACTGCTCTTTATAGGAGTAGTAATGAAAGACTTGGCAAAATCCTTGGGGGCGAATATCAGAGCAAGAAGAAAAGAAGCGGGCGTCTCTCAGGACGCCTTGGCGCTTGAATGCGGTCTTGATAGAAGCTACCTGGGGCGAATCGAAAGGGGCGAAGTAAACATCACGATTGAGAAACTGTATGAAATAGCAGCTGGTCTTAACTGCTCTGCTGCGTCACTCCTCCCCTGATGGTCCGGCTATCCGAGCTTGAGTGATCCTGCCCCCTACTGGTGGACATCCTGTTAAGCGAGCAAATTACGCGAAATATTCGCTGCGGAGTGTCTACAGAACTAGTGGCGATACAAAGATCCATCAGCCTGGAAACCGCTTACTCACTCACTTTATCACTTTTTACACTTCATGTTAGTGTCTAGAACAACACCTGGACACCGTGATTGATGGTATCTCTCACAGGTGTTGTACATTGACGCAGTGAGCCGATGGCTACGGGTATCACATTCAACCAGCGCAGCGGCTCTGAGATCATTGGTTTACAATGGGCGCATTGATACCGCTTGGAGGAACTGCGCAGATGGCAAATGTCCACATAAGGAACCTGCCCGACGAGGTGTATCGAGCCATTCAACTTCAGGCTAGCCAGCACGGCCGAAGCACAGAGGCCGAAATTCACGCCATACTCGAAATGGCGGTCATGCGTGAAAATCGCCAAAAACTTGGCACCCTTCTGGCCTCAATCGCCCGTGAGGCCGGCCCCCTGACTGACGAAGAACACGCCCTGTTCGAGCAAGGACCAATGGAGCCCATCAGGGTCTCAATGCAGGGTGCTGACCGCATCATGGCAGCGCTCTACAATCCTATTCCAGCAAACGCCAAACTCCGCTCAGCGGCGAGCGGACACAGGAAGACCGCCAGCGACTTTGAGGACAAGAAAAACAACAAGGACGGTACCTGATCGTCAGGTGCAGCGAGCGGGTTGACTATAGGCTGAAGCCTATATACGCTAAAGGATTCTTTGGCAGGCAGACAGGATGACCCGAACACTTGATCAAATGCTGGCGGCAGAAGACGGCAGCATTGTAGAGAGCGCTCGAGCGAAAGCTCATGCGATTGTAATGGGCATCCATCTTGCCGAGCTCCGATCGCTTGTGAATAAGACGCAGGCTGATCTTGCACAGGCGCTGGGCGTGAAGCAGCCGAGCATAGCCGGTATGGAAAAGGCTGGACAGAACCTGAAGCTGATAACGCTCAAGCGTTATGTGGAAGCGGCCGGCTGTAAGGCGAGGCTCGAGATCGAGCTGCCGGATGGTCGGCATCACGGCTTTCCTCTGTAAGCCGTATTTCTTTTAGCGGGGTGGCGACAGCATGGCAACACTCACAGTGCGCAATCTGGACGATGACGTTTATCGCGCCTTGCGCGTCATGGCCGCCAGGAATAACCGCCGCACGGAAGCCGAGGTTTGCGATATCCTTGCGAAGGCTGTAAAGCCGGAAGGCCGCCTGCGCATGGGCGACGCCTTGTTTGCACTTGGCCGAGAGGTCGGACTGACAAATGCCAGCGCCGAAGCAACTGACAGGTCCCGGCACAGATTCGACAGCGTATGGGACGCTATCGAAAACACCGCGGAAGAAGCTGAAAACATGAAGCTGCGTTCGACGCTGTTGACGGCGCTCAAAAACCACCTCCAGCGCTCCGGAATCACGCAGACAGAGGCGGCGAAGCTCTTTGGCGTTACTCAGCCGCGTGTTTCTGATTTGATGCGCGGAAAAATCAGCCTGTTCAGTATTGACGCGCTTGTGACCATGGTCTCTGCTGCCGGCCTTCATATCGAAATGCTGGTGCTGGGCGGAGGCATAAGCCGACAAGGTGAGGGCGAGCGCGGATTAGGGCTTGTTCGCCCGGCGATTGATGATGTAGACGGCGACGAGCGCGCTGAATAGCAGCGTTGTGCCTGCGCCTACGGTGGCGAGAATGGCGACGCTTGTGGCTGTCATGCGTTATGCTCGCGAGCTTTCTTGTGTGCGGCCCTGTTATCTCGGCGGGTGAGGTAGAGACCAATAACGCCGCCACTGATCAGGCAGAGTATCATGCCTGTCAGACCGACCAGTGCGCCGATAAGGTTTGGTGTGAATGCGTCCGGCATAGGGCCTCCCTGGTTCGTACCGTGATGCCATCAGGCTTCTGTTCGTGGTCCTGAGCGATGCCGATAGGCTGCGGCCGAATCGGCCTGCGCGATCTAGACATGACCATAGCACAACGGCTTGCATGCCGGCGCAACCGGCCATAAGATGATTTCTCATGGCGCAATTCTGATCTGGTGGATTGCCCTCGCGCAACAAAGGATTCCCGTCCGATGCTGCGCATCCGAGGGTCCTACGGCGTCAACCCCAGGTCAATCCTACCGGCATGAGGGAAAGGCCAGCTTTATGCTGGCCTTTTTTGTTCGTATTTCCATGGCCTGCGAGGCACTACACCTTCTGATCTAATCGCCATCCCAGCGATCAAGCGGGTTCGCTTCGCCTGCGGCGCGCTGGCCGATAGCTTGCGTTGTCGCGGTCACGGCGCACGCGCTGAAATCCTTGAGCTTGCCCTTGCCAAGTAGTAAACGCTTAATAACTCTTCTAAAGCTTCCTGTTTGCCGCTCTTCATCGCGTTTCTCCATCTGTCCGCTCCCGATCCACCCTCGGCAACGGCTCATTAAGCTGACTTTCTGACAGTCCCCGCTTGTACGCGTTGTACTGCCAGACGGTAAACATTTGCTTATAGAGCCTGTTCTGTTCTTTCAGCTCCCGAACTTCGGCCTCAAGGTTCGCAATTCTGGATGCAGCAATACTAAGACTTGCAGGTCGCCGCTTTGCGACCCCTTCGTTTTTCAGTGCAGCCTTTCTGGCCTGGTATGCCTCGACAATGGCTTGATGCGCATTCAGCGTTTGTCGAGTTGGATGTTTTCCGATGTGCGGTTCCACGACTTCACATATTGCGGGCCAGGTTATCTTTTGCTGATCCCACCCTCGAATAAGACTCACAATTTTTTTGATATCCGAACGACTTAGGTGTTTAGCCAAGACCACCTCCCAACAAGTGAGCCATCTGGGTCAAGAACGCACCTGATGGCTGGCCGCCATCCTCAACCGATTTCGATTCCACGGACTTTTTCTCTGCCACTCGACGCAGTTGGCTGAAGTCATTGCCTCTCAATTTCACTTGAGAGCCATCTTCAACATCTGGATTATCAAGAATGCTGACCAACTCCCGAAGCCGAATAACGGTTTTCTCCTGATATTGATACCACCTGTCTGCACCCATATCGCCGTCTTCCATCGCCTGCTGTGCCGCTGCAAACAAACGCTCCGTTTTATCCAGCCTCTTCTTGACGCGTTCCAGCTTTTGGTCATCACCCTTAATACACACCTGCTCCGTGCAGTTAATGCAGTCACGATATTTTTCACACGGGCTCATGGTGTAGTCATGCACACAGAAGCCGTATTCCGTGACGTGGATAGGGCCCTGCTCCATAGCGTTAAATTCCTGCGTGGTCACAGGCAGGTTTTTGGCGACCTCACCAGTCGGTCCGAACAGTTCCTTGGAGGGGTCCAGTTGTTCGGCTCTCGCTAGAACCTCGAATTCTGTCATGTGGTTGTATGTGCGGTTCTGGTTAACGTCCGCTCGCCCTGACCATTTGGCAATTGCGAGGTTTGATAGGCCACCGCGCTGGGCAATGGTATTCAGCAGATGACGGGCTTGGTGAGAGGTCATCCGGAGGCATGCGCCGTCGGTGTCACGATAGCCATGTCGGTCAAAAATACTCTGATGTGCATCCTTACCGAGCGCTTCACGGGGACCCAAATCGTTGTTGAAGAAATTGTTTGTGGGCTTGATCAATTCGACTGGCAATGTCGCTTTGACCGCATGCAACTGAGTTTTGTTCAATGCGAATAGAGCATTACTGAACTTTATACCCGCTGGTTTATCAAGATAGGGAAACCCCTCCGGCAATCGCTCCAGCGTGTGCTGCCACAGGCTGTTAAGCGTATGCACCCCGTCCCTCGTAGATAACTTTCGACCAAATAGCGACGTGCGCGCATCCTTGCGAGTTTGGTAGTTCATACCGAGAGCCTGCGCCGATTGCTCAATGGTGAGCGGGGTATCATCGGCCACTTGAGGACAATCTGAGTGCCTGTAAAACCTCGTCGAGTTCGCTTCAACGTATGTCGCAAGTTTGCGGGCATTCTCCGACAGGGCTTTTGCTCTTGCGACCGCTTGTTTGGCGATGCCTACCATCTCGGTCGGAACCCATTTGATATCACCATCAAAGCCTTTTCCAGAAAAGAACCGCAAACCATATCGCTCAACCCCCTTCCGGTCCGTTTCGAAGTGCTCACAGTCAACTGGCAGGGCCAGAACTTCGGTAATTCTGGAAGGCGCGGACATCAATAACGCAAACACCGAGGTCGTAAAAATATCCCGATGATTCTCTGGATTGTTCGCAAAAATCTCTGCCAAGGCGTTCAACGCGGTCTGATTTGGAAGCTTTTTTTCCCGGTCCTTCTTAGCTTTCATACCAGTCCGAATTGTATCTTCATGCCGGCGAATCGGACTGCTCCAATTGGAAACAGAATGGGGAATGAGTTTGTTGCTTGAAACAAAGCTCGTAAGTCGCTCCAGCTCCCGTCCGAAATGATAGGCCGCACCCTTGGAGTAATACTCTGCACCAAGCTTCGCAGCTTCATCGAGCACAACAATCGAGATGCCGGAAATATGAGCGCTTCCATTAACTTGTAGTAGCGCCGATTCCAACGCCCTTAGGGCCTTGCCCTCATTCTTCGTCCCCGTTGGCTTGTGTCCCTGTTGGTATCGAAAATAGGCTTTTGCAAACTGGATAAAGTCCTCATCCATGACCTGATCTGGCTGGGGTCTACGGGTGCTGACGCCCAGTTTTGCGAACGTCTGAACCTTTGGCCAGGTAGCTGCCCCCCAATTGAGATCCGCGCCGAACACGGTTAGCTCTTTACGACACAGTTGGATAAACGCTGCGAGATTTTCCTTCGCCTCATTCTCGGAGCGAGGCTTAAAAAAAACGACATCAGGCATCGGTGGTAACCTCCTGTCGCTTCTTCAGTTCTTCTCGGCGCTTCTCACAACGAGTAATCACATCGGCTACTGCGATAATGCTACGGTCAAGGATGGCCGCTACTTGCAGGTCACCGGTGATTTCTTTGATGCGCTCACGTTCGGCAAGCAACTTCTGATACACCTCTGGATGAGGTCCGTCCAGCCAAGGTTGAAAGTGCATGCACGTATAGCAGGGAATGGGGACGTTTGCGCCGCAAAAGCCATGCTCGCCGCAGGTGCCGATCCCTTGCCCTTCCTCCGTTCTGATCCGGCTTGTTGCGTCACCACCACGCTTCGCGCTTTTCTCGGAGTCCACAAGTACACCGGCAAAAGCTTGCGCGTAAGGTGCCAACTGAAATCCAACAGCCTCATCCAGGCGCTCCGCATGCTCAGGAATATTTTTGATATAAACACCCGAATTCTGAGTATCCGTATGGTCAAGCAACTCCGCGATAACCAACTCGCCGAAGCCTTCCCGAGCAGCACGTGTGCCCGTGGTGTAACGAAAGCGCCGCGAAGAAATATTTAACTCTTCGCCGGTGCGCTCAGAATGCACTCCCAAGCGATTTGCAACAGCCTGAATGGTCTCAGTGAACTCAGCAGAGCGAGAATGCAGCTTATCTGTATGAGTAAACTCACGGAACCCTACTGGCGTCTCAACCTCGGACATCGCCTTTAGGTCCGGGAACAGCGGGATTTGTTGACGATCCGCCTCCTGCAATTCAAATCCAAGGCAATGCTCTGCCTCCAGGATTACGCTCTTTGCCTGTGCCTTCACGACGGCAAACAAATCTTGGGTAACAGCACAGAATTTGAAGCTGGCCCTGAAACCAGTCCGCTGCTTGGCACGCGGAATATTCATGCCGTAAAACGGTTCGCCTTTGAGATTTTTGCCAGACACCACATCACAGACGCGAAGGTGCGATACCTGAACTGGGCGACGGCCGGTGTTACTGATAACGAGACACATGGCAAGCTCAGTCAGCGTTATCTGGTCCAGCTCAAATGCTCTGACGACTGCTTCGTTAAAACCTTGAAGTTCAATATCAGTCAGCGGCCCCTGAACTGGGTCCATCCGCTTGACCACTTCCCCTTTCAAACTGCCTTTCAAACGCCACTGATCAAGCAGTTCAATGACTTCATCCGTAACGCCCGGGTAGCCCAAACGGTGCCATTGGCGTAACAGGGTTCGGCATCGCCCAAGTCTCCATTCCGTTTCAGTGGTCAACGAAGCGCGATAGTTAATCAGCGCGATCTCACAGATTGCATCAGCGCCTGTTGTTTTGAAAAAGTGGAGTAAACCATCAGCAAGCTCGGAAGTATGCCCTGCAGACAAATTAGCGGCGTAAAAGGACAGCGTCTTCAGGAAACCGTGCAGCAAGTCACCCGATATGTAATCGCGAATTTTGCGAAGATATACGCTAGTGTTCTTGTCGAGCACCCAAACCTTATCGTAAAGACGAAAGGAATATCCCTTCGCTCTTGCCAAAATTTCATCGCCCTCGTTTACTGTCTGGGAGGGCGCTGGCAATAGTGGTTTCACGTCATTCTCCATTCAGGTTCTCCGGTCTGCGGGTGCCATTGGTGGCTTGCATCTTTAGTGCGGCCTGTCGTGCTTTTTTCTCGATAAATCGCCGATTATAAGTCGAGGCCGTACCTGAACCTTGTTTCCAGCCCATCAAGTAGGATCGAACTTGCTCTTGAATCGCCAAGTCCCTCTCTGACGGCTCCTCATTGTCGGCATCCATCCGGTTTGAATATTGGTCGTTCCATGTGTGCCGCAGCATATGTCCGGTCATCTCATTCAGAGGAGGCGCAGCAGAAGTAAGCGCATGCATCATCTTTTGATAAGAAGGCACCGACAAGGGTTGCCCAACTGTCGGCCCTGCCTTGTGCGTCACAAAAAGGAAATTGTGCTTCCGAGCATTTGGCACACGACGGCGATCCATCTGGATGTAGTCATAAAGTTCGTCCAGGAGTGTCGCTTTGAGCGGGATGGTGCGATCAAGTGTCTTCGCGTTCGGCTCTCGAAGTCTCGGATCACTTTTTTCATCAGCGCGTCGTGCAATGGTCAAGTAGCCCGCATATCCCTCACTCGGAGTCGGATCTATATCCGATGTTTTGATGCTCAACAGCTCTCCAGAACGAAGTCCGAGATAAAACAACAACAAGATCATCACTCGATTTCTGCGCTGGACGTCTGGCGCGAACGGATTAAATTCCGACCCAATCTGGATGACTTCGAACAGAATATTCACCTGGTTGTCATCAAGAGCTCGGTCTGCCAGTCTCAGCACATTCCTGCCTCTACTCTTTGGACGACGCGCCTTGATCTGGCTTTCTACTCTGTCGATTTTCTTTTCGTCTTCGGCGGTCACCTCCCCAAGCAAGTGTTTGGAGAGCCACTCGATATACAGCGCAGCAGTCGTCAGGCGAGAGTGTTGTGCACTCGCTTGAACAACGGTCCTGTGGCTCAATTCATTTCCTTTGAACGAACGCACCCAGTCTTCAGATTCCGCCTTTACAACTCGGCGCTTGATTTTTTGCTGGCAGAAATCGCGTAGCGCATCCAATTCATGCTCTTTCAAAAAGTCACGGGAAAGTATGCGTCGTTCAAGATCGATGTTGTGGACATCCAAGAATTTCAGTAGCACAACTAGATTGGCTGCAGCTGACTGCACGGTCGCAGAGGCACTCGTGGCTCGGACCCTGGTCGTGAGGTACAAATTCGGGTGGTATAAGGGCAGGCAAGACTCACGATTGACGACATGACAATATCGCTCTCCCGAGTCCAGGATGAAAACATTCACGCCGTATTGCTTCTCCATTTTCATCCTCCAAAACTTTACCTTTCTGCAAGGTATAGCATGAACTCTGAAAACGAAAATGTTTTTTACAATATTCCACCCTTCAAAAACAAAAAAAAGCCCCATTAAAATGGGGGCTTAGATGGCAAAACTTTACATCTGATGTCTCAGGTATTTTTCAGAAGGGGATGTCATCATCAAAGTCATCACTGTGATCAGGGCCGCTGGCGGTTTGCGGCTGCGGCTTGCTCTGAGCACCCGACTTCTGGCCAGCAGCGGCATAGCCACCGGCAGCTGCGCCACTACGCTGACCGCCCTGGGAATCCTGCGGACCCGAGTATTCAGGACTGGAATCGCCCCAGCTACTACCTGAGCCGCCGGAGTCACCCATGCCCTTGCTGTCGAGCATCTGCATTTCGTTGGCCACGATATCGGTAGAATAACGATCCTGACCGCTCTGATCCTGCCACTTGCGCGTCTGGAGCTTGCCTTCGATGTAGACCTTGCTGCCCTTCTTCAGGTACTGGCTGGCTATTTCGGCCAGACGGCCGAACATCGAAACACGGTGCCATTCGGTCTTGGAGACCATCTCACCGCTTTGCTTGTCTTTGTAGCTTTCATCAGTAGCTAGTGCCAGATTGGTCACAGCCTGCCCCGATGGTAGATAACGAGTGTCGGGATCCTTCCCCAGGTTACCGATCAAAATTACCTTGTTTATACCTCTCGCCATTTCTGACTCCTTTTTAATTTCGCTAGTTCGCCCCTTCGGTCACACATCGTGACTACCCAGGGTAAATTGATCGAGCGCGCGCCTGTCGAGCCGACTCTTGTCAATCTTCAGGTACGCCAGCTGATCTTCCATGATCAGCGTCACATCGGTCACACCATTCACGGCGAGCAATGATTCCTGCAAGCCTTCGATCTGATCTTCAGTGAAGCGGCGCAAGGATATCACAGAGGTTTGGGTAGCTGGTGGATTTTTCATCCCAAAAGTGAACAAAAACCATACAGCTGCCAGAGCGGAAATTGCATAGAAGACCAGCTCGGGGCGCCCAGTGCTGAGCAGAGCTCCGCCAAGCACACCGCCAAGAAACGCGCCACCAAACTGGCAGCTTGCAAACACCCCCATGGCCGTACCACGCTGTCCAGCTGGCGCGAGGCGGCTCAGCATCGATGGCAGGCTGGCCTCCATGAAATTGAAGCCGGCAAAGAACAGGGCGAGGGCGATGCAGCTGATCAGAATTGATGACTGGAACAGGCCAAGGAGTAGCATGCCGACGATGAGCGTGATGACCGCGATACGAAACACCAGAGGCAGTTGTCGCCGCTTCTCTGCATAGATGAGTCCCGGCACCATCAGGGCGAAGCCGACCGCCATCAGGCCGAGATAGACCCAGCCGTGATCCTCCACTGGGAGCGACCATTGAGTTTTCAGCACCATTGGCAAGCTGACAAACAAGGCGGTTAGCGATAGATGCAGCAATAGTACACTGAGATCAAGACGCAGCAGTGCCGGGTCCTTCAGGACATCGCGCAGATCATCCTTGATGAACGCTACGTCGCGCGATGTCTGTTGCCGCTGGACTACGATGGTCGGCATTCGCAGCACCAGGAGCATGCCCAGCGCGCCAAGACCTGCCGTCACCAGAAAAATGAGGTAAAGGCCGCCCAGCCCTGCCAGTAGCGGGCCGGCTATCAGCGCGACGCCGAACGACAGTCCGATCGTCATGCCGACGGTAGCCATAGCCTTGGAGCGATTATCCTCCACAGTGGCATCCGCCAGATAGGCCATCAGAACGCTGGCAATTGCCCCGGCGCCTTGCAGTAACCGTCCAGCGATCATCATGTAGATTGAATCGCTGAACGCGGCGAGCAACGACCCCAAGACAAAAAGCGCCAGACCGACCAATAGCAGTGGCTTGCGGCCATATCGGTCAGACAGCGCACCGAAGGGGATCTGCAGTAGAGCCTGACTCAAGCCATAGATACCAATGGCCAGGCCGATCAGCATCGGAGTTGCGCCGCTTAACTCACCCGAGTACAGGGTAAAGACGGGCAGGACCATAAAAAGGCCGAGCATCCGCAGCGCGTAAAGAAGTGACACGTTGCCAACCGCGTAACGTTCACTGGAGTTCACATGTATTCCTCGAAGAAATGAATCAGGCCCTGAGCACCCGGCGCTGAGGCCTGGCGGTACTCAAGTAAACCCGACTACGGAAAGCCGCGTAGTTTAACATCAGTGTCAGCCCGGTTGCAGCTGTCCACACAGCCATGTCTCCGCATTCGGTGCCCCGGGCATATTAGGTCAGGCCGCCCGGAGACTGTATACTGTCCGGCTCCCAATTTTTCTTCTGATAATGGTAATTATGGATAAGATCGTCATCCGTGGCGCACGCACCCACAATCTCAAGAACATCGACCTCACACTGCCACGTGACAAACTGATCGTTATCACGGGCTTGTCAGGGTCTGGCAAAAGTTCTCTCGCTTTCGATACTCTCTATGCCGAGGGACAAAGGCGCTACGTAGAGTCGCTCTCGACCTACGCGAGACAGTTTCTTTCGATGATGGAAAAGCCGGATGTCGATCATATCGAGGGACTGTCTCCTGCCATATCCATCGAGCAGAAATCGACATCCCACAACCCGCGTTCCACCGTCGGCACCATTACCGAGATCTATGATTACCTGAGGCTTCTCTTTGCCCGAGTGGGTGAACCGCGCTGTCCACAGCATGGTGAAAAACTTGAAGCGCAGTCGATCAGTCAGATGGTCGATCAACTCCTTGCGCTTCCAAAGGACAGCCGATGGATGATTCTCGCGCCAATCGTGAGAAATCGAAAAGGCGAGCACGCCAATATTTTCGACAACCTCCGCGCCCAGGGTTTCATTCGAGCCCGAATCGATGGTCGAGTGTATGAGCTGGATGATCTTCCGGATCTGGACAAGAAGAAAAAGCATTCGATCGAAGTCGTGATCGATCGCTTCAAGATCAAGGATGACATCGGCACTCGACTCGCTGAGTCCCTCGAGACATGCCTGCAGCTGTCTGAAGGCATAGCACTGGCAGCGCCTATGGTAGAGAGCGGATCGAACGATACCAGCGATTTGCCGGAGGAGATGATCTTTTCATCACTCTTTGCCTGCCCGGTTTGCGGCTACAGCATGAGTGAACTCGAGCCGCGTATCTTTTCATTCAATAATCCAGCTGGCGCCTGTCCGTCCTGCGACGGCCTTGGCGTGCGCCAGTTCTTTGATCCGGAAAAAGTCGTCGATCGAGCTGGCGTCTCGCTCCCAGAAGGTGCCATCCGCGGCTGGGACAGGCGCAGCGTTTTTTACTATCAAATGCTGCAAGGCCTGGCAGACCACTACGGCGTGTCAATTGAGGTCGCTTTCGAAGATCTGCCTGAAGACTTTCGCAATATCGTGCTGAAAGGATCGGGTAAGGAAGTGATCGGTTTCAAGTACATCAACAGCCGCGGCGACGCTGTGTTGAGACAACATCCGTTCGAAGGAGTCATTCCCAATATCGAACGGCGTTACCGCGAGACGGACTCTCAGATGGTCAGAGACGATCTGGCGAAATTGTTGACCCAGACGAAGTGTCCAGAGTGTAGCGGGAGTCGACTGAAGGAAGCCTCGCGCAATGTCTTTATCGACGAGCTGACCCTGCCGGATATCAGCAGGATGGCGATCGGCGAAGCCGACGTCTTCTTCGACCAGCTGAAACTGTCCGGCAGGAAGGGTGAAATTGCTGAAAAAATCAGCAAGGAAATTCAACTTCGACTCCGCTTCCTGGTAAATGTCGGCCTCGACTATCTCACGCTCAATCGCAGCGCCGAAACACTGTCTGGGGGTGAAGCACAGCGGATCCGACTCGCGAGCCAGATTGGCGCGGGCCTGGTGGGGGTCATGTATGTGCTCGACGAACCCTCAATCGGCCTGCATCAGCGAGATAATGCACGGTTGCTTGAAACCCTCACTCACCTTCGCGACCTGGGTAACACCGTTATTGTGGTTGAGCATGATGAAGACGCCATTCGACTGGCAGATCATGTACTTGATATTGGCCCAGGTGCAGGCGTACATGGCGGCGAAGTCGTCGCCCAGGGGACCGTCGAGGAAATCATGGCCGTCAAGGAGTCTGTGACAGGACAATTTCTCACCGGCACCAGAAAGATTCACATCCCCGAGCAGCGGGTGAAGAGGAACGATGACAAAATTCTGCGTGTCACCAAGGCTTCAGGTAATAACCTGAACGATGTCACGCTTGAGATTCCGGTTGGATTGTTTACATGCATCACTGGCGTCTCAGGGTCAGGCAAATCGACACTGATCAATGGTACGCTTTACCCACTTGCGGCCACCGCTTTAAACAATGCGACAACTTTGGTGGCTGCCGCACACGACCAAATTGAAGGCCTTGATCATTTCGATAAAGTAATCGACATCGATCAGAGTCCGATAGGGCGGACGCCCCGGTCAAATCCGGCAACCTACACCGGCATTTTCACACCGATTCGAGAGCTCTTTTCCAACACCCCCGAAGCAAGATCCAGAGGGTATAAACCAGGCCGCTTCAGTTTCAACGTCAAAGGCGGGCGCTGCGAGACCTGTCAGGGCGATGGCCTGATCAAGGTAGAAATGCACTTTCTGCCAGATATTCATGTGCCTTGTGATGTCTGCAAAGGCAAGCGCTACAATCGAGAGACGCTGGAAATAAAGTACAAAGGTCTCTCCATTCACGGCGTGCTGGAGCTGACTATTGAAGAGGCCCTCCCCTTCTTCGATGCCATTCCGGCTGTCGCCAAGCGCTTACAGACGCTTATCGATGTAGGCTTATCATATATCCGCCTCGGCCAGAGTGCCGTGACTCTGTCTGGAGGCGAGGCGCAGCGAGTCAAATTGTCCCGCGAACTCAGCAAGCGTGATACCGGAAAGACGCTATATATCCTGGACGAACCCACCACTGGCCTGCACTTCCACGACATTGAACAATTGCTAGGGGTCCTTCACAGACTACGCGATCACGGCAACAGTATCGTGGTCATCGAACATAACCTTGATGTGATCAAGACCGCAGACTGGATAGTCGATCTCGGCCCCGAAGGTGGCATACGGGGCGGTCACATCATTGCGGAGGGCACACCGGAAGCTGTGGCGGCAAACTCCGCGAGCTTTACCGGCACATTTCTGGCGCCATTGCTAAAGAAGTAATTACCGGCAGATCCAGAAAGTCGGGATACAAAAAAGCCTCGGTAAACCGAGGCTTTCTATTCATGACCGCAGAGCTTTCAACCTATGCGGCCAAGCCAGGAACGGCCCGAGAGGCCTACCCTTTTATTCAGCGTCAGCCTGTTCGACCGGCTTCTCTGAATTCTCAGCTTTTTCTTTCGCAGGACGGTCGACCAACTCTATATAAGCCATTGGTGCAGAGTCGCCTGGTCGGAAACCACACTTCAGGATTCTGGTATAACCACCAGGACGATCCTGATATCGCGGACCAATCTCGTTGAAAAGCTTGGTGACAGCATCACGACTTCTCAAGCGATTGAAAGCAAGACGACGATTCGCGACGCTATCGCTCTTTGCGAGCGTGATGAACGGCTCAGCGAAGCTTCTCAGCTCCTTAGCCTTCGGCAGTGTGGTCCTGATGAGCTCATGCTCAAGAAGGGACACAGTCATATTCTTAAACATGCTCTTCTGATGAGCACTAGTGCGACTAAATTTACGGCCGCTGTTACGATGACGCATGGTAAATAACCTTTAATTACACAGAACGGATTAACCGCCCATTAAGCTCCAAGAACCCGATCGTCACCACGCAAACTTGCGGGTGGCCAGTTGTCCAGTCTCATGCCGAGCGAAAGGCCGCGCGAAGCGAGGACATCCTTGATCTCAGTCAGTGACTTTTTGCCAAGATTTGGCGTTTTCAACAACTCGACTTCAGTACGCTGAATCAGGTCGCCAATATAGTAGATGTTTTCAGCTTTCAGACAATTCGCCGATCGCACTGTCAGCTCCAGATCATCCACTGGACGAAGCAGAATCGGATCAATTTCTTCCTGCTCTTCAACCTTCTGCGGCTCCGACTGCTGATCGAAATCGACAAAGACCGCGAGCTGTTGCTGTAAGATAGTCGCTGCTCGTCGAATAGCTTCCTCTGGCTCGATAGTGCCATTGGTTTCAAGATCGATAACCAGCTTATCAAGATCCGTACGTTGCTCTACCCGAGCACGCTCGACAGTGTAACTGACGCGACGAATAGGACTGAAAGATGCGTCAAGCTGCAGCTTGCCTATGGCACGCGTCTCGTCGTCTCCAGAGCGTCGCTGATCCGAGGGCTCGTAGCCACGACCTTTAGCGATCTTAAGCTTCATATCGACACTACCACCTGAGTTCAGGTTGCAGATGACTAGGTCCGGATTAGCAATTTCAACATCGTGGTCAAGATTGATGTCGGCAGCAGTGACAACACCTGCGCCAGACTTCTTCAGCGTAACCGTCGCTTCCTCTCGCGTGTGCATGATAATCGCGAGATTTTTCAGGTTAAGCAGGATCTCGATGACATCTTCCTGAACGCCCTCGATAGAGCTGTACTCATGGAGTACACCACTCATCTCGACTTCAACAACAGCTGCACCTGGCATTGACGACAGCAGGATACGGCGCAGAGCACTACCGAGCGTGTGTCCGAAACCACGCTCGAGCGGCTCCAGCACAACCTTCGCAGTGCGACTCGCAACCTGGTTGACCTCAATGCTACGTGGCGTTAAAAATTCATTAACTGAATTCTGCATGTATGCCTCTAGTAAGTTAATAGCCAGGGCAGCTGAACTACCCACCGCAAAATACGGGACCTATTTCGAGTACAGCTCGACGATAAGATTTTCGTTTATCTCGGCTGAAAGGTCTGTTCGTTCCGGTGTCGACTTAAAAATACCGGTAAGCTTACCAGAGTCGACGTCCAACCAACTTACTTCGCCACGGTTACCAGACAGTTGCATGGCACCCTTGATTCTCAGCTGATTCTTCGACTTTTCCCGAACGCTGATGATATCGCCAGGCTTGACCTGATAAGAAGGTATGTTGACCTGCTTGTCGTTTACAAGGATAGACTTGTGCGAAACAAGCTGTCGCGATTCAGCGCGGGTCGAACCGAAACCCATTCGATACACAACGTTATCCAACCGTGACTCCAGCAACTGCAGAAGATTCTCACCGGTTGCACCTTTCTGACGGGCTGCAGTGTGGTAGTAGTTACGGAACTGCTTCTCGAGTACGCCATATATACGGCGAACCTTCTGCTTTTCACGCAACTGGATACCGTAGTCAGACAGGCGGCTTCTACGCGCACCATGTTGACCAGGAGCGGTTTCCATATTGCACTTGCTGTCGAGCGCTCTAACGCCACTCTTCAGGAAGAGGTCGGTACCTTCACGACGTGAAAGCTTACACTTTGGGCCAATATAGCGGGCCATTCGAAATCTCCTTTGCTCTTAGACTCGACGACGCTTAGGCGGTCTACAGCCGTTATGCGGTATGGGTGTCACGTCAACGATGCTACTAATTTTGTAGCCAATTGCATTTAGGGCTCGAATAGCTGACTCACGACCAGGACCTGGGCCCTTAACCATGACATCGAGATTCTTCAGGCCGTATTCAGAAGCCGCATTACCGGCTCTTTCAGCTGCTACCTGCGCAGCAAAAGGCGTGCTCTTACGTGAGCCACGAAAACCGGAACCACCTGCAGTTGCCCAACTAAGTGCATTGCCCTGGCGGTCAGTGATGGTAACAATTGTATTGTTAAAGGACGCGTGAATGTGCGCCACACCATCGACAACGGTCTTTTTTACCTTCTTACGGGTACGTGTACCTGGTTTTGCCATCTCTAAATTCCAGTTGCTTTACTTGCGAATCGGCTTGCGAGGACCCTTACGAGTTCGCGCATTGGTCTTGGTTCGCTGCCCACGAACGGGCAGGCCATGACGATGGCGTATGCCACGAAATGCACCAAGATCCTTCAACCGCTTTATGTTCATCTGCACTTCACGACGCAAGTCACCTTCTACCGCGAGTTTGGCTATCTCATTTCTGAGAGTATCCAACTGCTCTGGAGACAAGTCTCCGATCTTAGTAGATGAGCCTACGCCAGTGCTGACGCACAGTTTCTGTGCTGTTGTCTTACCAATTCCGTAGATATAGGTAAGCGAGATAACAGCATGCTTATTGTCCGGTATATTCACACCTGCAATACGCGCCATTGCAATACTCCACATACGCGCCGAAGCGCTGTGCTTAAAAATCAGGGCGCGAAATCATAGCGCCCATCGATACCTAATACAAGGAAAACCTAGCCTTGTTTCTGTTTGTGGCGCGGTTCAGCGCTACAAATGACCATAACGGCGCCATTGCGTCGAATGATCTTACAGTTACGGCAGACCTTCTTGACTGAAGCCCGTACTTTCATTGAAATCTCCTTCTGGAACAATACTGATCGTTCCCAAAAGGGAACCGAAACTATGGTCGAATCAACGCGGAGCGCCGCTACGACCGTAACTTTTCAGATTCGACTTCTTCATGACTGACTCATACTGATGAGACATCAAGTGAGATTGAACCTGGGCCATAAAATCCATAACAACTACAACAACGATCAGCAGAGATGTGCCACCGAAGTAAAACGGGACATTGGCTGCGATTATCAAAAACTGCGGCATCAAAGAGACTGCAGCGATATATAGGGCCCCGAACATCGTCAGCCTTGTCAGTACGCCATCAATATATCGAGCCGTCTGATCGCCAGGGCGAATGCCAGGAACAAAAGCTCCCGAACGCTTCAAGTTATCGGCAACTTCTTTCGGGTTATACATCAATGCTGTGTAAAAGAAGCAGAAGAAGATAACGGCAATCGCAAACAGCACTATGTACAGAGGCTGGCTTGGCGCAAGAAGTTGTGAAAACACTTGCAACCACTCCATCCCTTCACTCTGGCCGAACCACTGTCCAATCGAAGCAGGGAACAGAAGAATGCTTGAGGCAAAGATCGGGGGAATGACGCCCGCCATATTCACCTTCAACGGAAGGTGGCTACTTTGCTGCGCATAAACCTTTCTACCCTGCTGCCGCCGCGCATAATTGATTGTTATTCTTCGCTGCCCTCTTTCGACAAATACAATAAAACCAACAATCGCAATCGCAAAAACAGCAATACCGATTAGGGTAAGAACATTCAGCTCACCAAGTCTCGCCTGCTCAAAGGTCTGTCCAATTGCAGACGGAAGCCCGGCCACAATTCCAGCGAAGATCAGCAATGAAATTCCATTGCCAATACCACGCTCGGTAATTTGCTCACCTAACCACATGAGGAATACCGCACCCGAAACAAAGGTAATTACCGCAACGACGTAAAAACCGATATCAACGGTAAAGGTAACACCTTGATTCGCCAGGCCAATGGACATGCCAATCGCCTGAATCGTTGCCAGGACAACCGTTCCGTAACGGGTGTATTGGCTGATCTTTCGTCTACCTGCCTCGCCTTCTTTTTTCAATGCTTCAAGCGAAGGCGTCACCACAGTGAGTAACTGCATGATAATCGACGCCGAAATATAAGGCATGATACCCAAAGCAAAGATACTCATCCGCTCAAGTGCGCCACCAGAGAACATATTGAATAGACTCAATATAGTTCCCTGGTTTTGATCAAAAAGAGCCGCCAGCCGGTCCGGGTTGATACCGGGAACCGGGATGTGCGCTCCAATTCGATACACCACTAAGGCGAGGAAGACAAACAAAAGACGAGACTTTAGCTCAGCGAATCCTTTATTTGCCCCTGCGGGTAACGCGTTCAAATTAGCCATTTACGCCTCGATTGAACCACCTGCAGACTGGATCGCCTCAGCGGCGCCCTTGGTCACTTTAAGACCCTTTAACACTACAGCTCTTGTGATCTCGCCTGAAAGGATGACCTTCACCTGAAGAGCCTGTTCGCCCACCAAACCAGCTGCTTTCAAAACAGCCAGGTCGACAGTACCATCCGCAAGACTGTTAATCTCATGGAGACGGACCTCCTCAGAAAACCGGCCAATTCTTGACGAAAAGCCAAACTTCGGGAGTCTGCGTTGTAAAGGCTGCTGCCCACCCTCGAAACCAGGCTTAACACCACCGCCACTTCGAGCCTTAATACCTTTGTGACCGCGTCCGCATGTCTTACCGAGTCCGCTACCGATACCACGACCAACACGCTTACGCGCTTCGCGAGCACCCTCACCTGGACTAAGAGTATTCATTTTCATGCTATACACCTTCAACTTTCAGCAGATACTGGACTTTATTGATCATGCCACGTATCGCCGGAGTATCTTCCACTTCGACCGAGTGATTGATCTTTCTCAGGCCAAGGCCTTTTACGCAAGCTTTGTGATTTGGAAGCGTGCCAATGACACTTCTAACCAGAGTGACTTTTACTTTATTCATTAGGCTCACCCGTTATTTCTTCCAGAGACTTGCCACGTCGAGCAGCAATATCTTCTGGGCTCTGCATAGTCTTCAGACCATTGAATGTGGCCCTAATAACATTGACAGGGTTCGTTGACCCGTAACATTTGGCGAGTACGTTCTGAACTCCAGCAACCTCTAGAACGGCGCGCATTGCACCACCGGCGATAATACCAGTACCCTCAGAGGCTGGCTGCATGTAGACCTTTGATGCGCCATGACGTGCCTTCACAGGATATTGGATAGTGGTACCATCGAGAGAAACATTAATCATGTTCTTCCGAGCAGCATCCATAGCCTTCTGGATCGCAGCTGGGACTTCGCGCGCCTTACCGCGGCCAAAACCAACTTTACCCTGGCCATCCCCTACTACTGTCAGCGCTGTAAAACCGAAAATTCGGCCGCCCTTTACAACCTTGGCGACTCGATTAACTTGTACCAGCTTTTCCTGCAGCTCAGGTGACTTCTGATCATTTGCCGACATAATTTACCCCTTAGAATTCCAAGCCGTTTTCTCTAGCTGCATCAGCCAGAGCTTTAACGCGACCGTGATATCTGAAACCAGATCGATCGAAAGCGACTTTAGTAATGCCGGCAGACTTTGCACGTTCGGCAATCAATGCCCCAACTTTAGTCGCGGCGTCAATATTGCCAGTGCTACCCGAACGCAGCTCCTTATCAAGAGTAGAAGCCGAAACGAGCACTCTGCTCCCATCAGAAGTCAGGACCTGGGCATAAATGTGCCGAGGCGTCCTATTCACGCTCAGACGTTCAACTTTGAGCTCTCTAATTTTAAAACGCGTCTTCTTAGCACGACGCAAACGAGATGTTTTCTTATCAATCATGACTGCGCCCTACTTTTTCTTAGCTTCCTTAATTGCAACTCTTTCACCAGCATAACGAACACCCTTGCCCTTATATGGCTCCGGCGCCCGCAGCGCTCTGATCTCAGCTGCAACCTGTCCAATTTTTTGCTTGTCTATACCTTTCAACAAGATCTCAGTCTGCGTAGGCGTCTCCGCGGAGATGCCCTCAGGCAACTGATAATCAATCGGATGGCTATATCCGAGAGAAAGACCAAGCACAGTACCTTTCGCCTGCGCCTTGTAACCAACACCGACAAGTTCAAGCTTCCTTTCGAAACCCTGAGAGACACCTGTGACCATGTTGTTCACGAGAGAGCGCATTGTACCCGCGAGCGCACGTGATTGCTTCGCTGAATTTGCGGACGCAAATATCAACTGATCACCTTCATGCTTAACATCAACGATATGATGAAGCGTGAGCTCAAGCTGGCCTTTACTGCCTTTAATGGCAACATTACTTTTATTAATCGTGACAGTCACACCGGAGGGAATCTGTACAGGATTATTTGCAACTCTAGACATACTATTCTCCTAGAATACTGTACAGATTATTTCACCACCGATACCAGCTGCCCTAGCAGCACGATCTGTCATGATACCCTTGGAAGTCGAAACTACAGAGATACCAAGTCCGGCATTGACCTTCGGTAGCTCGTCTGCGGCACGGTACTGTCTCAGCCCAGGACGGCTGATGCGCTTGATAGTTTCGATAACCGGCTTGCCTTCAAAATACTTCAGTTCAATGTTGAGAACAGGCTTAACATCACCTTCAACAGCAAACGCCGCTACGAAACCTTCGTCCTGCAGAACCTGAGCGAGTGCCAGTTTCACTTTTGAGGACGGCATACTCACCGATGACTTCTCAGCCATCTGGGCATTTCTAATTCGCGTTAACATATCCGCGATAGGGTCTTGAATACTCATTACTAACTCCGCGTTTGAGTTGTGCAGCTAAAAGCTTACCAACGTTTCCCGTTTACCAGCTTGCTTTGGTAAGGCCGGGTACATCTCCGCGCATTGCAGCTTCACGAAGCTTGATGCGTGACAATTTGAACTTCCTCAAAACAGCATGCGGCCGACCAGTCATCTGGCAGCGTCGCTGTATACGAACAGGAGAAGAATCCCTAGGCAGTTTCTGCAATTGCTTTTGGGCTTCCCACTTCTGATCATCGGAAGCTTCTGGACTGCTGATTGTGTCCTTAAGCGCCGCACGTTTGGCGGCGTACTTGGCAACAGTCTTCTCGCGCTTCAATTCGCGCTGAATCATACTTTTCTTAGCCATCAGCAAATTACCTATTTTCTGAACGGAAAACTGAACGCGTTGAGCAAAGCTCTGCCTTCTTCGTCCGTCTTAGCTGTTGTAGTAATCGTGATATCCAAGCCACGGACTTTGTCGATCTTGTCATATTCAATTTCGGGAAAGATAATCTGCTCTTTCACACCCATAGAATAGTTACCACGCCCGTCAAAGGACTTCGGGTTCAAACCACGAAAATCTCGGACTCGAGGTATGGAAATATCAACCAACCGCTCGAGAAATTCCCACATACGATCGTTTCGCAGCGTTACCTTGCAGCCGATCGGCATGCCCTGACGGATTTTAAATCCCGCGACAGATTTACGCGCATTGGTAATGACAACCTTCTGACCTGCGATCTTCTCGAGTTCAGCAGCAGCAATTTCAACCTGCTTCTTGTCACCAACGCCTTCTCCAACACCCATGTTCAGAGTTATTTTCTGAACCCGGGGTACTTCCATGACGTTCTTGTACGACATTTCTTTCATCAATGCCGGTACAACCTGGTCACGATAGACTTCCTGATACCTAGCCATGTGTTCGCTCTCTAACTCTTCAGCTCTTGCTGATCGGATTTGAAGATGCGGACCTTCTTGCCGTCATCGAGTATCTTGAAGCCTACGCGATCCGCTTTTCCTGTTGCACTATTGAAGGCAGCAACGTTAGAGGCCTGAATGGGCGCCTCTTTTTCAACTATGCCACCAGCAACGCCGAGATTTGGGTTCGGCTTTGTGTGTTTCTTGATCATATTAACGCCAGAGACCACCACACGCCCATCAGCCTGAACAGCTCTGACTGTGCCGCGCTTGCCTTTGTCTTTACCGGCGATGACAATCACTTCATCGTTCTTTCGTAACTTTTTCATTGCGACCTCTACAAAACTTCTGGAGCGAGAGAGATGATCTTCATGAACTTCTCACCCCTAAGCTCTCGTGTTACAGGCCCGAAAATTCGCGTACCGATAGGCTCTTCCTTCTGATTCAGAAGAACTGCAGCATTGCCGTCGAATCGAATAATGGAGCCATCTGGACGACGAACACCTTTACGTGTGCGAACGACTACCGCCTTCAAAACCTGACCTTTCTTGACTTTGCCACGCGGGATCGCTTCTTTGACCGTCACCTTTATGACATCGCCAATCCTGGCGTAGCGACGGTGCGAGCCGCCTAAAACTTTAATACACATGACTCGACGGGCACCGCTGTTGTCGGCTACGTCCAGCTCACTTTCTGTCTGAATCATTGGACTACTCCAAAAACCTTAATTAAGACGCTTAGACCCGCTTCGCGCGCTCGAGCACCTGTACAAGCCGCCAAGATTTGTTCTTGGAAATCGGCCTGGACTCCTGAATCTGAACCACGTCACCGATGTGGCATTCGTTCTGCTCATCATGCGCTTGTAGCTTCGTTGAACGCTTAACATACTTGCCGTAAAGAGGATGCTTGACCTTACGCTCGATGAGCACAACGACAGACTTATCCATCTTGTCGCTAACGACCCTGCCAGTCTCTGTACGAACTGTCTTTTCTGCCGCAGCCATCACTTACCTGCCTTCTGATGTATAACTGTTTTGACCTGAGCAATACTTCGACGTGTTTCACGAAGTAAATGTGTCTGGGCAAGCTGGCCAGTCGACTTCTTCATTCGAAGATTGAACTGGTCCTTGAGAAGCTCCATGAGCTTCCCTTGCAACTCGTCCTGAGACATATCTTTCAGTTCTGCTATTTTCATGTCTACATCACCGTTCTGGTAACGAAGGTCGTCGCGATCGGCAGCTTTGCTGCAGCGAGGGTGAACGCCTCTCTTGCAAGATCTTCTGACACGCCTTCCATTTCATACAGGACCTTACCAGGCTGAATCTCTGCCACCCAGTACTCGACTGCACCCTTACCCTTACCCATTCTCACTTCAAGCGGCTTTTTACTGATCGGCTTGTCAGGAAAAATTCGGATCCAGATCTTGCCACCCCGCTTGATTTTACGAGTAATGGTTCTCCGGGCCGCTTCAATCTGGCGTGAAGTAATACGACCACGAGCCGTTGCTTTCAGTCCGTATTCGCCAAAGCTGACTTTGGCGCCACGTGTAGCCAGACCAGTATTTCGGCCTTTAAACATTTTTCTGAATTTTGTGCGTTTGGGCTGCAGCATGTTATGCCCTCTCTTGTTTTGAAGACTTCTTACCGGCTGCCGCTGCTTCTGCACGAATCTGGGCTATACCACCAAGAATTTCGCCTTTAAAGATCCAGACTTTTACGCCGATAACACCATAAGTCGTGTGTGCTTCATGAGTCGCATAATCAATGTCGGCTCTCAGAGTATGGAGCGGCACGCGACCTTCCCGATACCATTCGGTTCGAGCAATTTCAGCACCACCAAGACGACCACCAACCTGAATTTTGATGCCCTTGGCGCCCTGACGCATAGCGTTTTGAACCGCTCGCTTCATTGCACGACGAAACATCACACGCCGCTCGAGCTGACTGGCCACGCCGGCGGCTACCAGCTTCGCATCAAGGTCGGGCTTGCGAATCTCTTCAATGTTCAGATGAACTGGAACGCCCATAAGCGCACCAATTTCTGATCGCAGCTTGTCAACGTCCTCACCCTTCTTTCCAATCACGATTCCAGGCCGTGCGGTATGAATGGTGATCTTGGCGTTCTGAGCTGGTCGCTCAATGATAATTTTGCTCACAGAAGCTCTCTCAAGCTTCTTCATGAGGTACTCACGAACCCTAATATCAGTCAACAGATTGTCTGCGTAATGCTTCTTGTCTGCGTACCAAACCGAGTTGTGCTCTTTTACGATTCCGAGTCGGATACCGACCGGATGAACTTTCTGTCCCATTTCCGTCTAAGCCTCCGCGACCTTGATAGTGATGTGGCAGGTGCGCTTAAGTATGCGATCTGCACGTCCTTTGGCCCGAGGCTTAATTCGCTTCATAACTGGGCCTTCATCAACGAATACTGTTGACACTTTCAGCTCATCTACATCAAGACCCTCGTTATGCTCAGCATTCGCTATAGCGGACTCGAGAACCTTTTTAACAATATGCGCTGCTTTTTTTGGACTGAACGTAAGAACGTCCAGAGCCTCTTCGACACCTTTTCCTCTGATCAGATCAGCCACCAAACGGGCTTTCTGAGCAGAGAGGCGGGCGCCTGCTAATTTAGCTGCTACTTCCACCATCCTTCTCCTCTACCGTTTGGCTTTCTTGTCTGCCACGTGGCCTTTGAAGGTTCGCGTAGCAGAAAATTCGCCCAGCTTATGCCCGACCATATCTTCGGTCACATAAACAGGAACATGTTGCCGGCCGTTATGAACGGCAATCGTCAAACCAACCATTTCTGGAAATATGGTTGAACGACGTGACCAGGTCTTGATCGGTTTCTTATCTTTGATTTCGTTAGCCGCTTCAACCTTCTTAAGCAAATGCAGGTCGATGAACGGTCCTTTCTTCAATGAACGTGGCACGATTTAACTCCTACTTCGCTTTACGGCTGCGGATAATCATTTTATCCGTACGCTTGTTCTTTCTGGTCTTGTAGCCCTTGGTCGGCACACCCCATGGAGTAACCGGGTGCTTACCAAAGTTACGCCCTTCACCACCACCATGTGGGTGATCGACCGGGTTCATGACCGTACCGCGCACTGTCGGACGAACGCCTATCCAACGCTTAGCACCAGCCTTGCCGTAAACCTTCAGGTTATGCTCTGAATTACACACTTCTCCCAGCGTGGCTCTGCACTCGGACAACACCTTGCGCATCTCTCCAGACTTGAGACGAAGCGTCGCATAGACACCCTCTCGCGCCACTACCTGAGCGGACGTGCCAGCACTGCGGATCATCTGGGCGCCTTTACCCGGCTTGAGCTCAATACAGTGCACAACACTACCAACAGGAATATTCCGAAGCGGCAGACAGCTTCCGGAACGTATTGGTGCGTCTTCGCCGTTCTGAATGGTGTCACCAGCCTTAAGACCCTTGCTCGCAACTATGTATCGCTTGTCCCCATCAGCATAGGCAACCAACGCGATATGAGCGGATCTATTAGGATCGTACTCAAGCCTTTCAACGACTGCGGGAACGCCATCCTTGTTTCGCTTGAAATCGATGACACGATAAAGGCGCTTGTGACCACCACCCTGATGGCGAACGGTAATGCGCCCCGTATTGTTACGCCCACCTTTCTTGGTGAGTGTCTCGGTAAGCCTGGCTACAGGCGCACCTTTGTGAAGATCATGGTTGACTACTTTAACCACATGACGCCGACCAGCCGACGTCGGCTTAGTTTTTAAAACTGGCATATAAACCCCTTATTCGACGTCAGCGAATTCAATAGTCTGACCTTCAGCCAGGCGAACGTAAGCCTTTCTGACTGCAGACTTCTTACCAATACCACGAGCTGTACGCTTGGTCTTACCTTTGATGGTGACCACTTGAACAGCCTGGACCGAGACTTTGAACAATGCCTCCACTGCCTGCCTAACCTCAGCTTTAGTGGCGTCAGGCGCGATCTTGAAAGTCACCTGGTTATTCAGCTCAGCAATCCGGGTCGCTTTTTCCGAGACATGCGGGCCAAGCAGCACCTTATACAATCTTTCGCGAATCATCCCAGCATCTCCTCTATCTTCTTGATTGCCGATACGGTAACGACAACCTTTTCGCAGTTTATGAGGCTCACCGGGTCGATTCCCTGCGCATCACAAACATAGATGCGAGGAATATTGCGCGAAGCGAGGTACAACTTCTCATCCACTTCTTCGGTGATAATCAGAGCGTTACTGATACCCATATTCTGAAGCTTCTCAGCGAACTGCTTCGTCTTGTGCGTGTCTGGTGTAACTGACTCAACAACCAAGAGACGATCTTGCCGAACGAGCTCAGACAATATTGCCTGCATAGCCGCTCGATACATCTTCTTGTTGACCTTTTGACTATGGTCACGAGGTCGGGCTGCGAATGTAACACCGCCCCCTCTCCAGATTGGGCTACGAATCGTTCCAGCTCTCGCACGACCAGTACCCTTCTGACGCCATGGCTTCTTACCGCCACCACTCACATCGGAACGAGTCTTTTGTGCTTTGCTACCCTGGCGTGCGCCTGCTAGATATGCAGTGACTACCTGGTGAACCAGATCCTGGTTAAACTCTCTACCGAAGGCCTGGTCGGACACGGCAAGCGCTTCTGCGCCTTGAACATTCAATTGCATCTGCGCCCCCTATCCCTTCTTAGTTACAGCTTTAACAGCCGGCTTAACAATGACGTTACTGCCGACAGCACCTGGCACGGATCCGGAGACGAGCAACAGATTTCGCTCTTCATCCACTCGCGCGATAGTGAGGCTCTGGACGGTAATTTGCTTGTTACCCATCTGTCCGGCCATCTTCTTTCCCTTGAACACCTTGCCTGGCGACTGGTTTTGACCTATCGAACCAGGAGCTCGGTGAGAAAGAGAGTTACCGTGAGTAGCGTCCTGCATAGAGAAGTTCCAGCGCTTAATAACGCCGGCAAAGCCTTTTCCCTTCGAAACACCAGTAACATCAACAGACTGACCAGGCGCGAAGATAGATACGCGCACTTCGTCACCGGCGTTGAAGCCAGAAATATCGTCGGAGCTTATGCGGAACTCGTCGAAACGCGCAGCCGGTTCTACGCCAGTCTTGGCGAAGATACCTGCTTCGGGCTTGTTGAGCCGAGAAGGCTTCTTTGAACCAGAAGCCACTTGAACTGCCGTATAACCGTCAACTTCCAGCGATTTCACCTGGGTGATAACGTTTTTCGACACTTCGATGACGGTCACAGCTGTAGCCGTGCCATCTTCTAAAAACAAACGAGTCATGCCAACCTTACGGCCGACTAAACCAATTGCCATTTTTCACCTCTTAGTGTACGGGGCTAACCCTCTATGGCCACAATATGTGTTACACCAATGAAGCGGGATATTGCTATCCCTATCTGTTAACCGAGACTGATTTGAACATCAACTCCGGCCGCAAGATCTAGCTTCATTAGCGCGTCTACGGTTTTTTCCGTAGGCTCGACGATGTCGAGCAATCTTTTATGTGTTCGTATTTCATATTGATCTCGCGCGTCTTTGTTAACGTGCGGCGAAATAAGAATCGTGAATCTCTCGTGCTTCGTTGGCAATGGGATTGGGCCGCGAACTTGCGCTCCAGTCCTTTTAGCCGTATCAACTATTTCCTGAGTTGACTGATCAATCAGGCGATAGTCGAAAGCCTTGAGTCGAATTCTAATCGTTTGGCTTTGCATTTGTACTCTCCGACACAATAGGCAGGCATCCACCCATCGAAAAAGGAGCCGCATTGTAAGCGCGGCTTTCAAGCCTGTCAACCTGATTCCAATGGGAACAGTATTATCAAGACTAATAAAAAAGGGGGCCTAGCCCCCTTTGAACGTCAACTACCTAATCATTACTCGATTACTTTAGAGACAACACCGGCCCCTAC
>NZ_BAABBO010000015.1:0-15169 GCF_039538005.1 Allohahella marinimesophila
GTAGGGGCCGGTGTTGTCTCTAAGATCATCCAGTAATTTTAACGATTAAGGTAGGCCAGTAGCTCAATTGGCAGAGCGACGGTCTCCAAAACCGTAGGTTGGGGGTTCGATTCCCTCCTGGCCTGCCACCTTAATTCTGATAATTATGAGTACTTCTGTGGAAAGTAAATCGAGTCCACTTGATGCTATCAAGTGGACTCTTGTTGTTTTGTTGATTGCGGCAGGCGTGGCGGGAAATTCGTATTTCCAGGCTGAGTCCATGTTGTATCGCGTCCTTGCGCTTGTAGGGCTCGCGATTGTGGCTGCGCTTATTGCCCTTCAAACGAGTAAAGGTAAGGCATTTCTTTCGCTTGCGAAGGAAGCACGCCTGGAAATTCGAAAAGTTGTCTGGCCAACTCGGCCGGAAACTACTCAGACTACCCTGATCGTCATCGCATTTGTTTTGATTGTGGCGCTAATCCTGTGGGCTATTGATTCGCTCATAGGCTGGATCGTTTCAGGCGTCATTGGCTAAGGATTAATTATGCGTTGGTATGTCGTACAAGCTTTCTCCGGATATGAAAAGCATGTCATGCGTGCTTTGCATGAGCGTATAAAGCTCAGCGGAATGGAAGACAAGTTCGGCGACGTCCTGGTTCCGACGGAAGAAGTCGTCGAGATGAAGGAAGGCAAGAAGCGTAAGAGTGAACGTAAGTTTTATCCAGGTTACGTTCTTGTCCAGATGGAAATGGGTGAGGAAGCTTGGCACCTGGTTAAGTCGACCTCGCGAGTCCTTGGTTTTATAGGTGGCACACCTGATAAACCTGCACCGATAAGCGATAAGGAAGCAGATATCATCCTGCGTCGCGTTGAAAGTGGTGTCGATAAGCCGAAGCCTAAAACGCTCTTTGAGCCTGGTGAAGTCATCCGAGTTACCGAAGGTCCTTTCATTGATTTCAATGGTGTTGTCGAAGAGGTCGATTACGACAAGAGTCGCGTCAAAGTAGCGGTTCTGATTTTTGGTCGATCAACGCCGGTCGAGCTTGAGTTTTCTCAAGTCGAAAAAGATTAAGTCGCTGGGTAACCAGTTTCATTAATAGGAACGAACGTTTCTAAAGCGGGGAGCAGAAATGCGCTTGTACCCATGGAGAAAGTATGGCTAAGAAGGTAAAAGCCTATATTAAGCTGCAGGTTAAGGCAGCTCAGGCGAATCCAAGTCCTCCTGTTGGTCCTGCGCTGGGTCAGCACGGCGTTAACATTATGGAATTTTGTAAGGCATTTAATGCCCAGACTCAGAGTATTGAGCCGGGTCTGCCGATTCCTGTGGTCATTACCGTTTACAGCGACAGAAGCTTTACGTTCATCACTAAGACGCCGCCTGCCGCAGTTCTGCTATTGAAAGCTGCCGGCGTCAAAAGTGGCTCTGGACGTCCTAATACAGAAAAAGTTGGTACGGTAAATCGTGCGCAGCTTGAAGAAGTGGCCACTATGAAGATGCCTGATCTTTCAGCATCCGATATGGACGCCGCGGTCAAAACTATTGCGGGTACAGCTCGCAGTATGGGCCTTATCGTGGAGGGTCTGTAACATGGCTAAACTGACGAAGAAGCAAAAGCAGATCAAAGAGCGGGTTGATGCCGGTAAGCAATATGCTATCGATGAGGCGGTCGCGCTTTTGATCGATCTCGCCAAGACTACCAAGTTCAGCGAATCTATTGACGTCAGCATCAACCTCGGCGTTGACGCCAGAAAATCTGACCAGGTTGTTCGTGGTGCCACTGTGTTGCCAAACGGTACCGGCAAGACAGTAAGAGTCGCTGTTTTTACCCAGGGGGCGAATGCCGATAAGGCGAAGGCAGCAGGCGCAGACATTGTTGGTATGGACGATCTCGCTGAACAGGTGAAAGCTGGCAATCTGAACTTCGACGTAGTCATTGCATCGCCGGATGCGATGCGTGTTGTTGGACAGTTGGGTCAGATCCTTGGCCCCCGTGGCCTGATGCCTAACCCGAAAGTAGGCACAGTGACCCCGGATGTTGAGACTGCGGTCAAGAATGCAAAAGCGGGTCAGGTTCGATACAGAACTGACAAGAACGGTATTATTCATTCTCCGCTGGGCAACGTCAGCTTTGATGCCGACAAGATCAAAGGAAACCTCGAAGCATTGGTAGCTGACCTGAAGAAGGCAAAGCCTGCCGCTGCGAAGGGAATTTTCCTCAAGAAAATTGTTCTGTCCTCTACTATGGGGCCGGGATTGAATCTGGATCAGTCTTCCTTCGCGGTATAACTGATCCGATATTTTGGTGGCTCTGAGCGGACTTTCGAAGTCTGCTCTGGTCGTCAAAGACCGCAGGTGCCGGTTCGCCGGCTTAATTTCCTGCGCAGGCGGCTGTCAAACCAAGTGTTAACACGCCGTTGTCATCGCTCTTCGGAGCAAAGTATGTTGCCGGTTTTGCCGGTTGATGAAGGAGTTACCCGTGGCAATTCGTTTTCAAACAAAGAAAGAGATTGTCGCTGAAGTTAACGAAACTGCAAGCAAGGCACTTTCGCTTGTAATTGCTGATTATCGTGGTGTTACTTCTAACGACATGGCGTCACTGCGAGCCAAAGCGAGGGCTGAAAACGTCAACCTTCGTGTCGTGAGAAATACCCTGGCGCGTCGCGCTGTAGAGGGTACGGAGTATGCTTGTGCGGTAGAAGCTTTTACAGGTCCGAGCATTCTCGCTTTTTCTATGGAAGATCCAGGTGCGGCCGCAAGGCTTTGCAAGGATTTCGCCAAGACTAACGAGAAGTTCGAAGTGCGTGGCCTGGCTGTCGGCGGTGAGTTCCTCGGAGCTGATCAGATCGATCGTCTTGCCAAGTTGCCCACCAGAGATCAGGCATTGTCGATGGTTATGGCCGTTATGTTGGCGCCTATTACCAAGCTGGCGATGACTCTGAACGATATTCCTGGTCAGGTTACTCGTGTTGTTGCAGCTGTTCGTGATCAGAAACGTGAAGCGGCTTAGTTAATTAACAGTAAAGGTTTGGAGTAATATTTTATGTCATTGTCAAAAGACGATATCTTGAATGCAATTGCTGAAATGAGTGTCATGGATGTTGTGGCGCTTGTTGAAGCTATGGAAGAAAAGTTCGGTGTTTCTGCGGCGGCAGCTGTTGCTGCTGCTCCAGCTGCTGGTGGCGAAGCTGCTGCAGTTGAAGAGCAAACTGAATTTGATGTGGTTCTCAAGGCCACTGGTGAAAAGAAAGTTAATGTCATCAAAGCAGTAAGAGCGATTACTGGACTTGGCCTGAAAGAAGCCAAGGACTTGGTCGACGGTGCACCTTCTACAATCAAGGAAGCACTTTCTAAAGCTGATGCAGAAAAAGCGAAGAAAGATCTCGAAGAAGCCGGCGCTACTGTCGAGCTTAAGTAAGTCGAATACCTGTCTATCGCTGATTGGCGAGGCCGGCGCTTTTGCGCCGGCTTTTCCTTTTTGCCTGCCTGCGACTCCGTCGCACAGCGGCAGGGTATCAGCCAAGAACCCTCTGAATTACTAGCAGATTTCAGTTGAGAGCAAACTGGGGAACGCGAATGACCTATTCCTATACCGAAAAGAAGCGAATTCGAAAAGACTTTAGCAAATTGCCTGTTGCAATGGCAGTTCCGTATCTATTGTCGATTCAACTCGATTCATATTTCGATTTCCTTCAACTAGACCGGGCACCGGAAGGGCGTCAGGACATTGGCCTCCACGCGGCTTTCAAATCAGTTTTCCCCATCGCAAGTTTCAGCGGAAACGCTGCTCTTGAGTATGTAAGTTACAGACTTGGCCAACCAATTTTCGATGTGACTGAGTGCCAGGTACGTGGGGTCACCTACGCGGCACCGTTGCGAGTTAAAGTTCGTCTTATCATTTACGATAAAGACTCGGCGAGTAAAGCAATTAAAGATATCAAAGAGCAGGAAGTCTACATGGGTGAGATTCCCCTGATGACTGAAAATGGCACCTTTGTAATCAATGGCACAGAACGTGTCATCGTTTCTCAGTTGCATCGCTCTCCAGGCGTGTTCTTTGATCACGATAAAGGCAAAACCCACAGTTCTGGCAAGTTCCTTTATTCGGCTCGAGTAATACCTTACCGCGGCTCTTGGCTGGATTTTGAATTCGATCCCAAAGATGCTGTCTTCGTTCGAATAGATCGACGTCGCAAGCTGCCTGCCACCATATTATTGCGGGCTCTTGAATTTACCAGCGAAGAAATGCTGGATCTGTTCTTTGATTTCGACACTTTTCACTTCGAGGGTGAAAAGACTTTCCTCAAGCTCATTCCTAACCGTCTGCGCGGTCTGCTGTCTACGTTTGAAATTCGTGATGCGGAAGGTACAGTCGTGGTCGAAGAAGGTCGTCGTATTACTGCCAAACATGTTCGTCAGTTGGAAAAAAGCAACATCGATATGCTGGAAGTGCCTGCCGAGTATGTTGTAGGACGAGTTCTGGCCAAAGATATCGTTGACGAATCGACTGGGGAGCTGATTGCGGCCAGCAATAGCGAAATCACTCTGGAGCTTCTGCAGACAATCCGCGCGAACAGTGCCTTGAAGAGTCTTGAGGTGCTGTACACTAATGAGCTCGATTGTGGTCCGTTCATCTCAGATACTTTGAATATTGATCCGACCTCTACCCCCCTGGAAGCTCTGGTGGAAATCTACAGGATGATGCGCCCTGGCGAGCCACCTACCAAAGAGTCTGCTGAGAATCTATTTAATAATCTCTTTTTCTCTGAAGATCGTTACGACCTCTCAACCGTCGGTAGAATGAAGTTCAACCGACGTCTTGGTAGAGATAGTGATGGCGAGGACGATCCGAAATCTGCGGTTCTTAGCAAAGACGATATCATTGATGTTTTGAAGACTCTTATCGATATCCGCAACGGCAAAGGCGAGGTCGATGATATTGACCACCTTGGCAACCGTCGTGTTCGATCTGTCGGTGAGATGGCCGAGAATCAGTTCCGAGTCGGACTTGTTCGTGTCGAGCGTGCGGTAAAGGAACGTTTGTCGATGGCTGAGTCCGAAGGGCTAATGCCTCAGGATCTCATCAATGCGAAGCCAGTGGCAGCTGCCGTTAAAGAGTTCTTCGGCTCAAGTCAGCTTTCGCAGTTCATGGATCAGAATAATCCACTTTCGGAAGTTACTCACAAGCGTCGTGTTTCAGCATTGGGACCAGGTGGTTTGACTCGCGAGCGAGCTGGCTTCGAGGTGCGAGATGTTCATCCTACGCACTATGGTCGCGTATGCCCGATAGAGACGCCTGAGGGTCCGAACATCGGTCTCATCAACAGCCTTGCAACCTATGCACGTGCGAACAGCTACGGCTTTCTCGAAAGCCCCTATCGCAAGTTGATCGATGGTGTGGTGTCTGAGCAGATTGATTATCTGTCAGCTATTGAAGAAAGCGAATTTGTTATCGCTCAGGCAAATGCTGAACTGGATTCTGAGAACCGACTTGTCTCAGAGCTTGTGACAGTACGGCACAAGAATGAGTTTACGGTCATGCCGCCTGAGCGCGTTGACTACATGGATGTCTCGCCTAGACAGGTTGTTTCCGTAGCGGCATCTTTGATTCCTTTCCTGGAACATGACGATGCCAACCGCGCCCTGATGGGGTCGAACATGCAGCGACAGGCAGTCCCGACGCTCATTGCAGAGAAACCACTCGTCGGCACAGGTTTTGAGCGTTATGTCGCTCAGGACTCTGGCGTTTGTGTAGTTGCCAAACGAGGTGGCGTAATCGCCAGCGTAGATGCTGGACGTATCGTGGTTCGCGTCGACGGCGATGAAACTGATGCTACTGATGCGGGCGTCGATATTTACAATCTGATCAAATATCAGCGCTCCAACCAGAATACCTGTATTAATCAGCGGGCTCTGGTGCGTGAAGGTGAGCAGATCAGTCGTGGCGACGTGCTTGCTGATGGTCCATCGGTGGACATGGGAGAGCTTGCGCTGGGTCAGAATATGCGCATCGCTTTCATGCCTTGGAATGGTTACAACTTCGAAGATTCCATCTTGGTCTCTGAGCGTGTTGTGAAAGAAGATCGCTTCACTACGATCCACATTCAAGAGCTTACCTGTATTGCTCGTGACACCAAACTTGGTGCTGAGGAAGTTACTGCGGATATTCCGAATGTCGGCGAAAGTGCGCTCGCGAAGCTCGACGATAGCGGCGTAATTTTCATCGGTGCCGAAGTTGAGCCTAGTGATATCCTCGTAGGAAAGGTGACTCCGAAGGGTGAGACGCAGCTGACACCTGAAGAGAAGCTGTTGCGTGCAATCTTTGGTGAGAAAGCCTCAGACGTCAAAGATACTTCTCTCCGAGTACCAACAGGTACGAGGGGTACGGTAATCGATGTCCAGGTGTTTACTCGCGACGGAGTTGAGAAGGATCAGCGTGCGCTCGAGATCGAGAATGCGGAGCTCGCCAAGGTCAAGAAGGATCTCAATGATGAATACAAGATCGTTGAAGGTGCAACTTTTGAGCGACTGCGCTCAGCTCTGACTGGTCAGAAAGTTCTCAGCGGCCCTGGGCTACGTAAAGGTGACGAACTCACTGATGCCCATTTCAAGGCTTTCGAGAAGGATGAGTGGTTCAAGCTCAAAATGGACAGCGACGAGCTCAATGAACTACTCGATAAGGCTGACGCTCAGCTGAAGCAGCGTAAGGCGAGTGTTGAAGAGCGCTTTGAAGATAAAAAGCGCAAGCTTCAGTCTGGCGATGATCTCGCGCCTGGTGTTCTGAAAATCGTAAAAGTCTATCTGGCTGTGAAGCGCAGAATTCAGCCTGGCGATAAGATGGCTGGACGGCACGGCAACAAGGGTGTCATCTCCGCTATCATGCCAATTGAAGATATGCCTTATGATGAAACAGGTGATCCAGTTGATATCGTACTCAACCCCCTCGGTGTTCCTTCGCGAATGAACGTCGGTCAGGTGCTCGAAACGCACTTGGGCGCGGCAGCCAAGGGTCTTGGCCATAAGATCAATAAGATGCTGGAAGCTCAGAAGCAGGTTGGCGAGATCAAGAAATTCCTGAATGAAGTCTACAACACGATTGGCGGACGGCAGGAAAATCTGGATGAGTTGAGTGATAGCGATATTCTGGAGCTGGCTCGCAACCTCACGGGTGGTGTGCCCATGGCTACACCTGTGTTTGATGGTGCCAAGGAAAGTGAAATCAAGGCGATGCTGAAACTCGCTGATATGGACGATTCCGGTCAGGTCTGGCTGTATGACGGGCGAACAGGCGACAGGTTTGAACGGCAGGTCACGGTTGGCTACATGTATATGTTGAAGCTGAACCACCTGGTGGACGACAAGATGCATGCTCGTTCAACTGGCTCATACAGTCTGGTTACTCAGCAGCCTCTTGGCGGTAAAGCTCAGTTTGGTGGACAGCGATTCGGAGAGATGGAGGTGTGGGCGCTGCAGGCTTATGGTGCAGCTTATACACTTCAGGAAATGCTGACCGTCAAGTCGGACGACGTAAATGGTCGTACCAAGATGTACAAGAACATCGTGGACGGCGATCATCGGATGGAGCCTGGAATGCCCGAATCATTCAACGTTCTTGTGAAGGAGATCCGTTCACTTGGTATCGATATCGAATTAGAGAGCGAATAGCATGCCGCGCATTTGATTGCGCGAGCAGGCTCAGAATTGACGGGTTGAAATTGTACGTCGGCGACGCTGCATCGTCGCCGACTCAGACGCCAGAGGCATTCGCTAATGAAAGATTTGCTAAATCTTCTTAAGAACCAGAACCATACTCAAGAATTTGACAGTATAAGGATTGGTTTGGCTTCTCCTGAAATGATCAGAAGCTGGTCATATGGAGAAGTTAAAAAGCCGGAAACGATCAACTATCGGACATTTAAGCCCGAGCGTGATGGTCTATTTTGTGCAAAAATATTCGGTCCAACGAAGGACTATGAGTGCTTGTGTGGAAAGTACAAGCGTCTCAAGCATCGCGGTGTTATATGCGAGAAGTGCGGTGTCGAGGTGGCGCCTTCAAGTGTACGTCGTGAGCGTATGGGGCACATTCAACTAGCCTCTCCCGTTGCCCATATCTGGTTCCTCAAATCTCTGCCATCGCGTATAGGTTTGTTGCTGGACATGACTTTGCGTGATATTGAACGGGTTCTGTATTTTGAATCCTTCATTGTCATTGAGCCGGGTATGACTACGCTTGAGCGCGGCCAATTGCTTTCGGATGAGCAGTACTATGAGGCTCTGGAGGAGTTTGGCGATGAATTCGACGCCAAGATGGGTGCCGAAGCTGTGCAGGCTCTTCTGGCCGATATTACCCTTGATGAAGAAATCGCGCGTCTTCGAGAAGAGGTGCCTGCGACCAACTCTGAAACCAAGATAAAGAAGCTTTCTAAACGTCTTAAGCTATTGGAGGCCTTTGCGGAGTCTGGGAATCGGCCGGAGTGGATGATCATGACAGTCCTTCCGGTACTTCCACCTGACTTACGTCCGCTTGTGCCGCTAGATGGCGGTCGCTTCGCGACCAGCGATCTGAATGACCTCTATCGCCGCGTGATCAACAGAAACAACCGTCTCAAGCGGCTTTTGGAGTTGAGCGCGCCTGATATTATCGTTCGGAACGAAAAGCGAATGCTTCAGGAGGCAGTAGATGCGCTCCTTGACAACGGTCGCCGTGGTAGAGCGATTACTGGCTCAAATAAGCGTCCGCTGAAGTCACTTGCAGACATGATCAAAGGTAAGCAAGGTCGCTTTCGCCAGAACCTTCTCGGTAAGCGAGTCGACTACTCTGGTCGTTCGGTCATCGTTGTCGGTCCTACTCTGAGATTGCACCAGTGTGGTCTGCCGAAGAAGATGGCCCTCGAGCTCTTCAAGCCTTTTATCTTCAGCAAGCTTGAGCATCGCGGTCTAGCCACCACAATTAAAGCCGCCAAGAAGATGGTCGAGCGTGAAGAAGCAGTGGTATGGGATATTCTTGATGACGTCATTCGAGAACACCCTGTCATGCTTAACCGAGCACCGACACTGCACCGACTGGGTATTCAGGCTTTCGAGCCAATCCTTATCGAAGGTAAGGCTATTCAGTTGCACCCGCTTGTTTGTACGGCATACAACGCCGACTTCGACGGCGATCAGATGGCTGTTCACGTCCCGCTGACACTGGAAGCACAGCTTGAAGCGCGTGCGCTCATGATGGCGACCAACAACATTCTGTCGCCGGCAAACGGGGACCCAATTATCGTTCCGTCTCAGGACGTCGTGCTTGGTCTTTACTTCATGACTCGAGAGCGAATCAACGCTCCGGGCGAAGGTATGGTGTTTAGTGACCTGGATGAACTGACGCGTGCCTATGGTACCAAGAAAGCTAATCTTCAGGCGCGGGTAAAAGTTCGAATCAGCGAGACCACCATCGATAGTGACGGTGTGCATCACGAAGAGATCAAGCTGGTCGATACCACCGTTGGTAGAGCATTGTTGTTCCGAATAGTGCCAAAAGGCCTTCCGTTCGAGCTCGTCAACCAGCCTATGAAAAAGAAGGCCATCTCTCAGCTTATAAACGCCTGTTATCGTCGTGTAGGTCTGAAAGAAACAGTAATTTTCGCTGACCAGATCATGTACACAGGCTTCAGTTATGCCACCGTATCTGGTGCGTCCATTGGCGTGAATGACTTTGTCATTCCAGAGGAAAAAGCGAAGATAATTGAGGCTGCTGACAACGAAGTTAAAGAAATTGAAAGCCAGTTTGCTTCTGGTCTCCTCACAGGTGGTGAGAAGTACAACAAGGTTATCGATATTTGGTCTCGTGCCAACGACAAGGTGTCCAAGGCCATGATGGCCAGATTGGGTACGGAAAAAGTCGTGAATAAGGACGGCGTCGAAGTCGATCAGGAGTCGTTCAACTCGGTTTATATCATGGCCGACTCGGGTGCTCGTGGTTCCGCTGCGCAGATTCGTCAGCTTGCAGGTATGCGAGGTCTGATGGCCAAGCCCGATGGTTCCATCATCGAAACGCCGATCACGGCAAACTTCCGGGAAGGTCTGAACGTTCTGCAGTACTTCATCTCGACCCACGGTGCTCGAAAGGGTCTTGCGGATACCGCGTTGAAAACAGCCAACTCTGGATATCTGACTCGCCGTCTGGTCGACGTCGCCCAGGATGTTGTTGTCACCGAAATTGACTGTGGCACGGAGCAGGGCTTACTGGTGACACCCCACATCGAAGGTGGTGATGTCGTCGTAAATCTCGGTGATCGAGTGCTCGGACGTGTTACTGCCGCCGATGCTTTTTCCGCTGCTAACGCTAAAGATGTCGTTTTACCGGCTGGCACGCTGTTGGATGAAGCTGCTGTAGAAAAGCTCGAGCACGCAGGTGTGGATGAACTCTATGTTCGATCCCCAATATTCTGCACGACTAAGTATGGAATTTGCGCAAGCTGTTATGGCCGTGATCTGGCCCGTGGTCACCTTGTTAACGTAGGTGAGGCCGCGGGTGTCATTGCGGCTCAGTCAATTGGTGAACCTGGTACGCAGTTAACGATGCGCACATTCCACATCGGTGGTGCGGCTTCGCGATCTTCTGCTGTTGATAACGTTCAAGTTAAGCACGGTGGTACGGTTCGTCTTCACAATATGAAGTCGATTGAGCGCAAGAACGGTAGGCTTGTCGTTGTTTCGAGATCATCGGAACTGGCGATTGCTGATGCGGCAGGGCGTGAAAGAGAGTCTTACAAGCTGCCGTATGGCGCAGAAGTCAGCGTCAAGCACGGAGAGCAGGTGGAGGCAGGTGGTATTGTAGCCAAGTGGGATCCCCACACTCACCCGATTATCACGGAGGTTGGTGGTAAGGTAACGTTCGTGGGCCTTGAAGAAGGCATCACAATGAAGACCCAGACTGACGAGCTGACCGGTCTGTCGAGTATCGAAATAATCGATCCAAAGGATCGACCAGCTGCAGGCAAGGATATCCGTCCTTTGATCCAGCTTCTCGATGAAGCAGGAAATGAAATGAACTTTCCGGGCACCGATACAACAGCCCAGTATTTCATGCCTGCAAATGCCCAGCTTCGTTTGAAGAATGGCGATATGCTCGAAGGTGGCGATGTTATCGCGCGTATTCCTCAGGAAAGTTCGAAGACACGTGATATCACCGGTGGTTTGCCTCGGGTAGCAGACCTCTTTGAAGCTCGAAAGCCCAAGGAGCCCGCCATATTGGCTGAGATAAGCGGCTTGGTGTCGTTCGGAAAAGAGACCAAGGGCAAAAAGCGCCTTGTCATTTCTCCTACCGACAACAATGAGCCATACGAAGTGCTTATCCCTAAGTGGCGGCAGCTCAACGTGTTTGACGGTGAGCAGGTTACAAAAGGTGAAGTTATTGCTGATGGCCCATCGAATCCCCACGACATTCTTCGTCTTCTTGGTGTCGGTGAGCTAGCGAAATATATCATCAACGAGATTCAGGATGTCTATCGTCTGCAGGGCGTTGTAATCAATGACAAGCACATTGAAGTAATCGTCCGACAGATGATCCGTAAAGTTGAAGTGACTGCTGCTGGCGATACCTCACTGATCAAGGGCGATCAGGTCGAGCTCGTGCACGCCGAAGAAGAAAATGACGGCGCACGAATCAAAGAGACGATAGAGGCTCGCTATGAGCGAGTACTGCTTGGTATTACCAAGGCAAGTCTCGCGACAGAGAGCTTCATTTCTGCTGCGTCCTTCCAGGAGACCACCCGAGTTCTGACAGAGGCTGCCGTCACCGGGAAGAAAGATCATCTTCGTGGTCTGAAGGAAAACGTGGTCGTTGGACGCCTCATTCCAGCTGGTACGGGCTCGGCTTATCACGCAGAGCGTAAGCGCAAGAAGAATCAGAAAGACTCCAGTGTCAGTGCTGCGGATGTAGTGCAGGCGCTGAGTGCCGAGCTGAACCGTTAGTAAACTATTTCGGGGCGCTTGACTCGGTCAGGTTGCCCTTATACAATCCGTGCCCTTGTTTTCGAGGGTATTAGTAAACCGGAGTAAGCCTCATGGCAACTATAAATCAGCTGGTTCGTAAGCCGCGATCTCGACCAATCGAGAAAAGTGGTGTCCCAGCGCTACAAGGGTGTCCACAGCGTCGCGGAGTTTGTACTCGCGTATACACTACGACACCTAAGAAACCAAACTCGGCACTCCGTAAGGTTTGTAGGGTACGTCTCACCAATGGTTTTGAAGTCAGTTCTTACATTGGTGGAGAAGGCCACAATCTTCAGGAGCACAGCGTTGTTTTGATACGCGGTGGTCGAGTCAAGGATCTTCCTGGTGTTCGTTATCACACCGTGAGGGGGACCTTGGATACAGCTGGCGTTAACGACCGAAAGCAGGGTCGATCCAAGTACGGTACAAAACGTCCCAAGAGCTAGTTTAAGGCTTGGGAAGGTTGTTTAGATAAGAGTAAGGCTGCCGCTTTGCCAGTTTCGACTGAGCTGCTGGCAGGGTTACCTGAAGACACTCATTAAGGACTTATCATGCCACGTAGAAGAGTTGCGGCTAAGCGGGAAATCCTGCCTGATCCAAAGTACAAGAGTCAAAAGCTCGCCAAGTTTATCAACCATGTCATGGAAGCTGGCAAAAAGTCTGTTGCCGAGCAAATTGTATATGGTGCGCTTGATATCGTTATCAAGAAGACCGGCACAAATGATGCCATGGAAATCTTTGAGACTGCCCTCGAAAAGATTCAGCCTATGGTGGAGGTCAAGGCACGCCGGGTTGGCGGCGCGACTTATCAGGTTCCTGTCGAAGTTCGTCCTTCTCGTCAGGCCGCGCTCAGCATGCGTTGGTTGGTCGAATACTCCCGCAAGCGCGGTGAAAAGTCTATGTCTGCACGGCTTGCTGCTGAGGTGATGGAGGCTGCCGAAGGTCGCGGTGCTGCAGTCAAGAAGCGTGAAGATGTTCATCGGATGGCCGAAGCCAACAAGGCTTTCTCGCACTATCGTTTTTGATCTGATACCTCATAGCGGAGTCTGCTTTGGCGCGTAAAACACCGATTGCGAATTATCGTAATATCGGGATCTGCGCACACGTAGATGCCGGTAAGACGACTACCACCGAGCGTGTTCTTTTCTATACCGGTCTTTCTCATAAGATGGGAGAAGTTCACGACGGTGCGGCAACCATGGACTGGATGGAACAGGAACAAGAGCGCGGTATTACTATTACCTCCGCGGCTACTACCTGTTTCTGGCGTGGTATGCAGGCGCAGTTTGACGAGCACCGCATAAATATCATAGACACTCCGGGGCACGTGGACTTCACGATTGAAGTCGAGCGAAGCCTGCGGGTGCTTGATGGCGCGGTCGTTGTCTTATGCGGTTCTTCTGGTGTGCAGCCTCAAACTGAAACTGTTTGGCGTCAGGCAAACAAGTATCATGTGCCTCGGCTGGTCTTTGTTAATAAAATGGACCGTACCGGTGCGGATTTCGAGCGGGTAATCACGCAGCTCGAAACCAGACTCGGTGCTACGCCAATCCCCATGCAAATGACTATCGGTTCCGAAGAAGATTTTCGAGGCGTTGTCGACCTCATAAAAATGAAAGCGATCATCTGGAACGAGGCTGATCAAGGTCTCACCTTCGACTTTCAGGATGTACCTGAAGATCTGCTATCAGTCTGTGCCGAGATGCGTGAGCGTATCGTAGAGGCTGCGGCGGAGTCTGGGGACGCCTTAATGGAGAAGTACCTGGAAGGTGGCGATCTGACCGAGGCAGAAATTAAGGCGGGTATTCGGGCTCGCACTTTGGCCAATGAGATTGTGCCAGTCTTGGGTGGATCTGCTTTCAAGAATAAAGGTGTTCAGGCTGTACTTGACGCGGTCGTCGACTATCTGCCTGCGCCAACTGAAGTAAAAGCGATTGAAGGCGTCCTGGCTGATGGTTCGGTGGGGTCACGGACTGCCGAAGATGATGCGCCTTTCAGTGCCTTGGCGTTCAAGATTGCTAGTGATTCTTACGTCGGTACGCTCACCTTCGTACGGGTGTACTCTGGCGTTCTCAAATCCGGTGCGACTGTGTTTAACACTGTGAAGACCAAGCGCGAACGTGTGGGCAGAATGGTCCAGATGCACTCGAACAATCGTGAAGAAATCGCTGAAGTGCGCGCAGGCGATATCGCTGCGCTTATCGGTCTCAAGGATGTCACGACCGGTGATACGCTGTCTGACTACGATCATCAGATAACTCTTGAGCGGATGGAGTTTCCCGATCCGGTCATTTCGGTGGCAGTTGAGCCTAAGTCGAAGGCAGATGAAGATAAGATGGGGGTTGCGCTCGCCCGTCTGGCTCAGGAGGATCCTTCGTTTAGGGTCAAGACCGACGAAGAGACCGGTCAGATAATCATCTCGGGCATGGGCGAGCTGCATCTCGACATCATCGTTGATCGAATGCGTAGAGAGTATAGTGTGGATGCTAATATCGGAAAGCCGCAGGTGGCCTACCGTGAAGCGATAACACGACGATGCGAAATCGAAGGGAAGTTTGTTCGGCAGGCGGGCGGAAAAGGGCAGTATGGTCATGTCTGGGTTCGATTCGAACCCTCAGAAGACGATGGCTTGACCTTCGTGAATGAAATTGCGGGCGGTGTTGTGCCAAAAGAATACATCCCGGCAGTTGAAAAAGGCATTGCGGAGCAAATGCAAAACGGTATCATCGCCGGTTACCCGCTCCTTGGCTTGAAAGCAACGCTCTATGATGGCAGCTACCACGACGTTGATAGCAACGAAATGGCCTTTCGTATAGCAGGGAGTCTGGCTGCCAGAGACCTTCGTGATCATGGTGGTGCTGTCCTTCTTGAGCCGGTCATGAAGGTCGAAGTTGTTGCGCCGGAGGATAATATGGGTGATGTTGTGGGCGACCTTAATCGGCGTCGTGGGATTATTCATGGGATGGAAGATATCCATAACGGCAAAATTATCGATGCCGAGGTTCCGCTTGCGGAAATGTTTGGCTATGCAACCGACCTTCGTTCAGCAACGCAGGGCCGTGCAACTTATACGATGGAATTTAGCCGGTACTGCGAAGCGCCTGCTAATGTCGCTAAGGTGATAATCAGCGCTCGCACGTAATTTTAACTGGCTGGCTCGTTACAAAAACTAAAGAGGATTGAAAAGTGGGAAAAGCAAAATTTGATCGG
>NZ_BAABBO010000016.1:0-92305 GCF_039538005.1 Allohahella marinimesophila
TCCAAGATTACTTGACCACTACACAATCAAGAGAACCGTCATCGTGTATCCGAGCTTAGTCAGCTTTCTGACGACCTCCAGCATCTGATGGCAGCCACACATATAGCCACTCTGTTTCTCGACCGAAAGCTGCGAATTCTGCGCTTCACCCCGCAGATAGGAGAATTGTTCAATCTTCGAAATGTCGACAAGGGGCGGCCGCTATCTGACCTGACTCATCATCTGAACTATGACCAATTAATGAATGATGCGCAGGCTGTACTGAAGGATCTCATTCCCACCGAACGCGAGGTGCGCGACAATCAGAATAACTGGTTCCTGGCTCGCATGCGGCCGTATCGAACTGCTGACGATCGAATCGAAGGCGTCGTACTCACCTTTTTCGATATCAGTGCGCACAAGCATACGGAGCTGGCTCTGCGCAAGAGCGAGGAACGCTATCGTACCCTTTTCGAATCGATGGATGAGGTGTTCTGCGTGGTGGATAAGGTCCAAGATGCCGAGCAGTCTCCGAACATCGTCGCGGCGAATTCGGCCTTTTATCGACTCACTGGTGTAAATGGGCTGGTAGGGCGAAGAATCGCCGAGGCGATTCCTCATCTTACGGAGTTCTGGCAGGATATTTTCCTGCGCGTGAGCCAGGAGCAGGACGCTGTGCGTTTTCAGTGTGCGCGATCCGTTTTTGGAAGAGCGGTAGATGTTCATGCTTTCAGCCTTCCGAGTAGCGGCAGTAGTGAGGACGCGCATGTGGCTGTGCTGCTGGCTGATATTGAAGATCACAAGCGTGTTGAAGAGGCCCTGCGCGAGGCTAGCCTTCGAGATACCTTCCGAATCGAACTGGCAGATGCCCTCCGGCATTCAGACGACGTCGAAATGTCGAGTTGTCGACTGCTCAGCGAATATCTACAGGTCGACAAAGTTATCTTCGAGAGTGCGCTGCCCGACCAGTCGGCTGGCAAGTATATCTGTAATGCAGGTGGATCCGTCATTTCTGATGACTTCCGGCCCTGGGATGAGGTTGACGGTCTGCCGACGGATTTTGAACCTGGGGCTAGCGTGAGCTTCGACGACCTGAACGCGGCTGAAGGGCTTGAGCCGGAGCGGTTGGCTGCATGTAGACGGGCCGGTGTTGAAGCCTTTCTGGTGGCTTTCGTGATCGTGGACAGCAGTCCTGCTGCCTTGACAGTGATGCACTCCAGAGCTCGGCATTGGAGCGATGAAGAGCGAACACTGATCAAGGAAGTGGCCGAGCGGACCCGGGACGCGATCGAGCGGCTGCAGTCGGAGAAGGCCGTCCACGATCGGGAATCGGAGCTGCATGAAGCGGATGAGCGCAAGAATGAATTTCTGGCGGTCCTGTCGCACGAGCTGAGGAACCCGCTAGCGCCCATTCAGAACGCTATTCAACTCATAGAGGGCGCGAAACCCGACAGTGATGCTGCTCATCAGGCTTTTTCGATCCTGAAGCGTCAGGCAGCGCAAATGACGCGACTGATCGATGATCTCCTGGATATCACACGTATCGCACGTGGAAAGATACAGATCATCAAGGAGAAGCTTGAGCTGAATGAACTGCTCAAGGCGACAATGAGAGACTATAAAAGGCTCTTCGAAGCGGGAGGTATTCGTCTTGAATTTTCACCTGCAGAGCGGGAAGCCTGGATACTCGGCGACGAAAATCGGCTCTCGCAAAGCATAGGTAATCTGCTGCAGAACTGTTTGAAGTTCACCCCGAAGAATGGGCTGACATCAGTGGCGCTGCGGCAGGAGGGCCCCAACGCCGTACTCACGGTGAGTGATTCCGGGGTGGGGATGAGCCCGGAACTGCTGGCGCGTCTTTTTCAACCTTTTTCCCAGGGGCCAGCAGCGCTCGATCGTGCAAACGGGGGGCTTGGATTGGGACTCGCGCTCAGCAGACGACTAATCGAGCTGCACGGCGGCAGTATTTCTGCCAGTAGTGAGGGGGCTGGTACTGGCTCGGAATTCGTGATTCGTCTGGCCCTTGTTGAGCGCCCGTTGCCCAGTAAAGAAAGACGTCCACGAGTGAATGAGGTGTTTCGCAATCGCATTCTCATCATCGAAGATAACATCGACTCAGGGACTACCATGCGTGATCTGCTGCAGATGCATGGGCATGAAGTCGTGGTGGTTCATGATGGCCAGACTGGATTGGACACCGCTCAAACCTTTCGTCCAGATGTCGTGCTCTGTGATATCGGTCTTCCCGGTATGGATGGCTACGACGTCGCCCGGCGGATCAGGTCTGACAAGCATCTTGCCGATACAGTGCTTATCGCCCTCAGTGGCTATGCCATGCCTGAAGATCTTGAACGCGCTTCCGGTGCAGGTTTCGATCACCATCTCGCCAAGCCTGCAGACCTGCGTAAGCTCAGCACACTGCTGGCTTCGATAGAAAGCCGTACCACTACCAATAGCTCATGAAGCGCCGTTGAGCGTGAGTACGAGTTTGCGGCTACCACCATGGTCGCGGTGCTCACCGAGGTAGATGCCCTGCCAGGTGCCGAGGCGCATCCGGCCCTTGTCAACCGGTATTGTCAGTTGGCTGCCGAGCAGACTTGATTTCAGGTGAGCAGGCATGTCGTCCGGGCCCTCGTCCGTGTGTTGATACCAAGGCTCATTCTGTGGAACGGCCCGGTTGAAAAACCGCTCGAAGTCGCCGCGAACGGTGGGATCGGCATTTTCGTTGATCGTGAGCGATGCCGAGGTGTGCAGAATGAAAATATGCAGTAGGCCGGTGGCTACTGAGCGCAATTCCGGTAGCCCCTGCTCGATATCATCGGTGATGAGATGAAAGCCGCGTGGGCGAGGCTTCAGCGAGAGTTCTTTCTGTATCCACATGCCGATCTGATACGCTCAAACATGGCGATGGGATGCACATGCTCAGGTGTTTTGCTCGTTCACAGCATCGAGCAGCGCAGGTAATATTTCGCCCGCCTTTCCCCTAAGGTTTATGGTGGCCCGTGTATCCAGGGCGGTAGGCTCGGGATTGACCTGAACCACCTGACCACCGGCTTCGAGCACTATGCCCGGAAGATGCGCAGCCGGGTAGACGAGTGAGGAAGTACCGATGCAAAGCAGTACGTCGCATCGCTGAGCGGCAGCTTCCGCCTCAGCCCAGGCTGCCGCAGGGAGCATCTCACCAAACCATACCACCGAGGGGCGAATGAAGGCGCCGCAGTGGACACAACGAGGCGGCATCGCCTCCGACCCAGTGGCCGTAGCTCGATCTTTTTCCTCGGCGGTATCAGCCTCTTCTGAACAGGGCGCAAGACATTCGAAACAATGTGTGCCGAAAAGCTCTCCATGCAGATGAATCACGCGCTCGCTGCCTGCGCGCTCGTGAAGATCATCCACGTTCTGGGTGACCAGTGGATAGCTGCCTATGCGCTCTGCCAGGCGGGCCAGCGCCTTGTGACCAGCGTTGGGCTGTACCCTGCGAAGATCACGACGGCGTTGCTGGTACCAGCGCCAGACCAGCCCGGGGTTGCGCTGAAAGGCTTCAGGGGTGGCGAGATCTTCAGGACGATATTTTGCCCATAGTCCGGATTGCGCATCACGAAAAGTGGGAATACCGCTTTCAGCAGAAATTCCGGCACCCGTCATGACGAGAGCTCTTCGACTGGCTGCCAGCATCTTGGCAGCCTTGCGGATATCCCCCGTCTTAACTTTTGCTGCGTCCGCAATCTGTCCGCGAAGCATTTTTATCCCCTGAATCAGTATTTTGGATTAAGATAGTATTCAAATTCGATGCCGGCGCTGATATCGTTAAACAATACAGCAGTTCGATGAAACCTTGTCAGGATTGCTCATCGTGAATGCTACCCGATATTCTGCCCTCATCGAGGCGCAGCAGGAAGTCATAGAGAAGATAGCGCTCGGAAACGACCTGTCCAGTTGTCTCGATCTCATTTGCAATCGGATCGAGGCGATTATCGACTCTCCTCTGGTCAGAAGTTCCATCATGATTCTTAGTGGCGATAAGCTTTCACATGCTGCCGCCCCATCACTCCCTGCCACTTACTGCAGCGCAGTAGACAATCTGCCGATCGGCCCCGACATGGGCTCCTGCGGCACAGCCGCATATACGGGGCAACAGGTCATCGTCAGCGATATCGATCATGACCCGCTCTGGAAGGATTTCCGCGAGGTCGCGCTCGAGCATGGGCTGCATGCTTGTTGGTCGACGCCTATTCGCGCTTCGGATAATACGATCATTGGTAGCTTCGGCATCTATTATCTCGAGCCAAAACAGCCTGAAGCATTTCACCTCGAACTGATCAAACGCTTTTCCTGCCTGTCCAGCCTCGCTATCGAAACTGACAGCTCCAGGCAGCGTGAGGCACAACTGCATAATGAGTTGCAGTGCACCAAAGACAAGCTTGAAGCCTTTATTGAAGTGATGCCCGACGTGGCGCTCATACTTGATCTGCATGGCAAATGTGTAGATATCTATGGTACCGATACCCACCTGCTGATCAGGCCGCCTCAGGAGATGATAAACCATGCGATCCAGGATCTGTTGCCCGCGGACATCGCCCGACGATTCATGTCGGTCGTCGAGCGAGCGGTGAACTTAGATGAAGTGCAATTCTTCGAATACAGCCTGCCTGGTCAACATGAAGTCTGCGTATTCGAAGCCAGAGTGGTGAGGCTGGAAGGCTATCTGGACGAACGACCAGCGCTACCACATGTGCTCTGGCTGGCCAGGGATATCACTGCCAGGAAAAAGGCTGAAGATCAGATCGAGCAGTTGGCATTCTATGATCCGCTGACGGCGCTGCCGAACCGGCGCCTGCTCAAGGACCGCTTGCAGACGGCGATTGACCGGGCGGAGCGTCATCAGCAGTGTAGTGCACTCCTGTTTCTCGACCTGGACGACTTCAAACGGATCAACGACTCCCTCGGTCACGCGGTCGGGGACAAGCTGTTATGCACCGTGGTGTCACGCCTGAAGGCATTACTCAGGGAAGCGGACACACTGGCGCGACTTGGCGGAGACGAGTTTATCGTGATGCCTGATCTTTCTCACGATAGTCTCATCGAAGTGGCGGATGAGGTGTCGCGACTGGCAACGAAGATTCTCGGGGCCTTCAGGGAGGCTTTCGAACTTGAAGGCAACCTGTATCGAATTGGCATCAGTATTGGCATAAGCCTTATTGATGATGGCAAGAAGACGGCTGATGAAGTGATCCGTCAGGCCGACACGGCGATGTATCAGGCAAAGAAGCTCGGTGGCAGCTGCATGGCCTTTTTCGAACCGGAGCTGCAGACAGCGGCCGACGAAAGGATGCAGCTTGAACGCGAGCTGGGCTCCGGTATCGCTGAGGGACAATTCGTCGCCTATTTTCAGCCGCAATTTGATTGCGCCGGCGCACTCATCGGTGCGGAGGCGCTCATACGCTGGCAACATCCGACCCGAGGTCTGGTCCTGCCTGATGAATTCATTCCGTTTGCCGCCCAGTCTGATTGCATCAACCAGCTCCATGCGCTGATGCTGGCGCAGGTCTGCGAAGTGCTGGTGAAGATCGGTAACTTCGACACATTGCCGTCCGGTTTTTCGATTGCAGTCAATATCTGTCCGCGGCAGTTTCGTGATCATAAGCTGGAAAGCCATCTTGATAGCGTGTTGAGTGCATATGGCATATCGCCCCACCTGATCAAGCTCGAAATTACGGAAAATCTTCTGATGGATACACTGCAAGATGCTGCGGCTCAGCTCAGCCGGCTGCGGGAGCTGGGTTTTCGGGTATCGCTGGACGACTTTGGTACCGGCTATTCCTCATTGAGCTACTTGCAAAATATCCCGGTCGACGAGCTCAAGATCGACAAGACCTTTATCCACGCCATGCATTCGGGCACCGGTGGAACCGCCATTGTGGATGCTGTTATTGCACTGGCAAATCTGCTGGGTTTCGGGGTGATTGCTGAAGGTGTGGAAAGCGAAGACCAGCTGAAGCTGCTGCATGATAAACCGATCAGTGGACTTCAGGGCTACCAGACCTGCCGACCTTTGCCGGCAGATGCCTTTCTCTCGAGCATTGCCAACAGCCAGCCGACGCCGGAGCCTGCCTAGAAATGAGCTTCAGGCGGTCACCGCCAGTGATCTCTCGCAAGGCGACGTCGTATCTCCTTGATACCGTGAGTGTGAATTGAGGAGGCATTGATTTTGAGCGTAATCAGCAGGGGCTGGCAGTTGATTCGGCGACAGGAGCTATCGATGCTTCTGGCCATGTTCCTGTTGGCTGGTCTGGCCTGGATTTTTATCTGGGTGACAGGTGAGGTGATTGAAGGCGACAGTCATGGCTTCGACGAACGATTGCTGATGTCCATGCGGACGCCGGGAGATCAGACTGACCCGCTTGGCCCGCACTGGCTGGAAGAGCTCATGCGCGATATCACTGGCCTCGGTGGCGTGGGTGTGCTGACTTTTATCACGCTGGTGGTGGCCGGCTTTCTGGTGCTGGAGCGAAAAGCCAAGGTGGCGCTGGTGGTGCTGGTCACCATTGGCAGTGGTATCGCACTGAGCCTGCTGATGAAGATGGGTTTCGACCGACCGAGACCTGATCTGGTGCCGCATGGTAGCTATGTGTACACCACCAGCTTCCCAAGTGGTCACTCGATGATGTCGGCTGTGGTGTATCTGTCGCTGGCGAGTCTACTCGCCCGTGTGCAGAAAAATCGCAAGGCCAAGGTGTATCTCATCGCGGTGGCCATGTTTCTCACCATTGCGATTGGCATCAGCAGGGTCTACATGGGTGTGCATTGGCCTACCGATGTTCTGGCAGGATGGATGGCTGGCGCCTTCTGGGCCTTGCTCTGCTATATGGTCGCTCGACATCTGCAGCACACGGGGTCAGTCGAGCAGGAGGGACTCGACGACCCCGACGAGGCAAGGGCGCCGTCTACTGTCCGCTGATGTTGGCGCTGGTGCAGCTCTTCCACTTGCCAATACAGATCGAACCGGCGTTATCCAGGGTACTGTTGGTGATACGCGCCGTGGACGCTGAGCTGTCCGTTCGGAATATGCCTTCCTTCATGTTGGCGATACTGCAGTTGTCGACAGTGATCGAGACGGGGAACTTGGTACCGCCATTCTGCCGGATGAACTTGCCCATGCTGTCGACCGTGCAGGCGCTCACCTGAATGGTACTGGCCGCGTTGGCCTGCAGGAACTTGTCGCTGCCATCATAGGCCTCGATATTCCTGAGCACGACCTTGCCGCCGCTCGACTTTACAGTCAGGGCGTCTTCGCCGACGTTGGTCCAGCGAACGTTCTCAACGGTGGCACCATTGTAGACGTGAATGCCATCGGCGCCGTTGTTTCCAATGATAACGTTCTTCAGTGTGGCGCCATTTTCGAGGCGAAATACGGGCTTCTGACTCTCGTTCTGGCTCCCATCGCCCAGTGCTGAGGTAGGGTTGAAGGTCTTGCATTTGCCATCATACACGCCACCATTCACCCTGATGGTTTCAGAGACGCTCTGACTGCCAGTAGACTTGCAATTGGACCCCCTGTTCGGCAGCTTCGGCGGCTGTACCGTGCCGCCGTCAGTGCTCACAGGACGGAAATACCACTGCTGATTATCGCCACCTGTCAGCGGCCACTGCCGCACATCAGCGCCAGCGGCCTTGTTCCAGCCCCATACATCGAGTGCCAGCCCGCTGTGGCGTGACACGACGGTATAAAATCCATCGCCGCTTTCGCTGATTTTCCACTGCTGATTATAGTTGCCAGTAGCTGACCACTGACGGATGTCACCACCGGCCTCGGTACTGAACTCCCAGACATCTAGGGACTTGCCGCTGTGTACGGCATGGATGGTGTAGTAGCCATTGCCCAGCTTATCGACCTTGAAGTGCTGGTTTCTGGCGCCCCTATAATCCCATTGAATAACATCAGCGCCGTCCGCTGAGCTGGCACCGGTGACATCAAGAGCGAGGTTGCTGTGCTTTGCAACAAGGGCATATTGCCCGGTGGCGACTTCGGCCATCGCAAAAGGGGTCAAAAAAGTGAAGGCAAGGGCAATACTTGTTCTTTTAAATGACATGGGACATCCTGGCTTATTCGAGTGACACGGGCTTAGCGCCCTTTTGGGCTTTCCGGTGCCTACGCTAAAGGGCAGGTGTGCGAACTGTCATCATCGGTTTGGGTGAAATTGCGCATTCTGCGACCTGATTCACTGTTGGTCAGAGAACCAGTATGTCACTCCTGTCCTTGCTGTCTTCGTCAGCTTTCGCAGCGCGATACAACTCACCAAGTCTTATTTTCTGGTCGGCTGTCAGCAAATGCTGACCCACGGGAAAGAGTTCATTCTCTTCTTCATCGAGATGCCTCTTTACCAGCGTCTTCAATTGCAGAAACGTCGCTGGCCAGTCAGTGGGTGCCTCCCTCTTTCCGCCCAGCGTGTGGATAAGCTCGCTGATGGCATCATGTTCAGCGATGTGCAGGCTTTCGTCGTGAGAGGGACTTTCGCCAAGCATCGTGTCGTATAGCGAGCGCTCTTCGGCCTTGGCGTGAGCGATGAGGGCCTTCGCAAGGTTGGCAAAAGCCTCGCGCCGGAGGTCCGCGTCTTTTCCGCAGTCGTCTACCGCCTTCATCAGCACCCTGATAGTCGCATGATCCTTGATGACTGCCTGGAAAATATCGTCTGCCATGTCTGAAACTCCTCCGAAGCTGACGCTTGAGATCTGCGCCAGCGTCTGATGTTAACGCTAATGATAGATCACGTGGACGCAGACGATACTGATTGCTACCTTAGCAGCTTCAGTATGATCAGGCTCGGGGAAGTGAAATGCGCGAAATGGACTACGCCGGATTCTGGGTGCGGGCAGGGGCTGCGCTCATCGATTCGATACTGATTCTGCTCATCATCGCACCCTTGCTCACAGTGATTTATGGTGAACGCTACTGGACTGGCGCAGCCATTGTTTATGGACCGGCAGATGTGCTGATCACTTACGTCGCCCCGGCAGTGGTCGTCATTCTGTTCTGGATGTTCAAGTCCGCCACCCCTGGCAAGTTGTGGCTCAAGCTCGAAATTATCGACGCTGACACCGGCGGCCAACCAACTACTGCCCAGCTGATCAAACGATACCTTGGCTACTACGTCTCAATGCTACCGTTCTGTCTGGGTTTTTTCAGCGCAGGCAGAGATCCCCGGAAGCAAGGTTGGCACGACAAGCTGGCCAGTACGCTTGTCGTTCGCAGGGCGGCGGATGAGGCTTCAGGGCAGAAAGTCTGATCGATCTTTCTTGTCTTCCACCACTTTCTCCTTCTCGTACTGGGAACCCAGTTCATTCTGCCTGGTGGTGGAGAGCACGTCTCTGGCGGCCTCGAAGATCTCCTGTTCTTCCTCCTTCATGTGATGCTCGGTCAGTTCCCTGAGTTCGCGGAACTTTGGCAGCCACTGTGAGGAAGACATCTCCGTTTTGGCGAGTGCCTCCATGGCCTCTTCCATGTCCTGATGCTCGCCGATGCTGTGTGTGGCTTCATCCTGGCTTTCGGCCGAGCCGAGCATGGCATGGTAGAGCGTGCGCTCTTCGGCCTTGGCGTGGGCAAGCAGCTCCTTCACCAGCTTCGGATAATGTTCCTGCCGCTCAGCTGATGCGCCTTCGGTTTTTTCCAGTTTTCGCATGATGTCTCGGGCGACCTCATGGTCCTTGATCAGGGCTTCGAAGATATCTGCCATTTGTTTACTCCTTGTTGTTTTCCACCCATTGTCGGGTGTACCTCTCCGCTAGGTACGCCGGAGCATCCGAAATCGCTCAGCTAGCCTGTCATACCGACGTCGCGCGCCGTATCATGAAGTCTTCAGCCCCTGCCACGGAGTCCTGATCATGCGTGTAGCCTTCTTCAGTACACAGACTTACGACCGCACATTCTTTGACAGGCTGAACAGCAGCCATGGACACGAACTTATCTGGTTTGACACTCATCTGAATCAGAAAACGGCAGCGCTTGCCGCCGGTGCAGAGGCCGTTTGTGTGTTCGTGAACGACACGCTCGACGCGTCCACGCTGGAAACGCTGTCTGCGCTGGGTGTGCGTTTCGTAGCCCTGCGTTGTGCTGGGTTCAACAATGTCGACCTGCCTGCGGCCGCCGGCCTGGGCATGACAGTCGTTCGGGTGCCGGAGTACTCGCCCTATGCCGTCGCAGAACATGCCGTCGCACTGATACTGGCGCTGAATCGCAGAATACCCAGAGCTTACAATCGCGTGCGTGATGGCAACTTCAAACTGGACGGTCTGATGGGTTTCGACCTTCATGGCAAGACAGTCGGCGTGGTTGGAACAGGCAAGATAGGGGCTATCTTCGCCAGAATCATGCTGGGATTTGGCTGTCGCGTCCTGGCTGTTGATCCGTATCCTGATCTGACGCTGAAAAGCGATCTTGAAGCGGCCGGTAGCGGCTATGCGGAACTGGCTCAGGTGTTTGCCGAAAGCGACGTACTGAGCCTGCATTGTCCGCTCAATAAACACACTCATCATCTCATCGACGCCGCTGCCTTCGGCACCTCCAAATCGACACTGATGCTGGTCAATACCAGTCGCGGCGCGCTAGTGGATACCACCGCCCTCATTCAGGCGCTCAAGCAGGGACGAATCGGTAGTGTAGCCCTCGACGTGTATGAAGAAGAGGCTGAGCTGTTCTTTGCAGATCATTCAGCATCGCTCATTCAGGACGACGAATTCATGCGGTTGCTGACCTTTCCCAATGTGCTGATCACCGCTCATCAGGCTTTTTTCACTGAGGAGGCGGTTGAGAGCATCGCAACCATCACCTTACAGAATATGAGCGACCTGCAGGATCGGGGTAAATGTTCGAATGAGGTGGTGGCATCCTGAACGAACATTGCGAGCGGTGGTTCATCGGCAATCAGGGCTGCCCGGACTTCTTCTTGTGTGCGTCTTTCCAGACAAAGGTTCCAAAGGCCACGAGAAAGCCAATGGTCATTGCAACCACCGCCAGACCGGCCAATACATACTGATCCATGAACATGCTCATCGCTGCTTTCTCCGCTGAATACTGGTACTGATCACCTTGTCATTATACTGCTGCGAGCGGATGCCGAATTGACATGAATCAAGTCGGACGCTCGCGAGCATCACCTGCAATGATCAGATCTCTGCAGGTTTCACCAGATCAGAGTTTGATGGCTACACCCACCATGTAGACCCAGGGATCGATGTCTACGTCGACATCTGCCCTGACTCTGCCGGCATTCGTTTCTGCAGTGATGTCTGCCTTGGTGTCTATGTCTACATACCAGACAGCCGCGTTGAGACCGATGCGCTCTGTGAGTCGGTAGTCGAGGCCCGCCTGAGCGGCCAGCCCAATGGAGTCTTCCAGCTCAAGGTCAGTTGACGTGGCCTGTACGCCGGCTACAGGATTGTTCGGCAGACTGGCGAGTGCGCCAACCGAGTTGGTCAATGTCTGGGTGGTGTCTTCCTTGAAGAAGATGGTGTAGTTCAACCCTGCGCCGACATAGGGCTGCAGTTTCGCTTCTGATGGCATGGGGTAGTACTGGACGCTCAGAGTAGGTGGAAGATGCTGCACCTCGCCCAGCTTGCCCAGTCCGGAAAGAATGCCTGCGCCTTGGATGCTGTGTTTGAATGGCGTGGCCCCCAGTAGCTCGATCGCGATCTGTGGCCTGATGAAGTAGGTAAAACTGATGCCGAGACTGATATCACCGTCGACCCCAACTTCGGTGCCGGTCTTGTCGCCGGCGGCTGCAGACGGACGGTTGACCGCAATCGCCGAGCTGCTCTCAGCAGGATCGACGCTGGCAAGACCACCACGGATGACAAAGTCGCCAGCATCGTAAGCAGATGCGCTGGCGGCAGCGAGACATGAGGCAATCAACAACGGTGTTCTGAACATGGAAGCTCTCCTTGGATGATGAGAAAAGCTTACCGAAAGGCGCCGAGGAGGCCGTTGAGATAAATCAATGAGCAGGTCTATCCTGAAAATGTTTTTCCGGCTTCGGTTCATTGAAAATCATCATGGCCTTGTCATCAAACTGTAAACATCCAGCCGTAAGATCAATCGCGCAACATATGCGGCTTCACGAATATGTCGAAGTCCAGATATGGTATCGACTTGAGGCTTCCCCATGGATTCCATGCATGCATGACATTGCCGGGCTGAGTCCACCAGAATTGTTCAAGTGTCTCGCCGATGACACTCGCATTCGAATCGTCTTGCTCGTCGCGCGGGAGCTTGAGCTTTGCGTGTGTGAGCTCACAGAAGCGCTGGACGCTGCGCAGCCAAAAATTTCGCGTCATCTTGCGCAGCTTCGCGCCTGCGGATTGCTGGAAGATAGTAGGCAGGGCCAGTGGGTGTACTACCGGATTCATCCATATCTACCCGACTGGGCAAGGCAAATTATTGCCATTACAGGCCAGGCCAATCAGCAATGGCTGCTCGAGACTAGCGGGCGCCTGGAATGCATGGGAGACAGACCAATGCGAGCAACGAACTGCGGAGCAATGTCATGAGTAGAACGGTAAAGGTCGGTATCAATGGCATGGGCCGGATAGGGCGGCTGGCAGTGCGCGCACTGTGGGATATGGATGCCATCAGCATAGTGCAGGTCAACGACCCGGCCGCTGATGCAGCCACTTTTGCACACCTGATCAATTTCGACTCGGTACATGGGCGCTGGAAGAACGAGGCGAAGTCAGAGGGTGAAACGATCATTATCGGCGACTCGCGCATTGGCGTCACAGCTAACAAGGCCATCGAAGATACCGACTGGTCTGCCTGTGATGTGGTCATCGAAGCTAGTGGCAAGATGAAGACCACCTCAATGCTGGCTGCCTATCTGGAACAAGGCGTGAAGCGCGTCGTGGTGAGCGCGCCGGTGAAGGAGGCGAGTGTGCTCAATGTCGTGATGGGCGTGAATGATCATCTATATGATCCTTCCAAGCATCGAATCGTGACTGCGGCGTCCTGTACAACCAACTGTCTGGCACCGGTGGTCAAGGTCATTCATGAGGAACTCGGCATCCGCCATGGCTCCATCACGACGATTCATGATCTCACCAATACTCAGAGTATTCTGGATCAGCCGCACAAGGATTTGCGCCGTGCGCGTGCCAGTGGCATGAGCCTGATACCAACGACAACCGGATCAGCGACGGCTATCACCGAGATTTTCCCTGAATTGAAGGGGCGTCTGAATGGGCATGCCGTGAGGGTCCCGCTGGCCAACGCTTCGCTCACGGATTGTGTGTTCGAGGTAGAGCGCGAGACCACAGCCGAAGAGGTGAACCAGGTACTGAGAAAGGCAGCAGAGGGCGAACTCAGGAATATACTTGGCTATGAAGAGAGGCCCCTCGTGTCCATTGACTATAGGACAGATCCACGCTCGTCGATTATCGATGCGTTATCGACGATGGTCATCAACGGTACGCAGGTGAAGATCTATGCCTGGTACGACAACGAATGGGGCTACACCTGCAGAACCGCTGAGCTGACCCGCCTCGTGGGGCTGTCAGACTAAGTGCATGCCACTGGATTCGTCGTTATGAAAAACCTGGCAAGCCTGTCCCCCCAGATTCGTCAATACATGGTGGTCACCGGTAATTATTGGGCCTTTACGCTGACCGACGGTGCCCTACGCATGTTGGTCGTGTTGCATTTCCATAGCCTCGGTTACAGTCCTTTAGAGATTGCCTCACTGTTCCTGTTCTACGAATTCTTCGGCGTGGTCACCAATCTTGTCGGTGGCTATCTCGGTGCCCGGCTAGGTCTGAACCGCACCATGAACCTGGGCCTGGTGCTGCAGGTAGTGGCGCTGATGATGCTATTTGTTCCAGCGGACTGGCTTACGGTGGTCTGGGTCATGGCCGCCCAGGCACTCTCCGGTATAGCGAAGGATCTCAACAAGATGAGCGCCAAAAGCGCCATCAAGCAGTTGATTCCGAACGATCAGCAAGGGGCTTTGTATCGCTGGGTCGCCCTGCTGACTGGTTCGAAAAATGCGCTTAAGGGCGTTGGATTTTTTCTCGGCGGCGCGTTGCTGACCTGGGTCGGCTTCCAGCACGCCGTATTGACGATGGCGATTGCCCTCAGCCTGGTCTGGCTAAGCAGTCTGGTTTTGTTGAAGAAAGATCTTGGCAAGACCAAAGCCAAACCAAAGTTCAGCGAAATGCTATCGAAGAGCAGGGCTGTGAACGTGTTATCGGCGGCCAGGTTGTTTCTCTTCGCAGCCCGCGACGTCTGGTTTGTGGTAGCGCTGCCTGTCTATCTCAGCAGTCAGCTCAACTGGGATTTCTGGAAGGTTGGCGGTTTCCTGGCGCTCTGGATCATTGGTTACGGGGCCGTTCAAACCTTGGCCCCAACGATGACGGGTTTCCGCTCAGGTCGTGTGCCTGATGGGCGCACTGCCTTCGGTTGGGCCATGGCGCTCGCGGCCTTTCCAGCGCTGATTGCGCTGTCCATGGGAACGGAAATTCCCGTTGAAGTCGTACTGATAGGGGGGCTGCTGGCCTTCGGCGTCCTGTTCGCAGTGAATTCCTCACTGCATAGCTACCTCATCGTGTCGTACGCCAGAGAAGAAGGGGCCTCGCTCGATGTCGGCTTCTACTATATGTCGAATGCAGGTGGACGACTCTTCGGAACGCTCCTGTCAGGGTGGATTTACCAGGCTTATGGTCTGGAAGTCTGTCTCTGGGTCTCTACCGCCTTTGTGACGCTCGCTGCTGTCATTTCTGTCGCCCTGCCGCGGCATCCTGAACCGACTGTTGCCCAGGCATGAGCCTGTCCCCGGCTAGCGCGAACCGCCTGTTGATAGCGCTCGGTCTGGTGCTGATACTCAGTTGGGGCAGTCTTTACTACAGCCTGGCTGTGCTAGCTCTGCCCTTGCGCACAGAACTGGGGTTCAGCGAACTCACAGTGTTTGGCGCATTCACGCTAGGTGTACTGGTCTCTGGACTGGCCGCGCCGGCGGTTGGGCGCTGGATTGACCGTTCAGGTGGCCGCGGCCCTCTGGCTCTCGGTTCCATTCTCGCTGCCCTGGCATTCGTGCTACTAGCCACGGCCAACGGGCTTGTGGTCTATTTTCTGGGCTGGCTGATCGCCGGGGCTGCGATGGCGCTATGCCTGTACGATCCGGTTTTTGTCGTGATTCATCAGGTCTTGCCCGACCGGTTCCGTCGCTCGGTGACGGTGCTGACACTGTTTGGGGGCTTCGCCAGTACCGTGTTCTGGCCCCTGAGTCACTGGCTGGTGGAGATCGCGGGCTGGCGCGAAGCGCTATTGATGTTTGCCGCTTTTCAGCTGTTGATTGCGCTGCCCGTACACCTGTTCATGGTGCCCCCGAAGCCGGGTGTAGGCGATTCATCGGCGGCTGCTGAAGCACTGTCGATGCATGCCCAATCCGCGCCTGCGCCGCCTGAAAAAATTGAGCTGGCCTGGTTATCACTGGCCTTCGCCTCGGCCATGGGTGTCTTCGGCGCGCTGTCGCTCTTTTTGATCGATGCCCTGGAAAGCCGCGGATTCGATCGGGCTGATGCTGTCTGGCTGGCAGCCGCTATCGGACCAATGCAGGTGGTCGGCCGCCTGGTTGAGTGGCGCTTTGCCAACAGAAGCAGGGCAGTCACTGTTGGTGCAGTGTCGCTGTCACTCCTGCTGGTGAGTACTCTGCTACTGAATCTCATATCACCATACTGGGTTCTGGGGCTGGTGTTCGCGGCCTTTTATGGCATTGCCAATGGTCTCTTGACCGTAGTGCGCAGCACAGTGCCGGTTGAAATATTCGGACCAGCCAATGTCGGCGCCACACTTGGGCATCTTGCGCGGCCAGCCTTCGTGGTGAAAGCGCTGATGCCGGCGATATTTGCTGGGCTGCTGGCTGCAGGTGTGCAGATGTCGGTGGCCCTCTGGACCCTGGCTGCTTTCGCTGCGCTGGCCATAGTTGCTTACTGGCGATTGTTCGTTGCCCGGGAGCGGTCAAACCAGAACAGGCGGCAGCGTCGTATGCAGTTGGACAGACAGGCACTCGAGCCGTAAGCAGCGTATGCCTGCTGACGGCTTGTCAGCAGGAGCATCCAATGGTTGAGACCGCTTTTTTCTGGGGTATCGTCAGCGCACTGTCACTACCGCTCGGCGCGATACTGGGCCTTGTCTGGCGTCCGGGCTCCAGAATCACTTCGGCCTTCATGGCTTTTGGTGCTGGTGCGCTGCTGTTTGCTCTCACCATCGAGCTGATGGCTCATGTACCGCACTATGTGGACACTCACGGCAACGGCGCTCTGGTCGTGGCCGTGATCGGTGCAGTGGCGGGAGGCGTGCTGTTCTCCGTACTCAATAAATTTCTCAACGACCGTGGCGCCTTTCTGCGCAGCCTTTCCAATGTTCGGGATCATGTGGCCCGGACCAAAAAAGCTCGTGCCCGAAGGCTGCTGCGTAGGCTGGCTAAAATAAGTGTGCTGAAAGATTTGCCGTCCGACGACCTCGCAGAGCTCGTGAAATATGTTCGAAAGGAAAGATTCGCCCCTGGCGAACTGATTTTCAGACGAGGAGATGATTCACGTGAGATCCACTTCGTTCGTGAAGGTGGCGTTCGATTATACGAAGAGGTCCCGGACAGGTACGCCAGGGATGACTCTCCGCCGGCCACCAATGCTATCGCGGAATTTCAGGCTGGCGACACCTTCGGTGAGCGGGCCGTAATCAGTGGCGTCAGTCGGCAGACCACAGCGCGCGCCGCTACCAGGACCACTTTGTATACCCTCGACAAGGATGACCTCGATGTTCTACTGGAACAGAGGCCGCAACTGAAACCCGTCATTGAAGCCCTGGCCAGCCATCAGGACCACGCCGGCGCTGATGAGCTGGATGCGCAGGCCGAGGGGGACGATGAACTTGATACAGTGAACCTGCCAATCAGCGAGCGAGACATCCAGGAAGAGAGTCGTGGTGCAGCGGGCTCAGCTGGCGCAGCCATGGCCATCTGGCTCGGTATAGCCATCGACGGCGTGCCGGAGTCGTTGGTGATCGGCACGCTGGCGATTGACACTGGTGGCATGAGCCTGGCCTTCATTGTCGGTGTCTTTTTGGCGAACTTTCCTGAGGCCATGTCCAGCGCCGTCATCATGCGACGTCATGCCTTCTCGATCCCACGCATCATGTGGATGTGGTCGTCGCTGTGCCTGCTCACTGGCCTGGGTGCGATGTTTGGTGCCTGGGTATTCCCGCCAGATCCTGCCGGGACGGCTTTCTTCATCAAACTGGCAGTAGAGGGTGTAGCTGCTGGAGCCATGCTGACCATGATAGCCGAGACTATGCTGCCGGAAGCTTTCGAGCATGGTGGGTCGGTCACTGGCCTGGCCACACTCATTGGTTTTCTTGCCGCCTTATCGGTAGCAGCCCTCGGCGCCTAGAGCCTCCTTTTAGCGTTTGGTGCGTTGCTTGCTTGATATTTCCTTGAGCAACATGGTTGTTCGGTTGAAGAAAAACTATCCAAAAATAAAGGAGATATCATCATGCAAGTTCATGAGATCATGACAAAAAATCCCAAGGTCCTGCCTGCCAGCTCAACTATCCGTGAGGCGGCAAGTCGTATGAAAGAATTGCATATTGGCGCCGTTCCCGTGTCCCGGGATGACAAGGTGGTGGGCCTGCTCACGGACCGGGACATCGCCATCAAGGCTGTTGCCGAAGGCAAGGGGCCCGAGGATAGTGTAGATAGCCTGGTAGATGGGAAGGTCCTGTATTGCTATGAGAAGGACGATGTAGAAAATGTTCTGCGCAACATGCAGTCACAAAATGTGCAGCGGCTGCTCGTCATGGATAGCGATCAGAACAAGGATCTCACCGGCATCATTACCTTGAGCGATATTGCGGACAAATGTGCGGACTCGCTGCCTCAGGATATTGCCAGAGCATGCAAGACCTATCATTAAATGCCAGTGGTACGGGCTGCGCCATAGCGGTGCCGCCCGATCCTTGTAAAGCTCGTTGACACTTTGAAATTACTGCAAAAACACTACAATAACTGCCCATCTCGACATCATTGATCACGCCTTATAGGTAGCGGTGAGTCGGCGAACGCCGTTGCCTCCAGTAGAGCTCCAGCCAGTGCAGCAGCCAGCGGCCCGGAATACATCAATACCGACCACGCTGTTGCTTCCGCAGCGCCGATGCCAAAAGGTGCCAGCAACAGAATCATGCTTGCCTCCCGTACGCCGACGTTAGCGAATGATATTGGCAGCAATGCCAGTAGAAATACCATGCCGTAAATCCACATGACGCTGATGAGATCTATTGACAGGCCCAGGGCGAGGCCGAAGAACAGCATGCCTGCCGCCCCTATGACGTGTGCGGCGCAGCCAGCGAAGATCAGTACGAAAGTCTGCCGCCATCCCAGATCGTTCAGGATCTGCATTTGCGAAAGCAGAGCGCCTGCAGCTCTGGAGAAGCGGCCATGACCATTCGCGTATCGATGTTGCAATCTGGGCGCCAAGCCGAAAGCGTTGATGCCGGTCTTGAGCAAAAAAGGCAGTAGCAGCAGGGTTAGCAACGACAGGAGCGCTATCAAGGAGTTCAGGGCGGGCGAGGTGGCGTCCTGGGAGCGGACAAAATCGGCAAGCCAGGCGGTACAGGTGAGGAAACCGATGGTCAGCGCAGCGATGGCCTTGTTGACCACCACGTTGGTCAGTGCAGCTGCACCGCCCGCACCGTACTGCCGATATTTAACAAAAGTCACCGCCCCACCGGCAATACCGCCCGGTAGAAAAAGGCCGTAAAAGGCAGTCGCCAGCACGATCCTCAGCATGACCCAGAAACTCAGGCTAAGTCGCTGGAAATGAGCCAGCAGCTGCATTCTGGCAGCGGTGATCACCCTGATGAGCACCTGCAGAAAAAGCGCGGCCCAGAGCCAGGAGAGCTCGGTACTGGCGAGATGGGTGCTGATTTCGCGAAGCGGGGCTAGCTCCAGAACGAGTATGACCGCCGCTACTGTGAGCGCGATTCTCAACGCGCATTTTGCGTACCTGCCAACCTGCACCTGTTGCCTAGCCTTTGGCGAAACGGTCAGTGGCCCTGATCAGCTGGTCCAGGATGCCTGGTTCCGAATAGGCGTGGCCAGCACCTTCTATCAGATGGAACGCCGCCTCCGGCCAGGCTTTGTGCATGGCATAAGCGTATCGGGCCGGGCAGGGCATATCGTAACGCCCATGAACGAGTACAGCCGGGATGTTCCTGAGCGTATCGATATTCCGCATCAGCTGGTTCTCCTCCAGCCAGGCGCCGTGACTGAAGTAGTGATTTTCGATACGGGCGAAGGCGAGGGCGAATGTGCCGTCACTGAAGGCCGAGGTCATAGCTTCGTCCGGGAGCAGCGTGATGGTTTCACCCTCCCAGATAGTCCAGGCTTTCGCGGCCTCCAGCTGCACCTGACGGTCATCACCTGTCAGGCGCTGGCGATACGCCTTCATCATATTGCCACGCTCATTCTCAGGAATGGGCGCCTGGAAACGAGCCCATTTATCAGGGAACAATTCAGAGGCGCCGAACTGGTAGTACCAGTCGAGTTCGGCCTGTGTAAGGGTGTAGATGCCCCGAAGCACCAGTTCACTCACTCTGTCAGGATGCCTCTGGGCATAGGCCAGAGCCAGGGTGGACCCCCAGGATCCACCAAACACCAGCCAACGCTCGACGCCTGCGAGTGCTCTCAGACGCTCGATATCCGCTACCAGGTGCCAGGTCGTATTGGCCTCGAGCTCGGCATGAGGGGTCGAGCGGCCGCAGCCTCGCTGGTCGAACAGCAACAGATCGTAGACTGCGGGATCGAAGAGCCTACGGTGCTCTGCATTGCAGCCGCCACCCGGCCCACCGTGCAGAAATACAGCCGGTTTACCGCCTCGCACACCGCAGCGTTCGTAATACACCTGATGCCCGTCGCCGACATCGAGCATGCCGGTCTCATAGGGTTCGATGGGCGGGTAAGGTGTGCGGAGCTGCGGCATGGAGGTCCTGCTATGCATGTGGGTTGAGGGCAATGACCGTCAGGATAATCGACAGGTTCACTTATCGATGGCTTCGATAATTTGCTGTGGAATCTGGCAGGACGTGTTGTTGTTATAGTCATAGTAGACGATCACGCCACTGCCGCTGGCGACGATCTTCTGCTGTTGATGGCTGAAGATCTCATAGCTCATCGTGAAGCGTTTATCCCCGCGGTCGGTGATGCAGGTGCCGATCGTGATGGTATCGGGATAGGTCAATGGCGCCATGAACCTGCAGTCGGTTGAACCCAGAATGGGTCCGATCTGCGACTGCTTCATCAGCTCATTGACGCCAGTGTGATCGAAATAACGAATTCGGATGTTCTCGAAATAGCGGAAATAGATCGTGTTATTGACGTGGCGAAAGGCATCCATGTCACCCCACTGAATGTCCTGAGTGAGTGTCAGCGCCATGCGCTGCTTGAATGCTTCGAGGGTTTCATTGGCCATTAGGCTTCTCCCTGTACTGGCTGTGAAGTGAAATTGGCGATCGTGGCGAGAAAATCGCTGCCGTAACGCTGAAGCTTCGCTTCACCGATACCCGAGATCTGGCCAAGCGCTTCCTCACTGTCAGGCTTTAGCGTCAGCATCTGCATCAGCGTGGCGTCATGAAACACGACGTAGGGCGGCACGTTCTGCTCGCTGGCCAGTCTTGTGCGGCAGGCTCTCAGGGCCTCCCAGAGGTCCATCTCTTCGTCGGGTACGTCTACACTGCGTTTACCGCCTGATTTTGTGGGTCGGCTGCCCTTGGCCGGTGCTGGCGGATCTTCGCGAATGCTCAGCCTGGTCTCGCCTCGCAACAGCTCGCGGGATTTCTCATGCAGACGCAGCGCGCCAAAGCGTTCAGCATCGGCATAGACGTAGCCTTGTACGATCAACTGACGCAACAGGGATTGCCACTGAGCAGGGCTGCGATCCTGACCGATGCCAAATACGCTGAGCTGGTGGTGATCACCCTGGAACGCCTTATCGCTTTCCTTGCCGCGCAATACATCGATGACGTGGCCAGCACCGAAGCGCTGGCCTGTTCGGTAAATAGTAGACAGCAATTTTTGCGCTGCCTCTGTACCGTCCAGCGTTACCGGCGGCTCCAGACAGACGTCGCAGTTACCGCAGGCCTCAGGCGAGTCCTCATCAAAGTAGCTGAGCAGCGCTCGTCGCCGGCAGGTGGTCGCCTCGCACCAGCCGAGCAACTGGTTCAGCTTGCCCCGTTCAAAACGTTTGTGCTCAGGCGACAGCGAAGAGTTGTCGACCATCTGCCCCAATCGAACCACATCCTGCAAGCCATAAATCATCCAGGCCTCGGCCGGTTCACCGTCACGTCCGGCACGCCCTGTTTCCTGATAATAGGATTCGACGGTCTTTGGCAGGTCGAGGTGCACAACGAAGCGAACATCGGGTTTGTCGATACCCATGCCGAAAGCAATGGTGGCCACGATGATGACTGCTTCCTCACGCAGGAAGCGCTGCTGGTGCTTCGTCTTGGTGGCCGCAGGCAGCCCCGCATGATAGGGCAGGGCAGTGAAGCCCTGGCTGCTGAGCCAGGTCGCCGTTTCCTCAGTCTTCTTCCTCGACATGCAGTAGATGACACCGGCCTCGCCTTCGTGCCGGCTCAGAAACTGTTTCAGTTGCCGCCGGGCATCCTGCTTCGGTGCTACCGTGTAACGAATGTTTGGACGGTCGAACCCGCCGATCAGCCGCTCAGGCGTCTGCAGGTGGAGGTTCTCGATGATATCTTCGCGGGTACGCGCATCAGCTGTCGCCGTGAGCGCAATGACCGGAACCTTGGGAAAGCGCTGCTTGAGTTGTCCCAGGCCAAGATAATCCTGGCGGAAATCGTGACCCCACTGCGAGACACAGTGCGCCTCGTCAATCGCGAACAGACTGATATCGAGATTGCTGAGCAACTCGAGATTGTACGGGAGTAAGAGTCTTTCCGGGGCCATGTAGAGAAGCTTGATCTCGCCCTTCCGTAGCCGGGCTTCGATGGCCTGCTGCTGTTGCCGCTCGATGGAAGAGTTGAGTACCTCAGCTTCGATGCCAAGAAGCTTCAGAGCCGAGACCTGATCTTCCATCAGGGCGATCAGGGGAGAAACAATGATCGCTGTGCCTGGCATGACCAGGGCGGGGATCTGATAGCAGGCTGACTTGCCGCCACCGGTCGGCATGATGACGAGGGCATCCTGCCGCTCGAGCACTGCCTGAATGGCCGCGGCCTGTTCGCCCCGGAAATCGGTATATCCATAGGTATCGCGCAGAACTGCACGGGCCTGATCCATCATGCGCCGTTACTCCTGTGGTGAAAAAACGCGGAGTATATCACCGAAGAGTCTATCCCACCCAACGGCGAGGCTAAGCCCGAGACGCTGCCTTGTCCCATAGATCGGTCAGCAAATGCTTGTGTCGCTGTATGTCGGAGCGTCTGGCCTGCTCAAATCCGGCCTGGCGCATTATTTCCGGCACTGGACGTGAAATGATGTCCTTGACCTCTTCAATGCTGTCATACAGGAAACCGGCGTCGCCGACGTAGTCCTTGAGATCCGGACGGATGTTAGGCATGCAGACGCCGGTACCGGATGCCTGCGCTTCGGCCACCGCCATCGGCCAGCCTACCGTCGCGAGGTCGAAATCTGCTGTGTACACGAGCCACTGGTGCTTCTTGTACTCTGCAGGCATATCTTCTGGCTGGACGATAGGCATGAAGTTGACTGCGCCGCCCTTCTTTTCGTTATATTCCTGCAAATCGTCGCTGCGGTACCCCATGGCATAGAGATCAAAGGTTTTCTCTGGCAGCATACGGGCGAGTTCGATGAAGTCCTCCATGCGCTTCTTCGGGATCGCTGCCCCGGTATTCATGATGCCCTCACCATTTGGGCTGGTGTCATGAAATTGGTCGTAATTGATGATGGCCGGGCAGTCGATGATCTTGCTCCGCTCGACGCCAGCACCTTCCATGAACGGACGTGCCCAGGGGAAACCCAGCACCCCCAGGCACAGCTCGTGATTTGCCCAATGCAGATTGCGACGGATCTTTGCCACTTTCTTGTATTGCGGCGACTTGCGCCAGACCAGCGCGCGAAGCTTGCCTTTCAATCCTTTGGGGCGCAGAGCCATCGTGTCGAAAGAGTGTGAACGAACTGTGAAAGGAGTCCCCGTTTCTGCTGCCAGCGCTCCGACGAAGTCGAGCTGATTCAGATAATGGGTATGCAGAACATGTGGTTGGAATTCATGGATGATATCGCGTGCTTCTGCACTACTGCTGATCTGCTGAAATGGGTAGTGTTTGCGATAGGGTACATTGGAGGGCTTACGCGAAATAATCCGGACTTCATAGTCATCATATATCGCCTCCAGTTCTGACTTGAGATAAGTCTGTGAAATCTGGGGAAAGCCTCGAACAATGAACAATACCCTCGTCTTACTCATGTTGATCCTCTTCTGCCTTATCTGATGCAAAGCACTATGGTATGAAGCGCTTTTTCACGGCGACTATCGTGTGCCAGAGCGAGCGACTTGACTGACGCCAGGCCTGCTCTGGATGAATCTGAAATGCTTTCAGGAAATATTTGAGGGCGTGTTGGTGTTGACCAAGTTGCCGCGATTTAACGGCATGGCGATACACGAAATCGGCATACATCCTCGGGCTGCTGCGAAACAGCTTTCCATGCTTCTGAATCAGCCGCTCGAAGCTCTCCTGTCGCAGCGCACGGTTGCCAGAAATGCGATCGCCATCGTGGCTGATGAGCTGATAGGTCAGCCTCGGGATGCCAAGAATCGAGCAGACGGCGTTGAGTCTGAGGAACATCTCGGTATGCACCCGAGAACGAAAATCCTCGTCGTAGCCACCGATCTCGAGCAGGAGATCGCGCTCAACGACCAGGGTCTGTTTGGAGATGAAAGACTGGCCCTCAGGAATAGGCTCGAGGAAGAAGCGGCTACCTTTGGGAAGCGTAGGTGGTAGTCGCGTTTGCTGGCGCTGGCCATGCTTATCGATGACTTCCAGTCCAGAAAGCACCGCGATGGGGTCCGGTAACGATTTATCGTCATGAGCCTGTGCCAGGGCCGCCATCGAATCCGCCGCCATATTTGGCAACAGTCGATCATCATCATCGAGATAGCAGACGTAGCGTCCGCGCGCAGCCCTGAGACCAGCGTTACGAGCGCTGGCATTGCCAGCATTCTGTTCGAGCCGAACAACGCGAAGCCGGGGATGCTCTGGCAGACTGATGGGCTGGGGCGAACCATCATCCACCACCAGTACTTCGAGTGACTGAAAGCTCTGCTCGAGGGCGCTGTTTACGGCCCGGGGCAAAAGCTCAGGCCTGTTGTAGCTCGGAATGATGACAGTCAGCTCAGGTGGCATAGGGTTCATGGCTGTTCGCTTATCGCTCTGTAAATGTCGTTCAGCTGATCGTTCAATCGACGCTGGTCATAATCAGCTTCGACTCGCGCCCGCCCAGCGCTGCCAAGTGCTGCCCAGTCTTCTGGTTTCGCCAGCAGCTCAGAGAGAGCGGCTGCGATGGCGCCTGCATCTCGCTCGGGCACAAGTCGGCCGGATACACCGTCTTCCACGAGCTCTGGAATACCGCCGTGCCAGGTGGAAATCACAGGCAAACCCATGGCCATGGCTTCTTTCGCTGTGTTTATCGCAGCATCCTGATCACCATTGGCTGCTGTAACACTGGTGGCGAGAAAAAGGTGGGCGGAGTGGAGCAGGTTGACTACATCGTCGTGGTTGCCCGCGCCGTGGAACTTAACCGCATGGCGAATGCCCAGCTGATCAGTAAGGGCTTCGAGCTCCTGTCGCAAGGGTCCATCACCTAGGATATGGTATTCGAGGGCCGGCCAGCTCTGTAGCGCCTTGGCAAAGCCCTGCAGGCAATAGCTGACGCCTTTTTTTTCGACGAGCCGCCCCACTGAAGCGACGACCGTGTTGCCCGCTGTGGGTGCGTGACGGGTCCTGAAGCTGAAGCGATCGGTCACTACCCCTGATCTTTTGACCGTCAGACGCTCGCTATCACAGCCGAGTTGCAGCAGTTTGTCGCGGAAGAAGTCACAGTTGGTCAGGAAATAGTCGCCTTTCCTGAACAGCTCGGTGTACACCTCGCCGCCCACCTCCTGTACATGCCGACTGACGTCGTGCCCTCTGAACATGGTGATCAACTTGCCTTGCAGCACACCGCTTTCGCGAAACTGCAGACCTTTGAGACCGAGAAGCCCAAACTGACAATGGATGACATCGAAGGGTTTCATGCTCAGCAAGCGGAGGGCCTGATGCATGAATTTAGCACGGTCACCAGTGGCACCGAAATGCTGATGGTCATACCTGGCAGCCAGGGCAGGGAGGAAGCGCCTGTATTGCCAGAGTATGGCAAGCAACTTTTTGATCCAGGGCCCAGGAGACCTTGGCACACCGAGATACTCTGTCCGCGACAGCATATCCCATTTATTGAAATCACCGTGGACGACAGTCTCGCTAGGGGCTGCTGCCAGCGAAAGTATCGTGACATCGTGGCCTCGCTCCATTGCGCCGGCTACTTCATTGATAATGAAAGACTCGGAGAGCACCGGAAAGCGATCGACGATGAAGGCAATGCGCAGCGGTCCGGGCTTATCCTGTTTACTGCTCATGCCTGGCCTCTTTTGCGCAGTTTCGTCGCTAATCCGAAGATAGCGACCCGCAGAGGCTGCGGCATTTGCGCGGCGAGCACGGCCACACTGACTGACCATCCCTCATAGCGACGGATGACGCTTGTCGGATGTGCCCGCCAGGCCTGTAGCATGAGCTTCAGGGCGTCACGTGATTCACCGCCTCTATAGGCTGACTTGGCGAGAAACAGGCGTTGACGTGCACGCGCCTCATTCACAACTTTTTCAACGATGCCTGGTTGAAGCGTTCGCGCCTTCTGGATGACCTTTTCCCAGTTTCTTGCCATCCGCCGCCAGTCGCTGGTGATCTGGCCGGGTCGCGTACGCTGGTCTACAAGCACCTCGGGGACCTCTGCAAAATTATCTGGTCGCAAGTGGGCGACTCGCAGCCAAAGATCGAAATCTACATGTGAGCTGAGCGTATCATCGAAACCACCGGCATCCACCAAGGCCTGCTTGCGGGCAACGACGAGCGTTGTCACGATGGGGTTGTTGCGCACGAGGTCTGCGAAACTGAAGGCATCCGGGCGACCTATAAAGCCTGTGGCTTCGCCATGCTGATCAATCGAACGGAACCACGAGAAGCTCAGGTCTGCCGACTGCCGTTTTTCCAGTAGTGCCACGTGTCGGGCAAGTTTCTCGGGATACCAGAGATCATCAGCATCGAGAAAACCAACGTACTGCCCGCGAGCCACTGCCAGTCCTGCATTACGTGCGGCGCTCGGGCCACCGTTAGATTGATGGATCACCTGCAAGCATGGTGTTCTGCCAGCATGACTGGTCTCAATGCCTTTCAATACTTCAGCAGTGCCATCACTCGAACCATCGTCGACGACAATGATTTCCATATCCGCGAGGGTTTGTCTGAAGAGTGAGTCCAGCGCCTGAGCAATATAAGGCGCCACGTTATAAGCCGGTACAATGACACTGGCTAGTGGCCCGCCTTCAGATGCCGAAATGCTCACTTCTGCGCCATACCCGCAGCGCCACTGTGATTGCTTTCGCCGCCCACGATAGTGATAGGCTTGCGATCATTCCAGGCGAACAGCAGGCGGTTGATGCCACGGTCGACCAGCACCGAGCCTTCAACCAGGGCCTTATTGAAGCGCTTGCCGCCCTTGCCGCCGGTCAGTGACTTGATGAAGGGGACGATCATGAAATGACGGCGGCGCTTGCCGATGCTATCGAGTCGCTTCTGCAACATCCGGTCGATCGTCAGGTTCCACTTGTCCTTCAGGTACAGCAGGCTGCTGCGCTCGGAATTATCACCCCAGCGGTACATGAAGAAGGGCACATCGTAGTGCATGAGGCTGGTATCGAAGAGATAAGTAACGATAGATTTCGGCTCCAGCCATACCGTCCCGCCCTTGTGCATGACGCTGATGCAGAAATCCACATGCTCCCGGGTATTGAGCACATTTGGGTCGAGTCCGCCGACCTCGTCGAGGTAGTCCTTCCGAATCATCATGCAATGAAATTCAGCAAGCTCGGTCTGCTTGCGTTCCAGCGGCACCTTATCCACCCGCTTTTTCTGCTCGGCCAGCAACTCATATAAATGTCGTTGAATCTTTCCTTGCTCATCAGGTTTGGACTTGATGCCACAGACGCCGCCGGCGCAGTGAATGATGCTATGAATCGGCCTTCCTTCGCAGATCAGGGGACCGGTAACAGTCGCCCCCGTTTCTTCCGCGCAGTCCACCAGGGCTTCTAACCAGCCGGGCGATACAACCACGTCGTTTTCCACGAAAGCGATATATTTGCCCCTGGCTCGCTTCAGGCCGATGTTTCTGGCTACGTTCGTGGGTAGAAAGCGCTCTACCCGAACATGATCGAAGCCATTGTCAGTGCAACGTTTCGCGATACCGTCACGCACTGGCTTGGGCGAGCGTCCATCGACATAGATGAGCTCATAAGGCCCCTTGGTGTGAGCGATGATGCTGTCGAGCGAGTCGAAGGTGCAGCTGAATTTTTCCCGTGGCACTACGATGAGTGTGACCAGTGGTCGCTTGTTTGACGTCATTTTTTCACCTTGATCGTTTCGCTATCGGATAGTATTTCAGTGGGTCTGGTCAACGCTGCGCGGCGACCCTCAACTACGCCCAATGCCCAACTGACGGTGCCGCAGAGCACCAGTGGAGACAGGACGAGTAGTCGCAGGAACAGTAATGGGCTCCAGCGTGCCGTTCGCATCGACATATAGACGCCACGTTTGAGAACAAGCACCGGCAGATACCAGTAGGACGAGCTCAGCCGCTGTTCGATTGGATGGGTCAGCAGCGCGTGCTCGCCACGTGCCTGGCCGAACCGACGGTGGTGCGCCCAGAAGGTAGACAGGGTCCTGCGACCACGATGTCGAATCATCATCAGTGGCTCGAAGCGCAAGGCGTTTTCAGCCTGCGCAGCAATCTGCTGGGTCAGAAGCACGTCTTCACCTATCGGTACATCGGGAAAGCCGCCCATAGCCATGAACACGGCGCGCTTCACGGCCAGATTGCACGACGGCATATACGCCAATGGCCCGGCCGGTCGTCTTGCTGGAAAATCGTAAAACTGAAGAAAGTTGTCAGCGACGGCAGTGAAATCGTACGGTGCAATGTCTCCGACCGGACCACCAGCCCCGTCCGCGCCGGTCTGTAGTGCGGCCACTGCACTGTTGAGCCAGTGGCTGTCCGCCGTGCAATCGGCGTCGATGAAAGCAATCCCTGGCGCCTCGGTAGCATTCGCTCCCAGATTGCGCGCGGCTCCGGCAAACAGTGGCTCACGACTTTTGATCAGACGAGCACTCGAATACTGGTTCACCAGCAAGCGAATTGATTCGGACTCTTGTCGCGCCTTTTTGCCGCTATTTTCGCCGTTACTGTCAACGACAATGATGTCGAAAGCCTGTTCCATATCCTGTGCTGCCACACTTTGCAGACAGGCCTCGAGGGCCGACGCGTCATGTCGGCACGGGATAATGACAGATATGACGGGCGAGGGCGTGATGCGGTTCATGCGCTCAGCCTCGCCTGCAGATAACCGAAGGCTCTGCTGATCTCCTGCGCGATTGGATGTCTGAACAGGTAGACCGCGGCTAGCCAGGCCAGTCCGAAAACCCCGCTCACCCAGATGAAGCGAACGATGGGATGAAGCTCGGGCATCATCGCAAGCCAGGTAAATAGGCCGGTGAACAGGGTCATCAAGGCGCTCGTTACAAATGGGCGGATCAGCGTTAACAGGCGCAGTTCGACGGATTGTCTTATGAGCCACAGAGACACCAGACCTTTCAGTGAGGAGGCCACCACGAACGCCAGGCAGGCGGCCTCCAGCGAGTGAAGGCTGCCGAGCATCGCGAATGCTATGGTGATCAGCTGAATGCCTAGCTGCAAGGGGAGAAAGGCCCGCAAGAGGTCCAGCACCACAAGGAACTTGTAGGCGCCGAAGCTGAATGGCAAGAAGATACCGCTGAGGCAGAGTACCCGAATTACAGGTATGGCCGCTGTCCATTGATCACCGAGCAAGGTCAGTACTATGGGCTCAGCGGCTATAGCCATGTAGAGGAAGAAGGGCCAGGACAGCCCGCTGATGAATGCCAGTTTATGGGTATAGGCGTACTGAAGATTGCCACCTTCCCGAACAGTTTTGGACAGGTAGGGGAGGAGGACAGGCAGCAAACCCTTCAGCAGGAGTTCATTGGAGATTTTCGTGACCTTCTGGGCTCTGTTCAGCAGGCCCAGACCGGCGTACCCGAGCAATCCCCCTATTGTCAGACGGCTGACCGACTGACCGATCGTCGATAGTCCATTCATTGCAGTATTGAGGATGCCGAATCCAAGCAGGTCGTGAGCCTTGCGCAGCGAGGGCAGGACCCAGCCGTGGCGCTGATGGTGCACCAGGGCAACAGCCACGAGTACCAGTTGCTCTAGTAGCAAGCCTATGGCCAGGCCGAGAGCGCTATAGCCAAGATAAACGAACAGAATGCTTCCGAACACCAGGGCACAGTCTTTCGACACGTTGATCAGATAGAGCGTTTGGAACTGCATCTCCCGTAGCAGATTGGCCCGCAGCAGCATGGAGAGTGGGGCCAGCATAGAGCTGATCGCCAGCACGACAATAACCTGCCCCAGCAGAACCTGATCCGCTGGCACGAATAGCGTCGACCCCAGAATGATCAGTAGGCCTGAAGACCAGGACGACACCAGCGCGATGCCAAGTGCGGTTCGTCGATGCTGTGCATCCACGACATCTTTCTTCACCAGGTAGTCGAGCTGACCCAGCTCAACCAGCACACCGCCGAAAGCAACAATCGCCGCACCGGTCGCGAAGATACCCACTTCCTCAGGCAACATAAGTCTGGCAATGACGACCATCGAAATAAACTGAAGAAACATCGATGTGTACTGTTGTGCGTAGGACAGCAGCAGCTTGTTGCGGATACTCACGACGCGGGAAGGGCTCCCGTCAGTGATGATTGCCAGACATTTTCCACAGCTTCCGCGGCCGCTTCCCAGCTATACTGCCGGGTCACCAGGGTCTGCGCTGCGAGTCCGAGACTCCTGGCACGCGTCGGGTCTCTCAGAAGCGCCACAATGGCTTCCGCGAACGCCTGTACATCACCGCTCTCAACTACCAATCCATTCCTGTCGTGCGTGATGGCTTTGGCGGACCCACTGGAGGAGACCGTAGGCGTACCACTCGCCATATAGTTCAGCAACTTCTGCGGGATGCCGGCGCATTCAGCGCGGGGGTTGACCAGCACATCGGCTGCGGCAAGCTCCGCTGGCAGGTTCTCGAGACTGCTTGGCACAATATCGATGGCATCGGCTATCTGCAGGCTGACTGCCAGCTGCTCGAAGGTCGAAAAGTCGCCCTCGGTGACCAGACGGAGACGAGCTTCCGGTTCAGCCGCTTTCACGAGGGCGAAGGCCTGCAGGAGCAGGTCGATACCCTGATAGGCCGCCAGGTTTCCGGCGAAAGCAACTGTTCGTGCGGAAGACTGCACATTTGATTCACTGTGTGGCCCTGCTTTCGCCGCAATCGCCTTCGAAATGAAGTCACGCTCGACACCATTGACGATCGTGGTGACCTGGTGATCAGCTTTGCCAGCCTTGTTCAGGAACAGCTCGCGCAACTCATCGCTCACGGTCACGATATGATCTGCCGAGGCTGGCAGGCTGGCATCCAGCCAGTTACCCACCACCCGCTTGAGACTGTTGAGAGCAGCCGGGCCATAGACGGAGAGCTCTTCGCCGATACGGGTGTGGGCGTCATAGATGATGGGCGTTTCGATGCCTGCCATCCGAAGCCACTTGGCTACCAGAAGCGCTTCGATATGATGGGCGTATATCAGGTCGAACGGTTTGCTGCTGCAGAGCGAGCGTGCCAATTGAAACAGCATGGGATTGAGCAGCATGAGCTTCGTTAGTGACGGCCCCGGCGAAGTCTTGTTGTAGAATTTGAGTGGACGCGTGCGATTCACAGGGAAGGACACTGGAATGGCTTCATCACCCAGGAAATAAGCGGCCACCTCGACTTCATGTCCACGCTCGGCCAGGGCTTCAGACAGTCGATGAATCCGGATTGGCGTGCCGCGCCGCCACGGAAAGGGGCAGGCAGCAAGAACGAGAATTCTCATGAGAAGTACACCTTGCTGACATACCACTGCATCAGCATTTCGACTCGTCCTACCATATCCGCAATGAGCTGGTTGGTCTTGATCGCACTTGTAAGGGGCAGTGGCCCAGGCTTGAGGATGTCTTGATCCCGCTTTTGCCGATGATTCTGCCAATACTGTCGTTGTACGAGCAGTGAGGGAAAGTTGGCTAGCGTCGACCAGAATGCAGCGATCCATTGACGGCCGAAGCCCTTCTGAATCATGCCTGCGAACTGTAATAGTTCGATGACCAGTAGCACCGGGGCCAGCTTGAGCAAGGTCGGGCCGGAAAAGTACTTCAGCATGATCCACCAGCGATTTCGGATCAGGCAGAACATGCGGCGATCGGGAATGCGATAGCCCGGACGCCACGACAAGTCTGCAGTGCCTCCCCCGTGAGACACGACAGCGGAGCCGACGGCCAACACAGTGTGACCGAGAATATTTGCCCGTACACCGAAATCATGGTCCTCCAGATTGAACACCAGCCGCTCATCGAAGGGGAGGCCGCCTCGCCAGCGCCCCCGATGCAGCATGAAGCAGGCCGTGACGAGAGAGGAGGTGCTGGCAGTGCTTGCGGGTACTTCAGCGACGGCAATATTGGCGAAACGTACCGACATCATCCCGGTGAAGTGGCAGTCAGCACTCTCATACTGGATCGTGTCTGGCGCGCTGGCATACAGCACTCTCGGCGCTGCGATGACTGCATTGGCGTTTTCGCTCATGGCCTGGGTCAGATTCCTCACGGCATCAACATTCAGCTGAACATCATTGTCCTGGAACAGGATCAGATCGTTTCTCGCGAGCCGAAAGCCGGCGTTCCGTGCTGCACCCGGGCCACCATTGCTGGCCAGGCTCACAACTGAGACGAAAGGAAACCCCCTGGCTATCTCAACAGAATTATCGGTCGACGCGTTGTCTATGATCAGAACTTCATCGAAATAACCGGTAAACCCGGCCACCGCTTCCAGAGCGGTCATCAGATAATCAGCACCGTTATAATTGATGATGCAAAGGGTAAGGGGGCCGTGAAGCTTTGAAACGGCGAAGTCTCCTGAAGCGAGGGGCAAATAGGATAGAGACTACAAATCAATCATTACAGAATTGTGATATCGATGCAGATTGATCGCATTCTATACAATCCTGAACATGAATTCATCTCGCTTGTCTCGCGCTGCACAGTGCCAGCAGCTTGAGTTTCCGCCTATAACAGGCGGTACTGGCGTCGCTCCGGCTGGTAAGCGTGAGACAAGTGAGCGAAGTTCCAGCTCATTTGGTATACTACGCCCCGCATTTTTCCTTCCTCTAAATTCGAGAGCATTTCATGGCCGTTGACATTCATACGCCTCTGGAAACCAAAGGCGCTGCGCCAAAGATCGGCATGATCAGCCTGGGCTGTCCAAAGGCCCTGGTAGACTCCGAGCGCATCCTGACCCAGCTGCGACTTGAAGGCTACGAAGTCTCTCCAAGTTATGAGGGTGCAGATGTCGTGGTAGTCAATACCTGTGGCTTCATCGACAGCGCTGTAGCCGAATCCTTCGATGCCATCGGCGAAGCGATGCGTTCCAATGGCAAGGTGATCGTGACTGGCTGTCTGGGCGCGAAATCTGGCGATGTGCTCGAGCGCTACCCTGATGTGCTCGCAGTGTCCGGCCCGCAGGCCTATGAGTCAGTGGTCGACGCCGTGCACCAGCACGTGCCAGCGCCGATGGACCATGATCCCTTCACTTCGCTGGTGCCGCCGCAGGGTATCAAGCTCACGCCGCGCCATTACGCCTATCTCAAGATATCTGAAGGCTGCAACCACAAGTGCACCTTCTGCATTATACCTTCGATGCGGGGCCGCCTTGTGAGCCGGCCAATTGGAGAAGTGCTGGACGAAGCCCAACGCCTGGTCGACTCTGGTGTAAAGGAGCTGTTGGTCATTTCGCAGGATACGAGCGCCTACGGCGTGGACCTGAAGTACAGGACCGCGTTCTGGCAGGGGCGTCCGGTCAAGGGGAACATGCTCGAGTTGTGTCGTCAGCTTGGGCAATTGCGCGCAAAGGATGGCAGCAGGGCCTGGGTGAGGCTGCATTATGTCTATCCCTACCCACATGTTGATGAGGTGATTCCGTTGATGGCCGACGGTCTGGTCGTGCCTTATCTCGATATTCCATTTCAGCACGCCAGCGAGAAAGTGCTCAGGGCGATGAAGCGGCCCGCCTACGCTGAAAATACCCTGGCGCGAATCAAGTTGTGGCGCTCGATCTGTCCTGAATTGATCATTCGCTCGACCTTTATCGTTGGCTTTCCCGGTGAGACTGAAGAAGACTTTCAGATCCTTCTCGACTTTCTGGATGAAGCGCAGTTGGACAGGGTGGGGTGCTTTGCTTATTCACCAGTAGAAGGCGCTACAGCGAATGAACTGGCTGATCCAGTCCCGGAAGACGTGAAACAGGAGCGGCTGGCGCGTTTCATGGCCAAGCAGGCTGTCATCAGTGAAGCTCGATTGAAGAATCGCATTGGTGAAGAAATTGATGTCTTGATCGATGAAGTAGTCGATGAGGGTATCGTCGGCCGTTCCAAGGCTGATGCGCCTGAAATCGATGGTCAGGTATTTGTCGACCATCGAAGCGCCGGCGATCGCCTTGAGCTCAAGCCGGGACAAATCATTCGCGTGCGTGTCATCGACTCAGATGAGCACGATCTCTGGGGTGAGCATCTGAGCTGATCTGCCGCAATAGCCTGCGGTTCCTGTGCGAACCCAGGCTATCATCATTCTTACACTGACTTCAGACCGCTGCGCCCAGAAAGGCCAGCCCGGCAATAGTGACCATGCCGCCGATGGTTCTCACGATCGCTCTGCCGGCCGTGCCGGTCAGCAGTAGACCCATTGAAATGCCCGCCAGGTGAAGCAGCCCAGTGGCCATCATGAAGCCCCCAGTGTAGATCAGTGGGCCACTGCTGGCCGGTACTTCGCTGCCATGAGCGAAACCATGAAACACCGCAAAGACGCCAACCATACAGGCTGCAGGCACCAGAGGCATGCGCACACCGAACGCTATCAGGGAGCCGATGGCTATGGCAGACACCGCGATGCCGATTTCAATGCCAGAGAAGACTAGTCCGCTCATTCCCAGCGCCGCACCAAGGCCCATGGCCAGGGGGAAGACGACAGGTAGCAGGAGCATTGCAGTTCTTCCCATGAATGCGCCCCACAAGCCAACAGCTACCATGGCTGCAATGTGATCCCATCCAAGCAGGGGGTGAAGAAAGCCGCTCGCAAAGCCATCTACACTGCCGAGTGTATGGGCGCTGGCGGTCACAGGAAACAGTATGATCAGGCATGCAAAAAACAAGGTCCGGGCTTGGTAGGCAGTCATTGCAGTTCTCCTAGATAGCGGCAATACGGAAGGTGAGAAGTCGTGTCAGAAGCAGGTTATTAACTCAGGCGGCACCGCGCAAGCTGAAAAGTCGGGCATTTGAGATTGTTCAGGCCCCGCGGATGTGCCGCAGTCGGAGGGTTCTCAGCCGGCTTCGGGAGAATTCTGGCCTGAAGATGGCTGATCCTGTATGCCTTTTACCTGATCTATGTTTATACTCGAACCTGTTCCTGTCTGCGCAGTTCGCAGTGAACAGGTTGGCCTGGCAGTGTGTGAAGGCTGCTGGGTAATGGCTATAAAAGCAAAAAACCACATAGGACACAGTACTATGAAAAAGCTTATTCTCGGTCTGGCAATGGCATCGCTCTCTGCTTCCGCCCTTGCTGCCAACACTCACGGTCCTGCCGGTTGTGGCCTTGGCACCGAAGTCGTGTTCAGAGATGCCAACGAGTGGCATGAACACGTTCTCGCTGCCACGACAAATGGCACGTCCGGTAACCAGACTTTCGGCATCACCTCAGGCACGCTCGGATGCCAGGATGCAGGCGGCCCCCTGGCTGCTGACGTCAATACCTTTATCGACGCCAACCTCGAGCAGATTGCTGCCGATACGGCACGTGGTGATGGCGAAACCCTGCAGGCACTGGCTGATGTGATCGGTATCCAGCAGGCTGATCAGGCTCGCTTCAAATCTCAGATGCAGGCCAACTTTGACAGTCTGTTCCCCAGCGAGCAGACCACATCTGGCCAGACCTACAATGGTGTGGTGACTGTGATGGCAAGCGACGCGACACTGGCCAAGTACCTCGGCTAAGACAGCGTAACCTGGCTTATACTACAGCCAGGGCTGGCAGGAGGTCGGAGCGCACGTTCCGGCCTTTTCATTCCATGCTGATGGCGGCGCCATCCTGGCTATCCCTTCGAGAGTATCGGTATTTCACGCTTAGTCCTCTGGCACGTGGCCTTGTCCACAGCCCTGTTCCTGACGGCATCACTATCGGTTTCAGCATCCGAGACAGCTGATACACTGACCCCAATATCACCTGCTGAACTCACGCAGCTCTCTACCGAGTCGACCTGGCTGCATCTGCTGCATTATCATCGGGCGGGCCTGTTATCGACATTTAGTAGCCAGGTCGACGACGACCGATTTTTTCTGAGTCCGAATGGGGCCACTGATCCAGAGGCTGAGATGCTCGCCACCATCGCGGCCTTTCAGCGAGGCGTGAGCGGCAACAACGCCGATGACTCTGCACAGTGCCGTTTCCCCGCCAGATTTCACTGGCTGAGCGAGCGTCTACCGGCACTGGAGCCACTGAGGCTTGACTGCGCTGCCTTCCATGCCTGGTCGCAAAGGATCGGAGGCAAGGGGCTTAGCCTCGTCTTTCCCGCTGCCTTCATCAACAGCCCTTCGTCCATGTTCGGTCACACACTTATCCGGATCGACCGGGGAGAGGGCAGCAATCCGCTGCTCGACTACGCAGTAAACTATGCCGCGAACGCTAACGCAGCAGACGACCCACTCCTGTTCTCGATCAAAGGACTTGCCGGCGGCTACCCAGGTATCGTCAGCATCGTGCCGTATTATGAGAAAGTGAAGGAATATCACTTCCTTGAAAGTCGCAATGTCTGGGAATACGAGCTCAAGGTCACTCAAGCGGAAGTCGATCAGTTCGTGCGTCATGTCTGGGAAGTGCAGCACGCGGAGATGGACTACTTTTTCTTTACTGAAAACTGTTCCTATCAGCTGCTGGCATTGCTGGATGCGAGTAGTGATCGATTCGACTTCACTGATGAATTCCTGGTGCGGGCCATTCCGGGTGATACGGTCAGAATTCTGGTCGAAAATGGGGTGGTCGGTGACACGGCATTTCGCCCCTCCGCCGCGACACAGCTCGCCGCCGAAACCGGTCAGCTTGATCAGCAGCAGGTCGCAGCGGTTCGCGATTATGTCGAGGTGTCCGAAGAGTCTCCGTCCGACTGGCTTGATACATTGCGTCAGGCTGGGCTCAATAGCGATGATGACAGTAGTCGGATCCTGCTTGATACCGCCTATCGGTATGCCCGTTTCCTGGCTGCCAAAAAGAAGGTCAACATTCCTGGTCTGGGCCGTAAGACAGTTCAGTTATTGTCTGCCCGCAGCAAGCTCGGTCCCGCCTCTGCAGCCCCGTTAGTAGATCGACCTGCTGTTCGCGACGACGAAGGGCATGAGACCTTGCGTCTGGAAGCGAGTGCCGGTGTCGACGCGGACGAACCGTTTCTGGAGTTCGGCGTTCGGCCAGCCTTTCATGATCTGCTTGACCCTATGGGCGGCTACCCTGTAGGTGCATCGCTCGAAATGTTCCGGCTTCGTTTGCGTCAGGCGCTCTCTGAAGATGCGAAACTGAGGGTGCATGACCTGACGCTCATCGATATAGACTCGAGAGCCGTCGTGACACAGCTCGATCGGCCGCTCTCATGGGGGGTGGCAGCGGGCTTCAACAGAGAGTCCACCTACGAGCCTTTCGCGCCGTATTTGCAACCCTCTGTTGGCTTGACCTATGCCCTGGGTGACCAGCCCTCGCTTGCAGGTTCAGGCGATCCGTTGAGCGGTTGGCTCTTCACGGCTCGGGTGAACGGCAGTCTTCGCCTTCACGCCGATATAGAATCTGGTTTTGCGCTGGCGTCCGGACCTGAGCTCGCCCTGTTGAGGCAGTCAGATCAATTCTCGGTCTCGCTGGTGGCTGCGCAGTACTTCCGAGTCGCGGGCCGGAAGACCGATCCGTCTGCTGTCGATATCACCGGCGCCTTGCATTTCAACAGGTCGCTGCAATTGAGACTGTCTACTGGCTACGAAGATGATTCAGCTGCTCAAGGCTGGGGTGGGCGCGCGGGGTTTTATGTGGCCTTCTAACTACCAGAAAACTGCTGCGCTGATGCTCGTGCTGCTATTGAGCGGCTGCGAAAGCCTGACGAGCATGCTGTTCTATCCACAAACGCAGTATCTGCAGACACCACAGCGCTACGCGCTGGCGTGGCAGTCAGTTGAACTGAAGGCGCGGGATGGCACGCGACTCAGCAACTGGTATTTGCCTGCTGTAGGTGAAACAAAAGCCAGAGTGCTGTTCCTGCACGGCAACGGAGAGAATATTTCTACCCACCTGAATGCAGTCGCCTGGCTTCCGGCAGAGGGCTACGCCGTGTTTCTGCTCGACTATCGGGGCTACGGTCAGTCTGATGGCGAGCCTTTGTTGCCAGCCGTTTTTCAGGATATCCATGCGGCCCATGAGTGGTTGCTGAGCCAGAATGAGGACTCTCCTGTCGTGCTGATGGGGCAGAGTATCGGCGGGGCGCTGGGGCTCAGCTATGCTGGCAGCTATCGTAGAGAACTGCCGCAGTTTGATGCGCTGGTCATCGAGTCTGCGCCAGCATCGCTGCCGCAGGTCGCCAGGGAGGCAATGGCCAAACACTGGCTGACATGGCTGCTGCAGGTGCCGGCGCAGTTATTGTTACCGAATGCCTACGATGCTGAGCTCAATGTGAAGTCGCTCGCGAATGAGCCGATCATGTTGCTGCACGGAACGCAGGACAGCATCGTCAGCATCGATCACCTTCAGCAACTGCAGGACAAGCTGCCGAAGGCGAAGGTTCTACGATACCCTGATGGGCATATTCGCGGCTTCGCCAGCCAGTCGGTCCGTGAGGCGGTAACCGACTTTCTGACGCCAGAGGGCTGGTCTACAGTGCTGCGAGCGCCGCCTCATAGTCTGGCTCGTTAGCTATTTCAGCGACCTGCTCGCTGTGAAGCACCCGACCTTCTTCATCAATGACGACGATGGCACGTGACAGGATGCCTTTCAGCGGGCCATCGGTCATGAGTACACCGTAGTCCCTGCCGAAGTTGCCATTTCTGAAGATGGAAGCCACCACTACATTGCTGATGCCTTCAGCGCCGCAAAATCGGCCGATAGCGAACGGAAGATCCGCCGAAATACAGATGACCTTCGTGCCCGCCTGCTGGGCGGCCTTTTCGTTGAACTTGCGAACGGACGTTGCACACGTCGGGGTATCGACGCTCGGGAAGATATTGAGCACGACCTTGCTGCCCTTGTAGTCCGCGAGCGAAATTTCGGACATATCCGCCTTGACGGCCGTAAAGTCAGGGGCATCGTCGCCTTTGGCGGGAAGATCTCCATAGGTAGTCACTGTCGAACCTTTCAATGTCGGCTGAGCCATCATTCTATTCCTTGTAGTGAAGTGCTGTGGTTAAAGCCTGATTCTGCAGTTACATGATGCCCTAAACACTTATTCCGGCAGTTTCTGCTTCAGGATGGTATTGACCTGTTGGGGGTTCGCCTTGCCCTTGCTGGCCTGCATGACCTGACCTACGAAGAACCCGATCATCTTGCCACGTTTGGCCGGCTCAGCAGACTGATACTGCTCGACCTGGGCCGGGTTTGCCGCGATGACCTGATCAACGATGCCCTCTATCGCGCCGCTGTCTGTGACTTGCTTCAGACCTTGTTTCTCGATGATCTCGTCAGCGCTACCGCCTTCTGCCCACATCGTATCGAAGACAGTCTTGGCGATCTTTCCCGAAATCGTGTTGTCACAGATTCTGGCGATCAGGCCACCGAGTTGCCCTGGTGTGAGTGGTGCGGCTTCAATGGAAATGCTGTCCTGATTCAGTCGCTTGCTGACTTCACCCATTAGCCAGTTGGCACTCAGCTTGGCATCTCCGGATTCCCGCGCTGTCGCTTCGAAGAAGTCAGCGAGTGGCCGCGTAGCGGTCAAAAGGCCAGCATCGTAGTCAGACAAACCATACTCTGATTCGAAACGCGCGGCTTTTGCTTCAGGTAGTTCAGGTAAGCTGTCTCGTATGGCCTGGATATAGGCGTCGTCGATGACGACCGGCAACAGATCCGGGTCAGGGAAGTAACGATAATCGTTGGCGAACTCCTTGCTGCGCATGGGACGGGTCTCGTCCTTGTCTGCATCATATAGGCGCGTTTCCTGGGTAATGGCGCCGCCATCCTCAAGAATATCGATCTGCCGCTCGATTTCGCCGTTAATCGCTTTCTCGACGAACTTGAAGGAGTTGACGTTTTTCGTTTCTGTGCGCGTGCCGAGCTCGGTGCTGCCAGCCTTCCTCACCGAAACGTTGCAGTCACAACGCATGGAGCCCTGAGACATATCGCCGTCGGAAATGCCAAGATAGGTAATAATGGTATGCAGCTTGCGGAGATAGGCTACCGCCTCCTTCGCTGACTTGAGCTCTGGCTCTGAAACAATTTCCAGCAGCGGTGTGCCGGCGCGGTTGAGATCGATGCCGGTCATGCCTTGGAAGTCTTCATGGAGACTCTTGCCGGCATCCTCTTCCAGATGCGCGCGAGTCAGATTGATCGTGCGCTGCTGACCGTCTTCACCGCTCTCTATCGAGAGTGTGCCGCCAAGCACAATCGGCGCTTCGAGCTGACTGATCTGATAGCCCTTGGGCAGATCGGGATAAAAGTAGTTCTTGCGATCGAATACAGACTCATGATTGATGTGGGCGCCAATGGCAAGGCCAAAGCGCACCGCCATTTCAAGCGCCTTCTCGTTGAATACCGGCAGCGTGCCCGGCAGGGCAAGATCGACAGGGCAGGCCTGGGTATTGGGCTCGGCGCCGAAGGCCGTGCTGCTGCCTGAGAATATCTTGGAGTCTGTCGCCAGCTGGACGTGAACTTCCAGTCCTATTACGGCCTCCCAGCTCATCGTGGTGTCCTCGCAATCGTGCTCATTTCATCTCTCGTGCAGATGAAGGTGGTGTTCTGCTGTGCCAGTCGGTCAACTGCTGCCACTGGTGGGCGACGTTGAGCAGCCTGGCTTCATCAAAGTAGTTCCCGATCAGCTGCATGCCGAGTGGCAGACTCGTGCCAGAGGCGTCTGCCGTACCGCAAGGTACCGAGATGGCAGGCAGTCCAGCTAGACTGACTGGTATGGTGAACAGATCTTCCTTGTACATGCTGACTGGATCATCGGTTTTTTCGCCAAGACGGAATGCAGCACCGAGCGTGACCGGTGCCAGTAGCAGATCGACCTGATCGAGCGCATCGATAAAGTCATTCTTGACCAGCCTGCGGACGCGCTGCGCCTGCTTGTAGAACGCATCCTGGTAGCCCGCCGAAAGCGCGAAAGTACCAATCAGGATACGGCGCTGGACTTCAGCGCCAAAGCCTTCGCTGCGCGAGCGGGCATAGAGATCGGCGAGATCGCGGGCGCTGTTGCATCGATGACCAAACCTGACGCCGTCGAAGCGCGACAGGTTGGTAGAGGCTTCCGCCGGAGCGATGATGTAATAGGCTGACAGCGCCAGGTTGCTGTGGGGCAGCGAGACGTCGACAAACGTAACGCCCTGCTGTTCCAGCGCCTTTTTAGCCTCCATGATGGCGTTTAGTACCGGACCCTCGCCGAGCGCCTCGAAATACTCTTTCGGCAAGCCAACCCGCAGCCCCTGCAAGGGCTTGTTGATGTCCTTGAGATAGTCGGCAACAGGTTCGGCGCTGGATGTGGAGTCGCGATCATCGGGGCCGGCAATGGCTGTCAGCATCAGAGCGGCGTCATAGGCCGTGCGTGTCATCGGGCCGGCTTGGTCCAGGCTCGACGCATAGGCCACCATGCCGTAGCGGGAGGTCCGGCCATAAGTCGGCTTCAGACCGGTGATGCCGCAGTAGGCCGCAGGCTGTCGAATCGAGCCGCCGGTATCAGTGCCGAGTGCACCGAGGCACAGACCCGCTGCAACCGCTGCAGCGGAGCCGCCACTCGATCCGCCGGGTACATGCTCTTTATGCCAGGGATTTCGCACCGGGCCGAAAAAGCTGTTTTCATTCGACGAGCCCATGGCGAATTCGTCCATGTTGGTCTTGCCAAGGAAAACGGCACCCGTTTGCAGCAGGCGTGAGCTGGCTGTCGACTCGAAAGGCGAAACGTAGTTCTCGAGCATCTTCGAGCCACAGGTTGTCGGCATCAGTTCCGTGCAGAAGAGATCCTTGATCGCCAATGGAATGCCAGCCAGGTCGAGTGGCGCATCTTTCAATGCCAGGTCCCTAGCGTAGGTGGTCTGCTGTTCCAGTTGGTCTTCAGTGGCTATGGTGATGTAAGCGTTAAGCTCAGGCTGTGCATCGCGAGCGCGAGTAGCGAATTCCGTGACGAGTTCCTTGATCGAGAACTCGCCGTTTCTCAGTCCCTTCAGGGCGGACTGTATGGTATCTGGGAACATGATTGGCTTGTATTCCGCTATGAGTGGCGTGCGTGGTTGGCAAGATATGGCCGAATGTTGCTGTATTTCAGGTGACAATACAACTCGGTGAGCCGCGGCTTATTCGACGACTCTCGGCACCAGGAACAGGCCTGCTTCGGTAAGCGGGGCGCACTTCTGGTAGCGCTCGCGATCATCGGGCTCAGTAACGACATCGGGTCGCAGTCGCTGCGTCATCTCCAGCGGATTGAGTAGTGGGGCAGTCTGGCTCGTATCCACCGATTGCAGTTGCTCGACGAAGTGAAGGATGCGATCGACGTCATCGCGCAGACTCATATCCGAAGCGCAGTCCAGTCTTGCGAGTACGGCAAGCTGTGCAAGCTGTTCATCTGAAATGTTCATTCAGGGCGTTCCTGTTCTGGAGGCTCTGCTCCATCTGCGTTGATAGGCATTGCAGTCTACTATCGACGGGCCGTGCTGTGAACAGCAGACGGCAGTTTCCAACTTGCTTGTACTGCGGGTGTACCCTTGCTAAAGTTGCCTGCAGTTCAGCCTGTGCGCCAGAGCACAGATGATTGGTCTTTTCTTACTCAGCTTTCAAACCAGCTCTGTGCATTCTCAAGGAACTAGCAGCTTACAATGTTCAAACGTCTCCGTGGCTTATTTTCCAGTGATCTGTCCATCGATCTTGGAACGGCTAACACGCTTATTTATGTCCGCGGTCGCGGGATCGTTCTGGATGAACCTTCAGTGGTGGCCATTCGTCGTCAGGGCGCTACCAAGTCCGTCGCCGCTGTGGGCGCAGAAGCCAAACGCATGCTTGGCAGAACCCCCGGCAACATCACTGCGATCCGTCCTCTGAAAGATGGCGTCATTGCCGATTTCCAGGTTACCGAAAAGATGCTCCAGCACTTTATCCACAAGGTGCATGAGAACAGTTTCATTACACCGAGCCCACGGGTTCTGGTCTGCATTCCCAGTCGCTCCACCGAAGTCGAGCGTAAAGCTATTCGTGAGTCGGCCATGGGCGCTGGCGCTCGTGAGGTCTTTCTCATCGAAGAGCCCATGGCTGCGGCCATCGGTGCCGGGCTGCCCGTAGAGGATGCCAACGGTTCGATGGTGGTGGATATTGGTGGTGGTACCACCGAAATCGCTATCATTTCATTGAACGGCATTGTATTTGCCAATTCCGTTCGCGTCGGCGGCGATCGTTTCGACGAAGCCATCGTGGCCTATGTGCGCAGAAACTATGGCGCCCTCATTGGTGATGCCACTGCCGAGCGGATCAAGCTGGAGATAGGCTGCGCCTACGAAGGTCTCGAGCTGAGAGAAATCGATGTTCGTGGTCGTAATCTCGCCGAGGGTGTGCCACGTAGCTTTGCACTGAACAGCGAAGAGATTCTCGAAGCGCTGCAGGATGACCTGGCGACTATCGTGCAGGCCTGCAAGGGTGCTCTCGAAGAGTCTCCGCCAGAGCTGGCCTCTGATATCGCCGAGCGCGGTATCGTGCTGACTGGTGGCGGTGCGCTTCTGCGGGGACTGGATCGACTGATTTCAGAAGAAACCGGTTTGCCGGTCATCGTCGCTGATGACCCTCTCACCTGCGTCGCCCGTGGTGGTGGACGCGCCCTCGAAGTGATGGATCAGCGCGGAGCCGGTCTCTTCTTTATGGATTAGGCGATGCGGCTGCAAAAGCAGTCCGCATACGCTAGTCTGTAAACAGAAAGAACATCGGAGAGCGTTTCATCAAGACCATCTTCGCACGAGGCCCCTTGCTGGGGTTCCGCATTTTACTGGTTGGCGTCTTGTCGCTAGCCATAGGTGTGGCTGACCTGAAGCTGGACTGGCTGGATTCACTGAAGGAAAGTATGTCCGTGCTGCTGGTGCCGGTGCAGTGGAGTGTGCAGCTGCCTGGCCGGATCGGCGACTTCGGTGAGTCCATTACCGAGTCCCGATCGAGCCTGCTGGAAAAGAACGCTTCACTTGAAAATCGTCTCCGCATCCTCCAGGTCAAAGCACTCAAGACCGCCTCCCTGACTGCAGAAGTCAATCGTTTGCGGGCCCTGCTCAATGCCTCGGCCTTTGTCGATGAATCTGTTCTCGTGGCCGAAATCATTGGAATCAATCCGGATCCTTACATGCACGAGGTCATGATCAACAAAGGCTCGAACGATGGCGTGTTCGAGGGCCAGCCACTGCTCGATTCCATGGGCCTCATGGGCCAGGTCACCGCCGTTACGCCCTATAGTGCCCGTGTCCTGCTCATCGCGGACAGCGCGCACGCCATTCCCATCGAGGTCAATCGCAACGGCTCGCGAGGTATCCTCGTCGGTACGGGTGTGCTGGATCGTCTGGAGTTGGTGAACATACCGGATACCACAGATATCAAGGTCGGAGACATGCTGGTGAGCTCGGGATTGGGGGGCCGCTTTCCCAAAGGCTATCCAGTGGCACGGGTGGAGTCGGTGACGCACGATCCTGGTTTGCCGTTCGCCCAGATTTACGCGAGGCCATTGGCCGAATTGAACAGGAGCAAGCACGTGCTGCTGGTATTCAAGCGGCCCGGAGAAGATCGTGCCTTGCCCAACATTGTAGAGCAGCAGACCGAACCGGCTTCCTAGCCGGGTAGGCTGCAGAGCGAATGGCATCTTCTTCAATGAGTTACGGCGTCTTTGCGGGTTCGCTGTTTCTGGCTGCGTGTCTGACGATCATTCCGATGGAAGGCGTTGCCGCCATCTTGCGGCCCGAGTGGATCGCCCTGGTGATGGTATACTGGACGCTGTATCGCGATCAGAGCGTCGGTATCATGGCGAACTGGATGGTCGGTCTGTTCTGGGATGTGCTCGTCGGAACGACCCTGGGGCTGCATGCTGGTAGTATGGCTCTGCAGGCCTACCTTCTGCTGACCATGTCCCAACGTCTTCTGCTGTTTCCTGTATTGCAGCAGAGTGTCATCGTCTTTGCCGTTATTGGCATCAATCTCATGCTGTTTCGCTGGATTGACGGTTTCATCTCGAATCCGGCCATCGATATGGGGTTTCTCATCCCCGCAGTGACTTCGGCGCTGCTCTGGCCACTGCTCAGGTTTACCTTGCACCGACTCGATAATTGAGGCAATCAGGGACTGATATGGCACAGCAGAAACAACTTGTACTGGCCTCGGCCTCGCCACGACGTGCTGAGCTACTCCGTCAGATCGGCATACATTTCTCGAGCCAGGCTGCGGATATTGACGAAACGCCTCATCCACAGGAATCGCCGGAGCGGTATGTGGATCGGATGGCACTGACAAAAGCGCATGCCATTTATGAGGGCCTGACTACACCGCAGTCCGAGACGGTTGTGCTCGGTTCTGATACAGCCGGTGTGCTCGACAGCAGCGGTGAACTCCTGCTCAAACCGCAGGATGCAGCGGACGCGGTAGCGATGTTGCAGCGTCTGTCGAACACTGTTCACACTATTCTGACCTCAGTAGCTTTTGTCGATCAGGAAGGAGAGCATCTCATTCAAACAACATCCAGGGTCTGGTTCAGAACCCTGAGTGCTCAGGAAATAGATATTTACGTCGCGAGTGGGGAGCCGCTCGACAAGGCTGGCGCCTATGGTATTCAGGGCGCCGCCGCTGCTTTCGTCAACCGGATCGAGGGCAGCTACAGTGCGATCGTGGGCCTCCCACTGGGCGAGGTCAGCGAGTATCTGGCCAGCAAGGGCCTCTACGCTGTACGACGATAAAGGACACACAATAAAAACGGACAGTACCATGACAGAAGAAATACTGGTGAACGTCACTCCGGTCGAGACCCGAGTCGCGGTGGTCGAGAATGGCATGCTGCAGGAAGTCTACATCGAGCGCAGTCGCCGTCGCGGTATCGTCGGCAATATATACAAAGGTGTCGTGGTGCGTGTGTTACCAGGCATGGAGGCAGCCTTCGTCGACATCGGGCTGGAGCGTGCTGCTTTCATTCATGTATCGGAACTGACAGGCAACGGTAATGGCGAAGGCAATGGCCGCAGCGTGGAAATAGGCGGTCTGCTCCGCGAAGGGCAGGAACTGGTCGTTCAGGTCACCAAGGACCCTATCGGTACCAAAGGCGCCCGGCTGACCACCCATTTGTCCATACCCTCCCGCTACCTGGTCTATATGCCTGGCACTGACCACATCGGTATATCGCAGCGCATTGAAAACGAGATGGAGCGCGAAAGGCTCAAGCTGCTCATCCAGACCTGCGTCGATGATGGCCTGTTGGCGGAAGACGAAGCGAAGGATGCCAGTACGGCTTCCTCAGGCTTTATCATCAGAACAGCGGCCGAAGGCGTGGGTTCGGAAGAATTCACGGCGGATATCATGTATCTGCGCCGCTTGTGGCGCGCCGTGTATCGCAAGTTACAGAGCGTGAAGCCTCCAGCTGTCGTCTACGAAGATCTCAGCCTGTACGCCCGCACCCTGCGCGATCTGGTAAGGCCCGAAACCGAAAAGATACGCATCGACTCGAAAGAGGGCTATCAGCGAGCCATCGAGTTCACTGATCAGTTCGTGTCCGAGATCAAGGACAAGATCGAGTACTACCCGGGTGAGCGGCCAATCTTCGACCTGTACGGCGTCGAGGACGAAATCCAGAAAGCGCTCGGTAGGAAAGTACAGCTGAAATCCGGCGGATATCTCATCATCGATCAAACAGAGGCCATGACAACGATCGACGTCAATACTGGCGGGTTCGTTGGTCACAAGAATCTCGAAGAAACCATATTCAAGACCAATCTTGAGGCCACCAGAGCCATTGCCCGACAGCTGCGACTGCGCAACCTGGGGGGGATCATTATTCTTGATCTCATCGACATGACGGACCCTGAACATAACCGGCAGGTGCTGCGCATGTTGGAAAAGATGCTCGAACGGGACCATGCCAAGACCAAGATCAGCTGCGTGAGTGAGCTCGGGCTTGTGGAAATGACGAGAAAGCGTACGACTGAGAGCCTTGGCCAGATGCTGTCCGAAGCCTGTCCGGCTTGCGAAGGGCGCGGTACGGTAAAGACGCCTGAAACGCTGTGTTATGAAATTTTCCGTGAAATATTGCGTATCAACAGGAATTACGATGCACAGAGTTATCTCGTTATGGCATCACAGCAGGTCGTCGATCTCTTGTTGGACGATCAGTCGGATAACGTGGCTGACCTTGAGGAGTTCATTGGCAAGAGCATCCGTTTTCAGGTCGAGGTCATTTATACACAGGAGCAGTTTGACGTTGTTCTCCAATGACTCCAAGGCAGTGTCTAATTGACGGAGACTGTTGATAAGGCCAATCGGTCGGGTGCACGCCTGAGCGTGGGTACTGTGCTGTATGTGGCTGTCGCGATGGTGCTGGCCCTGACGGCGCTGACCATGTCTGCCGCGCGTGTTGCCCTGCATTATGCAGACGTTCTGCGGCCCGAAATCGTGTCGTTGATAGAGCGCGAAACATCGATGCAGATCGCCATTAGTGAGTTGCGCGGTGGCTGGTGGGGTCGGAATCCTTCACTCAGGCTGAGTGGCTTGCGAATCAGCCCCACTGGACGTGCTGAAGATGCGTTGAATCTGGGCGAGGTCGATCTCGAGCTCGATTTGCTTGAGTCTGTGCGGAACTGGTCAATCGTACCCGCTGCCTTTTCTGTGGAAAATCTGGTCGTCCGGCTGAATGAGCTGGACGATGGGAGCTGGGCACCGACCGTCGCGATTGGAGGGCAGTCGATTGAGGATCTTACCGACTCGCTCGACCAGACCATGATGGAAAAGCTTGAATCAGCGCTCTCCCTGATTGGCGATGGCAGCTATCGGCTCGGCAACATCGATCTTGTCTGGCGCTATATGAGCGGCCGACATGTTCAATGGCGTTTGCCTTCGGTGTTCCTGACCAAGCGGCGCGACACCCTGGAACTGTCGACCCGCGTGATTCAGGAACAGCAGGAAATCATGGCCTTCGAGCTCTTTGTCGACCGAAGTGCAGGAGCGAGCCCCGCCGCCACCGGCTATATGCGGTGGCACGACGATCAGGTACTGCAACCTTTCCAGCGACTGCTGACAGCGGATGCCGCCCTGAGTCTCGAGGATCTCACTGGCCAGGGTGAACTCTGGCTGCGCTACGATGCCGAAACGGCCGACTTCGAGGTCAACGCAGCTGTCGATCTGGCAGGTCTGACACTGAAAGTGCCTGAGTCTGCATCAGCAATTCCGCCACGGCAGAGCGAAACCTTTCTGATTCGCGATCTTTCTGCACAGATAGCCTTTGGCGGACGACTCGATATCGGACCGGGGCATCGTCTCGAAGAACTGACCAAGGTGCCCTTCGGTTTTGAACAATGGCAGCTTCGGGCAGCCAATCTCGACGCCAGCTGGAACGATATGCCCTTACTCACGAGCAAGTTGAGTGCAAGAGGGGGCGAAGATTTTCATCTTGCTGTCGATACGGTGAATCTGGAGCTCGTGTCGAAAGCTGCCGTGGCGAGTCGGCAGATCGGCGCGGAGGGCGTGGCCGATATCATTGCGTATGGTGCCGAGGGCCGTCTCACCAGTCTTCTCGTCAGCCAGTCAGCCGATGAAGGGCTGCTGGTGCGAGGCATGCTTCGCGATGCGACAGTGCAGGCCGCCTACGGTGCTCCGATGATCGAGCGTCTGGATGCCTATCTGCACGTAGAGGACAGCCGAGGGCACGTCACCTATGCCGATGAAGACGTTGGCCTTCAATTCCCTGATCTCTATGAAGAAAGCTGGCAGCTGCCCTATGCTGAAGGGCGGGTAGACTGGTCGTTCTACAATGGGATCACTCAGGTCTGGGGCACTCGTATGACACTGGATAGGCCTAACGAGAAGCCGGGTCTCTTGCAGGCTGAGTTTGACTTGCTCAATCCTGATGCGGAAGACCAGCCCGAGAGTCTCCAATTGGCCATCCATATGCATGAAGCCGACTCTGCACTCGTCGCCGCCTTTCTGCCGACCCGCATACTGGATAAGGCGCTGAGTGAATGGGTGCTTGATGCCGTTCAGGGGGGGCAGATTCGCCGTGGGAGCTACTTCTACTCCGGCGTCGTCGGTGAGGCTGCGGATGCCACCAATTCAAGCTCACAGATGGCCTTCGATGTTCAGGATGGCACCCTCAAGTTTGCAGAGGAATGGCCAGCGCTGACCGAACTCTCCACTCGTCTCAAGATCACTGACGATAGCGTGAGCGCCGACATATCGACTGCGAAAATCAACGGCCTGCCAATTTCAAATGGTCGGGTTGAATTGAGGGAAGACAAGGGGCAGTCACTGCTGGACGCCAGCTTTACCAGCCAGCCTGAAGCGGCTGACTGGAATTATTGGCTCAGATCGTCGCCAGTAGCCGAGACCACCAGGCCGGTCGCTGGAGATTGGCAGTTGTCGGGCCCATCGGTGGTCAGCACCGCATTGACCGTCAACCTTGATTCTGCCGAGGCCGAAGCCCTCCGGGTGCGTATCGACGCCAACGATATGAGCGTTAGTTCGAAAGAGCATGACCTGAGCGCAGATCAGGTTCGAGGCCGTTTCGAATACAGTATGGCCAATGGTGTCAGCGGAAAGAGCGAACACTTGAGATTGCAGGGCGAGAAAGCCTCCCTGAGCATTCAGTCACCGGTGTGGAACGAGGCTACCCAGCAGGTGCAAGTCAGGGCCTCCACACGTGTCTCGCTGGCCTCGCTCCGGAAGCGGGTTACTTTGCCTGAAGTGGTCAGACTGGAGGGGGGTGCCGAAATCAGTAGCATCTTCGGCTGGACAGGCACGGCCAATAACGACCGATACTCCTTGCTGATTCGCTCAGACCTGCGCGGTGTCGCGTTTGATTACCCTCAGCCCTTCGGCAAGTCCGCGGACGAACGTCGTAACCTGGAGCTCGAAGTTCGTTGGTCGGAGCAGGCCCGCGCCAAGGATTACCGCTTTCAGCTCGGCGAACTCGTTGGCGGCGATATTTCAGTGGTGACCAGCGGAACAGGGGCGACATCTGATCTCGAAGATCTGCAGGGCAGAATCCGCTTCGGTGGCATCAAGGCTGATAATCGTGTTCGCATGAATTTTGATCGACTTGGACAGCCTGCTGCGCCAGTGCCGGGCCAACTGCCAGATGTCAGTGGTGGGCTCGATATTTCCGGCTATCTGCCGCGGCTGAATGTGAGTGAGTGGCGAGCCTTCCTCTCGAAGGAATACGGTCAGGACGATCAGGGTGAGATCGCGGTCCTGGTCGACGAGCCAGTCCTGAACCAGCGAGCGAGACAGCTCGTGTCGAATTGGCCCGACTGGCTGACCGGCGTCGACCTCACAATTGCCGAACTCATGTTGGACGAGACGCTCTACAAGGAGTTCGCCATTCTGGCGTCCCGCAACACGGATAATTCAGTCGACGTTGCCGTGGATGTGCCAAATCTCATGAAGGGGGCCATCCGGGTGCCTGGTGGGGCGAACGAGTATCCCACCGCAAGGCTCGCTTACCTGAAGATCCCCGAGGCTGAAGGTGAGGCCAGCGATGAAAAAAGCACCTTCACGCCCACCGATGTACCGTTGGGGGACGTGTCCATCGATGCCTTGGATTATGGCGCACAGTCACTCGGAAGCTGGCGGTGGATTGCTGAAAAGCGGGATGAAGGCGTCGTCTTCCGCGATTTGCGAGCCACCGTGGAAGGTGCTCGGCTCGAGGGTCGGCTGAGCTGGCTGCGTGAGCCGATAACCCAGCAGCAGACGACAATTCTGACCGGCGAGCTCAGTGGCGAAAAGTTTGAACAGATCTATAGCCATTTTCAGGGACCGGCGCCGATGACGGCGGCAGACTATCGCTTCAAAACCGGTGTCGTCTGGACAGGCACGCCATTCGATTTCAGCTGGGAGAATCTGTCCGGCCAGATTTCAATGCGGCTTCGTGACGGGCGTTTTACTGAAACCTCAAGATCAGCTGATCTGTTCAAGGTATTCAGTGTTCTCAATATGGATACGCTGGTGAGGCGGCTGAAGCTGGATTTCAGTGATATCTATGAAGCAGGCATTTCGTACGACGATATCGAGGGGAGCGCGAAGATCAAGGAAGGCGTCGTGGATTTCGAATCGCCGCTGGCCATACAGGCCACCTCGAGCGCGTTTCAGCTGACAGGCACGATGAGCATGGTGACTGATGCACTGGACATGGAGCTCCTCGTAGTGCTGCCGTTGACCAAGAACCTGCCGCTGGCTGCCCTTCTTGTGGGAGCGCCGCAAATTGGTGGTGCGCTTTTTCTCATCGACAAGCTCATGGGCGATGCCTTGAGCAAGCTGACCAGTGCCACCTACGAACTCACCGGTACGCTGGAAGATCCTGAGGTCAATCTGAAGCAGTCCTTCGGCGATCCGAGATAGCCCCCAAGCATGATCTGGAGAGAGACGATGACAGACGATAACAGCGGATCAGACAGTACCTGTGTGGCTGCGGTGGTGCAGATGGTCAGTGGCCAGGATATATCGGCTAACCTGGCGGCCGCCGAATCGCAGGTCCGTGCTGCGGCGTCACAGGGCGCCAGACTGATTGTTCTGCCAGAAAATTTCCTGGTGTTCGACAGTGAAGCAGCCATATCACTGGCTCAGAGCGAGGCGCGCAATGGAGAGCAGATCCGCAAGCGACTGGCTGACCTGAGCAGGGCAGAAGGAATCTATCTCGTCGCTGGCTCGCTACCCGTTGCCAAGACTACGCTCCACCAGCCGGAAGATGATCGCCGAGCGCTGTCGGCCAGCCTGGTGTATGGTCCCGAGGGTGGCCTGCTGGCCGAATACCACAAGATGCATCTATTCGATGTCGAAGTCAGCGGTGATAGTCAACGCTACATGGAATCGGATTATTTCCGTGAGGGTGAGGCGCCCCAAACAGTGGAACTGCCATGGGGTCTGTTGGGGCTGAGCATTTGTTACGATCTGCGCTTTCCCGAGCTGTACCGGGCGTATGCCCGTTCAGGCTGCACGATGTTGACGGTTCCATCGGCCTTTACGGCGAAAACCGGTGAAGCGCATTGGGATGTATTGCTGCGGGCGCGCGCCATAGAAAATCAGTGCTTCGTTTTCGCGCCCAACCAGGGTGGTCAGCACGAAAATGGACGCCATACCTTTGGTCACAGCCAGATCGTCGATCCATGGGGAAGGGTGCTGGCCATGGTAGAGTCTGGCCCGGGAATTGCCATTGCGGAACTTGATTTCAAAGAGCTGGCCCAGATACGGCGTCGCATGCCTGTGGAGCAGCATCGGCGCCTGTAATCACAGACTTCTGGTAGGCGGCGCTCAGCTCTGGAGGTCGCGTGCGAGACCGTCTCTCAACAGCTGATACAACTTCTTGGTATTACCCCGGTTCCGATTCAACTGCAAATCCTTCACTGCATTTCTGAGCGTCTGCCTCAGGACCTGAACCTCGGTAGCCGGGTTGGCACTGACAAACTCGGTGATGAGGTCGTTCATCGTTTGCTGCTCTTCAGATCTACGGCCAGCGATGAGTAGCCGCTCCCGCCACTTTTCAGCTTCGTGATGCAGATTCTTCTGATAGTCCGAACCACTATCGCGCAATTCTATGGCAGCCAGTACGGCATCGTAATCAATGTTCCGCATCTGTTTGCCGATGAACTGCAGATGACGGCGCTTGGCCTCTCGGGATGGAATCGCATTGAAATCTTCCAGCGCCTTCAGTAGGCGATCAGGCAATTCGAGTTCCGGCCACAGATCCGGCATGGCCGCCAGGCGCTCGCCAAGTGCCTGCAAGGCATGCATGTGACGCTTCATCTCGGACTTGCTGACGGTTTCGACATCGTCGCTCAGCATGTCCTGCTCAGCGGCATCAACTTCGCTGTCGGGGTCGTGCTGGTATTTTTCCTTGGTCATGATCTCAGTTCGCGATGTCATCAGGACCGAAGATTATACCTGCTTTTTCAGTCGAGAACCTCCTGCAGGCGATCGATCCAGTCTTCGAGCCGTTCGCCGGCATGCTTGCGTTGACCACTATCGAGCGTGGGGAACAGCGCATGCAGGGAACTCACAATCTGATCCCTTTCCTGCGCACGCCACTGAACATAGGCAGGCGTCTGAAAGTTCGAGGGGTGCTTGAACATCGTTTCGAGTGCGGCAAGATCCTCATCCAGCGCCAGCTGAAGGAAACGCTCTCGCCGGTGGCGGCTGTTCTGCATTCGAATTTGCAGCTCATTGTCCAACAGTTCGGTCCGTTGGCGAACGAGCTGGACCTGACGCCGGTCCAGGTCACCGAACCAGTCCTCGAAGCGTTCCACCCGGTCTTCCACTTTTGCCTCCAGCGTCTCCGACTCGTCGAACCAGTCAGCCATCTTTTCTTCGCTGTACTCCCTGTAGGCCTCGGCATTTGCCGGCGTGATCCTGATCAGGAGCGGCTTCACAGCCGGCCAGCTGGCTTCGAGGAAGCGGTCGATGATTGTGCTGGCTTCCTGCTCGAACGTCGCCAGAGCGGCCTCAGATTCGCCAGCAGCCCAGAGCTGTTCGATGTTTTCCAGCCTCGGGATCAGATCCGGGAAGCCATCTTGCCGGAGCCATTCCCGTAGCTCGACTATCACAGGCTCGACTTCTTCTTTCTGACTGTCGGTAAGGTCGAGCATGTCGTCGAGCCGCCACATCACCAGCGTGTCCATGCGCTCGAACCAGAACGCGAAGCTGAAGCAACCCGACAGTGAAAGACAGAGCAGGAGAACAGAAACGAGCTTTACGCCTGAGTGTCGAACTGAAAGCTGTGGCATAGTTCGCTATTGTCCTGTCTTGTTGAAAGGTGGGGCAGAGATCCCTGCCTGAACAATTGATACGAGGAGCTGACGAAGGTCGCCCATGACGCTGGCATTAATCGACATTTTCTGGATTACCCTCACGCTCTCTGCCGTTGGCATCTGGTGGCAGGGACTGCGAATCCGTGAGCGCGCCCTGGCCCTGGTCAGGCAGCGCTGTGAGCAGCTGGATCTTCAACTTCTGGATCAGAGCATTGCCTTTCGCAGCATCAAGCTCAGGCGGCACGGCAGCCTCGGTTTCGGTCTGCAGCGTGTGTATGGTTTCGAATTCTCCTCCACGGGTCTGGAGCGATACCGGGGTGAAATTACCATGGTCGGACTGAGACAGGCGGATATCAGGATGGATGCCCACCGCGTCAGCTGAAGAGTCGTTCAGAAACCGTAGACGATGGTCGCCAAACCCAGGAAGGACAGGAAGCCCACCACGTCGGTGATGGTCGTGAGAATGACACCACCAGCCAGGGCAGGGTCAATCTTCATTGACTGCAGCACCATTGGCAGGATCGTGCCTGCCAGTCCTGCCACTGCCATGTTGATAATGAGTGCTGCGCCGATCACTGCACCTAGCTGTAGATCCTCGAACCAGACGATGGCCGCAGTGGCGACTACCAGGGCCCAGATACAGCCGTTGAACAGCCCCACCAGAAACTCCCTGTTCGTTAGCCAGCTGATATTACCTCGACTCACCTTGCCCGTGGCCATGCCGCGGATGACCAGGGTCAGGGCTTGTGAACCAGCGATGCCGCCCATGCTCGCAACGATCGGCATCAGCACGGCGAGGGCAACGACCTTATCGATCGTGCCTTCAAACATGCCGATCACTGCTGAGGCTAGAAAGGCAGTAATCAGGTTGATACCTAGCCAGACCGCACGACTCTTGGCCGTTTTGAAAAACGGCGCCAGCATATCCTCATCTTCGTCGAGACCCGCCCGGCTGAGGATTTCGTGGTTGGCCCGTTCGCGGATGACGTCGACCACGTCATCAATAGTAATTCGACCGAGCAAGCGTCCGCTGTCGGCTACGACCGGAGCGGAAATCAGATCCTGACGCTCAAACAGATTCGCGACATCATTTTCCGACATCGTTGGCGGTATCTGGTCCACATCCGTCTGCATGATTTCTCTCACTGTGGCGTTCAGGTTTGAGACCAGCAGCGTGGATATCGGCAGGACGCCAACGAATTGATCCCGCCTGTTCACGACGAGAAGATTATCCGTAGAGGCAGGGATGGCCTTGTGCTTGCGGAGATAGCGCAGAACTACTTCGACACTGATATCCGGCCGCACCGTGATCATGTCAGTGGTCATCAGACCGCCAGCAGAGTCCTCGGGGAAGGCGAGTACTTCCTCGATACGGACCCGGTCCTGGGTGTCCATCGATTCCAGGACTTCTGCAATCAGGGCTTCTGGCAGCTGCTGCAGCAGATCGGCGAAGTCGTCGGTTTCAAAATCTTCGGCGATTGAGAGGACAGCCTCGGCATCCATGTCCCGAAGGAACTCGGAGCGGATATCGTCACTCAGGTAGGAGAGGACTTCACCTTCGAGATCGTCGTCCAGCAGTTCCCAGAGAATCAGACGCTGCTTGGGCGGAGACGATTCGAGGAGGTGGGCAATGTCGCCCGGGGCAAGACCATTGTTGAGCGTGTAGGTCGCCTGATGCAGGGAGCCACTGTCCAGCCCTTCAACGATCGAGCGGAATCTCGCCTTGGTCACACTGCGCGACGAATGATCTTCGTACTGTTCGCTTGCGTTCTGCACGTTCGCCTTGCACCGGTTGAATCATGAAGCTGACTGGCCAGAACCTAAACCGATCGCAAAGCTATTCGCCCTCTCCAAAGTAATCTTCGATGAGGGCTACTATTTCAGCCATGGCCTCAGTTTCATCTTCGCCTTCTATACAGAGCTCGAGCGTCGTACCTTTGCTGGCGGCGAGCATCATGACAGCCATTATGCTTTTGCCATCAACCCACTGTTCGCCTTTTCCGACTCGCACCGAGCTGGTATGGCGATTCGCAGTGGCGACGAATTTTGCTGCCGCACGTGCATGTAAGCCAAGTTTATTGATTATGGTAACAGTTCTGGTCAGCATCTGTGCTCACAAGAGTAGTTAAGCTGCTAGCTTATGCAATTGGGGATTTACGCAAATTGTACAAAGGAGGACTGTACCCGGCCTTGGTTACCCAGCCAGTTCCTTGTGCCGTATCTGCACGTTGTCGTAGAAATCTCTGAACTCACGGCCAAGTTGCTCGCACAGGTAGACAGATCGGTGCTGCCCACCGGTACAGCCGATGCTGATGGTCAGATAGGTTCGATTGCTTTTCTTGAATTCCGGCAACCAGCGCTGCAGAAAACGGGATATGTCCTCCTTCATCTGCTGCACTTCAGGTGCATTGTCCAGAAATTCGATGACCGGATCCTCAGTGCCCCGAAACCGCCGCAGTGCCGGATCCCAATACGGGTTCGGCAAGCAGCGAACATCGAAGACGTAGTCACTGTCTGATGGCACGCCATGCTTGTAGCCAAAGCTCTGGAACAGCAGGGCAAGCTCCTGCGTGCTATGGCCGCTGACTCGGAGTTTGACCTGATCCCTGAGCTGGTAGATAGACAGGTTGCTGGTATTGATATACAGGCTAGCCATGGTACTGATCGGATCGAGCAGCTGGGTTTCGTGGCTGATAGCCTCCTTGAGCGAAATCGTTCTGGTGCTGAGCGGATGCTTCCGGCGGGTGGCGTTAAAGCGCTGCAGGAGCGTTTCGTCATCAGCATCCAGAAAGATGACTTCGCATTCGACCTGTTTTGACTTCAGGTCAGCAAACATCTCGGGAAAACTGGCAAAATCCTTATTCAGGTTCCGGGCATCGATACTGACGGCGATATTCTGCGCCGGCTTGTTTTCTTCGCTCAGTGCCTCCTCCACGAGAGGCTTGAGAAGCCCCACCGGCAAATTATCGATGCAGTAAAAACTCAGGTCTTCCAGTACGTGCAAGGCTGTACTCTTGCCCGAGCCGGAGCGCCCGCTAACGATAATCAGTTTCAAGGAGTCACCTCAGTCTTGCGAATCGGCTTGCGTGCCCTCTCGAGTAATGAGCTCGAAAAGCTGTGTACTGTTATCGGCGGCTCGGACTTCTTCACAGAAAGCCTCGTCGTTGAACTTCTGCGCAAGTTGACCGAGAAGATCCAGATGCTCTGAAGTGGCTTCCTGAGGGACCACCAGCACGAACAGCAGGTCGACGGGTTCATTATCTATCGCATCGAATTCTACCGGTGTGCCGAGCGTGATGAATGCGCCGATGACGCGGTCACAGTTCTCGAGCCGACAGTGTGGAATCGCAATACCCTTGCCAATGCCTGTACTGCCCAGGCGTTCCCTATTGTTGAGATTGGCCAACAGGGCAGTTTCGTTCAGAAACGAGTAATGCCCTGCAACCAGGTGAGCAATGTATTCGAGGACTTTTTTCTTGCTGGAGGCACTCACCCGATGCTGGGTGAGTGCCGGAGCCAGGATTTCCGAAAGTTTCATAATATACGTGGGTCTTTGTGGCTGGCCGACCGCTATCTGGCGTTAACGCCGTGATTCCGCTCCACCTGTTTTTCCTTCTGCTTGAGGACCTGTCTGTCGAGCTTGTCTGCCAACTGGTCGATAGCAGAATACATATCAAGGTCCTCAGCGTTCGCATGGACGTCGCTACCGCTCATGTGCAGCGTAGCCTCCGCCATCTGGCGCTGTTTTTCAACTGCGAGTGTCACCTGTACATTACTAATCGAGTCGACGTGGCGCTGAAGCTTATCGAATTTGGCTTCAACATGGCTTTTGAGCGCATCGGTCAAATCGATATTTTGTCCGGTAATGTTCAACTGCATACACTGTGCCTCTATAGGTAGGTCAGAATTCGCAAACGCTCAGATGAGCCGTTTGCGTTCATTTGAGGGAGGAATAGACATGGCCTCCCGGTACTTCGCAATTGTTCTGCGTGCAACATTGATGCCCTGATCTGCAAGAATAGACGCAATCTTGCTATCGCTCAGCGGCTTCTTCAGTGATTCGGCAGCCACCAACTTCTTGATGATGGCTCTGATGGCCGTCGACGAACACTCGCCACCACTTTCGGTGCCGACGTGACTCGAGAAAAAGTACTTTAATTCAAAAACACCCCGAGGCGTGTGCATGTATTTCTGCGTGGTGACGCGGGAAATGGTCGACTCATGCATCTCGACCGCTTCAGCGATATCGTGCAGCACCAGTGGCTTCATCGCTTCCTCACCATAGTCGAGAAAGCCCTGCTGATGCTCTACGATCCGGGTCGCGACCTTCAGCAGCGTCTCGTTCCGGCTCTGCAGGCTCTTCAGAAACCACTTGGCTTCCTGAAGTTGATCCTTGAGGTAGGTATTGTCGGCGCTGGAATCAGCGCGCTTTACCATGCCGGCATAGGTCGAGTTTACCCGAATTCGCGGAGCAATTTCGGGATTGAGTTCCACAGTCCAGCGATCTTTCAGTTTCTTGACGATCACATCTGGCACCACATACTCAGTGTCGGTGGTCTGCACACCTTCGCCAGGCCGCGGGTTGAGCGACTGGATAAGGCGCATGACATCCTTGAGGTCACTCTCCTTGATACGACTGCGACGCATCAGCTGGGCATAATCACGCGAACCCAGCAGGTTGATGTAATGACTGATCACCAGCTTGGCCTGATTCAACCAGGGCGTCGATGGCGGCAACTGCAGAAGCTGGATCAGCAGGCACTCCTGCAGATCCCTCGCAGCGACACCGGGCGGATCGAACTGCTGTATGCGTTTGAGCACTGCCTGGACTTCGTCGAGCTCGATAACTTCACTGTCGTCCAGTTCGAGCTCTTCCCGATCAGCCATGCGCTGCTGCATGTCGACCAGGCCTTCGTGGATTTCGGCTAGCGTCTGGGTCAGGTAGCCGTCATCGTTGACCGCGTCGACGATCGAGTGCGCAATCAGACGATCAGTATCGCTCATGGGGCAGAGGTTGAGCTGCCAGAGCAGGTGGTCCTGCAGACTTTCGGTGCGCGAGTTACGGCTCTCGAAATCATAATCGTCGTCGCCACCCGATCCTGAACCAGAGCTGCTGCTCGTGCCGCTCTGGTAAACGTCTTCCCAAGCGGTATCGACCGGCAAGTCATCGGGAATGGTGTCCAGCGAATCCTGCCGCTCGGTTGCTTCCCTGGTTTCGCTGGCGTCGCTACGAATTTCGGAGTCGCGTTCAGCGCTTTTATCCGATTCAAGCCGTTCCGGGCCACGATCGTGATCGTCTTCCTCCAGTTCCAGCATTGGGTTGGAGTCCAGCGCTTGCTGAATCTCCTGTTGAAGGTCAAGTGTGGACAGCTGCAGGAGTTTGATGGCCTGTTGCAACTGAGGGGTCATCGTCAGATGCTGACCCATCTTGAGCTGGAGGGAGGTCTTCATCACCATTAGATCAGGTGCCTTCTGACAACTTGGCCGCTAACGACTGTCGTTATGAATTCCGGCCGTGGGCTGGATGTCTGCAGAGTACTTATTCTCATAATTTGAATCGGTCCCCCAAATAGACGTCTCTCACTGTCTGGTTCGCCAGAATACTGTCGGGCGTGCCACTGGCGATGATGTAGCCGTCACTGACGATATAGGCTCTCTCACAGATATCCAGTGTCTCCCGAACGTTATGATCGGTGATGAGTACGCCGATACTACGTTTCTGAAGATGCTGTACGATCTGCTTGATATCATTGACTGAAATCGGATCGACCCCGGCAAACGGCTCATCGAGCAGAATGAAATCCGGTTCGGTGGCCAGGGCCCTGGCAATCTCGACCCTGCGGCGCTCACCACCTGACAGGCTCATCCCGAGACTGTCACGAATATGGGTAATATGGAACTCCCTGAGTAGCTCCTCACATTTTGCGCGTTGCTGCTTTGCATCCAGATCGCCCCGCGTCTGCAGTATCGCGAGGATATTATGTTCTACGCTCAGCTTGCGAAATACTGACGCCTCCTGGGGCAGGTATCCGATGCCCCGTCTGGCGCGACCATGCATCGACAGACTGGTAATGTCCTGGTTGTCGATGCTGACAATGCCGCTATCGCTCGCTACCAGCCCGACGACCATGTAAAAGCAGGTGGTTTTTCCTGCGCCATTCGGGCCCAGTAATCCGACGATCTCGCCCGAAAAGACCTCGAGTGATACATCTTTTACCACCGGGCGCTTCTTGTAAGCCTTGGACAGGTTGTCTGCTGCGAGTCTCTTCATATGCCGCCGCTCGCCTAATTCTGACCGGCGGATTCTGGCGTCTCACCTTCGTCATCAGGCGTCTCGGGAAAATAAACCATCTCGACCCGCTGCTTCTTGTCCTTGTCATCAGAGGACCTGGCATTCACCACCTGACTGACCGTATCGTACAGAATCTCTTCCCCCTGAAAAATGCTCGAATCCTGTTCTAGCCTGGCACTACCGCGAAGCGCCACCTGATTCTGGTCACGGCGGTAATCGATTCGCTTGGCGTAGGCATTGGTTTCTGTATCTTCCTCAGCATTGTATTGCTTCAGGTGGGCAGGGGTGCCTACGGCGTCCAGTCTGCTGATACCCCGGCCGCCAGTCGTATAGACCGTGATGCGGCTGGCTTCGATGAGCGACCGGCCCTGGCTGATCACAACGTCGCCATTGTAAGTCGCCACGCCTTTGAGCTCATCAAGCTCGGCGGAGTCGGCCTGTATTCTGATGGGCTCTCGGCTCTGCAGTGTCATGTCGAAGGCTGCGGCGCTGCCGCTTACCATAATGAAAGCCAGGGTCAGGCCAAAGCGAAGCCTGACTTTTGCAGCCGAGGACGGGCGCATGAGTTCACTCATATGCCGGTCTTGCCTGATAGATCGCGCGTACATCCTGCTTCAATTCTACTGCCCTTTGCTGCATATCAAGTTCCATGCCAGTGCCTTGAATCCTATCAGAACCGGAGATCACCTCAACAGCATTATTTGTTTCCACATGCTCGTCGCCCATGGTGTACACCAGGCCGGACGTGAGTACACGGATAGGCTGGTTCTCTAGCGTGCTGCCGAGAATTTCCACGTTCTGGTCCAGTGTCAGTACTGAATAGCGGGCATCATAGGTGCCCTTGTCGGCGCTCATGTGCCAGAAATTCCGCTCGCCAGCCTCTTCGTGGATGTCGAGCCGGGGCAGTGATAAAACGCCGATATCAGTATCGACAAACTGCTCGGCTCTGACGCTTTCGAGCCTGCTTTCGAGCATGCCGGCGAGGTTATAGGTTCTATAGCTCGCCTGTAGTATGAAAGCGTCCGGCTCTGCGTCATCAGCCAGACGAACGACTTCGACGTCTTCATCATTGAAGGCCTGATACCAGAAGGCCGCGGTGAGCACGATGAGCACCACTGCCAATACCAGCCGTTTTGACCGCACCGCGTTTCCGGCCATCTCCTGTAAGGTCATTCGAAGGCCCTCCGGCATTCAATGCTGCGTTTATGGCAGCAGATAGCTTTGTTGCACCGAGTCGAGAAGGCCCATACGTTCGAGGATAAGGTCGCAGACTTCACGTACGGCGCCGTTGCCGCCATGAGCCGTCGTGACATAGTCGGCATGTTCTCGCACGAATGCATGGGCGTTGGCCACTGCTACGCCAAAGCCACAGGCCTGAATGGCGCTGAGGTCGGGCAGGTCATCTCCTACGTAGGCCACTTCCGCAATATCGATCTGCTGTTCTGCACAGATTTCCATCAGCGCCTGATACTTGTCGACCCGACCCTGCAGCAGCAGCTCAATATCGAGATCCTTCGCACGACGCTCTGTCGCGGCAGCCCTTCGGCCAGTCACGATGGCTACGGCGATGCCTGCACGCTGCAAGTGGCGAATACCCTGGCCGTCAAGCGTACAGAAGCGTTTGAGTTCGTCGCCCGTGGATGTAAACAGCAATTTGCCATCCGTCAGTACGCCGTCAACATCGAGGGCGAGCAGGCGGATTGGTCTTGACTCTTGTTTCGTCATGTTTTCTTTTACCGGAAGGCTGACTGTCAATCTAGACGACACCTGCCCGAAGCAGGTCGTGCATGTTCAGGGCGCCGATAAGCGTGCGATCTTCGGCAACGACGGGCAGGGCATTGATCTTTTTCTCATCCATGACGGCAAGCGCCTTGGCTGCCAGCATATCGGCAGAAATCGTGGTGCATTTCACTGTCATGATATCCGCGAGGTGAGCCTGGTGTATATCGACCCGATTCTCCAGCGCGCGGCGAAGATCACCGTCCGTAAAGATGCCGAGCAGTTTGAAGTCGGCATCCACGATGCAGGCCATGCCGAGGCCTTGTCGGGTCATCTCCAGCAGGCAGTCGGACATGCTGGCCGATTCAGTCACAGCGGGAATGCGGGTGCCGTCGTGCATGATGTCGGCCACCTTGAGCAACAGCCGGCGTCCAAGCGCGCCGCCAGGATGTGAAAAGGCGAAGTCTTCCTCACTGAAACCCTTTGCATCAAGCAGGGCAACGGCGAGCGCGTCACCCAGGACGAGCGTGACGGTAGTGCTGGAAGTTGGGGCGAGCCCGAGCGGACAGGCTTCCTTGCTGACGCTGGTGTCGAGATTCACGTCGGCGAGTGCGGCCATCTGTGAGCGCGCGTTGCCTGTCAGCGTTATCAGGGGGATGCTCATGCGCTTGATCAGCGGCAGTATGCTGATGATCTCCGCAGTATTCCCTGAGTTTGAAATCGCAATGACCACATCGTCTTTGGTGATCATGCCGAGATCGCCATGACTTGCCTCGCCGGGATGGACGAAAAAGCTTGGCGTGCCGGTGGACGCCAGGGTGGCTGCGATCTTGTTGCCGATATGGCCGGATTTGCCCATACCGGTCACGACGACCCGGCCGCGACATTCGAGCATGAGCTCACAGGCTCTGGTAAAGCTTTCGCGCTGCTGTTTCTGATGAAGAATCAGCTCGGCAATGGCGTCGCGCTCGGTTTCCATGGTGCGGATGCCAGCGGCGAGGAAATCAAAGCTCGCAGCAATCGACTCTTGTGTCGGGGTCGTATGTGCCATAGAGTTTCCAACGATAGTGATTGGCGACAGCTGGCAGGGTTGCCGCTGCAGAAATTGTAAAAGATGTCCTGGGCCGTATCGGCTTTCGCGTTAGTGTATCAGAATCAGGAAATATATCTTCCCGCCTCGAATTCAATCAGGAGTGAGCGTTCTGTCACAAGAGCATCTCGTCAGTATCGAGAACATGAGCTTTCGCCGTGGCGATCGGCTGATCTTCGACAACATCAGTCTGCATGCGCCGCGTGGCAAGATTACCGGCATCATGGGCCCCAGTGGCACCGGCAAGACCACGCTGCTCAAGCTGATCGGTGGCCAGATCAAACCTGAAAGTGGCCGGGTCGTGTTTGATGACATAGTCGTAAATGACATGTCGCGGTCGCGGCTGTACGAGATGAGAACCCGCATGGGCATGCTGTTCCAGTCGGGTGCCCTGTTCAGTGACCTCAACGTGTTTGAGAATGTCGCCTTTCCCCTGCGCGCCCACACCGCGCTGAGCAACGACATGATCCGCGATATTGTATTAATGAAGCTTAATGCTGTCGGCCTCCGAGGTGCGCGTGATCTGATGCCGAGCGAGTTGTCAGGTGGTATGGCGCGGCGGGCCGCCCTTGCGCGGAGCATCGCGCTTGACCCGGATATCATCATGTACGATGAACCCTTCACCGGGCAGGACCCGATCGCCATGGCTGTGATCGTGAAGCTGATTCGCCTGCTCAACGATGCCGTCGGGTTGACCACCATTCTCGTGTCTCACGATATTCAGGAAACCATGAGCATTGCTGATCATCTCTGCATCATCGCGGATGGCAAGTTGATGGGGCAGGGTTCACCGGAGCATCTGAAAACAGAGGGCAATGAATTCGTGAAGCAATTCCTCAATGGGCTGCCGGACGGGCCAGTCGCCTTCCATTACCCAGCGAAGGACTATAAGGACGACCTGCTGTCTGTCGGTGGCTCAGATGCTTAGTCTGCTCTTTCAGAAGATTCAGCAGCTGGGCCATGCCGGACTGACCTCTCTGTCGTCCTTTGGCCGGTCGGGTCTGTTTCTGCTGCAGACCCTGTGGAACTGGCCCACGATGAAGGGGTTCCCGCTGCTCGCCAAGCAGATCTGGCAGACCGGTGTGTTGTCGCTGCTGATCATCATTGTCAGTGGTCTGTTCATTGGCATGGTACTTGGCCTGCAGGGCTATACCATTCTCGTGGATTACGGTTCTGAACAGGCGATTGGACAGATGATTGCGCTCACGCTGGTGCGAGAGCTCGGGCCGGTAGTGACTGCGCTCCTGTTCGCTGGCAGGGCAGGTAGCGCGCTGACGGCCGAAATCGGCCTCATGAAAACCACGGAACAGCTCAGCAGCCTTGAAATGATGGGTGTCGACCCGCTTCGTTATGTCATCGCGCCTCGCCTCATCGGCGGATTTATCAGCATGCCCATACTGGCCGCCATCTTCAGCGTGGTGGGTATCTGGGGCGGCATGATGGTCGGCGTCGACTGGCTGGGCGTATACGAAGGATCGTTCTGGAGTAATATGCAGGCCTCGGTCGACTTCAGAGAGGACGTTCTCAACGGTGTGATCAAGAGCCTGGTCTTCGGTTTCGTATGCAGCTGGATCGCTGTTTATCAGGGCTATGATTCGGTTCCGACCTCGGAGGGTATCAGTGCGGCGACTACCCGCACGGTGGTGTATTCTTCTCTCAGCGTGCTTGCGCTGGACTTTATTTTGACTGCCGTCATGTTTGGAGATCTGTAAATGCAAATTCGAACTGTCGAAATCGGCGTTGGTCTGTTCATGTTGTTGGGTATCGGAGCGCTATTCCTGTTGGCGATACGAATCAGCGGCCTGAGTCTCAGCCCGGCTGAATCGACCTACACGCTGTATGCCGAGTTCAACGATATTGGTGGTCTGCGAGAGCGGGGCAAGGTGTCGATGGCTGGCGTGACGATAGGCCAGATCACAGACATCGAGCTCGACCCCAAGTCGGTAAAAGCACGGGTAGCCATGGAGGTTGATGCCGACGTAGATTACATTTCACGTGACAGTGTGGCTGTGGTCAGCACGGCTGGACTGCTTGGCGAAAAGTATCTCAACATCGCCATCGGTGGCGATCCGGATACGCTGGCCGACGGCGACTACATTGAAAGTACCCAGAGCGCACTCAACCTCGAAAAGCTGATCAGCAATTTTGCAACCAGCAACCTCTGATTCGACCTCCCGGTTTACTGAAGGATATTGGCAGATGACCCAGACACTTAGCGTATTTCAACAGACATCTAGCAGCATGGCCTCGGAGCGATCTCCGGTGCTGTCGCTGGGCCTCGCAGTCATGCTGATGTTCTCTTCCCTTTTCTCTGTGCAGGCGCAGGCTGGTGTGGAAGACGAGATCATGGCCAAGGTGCGGAAGGATACCGAGCGCCTCGTGGACCAGCTGAGAGATCAGCGCCAGACTTATTATGAAGACAAGACAAAGTTCTATGAAATCATGCACGGGGCGCTGGTTGAGTCAGTTGACTTCAAGCGCATTTCAGCCCGCATCATGGGACGCTATCGTCGTGAAGCAAGTGATGCCCAGCAGGATCGTTTCGTGGAGGTGTTCAAGAAAAGTCTCTTCAATGCCTATGGCAAGACCCTTGTCGAGTCCGATCAGTTCAACATCAATGTGCTGGATGCCGAGGTCAATCCGCGGGCAAAAGACAGAGCCTCTGTGAACCTTGAAGTTGTCGCTGAATCTGGCAACAAGTACCCCGTGACCTATTCAATGTATAACAGCGAGAAGAATGGCTGGCTGCTGGAGAACGTCATTGTGAATGGTGTGAATATCGGGCTGGCCTTCCGTGACAAGTTTGAACAGTTGATGAGCCAGTATCGTGGTGATATCGACCAGGTCATCGACAATTGGACATCCACTGTGGAAGAAGAGCGCATTCAGGAGTCAAAGTAAGTCTGTGGCAGCAGCAAGCGCAGGACTCAGCGTCCGTGAAACACCGCCCGAGGGCTTTGGCGATAGCGCCTACGCGGAAATTGCTGGCGATATAGATAATGACACGGCGGTTGCCTTGCTGGATGAAGGGAAAGCCTTCCTTGCCTCGGCGAACTCTCGAGATGTCATTATCGACTTCAGCAGGGTGAAGACTGCGCAGAGCGTTGCCCTGTCGTTGATGGTGCGCTGGCTCGATACGGCAGCAAAGCATGACAGGTCACTCCGTTTCAAAGGGCTTTCCGGCAAGTTGCACGATCTCGCCAAGGTCAGCGGTCTCGAAGAAGTCCTGCCGCTGGCCTGATGCACAGCCTTTGCACTGCCGCTCGCCCCGGCATCTGATATACTCCCCCGTTTTCAACGTCAGCACATTGACCCGTGTTGCTTCATTCGCAACGCATTCCTAGAGGATGGGAGCCCCATTTATGCAGCCTCAAGAACTCGAAAACTATCTCCAGCCCCGCTTCAGCGATTGCGAAGTCAAAGTCGGGGGTGATGATTATCATTTTCTGGTCACGGTGATCGGCGAAGTGTTCGAAGATCTCAACGCCGTCAAGAAACAGCAGTTTGTATACAAGCAGCTGAACGAACTCATAGCAGACGGTACCGTGCACGCGGTGACCATCAAAACCTACACGCCGACTGAATGGTCAGCCCAGAACACCTGAGATCAGAACCAGGCCCATATGGACAAATTAAGAATCAGGGGCGGGGTGCCGCTGAATGGTGCGGTCACCATCTCCGGCGCAAAGAATGCTGCACTGCCGATACTGACCTCAGCCTTGCTCTCTTCCGGACTGGTTGAGCTCAGCAATCTGCCGCAGCTCAACGATATTCGAACCATGACCAGGCTGCTTCAGCAGATGGGCGTGGGCATGGAAGAGCAGGGCGAAGGGCGGCTGCAGCTCGACAGCTCCAAAGTGAACAACTATACCGCCGCCTATGACCTCGTGAAGACCATGCGGGCCAGTATTCTCGTGCTGGGCCCTCTTCTGGCGCGTTTCGGCTATGCGGAAGTCTCCCTGCCTGGTGGCTGTGCCATTGGCAGTCGGCCGGTCGATCTTCACATTCGTGGCCTCGAGGCGATGGGTGCCACCATTGCAGTAGACAATGGTTACATCAAGGCGAGTCGGCAGGGGCGCTTGCGCGGTGCGCATATCTACTTCGACACCGTTACCGTTACCGGGACTGAAAACCTCATGATGGCTGCCTGTCTGGCTGACGGTCGTACGGTGCTCGAAAATGCCGCTCGAGAGCCGGAGGTGGTTGATCTTGCCAGGTGCCTGTTGGCCATGGGCGCCGATATCAAGGGGCATGGCAGCGCCACGATCGAGATCAACGGCGTCGCCGAGCTGAAGGGTTGTCATCACGCCATCCAGGCTGACCGGATTGAAACCGGTACCTTTCTCTGTGCAGCGGCTGCTACCAGGGGGCAGGTCACTGTTCACGGCGCCGACGAAGCCTGTCTGGAAGCCGTTCTGCTCAAGCTGGAGGAGGCAGGTGCACACCTCTCCACTTCGGATACCAGCATCACGCTGGACATGAAGGGCAACCGCCCGCGGGCTGTCAGTATCAGGACCGCACCGTTTCCTGCGTTCCCCACGGATATGCAGGCACAGTTCATGGCTATGAACTGTGTCGCTGAAGGCACCAGCAAGATTGTTGAAACCATTTTCGAGAATCGCTTCATGCACGTTCAGGAGCTACAGCGACTGGGCGCAAGTATCAGCGTGGAAGGGCATACCGCCCTGGTGACCGGACTGGCTGGTCTGACTGGCGCACCGGTCATGGCCACCGACCTGCGGGCCTCTGCCAGTCTGATCATCGCCGGGCTTGTCGCCGAAGGCGAGACCTGTATCGATCGTATCTATCATCTGGATCGCGGTTATCAACGCATAGAGCAGAAATTGCAGGGGCTGAACGCAAGAATTGAACGGGTAAGCGAATGTTGAATGGTGAACAGATCACGATTGCGCTGAGCAAGGGCAGAATCCTGGATGACACCTTGCCACTGCTTGAATTTGCAGGCATCACCCCGGCCGAGGATATTTCCAAAAGCCGGAAGCTGATCTTTGACACCAACCATGACAATGTCAGACTAGTGGTGCTCAGAGCGAGCGATGTACCCACATATGTGCGCTTCGGCGCCGCTGATCTCGGTGTGGCCGGCAAGGACGTCCTGCTCGAAAATGGCAGTGAAGGCCTGTACGAGCCACTTGATCTGGATATCGCCCGCTGTCGTTTAATGACCGCGGCCAAGGTCGGGGCCCCCCGGCCCGAAGGTGGTCGGGTTCGGGTGGCCACGAAATTCGTCACGCTCGCCAAACAGTTTTATGCCAGCCGTGGCATTCAGGCGGATATCATCAAACTGTATGGGGGCATGGAACTGGCGCCGCTGCTCAATCTGGCCGATGAAATCGTCGATATCGTCGACACCGGCAATACGCTCAAGGCCAACGGCCTTGAGGCCAGAGAGCTGATCTGTCACGTCAGCTCGCGACTTATAGCCAACAGTGCGGCGATGAAGATGAAGCAGGCGGCCATGCAGGCACTCATTGCTCGCCTGGGCGAGGCAGTTCAGAACAGAAAGCAATCAGCCTGAGTTTATCTGCAAGAGACTATCGTCATGAGAATGTTAACGCGCAGCGATGCGAATTTCGCCGCTGAACTTGATGAACTCCTCAATGTATCTGCGGAAGACACCTCGGCCGTCGAGCATACGGTGGCCGATATCATCGCGGATGTACGCAGACGCGGTGATGCAGCCGTGCTTGAATATACCAGTCGTTTCGATCGGCTGGATTTCAGGGATGCTGCCCGGCTGCGGATCACACCCGAACAGCTGGCGCACCATGCCGCGCAGACCGCCCCAGCAGTGCGAGAGGCGCTCGAAGCCGCAGCAGCGCGCATCCGTAGCTATCACGAGCGTCAGGCAGCACCTTCCTGGCAATATTCCGAGCCCGACGGCACCGTGCTTGGTCAGCAGATTACCCCACTGGATTCGGTAGGTATCTATGTGCCCGGAGGCAAGGCGTCCTATCCGTCGTCGGTTCTGATGAACGCCATTCCGGCAAAGGTTGCCGGGGTAAAGCGCATCGTGATGACCGTGCCGACCCCAGATGGTGTGATCAACGATGTCGTCATAACGGCTGCGCTGGTGGCGGGTGTTGATGAGATCTATACAGTTGGTGGCGCCCAGGCCGTCGCTGCGCTGGCCTATGGCACTGACACCATTCGACCAGTGGACAAGATAACCGGCCCTGGCAACATTTTTGTGGCCACAGCCAAGAAACAGGTCTTCGGAAAGGTGGGCATCGACATGATAGCAGGGCCCTCGGAGATCTGTGTCGTCGCCGATGCGGCGACCAATCCAGACTGGCTCGCAATGGACCTCTTTTCCCAGGCCGAGCACGACGAAGATGCACAGTCGATCCTGATCAGTGATAGCCAGGCGCTGCTCGATGCCGTGACCGCTTCAATTGAACGCCTGCTGCCCGAGATGGAGCGCGCGGATATCATTCGGAAGTCGCTGGCGGCACGTGGGGGCATGATTCTCTGCACTGACATTGACGAAGCCATCGAAGTCGTCAATATGATTGCCCCCGAGCACCTCGAGCTCTGTGTTGATCAGCCTGAACGTCTTCTCACCAGCATCCGTCACGCTGGGGCAATTTTCATGGGACGTTATACCCCAGAGGCGCTCGGCGACTACTGCGCTGGACCTAACCACGTCCTGCCGACCTCAGGTACGGCGAGGTTTTCCAGTCCGCTTGGTGTCTACGACTTCCAGAAGCGCTCCTCCATCATCAATTTTTCAGCGGAGGGAGCAGCCACTCAGGGACGCGTCGCCAGTGTGCTGGCCAGGGCAGAAGGGCTGACTGCGCACGCTCGGTCAGCTGAGTATCGTGTAGAAGGCGATGCCGGTGGCCAGACAGGACAGCGACAGTGAGTGAATATTCACCGGAAAGCAGCTCGCAAAAGCGTACTGGTCTTATAGAAGCCCTGATTCCTGAACGCCTGAGGGCAGTTGGTGCCTATCATGTACAGGACTCGAAAGGTCTCCTCAAGCTGGACGCGATGGAGAACAGCTTCCCGCTGCCGCCATCCGTTGATGAGGCCTTTCGCGCACGGCTAGCCTCGCTTGAGATCAATCGCTATCCCTCTCCGCATCCGCAGAAGATCGAGCAGCAATTGCGTCGGCTATATGGTGTTCACGACGAGACCGCCATGATCTTCGGCAACGGTTCGGACGAGTTGATTCAGCTCCTGATTACCGTTATCGCGCCGAGTAATCGCGTGGTGGTCGCACCGGTGCCCAGCTTCGTGATGTATGCGAATCTGGCCCATCTGCTGGACTGCCGTTTCATTGGTGTGCCGCTTCAGTCAGATTTCAGTCTCGATCTTGCCGCCATGAGTGAAGTAGTCCGATCGCAGCGACCCGGTCTCGTTTTTCTGGCGCAGCCAAACAATCCGACAGGCGTGGCCTATTCACAGGCAGCGGTGGTCGAGTTGGCGGAACAGTGCCGCGAGAGTGGCAGTTTGCTGGTTATCGACGAAGCCTATGAGGCCTTTACTGACTATAGCGCCATTGGACTTGAGCAGCGCTTCGAGAACGTGCTGATCCTGCGAACGCTGTCGAAGCTTGGTATGGCTGGGGCCCGCTTCGGCATGCTGTTTGGCCACGAGGCCTGGGTCAGGGAGTTCGACAAGGCCCGACTGCCATACAACATCAATGTATTCTCTCAGCTCTTTATCGAGATTGCCCTTGAGCACTATGAGCTCTTTATGGCGCAGACTGAGGCGCTCAGAGGCTATCGCGCCATCTTGCAGGATCAGCTGACAGCGTTACCCTGGGTGAAAGTGTTCGACAGTGAAGCCAACTTCGTACTCATCCGGGTGCTCGATGAGTCGGCTCCCGACACTGCTGCAACGACGTCCGGCGAGGCGCTGGCGCCTCGCCTTCATAAGGCGATGAAGCAGCGTGGCGTGTTGATCAAATGTCTGCATGGTGCGCATCCGCTGGTTGAAAACTGCCTGCGGCTCACCGTGGGACAGGCCCATGAAAACGAACAGATGATGCGGGCACTTATCGAGGCCTATCAGGATCTGAGGGATGGTAACAGTGGCGATGGTTGAACGTGCGGCGGTAGGAGCCTGGCTCAACGCAGTACTCAAGCCGGAGTTGGTGAAGGATTATTGTCCGAACGGATTGCAGGTCGAAGGGCGTACGCAGATTGCCAAGGTCATGCTGGGTGTCACTGCATCGCAGGCGCTCATCGATGAAGCCGCGCGTTGGGGCGCTGACATGCTGTTGGTGCATCATGGCTGGTTCTGGAAGAACGAGCCGCTGACGGTGACTGGTCAGAAATACCGACGCATGAAGGCGCTCATGGACCACGACATCAATCTGTTTGCGTATCACCTGCCTCTGGACATGCATCCAGAATACGGTAACAACGCCAGGCTGGCTGCTGTGCTAGGTCTGGAAGTGGAAGCCATGCAAGCCCTGCTTGGCGTACAGGATTTGCTCTGGAGTGGGCGTCTGGCCGCGCCTTGCCGGGCAGACGATTTTGCGCGTCATATCGAAGAGAAGCTGCAGCGTAAGCCGCTGCTGCTGGGCAATGCCGAGAAGCAGATAGAAACGGTGGCGTGGTGTACGGGAGGCGCCCAGAGTGCAATTGACGATGCCATCGCGCTGGGCATGGACGCATTCATCAGCGGCGAAGCTTCCGAGCCAACCTACCATGCCGCTATGGAAAACGATATTGTCTATTATGCTGCTGGCCACGATGCCACTGAACGCTATGGCGTACAGGCACTCGGTTCAGCACTGGCGGCCGAATTCGGACTGGAAGCCAGGTTCTTCGATCTCGGCAACCCTGTCTGAGCTCTGAGCGGCCTAGTGTCGCAGGTCGCGCTCGCTGTCGTCACGGCTGAGATTGTAACCTTCAGTCAGCGTGCCGTTGTCCTCTGGCCCTCGTCTCGGTGCGTAGTCACGAGGCGCTTCAACATAGCCATCGACGTGCTGCTCATCATAATCGACTGTCTTTACATGCTTTTGCGCTACTCTCACGCCCTGAATCGAGCTTGTCGACGTGCCAGGTACCTGAAGCGGTTCTGGCTTGGAAGCAGCCTTCTGTTGCCCCGGACTATTGGACTTTTTCCTGGCGCCCGAACGATCTGACGAGCTTGAGGCCGCAGCAGAGCTAGGGGCAGCCTCCATTCCGAGACCCTCATAGCCTTCGATGGCGACGTCAGGCGGCAACCGCAGCCGTTCACGCAGATTTTCAGTGTTGCTGTAGTCGATGTCGTCTGGAGAATCTGCCTTGTTGGCGCGGACTTGTCTGAGCAGGTCGCTGCTGTCGAAGTCGGCTTCTCCAGCCAGTTTGTTCGCACCCTTGGTGAGGTGGGTGATCACGCTCTCATAATCCTTGTTGAGTCGTTTGATCAACTGGGCGGCTTCACTGAAGTGATGTGTTACGTCGGCCTGGTAGCGCACGTATTCATCACGCATCTGATCCATCTGGCCTTCGAGCCGCCGTCGCTTGGTACTGCCGGGGCTGGCAGTCTTGTGCAATACGATGCCGATGAGGAGGCCCACAGCGAAGCTGACGGCTACGCTGACCGCGATCCAGAAAGGAGTCATAGAGGATCCTTTTAGTGCTCAAAGATGAGTTCAAAGTAGGGTATTATACGCGGCTCGCGCTTGTCGACCAGAACGTCGGCCCGTGCAGCGATGTTCGCCCACCACACCAGCAAACAGGACCTTCAAAGCGATGTCCAGCAGTACATTAGCACCCCTGCAGAAATACCGCCAGGATCTGGAGTTGGCAGGCTTCAGCTACGATGCGTCGCAGGAAAACGCCGTAGTTCACCTGCAGAATCTGTATGAGCGTCTCGTAGCGGCCGAAGCTCGTGAAGAGGCGCAAAAAGAGGTGAAGGTTTCGGTTTTCGGGCGTATCAAACAGCGCTTCAGTAGCCGGCAGGAGCAGACCGAGCCGGAGCGGGGTCTCTATTTCTGGGGCGGTGTTGGCCGTGGCAAGACCTATCTCATGGATACCTTCTACGACAGTCTACCCTTCGAACGGAAATTGAGGGTGCACTTCCATCGATTCATGCAGCGGGTGCACCGGGATCTCACCAAGCTCAAGAGTACCGAGAACCCGCTCGAGATCGTCGCCGATAATTTCGCAAAGGACGCCAGGGTCATCTGCTTCGACGAGTTCTTCGTCAGCGACATTGGTGATGCCATGATATTGGCGACCCTGCTCGAGGCGCTCTTCAGACGGGGTGTCAGCCTGGTCTGCACGTCGAATATCGTGCCAGACGGCCTGTACAAGGACGGACTGCAGCGGGCACGCTTCCTGCCAGCCATCGCACTGCTCAACAAGCATACGGAAGTCGTCAATGTCGACGGAGGTGTGGACTACAGATTGAGAACTCTGGAGCAGGCGGAGCTCTATCACTCGCCACTGGATGCCGAAGCCGAGACTTCGCTTGCGGCCAGCTACAAGGCGCTGGCGATGGACTGTGGGACACATGGCGTGGCATTGAGCATCAACGGCCGCTATCTTCAGGCCCGACAACGCTGTGACGATGTCGTCTGGTTTGAGTTCAGAGAGCTCTGCGATGGGCCGCGCAGCCAGAACGACTACATCGAGCTGGCCCGGGAGTTTCATGCGATTCTTATCAGTAACGTGCCGATATTCGACACAGCGATCGAAGATCAGGCCCGCCGCTTCATCAATCTGGTAGACGAGTTCTACGATCGTCGGGTGAAGTTGATTCTCTCAGCCGCAGCGCCAATATACGAACTCTACAAGGGGCAGCGACTACGCTTCGAATTCGACAGAACTGAAAGCAGGTTGCTTGAAATGCAGTCGCAGGATTACTTGTCGGCCGAGCACAAGGCATGACGGGCGCTGCGGCCGGCCATGCCCTGGCTGGGCGAGAGGGTAGGGTTTAGAGCAGCTCTATGGCCACAGCGGTGGCTTCACCGCCACCAATGCACAGGCTGGCAATGCCGCGCTTTTTGCCGAGGCGCTGCAGGCCATGCATCAGGGTCACAATGAGGCGTGAGCCAGTGGAGCCAACAGGATGGCCCTGGGCACAGGCGCCGCCGCTGATATTGACCTTAGCCGAATCAAGCCCGAGTTCCTGAATGGCCAGCATGGTCACCATGGCAAAGGCTTCGTTGATTTCGTAGAGGTCAACGTCATCTGCGCTCCAGCCAGTTTTTTCGAACAGCTTCTTCATGGCGCCAATCGGCGCGATGGTGAATTCACCTGGCGCCTGCGAATGCGTGGTGTGGGCCACTATTCTGGCCGCTGGTTTCAGGCCATGCTTTGTGACCGCATCCTGGCTGGCCAGCAGCAGTGATGAAGCACCATCCGAGATTGAACTCGCGTTCGCTGCCGTGATAGTGCCGTCCTTGCTGAAAGCAGGTCGCAGACCAGGAATCTTTTCCGGACGAGCGGTCAATGGCTGTTCATCACTTTTGACAGTTTCTTCACCAGTGCGGGTCTGAATGGTCACCGGTACGATTTCCGCGTCGAGATCGCCGGCTTCCATGGCCGAGTTGGCTCGTTTCAGCGATTCGATGGCGTAGTTGTCCATGGCTTCACGGGTCAGCTTGTACTGGTCGGCGACGTCCTGAGCGAACGAGCCCATGAGTCGACCGCTTTCGGCATCTTCCAGACCATCGAGGAACATGTGGTCCATGACCTTGCCGTGACCCATGCGCATGCCACTTCTGGCTTTCTCCAGTAGGTAGGGCGCATTGCTCATGCTTTCCATGCCACCAGCGATGACCAGTGAACTGGAGCCAGCAACGATGGCATCGTGGCCCTGCATCACGGCTTTCATGCCAGAACCGCAGAGCTTGTTGATGGTGGTCGCGCCGGTGGAGTTCGGAAGACCTGCCTGAAGCATGGCCTGACGGGCTGGACCCTGTTTCAGACCAGCTGGCAGTACACAGCCCATAATGACTTCATCAACCGAGGCGGGATCGATCTGTGCGCGCCGTACTGTTTCACGAATAGCGTCAGCGCCGAGTTTGGTCGCGGAACAGCCGGACAGTACGCCCTGAAAACCGCCCATGGCGGTACGGCAACCTGCCACTATCAATACTTCACTCATTCAATGTGTCTCCAGCTCGGAATTCTCTTGGAAAAGCCGCAGTCTACAGCGTTTGCGCTGTGACGCAGTTAGCAGGCCTGAGCAGAAGCGTCGTCAATAGTCAAAAAGTCTGCAGGCCTGATTCGGGCTTATTGTACACGCTGCGGGTGCCAACGTGCAGTAGTGTAGGGAGTCTCAGCCCAGTACCATACAATCGTGCGCCAAGTCCTTGTATTTTTAAGTTCAGAAATTTTTTTTCTTGGCTTGGAGAAAAACAGCGTTACGGTCTATATTGGAATTACGATCCAGTAAAAAAAAGTATAATGGAGTAGCGTTCGATGATAAAACATTCCCAGCGTCGGTTCGGATGGACTGCGCTATCGGCTGCTATTGCTGCAGCTTCCTCCCTCTCAATGCCGGCTCAGGCGTTCCAGTTCTATCTCGGTGATATCGAAGGCTCTCTCGACACAACGCTGACAGCAGGTGCCAGCTGGCGTGTGGAAAAGCGTGATAAGGACTACCTGGCCCAAGGCAGTTTGCCTGGCATAGGGAAGGGCAGCACTACTGGTTCTTCAACCAACAATACCGACGACGGTAACTGGAACTACGATCGGGGCAAGACCTTTTCAAAGGTCGTCAAAGGCACCACCGATCTGCTCATGAGTTATGAGAACTTCGGTGGCTTCACCCGTCTGCGCTATTTCTACGACAGAGAGCTGATGGATGAAAGCCGGCCCGCTGACCCGCTTGGTCAGACGCGCCCATTGAACGATGACACGCTCGATCAGGCTGGTTCTGACGTTCGCTTCCTCGATGCCTATGTCTGGGGTGATTTCTACGCTGGCGAAGTGCCCATCAACGTCCGTTTTGGTCGGCAGGTGCTGAGCTGGGGTGAGAGTACCTTCATCCTTGGTGGTATCAACTCGATCAACCCACTCGACTTCTCGGCTGCCCGTTCACCAGGCGCTGAAGTCAAGGACGTACTGCTTCCGGTCAATATGTTGTATACCTCCATCGGTCTCACGGCTGATGTGACGGTCGAAGCGTTTTATCAGTTTGAATGGGAAAAGACCCAGGTCGACCCTTGCGGAACTTTCTACTCGACTAACGATACCGTCGCCGATGGTTGCGGACCTATCCTGATCGCAGGTGAAGTGCCAGAGACTCTGGTGCTGCAGCAGGGTCTGTACAATGAAAGACTTGGCGACGAAGAGCCGGATAACGACGGTATGTTCGGCGCGGCAGTGCGCTGGTATGCAGCGGCGCTTGGCGATACCGAGCTTGGCTTCTTCTACTATCGCACCAACAGCACGCTGCCTTACGTCAACTTCGTGGGCAACAACCCTGCAGCGGGCCAGCCCTTCGGGGCGTATCAGGTAGTGTTCCCTGAAGCGATCGATCTGTTCGGTATCAGTTTCAGCACCAGTACCGAAAACGGTTGGTCGATCGGTGGTGAGATCAGTCACCGACCCGATATGCCTGTGCAGAAGAACGGTTTTGAACTGACGCTGGCCAGCTTGAATGGTGTCGATCCAAATGGAGTGCCTTTGAGTGCCTTCGGTGATGAATATTCGCCTGGTGGCAAGATTCAAGGGTATGAAGAGTTTGGCATGACTCAAGCGCAGGTCACCTTCATCAAGTTCTTCGATCAGGTGCTCGGCGCAAGCCGACTCAGCTTTGTGACGGAATTTGGTGCAACCTATCTGCACGGTTTTCCGGATGATGATGAATCACGATTCGGTCGTGACAGTACCTTTGGTGTTGGCCCACAGCAGAATCCGAATGTGGTCGTCCCCTGTGAAGGTGGTTCGAACAACAATCCTAAGTTCTGTGAAAATGAAGGCTTTACTACCGCGCTTTCAGCGGGTTACCGCATGCGTGCCTCGTTGGACTACAACGACGCCTTTGCTGGCGTGAACCTGTCACCGATATTTTCCTGGTCACATGACGTATATGGCTATGGCCCGATCCTTTTCCGTGAAGGACAGGTAACTACCAGTTTGGACCTGAGAGCGGTATATATGAACAAGTATACTGCGCAGGTTGGTTACACTGCCCGTATCGGTGGTGAACCATATAGCGGCGTCGGCGACCGTGATTCCATCGATGCATCAGTGTCAGTTTCATTCTGATACGTGCGGCAGTCACTAGTCTGGGAACCAACCATACAAGCATAATAATCAGGCGGAACAGGATTGTTCCGCTGATCGAGGAAAATTGAATGAGACTTAGAGAGTTAACGAAAACAGGTCTGACCGCAGGCATGCTCTGTTTCTCACTGGCGGCTTTCAATGCCAGTGCTGCAGTGTCTGAAGCGGAAGCGGCGAAACTAGGCGACACGCTGACCAGGCTTGGCGCTGAAAAAGCGGGCAATGGCGGCGCGATTCCAGCCTGGACGGGCGAGAAGACGCCTGCGCCAGCTGGTTTCGATGGTGACAATTACATCAGCCCCTTCGCTGATGAAAAGCCGACCCTCACAATCAACAATCAGAACGCCGATCAGTACAAGGATCAGCTGTCTGCTGGCCAGTTGGCCATGCTGAAAAAATACCCTGGCGAATACATCATCAACGTGTATCCGACACACAGAAATGCTGTGTTCGAAGAGCGCGTTTATGAAGCGGCCGTCAAGAATGCCACTACGGTTTCCTTGTCTGAAAGCAAGAACGGTATTACTGAATACGACACCTCTGTGCCGTTCCCGATTCTGCACGGGACCGATTCAGAGAAAGGTATTCAGGTCATCTTCAACCACATTACGCGCTGGCGGGCAGGCTCACTGTCGCGACGCGTAACGCAGATGACACCGCTGGCCAATGGCAGTTTCACGCCGGTCGAGTTCGTGGAGGATCTGTCCTATGTTACAGAGCTCACCGATTTCGATCCGAAAACCGTGGACCCCAACATTCTGTTTTACTTCAAGCAGGAAATAACTTCACCGTCTCGACTGGCAGGTAACGTACTGCTGGTTCACGAAACGCTGGATCAGGTGAAGGAGCCACGCCGTGCGTGGATCTATAACGAAGGTCAGCGCCGTGTGCGTCGTGCGCCCCAGGTGGCCTATGACGGACCAGGTACCGCTTCGGATGGTCTGCGAACGACAGACAACTTCGACATGTTCAGTGGTGCGCCCGATCGCTACGATTGGAAGTACCTCGGCAAGCGCGAGATGTATATTCCTTACAACTCCTACGGTCTGATGGACAAGGACAAGAGCTACAGCGATATCATCAAGGCAGGCCACCTGAATCAGGATCTGGCTCGTTACGAGCTGCATCGTGTTCACGTGATAGAAGGAAATGTGAAGCCGGGTGCAAGACACATATACGCCAAGCGCGTCATGTATGTGGATGAAGATACCTGGCAGATCGCTCTCGTCGATCAATATGACGGACGCGGAGATCTGTGGCGCTCATCTGAAGGCCATGCGACCTACTACTACGACGTCATGGTACCCTGGTATACCGCAGAGGCTATCTACGACCTCGTGTCAGGCAGATATCTTGTGCTCGGCCTGAACAACGAGATCGAAAATGCATATGAGTGGGGTAACAAGCAGAGCTCTAACGAGTTCACCCCGTCAGCACTGAGACGTTCCGGTCGCAGATAGAGCCTGTTGGCAGAATCTGTTGTGATGAGGATGTCATTAAAAAGGAGCCGCGAGGCTCCTTTTTTTATGTCTGACGATTTGAGATGGAAAGGGCTCGTCAGCCCTTCTTCATGGCTTCGAGCCTGTCATCCTTCTCTTCCCAGATATGGGCAACCCAGGCCTGGAATTCAGCCTTGAATTCGGGATCGTTCTGGTAATCCTTGTCCTTGAATGACTGCGGAATCCTGATTTCCCGAATATCCACCACCACATGATCGAGGCGCCCGGTGAGCAGGTCCCAGAAACTGATGTGTTCGCCAGGATAATGCAGTGAAATATCGAGCAGGGTGTCGAGCTGGTCAGCCATTGCGCCGATTACGAAGGCGATGCCACCGGCCTTCGGCTTGAGCAGGTGACGATAGGGCGAGTTTTGCCGGGCGTGTTTCTCAGGTGTGTTTCTGGTGCCTTCCAGGAAGTTGAAAATGGCCGTTGGCGTATCTGAAAAGTGTTCACAGGCCTTGCGAGTCGTTTCGAGATCCTTTCCAGCCAAGGCCGGGTTCTTTGCGATCTGCTCCCGGGTGTAGCGCTTCATGAACGGGAAGTCGAGCGCCCACCAGGCGATGCCGATGACTGGCACCCAGATCAGTTCCTTCTTCAGAAAGAACTTCAGAAAAGGCGCTTTTCCGGAGAGCACTGTCTGAAGGACCACTATGTCACTCCAGGACTGATGATTGCTCGTGACCAGATAGTAGTTCTTCGTGTTCAGATCAGCATGATTGCGGACGTCCCACTTGATGTCGTGGAAGCTATTGAGCAAGAGGGTGTTCACGCGTACCCAATAATCGGCAAAGGCTATGGCAGCTTTCGTGAGGCCGATCCGGAACCGGCTTGGCGGGGTAACGAGCTTGATAACACCCATGACCGACATTGGTATCACGCAAAGCGTTGTGTTGATTGCGATGGTCGTAAAAATGATCGAGCCTTTGATATGGCCGATAAGACGGGTCATGCCTGTGTCGTCCTCATGAGAGTGGTCGGGTTAAGGTTTGGATTGGTCGAGTGCCTGTTGTGGCGAATCAGCCCCGGGCGCATCAGCAGGCTCCGGAGTGACGTCCTGTGGCAACAGTTTGATGGCCTGCTTGCGGGCCTTGGTTCGAATTTCGGGGGTGACATAAGCGGATAGCATCGCCAGTGCTGACAGCATGACGCCAACGTCATCGGTGTAGCCCAGCACCGGCGTCAAATCGGGAATCGCATCTACCAGCGAAATGAAATAGCCGAGGGCGCCATAGATGGCGGTTTTACACCACACAGGTGTTTCCGGAGCGCGAGCGGTGTAGTAAAGGGTGAGGGCAAGCTCGATAGTCTGAAACCCGGCCTTCCGGCCAGAACCGATGATCTTTCGCCACAGGCGGGAAGGATCGAATCGTTTGGCGAACTCTTTATTCTCTTTTTCACTCAGCAGGGCGCTGCTGGCTGAAGCCGGCGTCACGGTCTCTGCCGCTGTATTGTCTTTTTTCTTCCAGAACATAAGTTGCTGCCTCATTCGCCTTGGATTCCTTCTGCCTCCTTCAGATTCGCCTGCAGTTCGCGGATCAGAGTCCTGACCTGGCGGGCGCCACGTTCCTGGGAGTGAACGTACCGGGAGAGCTTGTTGTTTCTGATGAGTGTTCTGATTTCGTCAACGTACACCTGCCCACGCTGGGAGTATGATACCAGCCCTTCTGCAAGCAAAGCACCATCCGGGGCCTGACCAGCCTCGATGGCGGCAACACGCAGGGCCCGAAGATCAGTATAAGCGGGATGGCCATTGATGTTCAGCAGATAGGCCACGACCGAATCGTAAACCGAGGCGAAGGAGGCCACTTCGTGTGCCCCGTCAGCTGGGCGAGCACGGGGGACCATGCCACAGCCCTGCTGGAAGCACCACTGACCGAAAAGATTGTTTCCCATTCGCGCGAAACGGGACGTGCCCCATGCTGACTCTATCGCGGCCTGGGCGAGGGGGAGCGAAGCTGGTACTGGTAGCAGCCGCTGTTCCAATGCCTTCAGGCGCTCATGAAGCTGGGCAAGCTCGACTGGGTTGAACATCGGACTGCCGGCATCGCGAAGATAGCGCTCTGCCAGCAAATTGACATAAACGAGTGCATCGGGCTCCAGGACTGTGGTCTGCGTAGCGTCGGCATCGACAGCGGGGAACGTGGCCCCAATCTGGCTCAGTTTTCGAGCCTGGAAGGCCAGTACATTGTTCGCTGTCTGCACCAGCGGAGCGAGATAGTCGAAGAAGAGCAGCTTGCGGGCCTGAGCATCTTCGATAGCCTTGAAGTTCGGCAAAGCTTGCTGCCGCGCCAGCGTTTCTAGCCGCAGCAACTGTCGCTCGTAGCCACTCAGCGCCTCGCTGCGCTCGAAGCGCTCACTTTCTGCCAGATATAGCACTACACCGCCCGTGAGTACAAGCAGGCACAGCAGCCAGGTCCTGTAGCGCATTATCAGGGCCACAGGGCGCCGCGACGACGCTGAATCATCAATAGTCAGTCACCAGCGCCACGCTGAATCCGTTTGACTTGCTCAATTAACGGGTAGCACGCGTTCGAGGAAGCCATACACCAGGCCCACACGGTCACCAAACTGCATTCGCATGACGAGCAGATGTTCATCGGCAGTGACGAAGCCTTCGAGTTTGACTGTGTCAGGTCCGCCTGTAGGGTCCGGGAAGGTCATGGCGACCGCGTTCCCAATGGGGCCGGCTGCCAGTGGCGAAGCCGTCGCGGTCACAGTGCCAAGCGTCCGGCTCGCGAACGGACGAACTTCTGAGGTGCGTGCGACTTGCTCGGTATAGCGCTCAACAAGGGTCAGCGTTGGGGTCAGGTCGGGACCAAAGCTCAGTGTGCTGTCGTCAAAGGTGCTCAGACGGTTCACTTCAGGCAGGAAGCCAAGGGTATGGCCTGCCAGTCTAAAGCGTTTGTTCGCCAGTTCAGGTTGCTCTGTGCTTATTTTCACAGCATGTCCGATGCCGCGCCCTCTCACTGGATACAGACCGGTGCCAATCTGGCCACCAAACTCAGCGGTGGTCTGGTCATCTATCGAGAAAGTCAGAATATTGCCAGCGGCATCACTGAAGCCACGCAGATTGCCGACACGAAGGCGGCCACGTGGGATGTCTTCCTGGCGCTGAACGTTGTCCAGTCCGGTGACGAGCTGTCTGTTGAACAACAACGCCGCATCGAGCGTCGTCGGGCTCTCACCGATAATCGTTGGCGGCAGGCGGGAGTCGTCCGAATTCAGGGCGGTGCGCACGGTGTAGAACAGGGGGTGACCGCTGATATTCTCCGCAGCACTGGCATCGGGTCTGGATACCGAGACACTGTCGCCAGCCGCGTCGAACGACCAGAGCTCGATAGAGCTGAAAAGGCTGACGGCAGGGTCGATACCAAACAGCTCGCTCACGGTGACGAAGCCATAGCGACCCTCGGCCACTCGCTCGAGACTGAAATCCCTGCGCTCGACGTTTTCATTGCCGAAGGTGCTGCGCTTGGAATGGAAGTTCCAGGTAACGGCATGAACATTTTCGAGGGTCTGGGCACGTTGCAGCCCGGAGCCGCTCTGATCCACCAACTCGACGAATTCAGCATCCTGAAAAAAAGCTGATGCCAAAGAGTCACTGAAGCTTTCACCACGCTCATCACCGCTACTGACATTACCGCGAAGTGAATACAGCAGTGCTGAGTAGGGCTCCGAGACGTAGCCGGTGGGCGCCGCCGATTGCTCGCCAACGACATCCTGAACTTCCAGCTGTGTCAGCTCGAAATTCGCATTGCGCCGCAGCACTGTCGGTATGCCCCGCGCCAGAAAGTTGATTTCGCTGCGGGTTTCAGTGTCGAGTGGCAAGCGATATTGACCATCGGCGCCACGGGTATTGCTCAAGCGACTGAAGGGAATGGTTTCGGTGATTCGGCTCACGATGGCTGGTGTATAGGTCAGCTGGGGATAGGCCAGCTGCGCTTCCTGCGTTGTGCTGCTCACGGCGACGATGGTATCGAGAGCATTGGCGAAAATGGCCGATGGACTGGCAGTACCCGGCATGCCCTGGCCAAGGCTCATGGTAAAGCTGGCTGAATGGTAGGTGCCCGCACGGTCCAGCAGTTTGGGGTTGGTGTCTTCAGCCGAGGTCGGGTTCGGCACCTTGTCGGCGATTATCGTGGCCACCAGCTGGTCGACAGTGTTCTTGAACACAGGCTGCTGGTCGAGCGCAGCAATCGTGCCGCCGAGGTCGAGCGATGCCGGGAGGCCCAGTTCAAATTCTTCAGTGGTCGCAAACAGTGCACGCCAGTAACGAAGCACAGTGTCGTCCTGAGTCTGGCAGTTGTCGTCGCGTGTGGCACAGGGAATCAGGTTGTTGAGGCGCGTACTATTGCCGTTCAATGCCGAGAGGAAGGCGCGCGTGGCATATTCGGTTTTTGGCGAGATTTCGACATTACGATCGGAGCTGGGCAGTCCACGTCGCAATACGGTGCCATCGCTCAAGGTGGCTTCGAACCAGAGGTCCAGCCGTGTGGGTATGGCAGTCTCGAATGCGACGGTAAAGCGACCGTCGGCACCGAGACCCACCTGATAATCCGCTTCGGCGACAGCGAAGCCATCGAAGGCTTCTCCACTGGCCATGAACTGCAGTACCTTGATATCTGCATTCAGCAGGTTGCCTTCGTTGTCCACAACGCTGACGAAGATATTCTGGGCTCTGGCGGGCTGGTCGGGGCACTCTACCTGCTCGAAATCCTCGGTACAGCTCGGGGGAGGCAGCTGGCCCTGGTCACGAATTCTATCGGTAGACGTCGAGCCATCACATGCGGTAAACACCAACATAGCCAGGAATGGCAGTACGCCTGCCCTGGATCGGTGGAGCAGGTCGGAGAGCATCGTCACGATGCTGGAGGGGGCGCTGGTCTTGATCATGATTCCTGTCTACGTTGAAAGCGGTAAGATCGGGTTGCTGCAGTGTGCCACAGCCGCTGCAGCGATACCGGATTCAGAGCTCAAAACTGCAGTCTGAAGCCCAGGTGGAAACTTTCTTCGAGTGATACATCTGAGCCTTCCTCTGCCTTGGCATGCAGGTGGCGATAGCCCAGATAGACGTCTGCCGCCCGAATGATGCGATAGGTCACCTTGGTATCGAAGCGCCAGAATCGATCTGCATCGCCGAAAGCCGTAATCGACGGTGCGACGAAGGCCGCTGCCGTGTAGCCGAGGCCCGGTACCTGTGGAATATTGAACTGGACGAAGCCACCAATGGGCAGCGCGCCACCTTCGAGGTCATCGCCATTGAACAGATCCAGCTGTCCGCCGATACCGACAGTAGTGGGTAGATTGCCGATAGCTGTCTGCCCCAGGGCGAGTAATTCGAGATCGAACACTCTGGAGCCGCCTTCGCGATAGACGATGCCGGCGGAGGATCTGAGGCTGCGCTCTTCATTGAGAAATCTGAGGTCGACTGCGACGGAATCTTCACTGAGCGCGATATCGAGCTCGGAAGCCTGAGCGGGCACGAAGGCTGACATGCCCAGGACCGCTGCCGACAGTGCCGCCGCGCCGCTGCGCCACTTGGAGGTTGTGAGCGGTATCTGGAAGTTCGGGTTATTCAACATAAGTCTGCTGTCTCTATCGTGCGTGTAGGGTTCAAGCGTCAGCGCCAGACCATAACAGACTGACGAAGATGACGAAGTCAGGTGATATACGGGTTCTCAAATCCTCGATGAAACCCGCCTGAAGGGCCAGTTGCCGGCTCAGGTAGCCCGTACCGGACAGAGACAGCTGAAAGGCCGTGGCATACAACGGCTCCAGTTCGCTGCGAAACTGCTTACTGTGGTAATCGAGCTGGGCCTGAACCTTCCAGGCGCCCGGCTGACCATACAGCACCCCGGCTCGGGCATTACCGACCCAGTGAAGCTGATCGATGATCTTGCCTGCACTGGCGCCGAAGCGGTTGAGCCCGATGTAATTCAGGCCGCCGCCGTAATAAACCGCCGCATGGCGATCGCCTATCTTGCTGCCAGCACTGCCAGACAAACCCAGACCAACATCGATATCGTCGTTACCGGTGAAGCGACCAGCATCGCCAGTCGGCAATTCGACCTGCATCTGCACCGTCAGCGGCAACATATCGTTGCCTAGCTCGTAGCGGGCGCCGAGTCTGAGATCGCCAATGCCGGAGTCAGCGCTCGTATTATCTATCAACAGCTCGTCGTCGCGTGCGTACTGATAACGAAAGGCATCACTGTTCCCGTCTGAGCGGCCGCCTTCCGGAAAACCAAACCAACTGTGCCAATTCACGATGAAATCGTCCATGACGCCTTCACCATGATGATAGTAGCCAACGCTGCCAAACAGCTCGGCCTGGCCGGGCAGGCTCGTCTCCAGTGGGTATCTGAGTGCAAGACGGGTCAGGTTGAGCTCACCATCGAAGACGACACCTTCGGTCGGCTTGCGATCAAAGACGTACTGGTTGGACACACTATGCTGAATCGACCCAGTCAGCTCGGTCACGGCATGGGGCTGGAGTTCGACCAGCCCAAAGCCCAGGGCCTGGGGCGACAGGTTATCGATGTCCAGAGCCGTTTCCAGTCGTTCAGCTGCGAGCACGGCATGGCTCGTTGATATCAGGGCAAGCAGGCAGACCGTCTGGCAGTGAGCTCGCATCAGGCTTCCGCATCCAGCAGGGTGATGATGATATGACCTGGCTTCGGCTGCAGCGACCGCTTGCTGCTCGCCAGGAGAAGTTCGCGCTGTTCCGTAATGACACACAGCAACAGGGGATCACGATTTTCGTTCTGACTCTTGAACTGCTCGTAAGTGAAATCGTTCGACAGCTGCGTGCGCTTGACGATAGACCCGGCGTTCATCCTCGTCATGAGGTAGTTGTATGTAGCATTGCTCCTGAACAGCGGAATGCCCGAAAGATCGTCAGGCACGCTCTGCTGCGGCTTGTCCTTGTCCTCGAGCTCGCCAAGCTGATAGGTCTCGGCCACGCCGAACACATCGGAGAAGCGGATACAGGCCAGGGAGTTGAGCTCCAGGTTCGGCGTGAGCGCAATGAAACGGCCGATGCCGGTGTAGCTGACATTATCGGTAGCGTGCTCGGACAGCACGTTGCCGAGATAGGTGGGAATGCCTTCCATGCGCGCTTCCTTGATGTTTGCCCAGCGCGCATCGATGAGCAGGACACCGAAATTGTCTTTCTGTAGCGTCTTGGCGAAAGCGCGTGAAAAGGTGTTGGATCCCAGAATAATAGCGCCCTGGGGTTCGTCATCGCCCAGATCGAGCTTCTTCGCCAGCGGTCTGGCTGCCAGGCCATAAATGAGAATCGAGCCGATGATGATGAAGAACATGTTTGGGGCCAGTACATCGGCGCCGGGGTAGTCCATGGCCTGCAGGCGTACGGCAAACAGCGAAGTAATCGCCGCCGCGACAATGCCTCGTGGCGCCATGGCGGCGATGAAGACCCGTTCACCCGTGGTGAGGGGGCTACCGATGGTGGACAATGCCACGGCGACCGGCCTCACGACCAGAATCAACAGGCCGAGGAAAATGAAGCTGCCAATGTGTATCTGTTGCAGGTCTGCGATCTGCAGGCGGGCCGCCAGTATGATGAAGAGCGCAGACAGTAGCAGCACCCGAAGGTCTTCCTTGAAGCCCACCAGGTTACGGATGGACACCAGCTTCTGGTTGCCCAGATAGATACCCATGATGGTCACACTGAACAGCCCGCTTTCGTGCTGGATCAGGTTGGACACGGTAAACAGCACCAGCACGGCTGTGAGCGTAAACGTATTGGAGAGGAACTCCGGTACCCAATGGTGGCGCATGGCCAGTGTCATGAGCATGCCCATCCCGAGCCCCAGTAGGCCACCGACCACGATGGTGAGGCCGAAACCCTGTACAAATACTGATGTCGCGGAGCCAAGATTCGCCGTAATGACTACTTCAAAGACAAGAACCGCGAGCAGGGCGCCGACGGGGTCGTTGAGGATGCCCTCCCATTTCAGCACGGAATTGACGTGACCTTTGGGGCGAACCAGCATCAACAGCGGCAGGACCACGGTGGGCCCAGTCACTGTCAGAATGGAGCCGAGCAGGGCGGCCAGCATCCAGGGCAGGTCCAGGGTGTATTTGGCAAAGACCGTACAGAGTACCCATGTGGCCACGATGCCTACACTGATGAGGCGCTGCACCACCACCGAGGTGGCCTTGAGCTCCCTGATCTTCAGGCTGAGGCCGCCTTCGAACAGGATGATGGCGACGGCGAAGGAGACCGCCGGAAACAGGGCCTCGCCAAACAGCGCATCAGGGTCGAGCAGTCCGGTGATCGGACCGAGGGCAATACCGCTGAGCAGGAGCAGAAGTATGGATGGAAGCTTCAACTTCCAGGCAAGGAACTGTGAGCCGACCCCGAAGAAGAGAATCGCGGCCAGCGAAATAACGACAGATTCGTTCAAAAAGCAGTCTCCATACTTGCAAGCAGGCAGTCCGAGGATCTACCTTAAGTGATAGAGCTTCGTATGCAATAACAAGAGTTTAAACAATAGCATCACAACAGCCGAGGAAGCAGCCGTGGCAGTCCTTGAAAGCAGAAACACTACACACAAAGACGCATTGAGGCAATTCATCCGCCACCCTACAGATATACCAATAGAACTCGAGCGAAGTGAGGGGACTACGGCGCTGTCCAGCCACCATCATGCCCCGACCCTGCCAATGAACAACGTGAGTCGCGGCGGGGTGAGTTGCATCACCACCCAGAGCTATTCACCGAACGATATCGTGCAGGTGCGTATTCCCTTCGTGATCCCTGAATTCAGCTGTTCAGCACAGGTCGTCTGGTGTCGGCAGTTCACCGCAGACCTTTACGAAGTGGGTCTGTCATTCCTGAAAAGCGAGGATGCCTTCGCCGCCAGAATGGTCGAGCAGATTTGCCACATCGAGCAGTACAAGCGCCAGACCTATGCCAAGGAAGGGCGGCTGCTCACGGGTGAAGAAGCTGCGTCAGAATGGATCGACAGCTACGCCGGCTCATTTCCGCCCGTGGATGGTTTTCACTCCTGATTTGGCTGTAGCTGGCGCACTGAATGTATCAGCAGGCTGCCGTCAGCTTCCACGGCCCAGCTGACGTCGTAGTCGCCAAACTGAATGGTATAGCTTCTCCCTGAATTGCCCCTTGTACCACGCCTGGCGTGGTAGGCCGGTCTGGGGTCCAGTTCAAGCACCGAACATAATTGTTCCAGAAAACCAGGACGCTGTTGCTCAATAGCGTCGAACTCCTTGCCTAGCCCCGGCGCCAGATCCACGGCCAGGCGCTGCGGTGACTGTTCCGCCCAAGCGAGTTCAGCCTCCGGCAAGGCATCCGCGTAGGGCAGGTAGGGCTTTACATCGAAAATCGGGCTGCCATCCACCAGGTCCAGGCCTTCGACTGTCAGGTGCATGTGACCAGCCTTGCTCTCCATGCTCAGCAGCCGAACCGCCGACAACGAGAGACCATTGGGTCGGAACGAAGAGCGAGTTGCGAAGACCCCCATCCTGCGGTTACCACCCAGCCGTGGCGGACGCACCGAGAGTGATGGCGTATCGCCGTCAGCCGAAGCTAGATGGAAGCGTCCAATCACCCACAGATGACTGGCCTCGTTCAATCCGACGAAGGCTTCGGGACGTGAATAAGCCGGCTCGAAAACGATGTCGACAGGCACTGCAGCCAGGCCGGCCTGGCGAGGCACACCAAATTTCTGCGTGAACGGTGAGCGCACCCAGGCGATTGGGTGGATCTCGTAGCTGCCTGGCTCTGCGTGATTCTGGGACATAAAGCTCACTGCGAAAATAGCATTTCAAAACCAATGGTCAGGCTGGGCACTGGTTTGAAGTCGGTATCTTCAGACAAGGTGATCACGCGGTAGTTCTCAGGTGAGGTAATCGGTGAGCCCTGACCGGTATCGGTTCTGATGGGCACAAGATATTCCTTGAGTTCGGCTCTAGAAAAAGTGAGGGCCGGCGTAACTTCCAGGAAAAGCCAATTTGAATAGACGGATTTCCGATAGGTCGCGCTAACGAAGTACTCGCTGGTTCGTGGCTGCGGCTGGTTTTCGCCGATCCAGCCGATTTGATAGCGGCTGGCACTGCGGAAATCGATCTGGTGGAACAGGGTCGCTGACTGGGAGAAGTCCCAGGTATCGTCCTCCTGTTCGAAGCGCGCCTGGGTGAGCAGACGCAGGAAATAGTCTTCCGACAGATCACGCTCGAAGAAGAACTGTGTGCGATGGCCCCAGCCTTCGGAATGAAAATAATAGTAGGCCTGCTCGAAACGGAAAAACCACTCCTTTTTCAGCGGCCACTCACGTTCGAGTTCGAAACGCGCAAAGGGATCCAGCGGCACCCTGAAGCGGATACCGATGTCAGTATTGAACTGCCAGTGCTCCGGCTCCGATATGAACCGCAGAAAGCCTGAACTGCTTTCCCGCTCGCGGCCTTGTCTTGCCTGCCGGTTGCGGCGGTTTTCCAGGTCAAGGAATTCATCGGTCTGCGACTCCAATACGAGTTTGAATCGCTCTTTGGTGGATGGCAGATCGAGACGAAACTTGAAGTCGGGGTCGAGCTCCGGTGCCTCTCCAGCTTCGATGATGGAAAACAGACCGATTCTCAGGAAGCTGTCGTTACTGCGGTCCGCTGCCTCCCGGCCACCAAAGAACCCGTCGACCTTGCGGCCGAGTGTACCGATGCGGGAAGACCAGTTGTTGCGCTGGTTGATCAACCAGTCCAGCGGCTGCTCCATCATGGCCGGTTCGAGATCCCTGTCCCTGAAGTAGGGCTTGAGCTCTTCGTACATCGCCTCGCCAGCATCCTCGGCCATCAACTGGCTACTACTGAAAATGCTGGCGAAACCGGTGAGCAGGCAGAGGCTATAGGCCAGCCAGTGACGATTCAATGAGTTGGGCCTGTTCGTCGAGACGTTTGCGACGTGCTTTCGCAATGAATAATCCTGGCGCGTGAAGGAGGAGATGGCCACCAACCTTGAGTAGGTCCCGCCTGTATCTTGGAATGATATGGATATGCAGGTGCGGAACATGCTGTTGAGCGACGGTGTCGTTATTGTTGAGGATATTATAGCCGTCAGGTCGCTGTTTCGCCTTTAATTGGGTCAGCATTACCGCTGCCGAGAGCTTGTGGGTCAAATGCGACAGCGCATCGAGTTCCTTGAGCGTGAGTTCATCGAAGCGTTCGACGTGGCGGGTCGGGATGATGAGCAGATGGCCTGGGCTGATGGGGAAGAGGTCCATCATGGCCAGGCAGTCATCGTCCTGGTGAATGATACTGGCGGTCTCAGTGCCTTTGACGATACCGCAGAATTTACAGTCACTCACTGCCAGCGGTAACCATTGGATTGTTTGCTATCTCTGTCATCTGAGGATTCATCCTGTCCATCGAGTTCGTCCATGAGATGATCCAGGTCTTCAGCTGTTGGCGTGACCGGGATCTTGTAGCTTTCTTCTGCCCAGGCACCGAGATCAATCATCTGGCAGCGCTCGCAGCAGAAGGGTCTGAACTCGTTTTCGGGGATATATTTGACCGGCTTCTGGCAGGTCGGGCAATTCACGGTAATCGTCTTCATAACTTCATGTACGCATCATGCTGTGATTGGACTTTTTTGCGTAGGCTGGCAAGGTCGCCATCATTGAGAATGATGTCGTCGGCGAGCTCTTTTTTCTCGTGCCTGGCCATTTGGCTCGCCATGATAGCCTGCGCTTCATGTTCTCGGGAACCATCGCGAGCCATGGTTCGCTGGATTTGAACCTCGGGTGGTACGTCGATGAGGAGCACGCGGTCTACGGTATGGTGCTGCCGTCGCTCCAGCAGGAGTGGTGAGACGAGTATGCCGTAGTGGCTTTTGATGCCCTCGCGCCAGTCTTTCAGGCGTTTGTAAACCAGGGGATGGGTGAGGCCTTCGAGCCACTTGAGTTTGGCAGGGTTGGAAAACACGAGACTGCGCAGGGCGGGGCGGTTGAGTTCGCCGCTTTCCAGAAGGATATCAGGGCCGAATTGTTCGGCGATTTGCTGCAGGGCCGGTTCGCCCTTGGCGACAATGGCTTTGGCGACATCGTCAGCATCGATACAGTCGACACCCAGCTCGGCAAATATGGCAGCCGCTGTCGATTTGCCACTGGCTATGCCGCCAGTCAGGCCTACTACAGGCTTCAATGGGGAGCCTGTAGTGGCGTCAGCTGAGCGTTAGCTGGTGGACTAAAGAGTTGAGAGGTATGAAGAAATGATCGCATTGCCCCAGAGTAAAGCGATGAAGCCTGCGATGGCAAGATATGGACCAAAGGGAATTGGAATATTTCTGTCGCGACCTCTAAATACGATAAGACCGAGCCCCAGAATGGCACCGACGAAGGACGAGAGCAGGATAATGAGTGGCAGGACTTGCCAGCCCAACCAGGCCCCCAGGGCCGCCAGCAACTTGAAATCACCATAGCCCATGCCTTCCTTGCCTGTGAGCAGGCGAAAGCCGTGGAAGACCAGCCAGAGGCTTAAATAGCCTGCTATTGCTCCCCATAACGCGGACTCCAGATCGGTGAAGAGACCGAAGCTGTTGGCGATCAGTCCGGCCCAAAGCAGCGGCATGGTGATGCTGTCTGGCAGAAGCTTGGTGTCGAAGTCGATCATCGACAGGGTGAGCAGGGTCCAGCTGAGCGCGACTGCGGCCAGGCCGGCGGTATTGACGCCGATGAACTTGAGGCAGATAACGCCGAGCAGGGCGGTTAGGAGCTCGATGACCGGGTAGCGCAGGCTGATGCTGGCCTTGCAGGCTGAGCAGCGGCCACGCAAAGCGAGATAGCTGAGCACGGGGATGTTCTCCCAGGCGCGGATCTTGTGGCCGCAGTGCGGGCAGGTGGAGTCCGGCTTGGAGAGGGTCATGACCGGTGGTGTGTCGGCCTGCTCTGCGGGGGCGTCGGCTTCGTGGGTGAGGTCGGGTGCTACCGCTGTGTGTTGTGGGTTTGCAGAGCTGTTGGTAGCGTCAGCCTTTCGCTGCTGGTGTTCGGCGAGGAACTGCTCGCACTGTTGCAGCCAGCCGGCCTCCATCATGCGTGGGAGTCGGTAGATCACCACATTAAGGAAGCTGCCGACGAGGAGGCCGAACAGCGCGATGCAAAAAAAAGCAGCATTGGGATGCTGCTGTAGGTAGAGGAAAATTTCTGTCATTTAGACAACAGCACCCATCTGGAAGATTGGTAGGTACATCGCGATGATGAGGCCGCCGATGAGAACTCCGAGCACCGACATAATCATGGGTTCCATCAAGGCTGTTAGGTTGTCTACAGCGTCGTCAACCTCGGATTCGTAGTGGTCGGCCACCTTCTCAAGCATGGCGTCCAGCGCACCTGACTCTTCGCCGATTGCGGTAAGCTGAACGGCCATGACTGGGAATACCCCGCTTTCTTTCATACTGTATTGCAGCTGGGTACCGGAAGACACGTCTTCCTTAATTTTCATAATTGCCTTCTCAAACACTGAATTCCCGGCTGCTCCGGCAACTGAGTCTAGGGCATCGACGAGTGGCACACCGGCCGCAAAGGTTGTGGATAAAACGCGACCGAAACGGGCAACAGCAGATTTATAAATAATGTTCCCAACAACTGGCGCCTTCAACATGAATCTGTCCATGCCTTCGCGAAATTTCAATGAGTTCTGATGAACTTTCTTTATGGCAAAGACTGACGCAATGATCCCAGCGAGTATGTAATACCAATAAGCCTGCATCCACTCCGACAAATCTACGACCATTCGTGTGAAGGCTGGTAGATCGGCGCCGAAGCTCTGGAACATGTCTTCAAACATTGGCACTACATATACTAG
>NZ_BAABBO010000017.1:0-12692 GCF_039538005.1 Allohahella marinimesophila
AACAGGAAGTTGATGGCGCCCGTATATGGTGGTGTCGTTGCCCCATCCGCAGGATCCGTTGGCTCTTCTACTGGATCAGTGCCTGGGTCGTTAGGATCTGTCGGCTCTTCCCCGGGATCCGTTCCAGGATCTGCTGGATCGGTCGGTTCTTCCACAGGATCGGTTGGTTCAGCTGGCTCCTCTACCGGTTCAGTGCCTGGGTCAACCGGGTTTGACGGCTCTTCCACAGGATCAGTACCTGGATTAGTTCCTGGATCGACCGGATTGGATGGTTCCTCTGCTGGATCAGTAGTCGGATCAGCCGGGTCAGTGGGTTCTTCAACAGGATCTGTAGGCTCTTCGGGCGTCTCATAAGGCGGATCAGTGTCACCTGGATTGGTAGGGGCAATCACTTTTGCATCTTCTTCGAGGACCTCAATGTTCACCCGAAAGAACGCTGAACTGAACTCGTTTTTCACCTTGACAAGGACGCTATGCTCACCAATATCTGCCACTGACGGTGAGCCACTAAACGTTCTGGTCGCTGCATCGAAGCTCAGCCATGGCAAATCGGCGTTGTCCCAACCTTCATCCACGATGGACCATCGGTAATTGATATCCTCTTCCTCATCTTCCAACCGTGGCTGGGGCAAAAATTCGACCGTTGCAAAGCTGTCGGTAAAAGGTGTGGCGACCAACGCGCTCGAGAGTTGGAACTGCCACGTCTGACCAACACGAACTACAGCCTTTGCGGGAGTTGTAGCTGTTACCTGCCCATTAAAATAAGGAATCGTATATGGCGAGGGAATTTCAAGTGTCGAACCACCCACGCGAATATCAAGGTGATGCAACTGATGACTGAACCAATTCGGTAAATAGGTCCAGTCTTCCCTGTTACTGTGAGTAAGTAACAGCCCGCATGCATCTCGATAAAACGAGATGTCTTGCGCGACAATGTCGCTTCCAAATACTACTGCACTTGGGAGATCAAGTTGCCCATCGGCATTGATGTTAGGGTACAGGCGTCGGAAACTTCTTTTTTCCTGTCCTTTCTCATACTGATAAGGCTTTCGTTCAGCAGAAGAAAACAGAGACTTCACCAGCTCGGCAGTCAGCGTGGAACGATTGTTTTCGCCCCCAATCGCTACGGTTGAGACGCCAGAGAACTGTATTTCCTCGATTGAATTCCCTGAGAAATAGGAAGTGATTCTGTATATCACATCGAAAGGCATTGTGCCGCCAGCACACTGGTACAGAGAAAATGGCTCGGTAGATTGCGCTTCGTGCTCTTCTGGCACGAAGGTAAGAATTTCAAGATCGGTGAAATTCGCGGGGTCACCATAGGCCGTTATTGGGGAGTGCTGGCCCCAAACTGCGCCGAAAAAGTTCGTGATCCGAAGTCCCAGCACCAAATCTTCTCCTTCCTGGAGCCATACAGATTCGGTGGGCGAAACTCCAGGCATGCCCCATGACTCGAAGCCGGCTATATCAAGTCTATCGTAACCAGCGCTATCATGAATCTCGAATACACTTGGCAACGCAGCTTTGAAGTGCGTCACTTCGTTGATGAAATCAAGCCGGTAATTGTCATCTCCTGCGATATCGTGAATTGCTACCCTGTCCGCGAAAGTCCAAATTTCATAGTTGTCGTTCCCGGCCTTATCCTCAATTTTTACGGGTGTATTAAATTCGATGGTGTAGTAGTCATCACCACTCTCATCGAATGTTGTGAGGTAGTGAGCAGCACCGTGTCGGTGGTTAAAATAACCAGCAGCTGTCTCATCAGCGTAATCTACTCTCTGAAAGTCAGGGATTCCGAAGTAGAAGTCGGCGCCTGGGCCGCCATCCAGGTGATCGATGCCTCCGTCATAGCGTAAATAGTCATTGCCTTCGTAGCCATAGAGCCGGTCGTCCCCCGCGCCTCCGGAAAGTTCATCGCCATACTGACTACCAACGAGAAGGTCATCGCCCTCAAGGCCATATAGTTTCGCTCCTGGCCCTGTGGCATACATGAAGTCCTTTAATGGCGAGCCGTAAACTTCTGTTTTTCCAGAAAATTCGTGGTCAAAAGTACTGCTGAAAGCCTCATCAGGACGAAGCACTACTCGCTGGGTCTTGACTGTCGAATCACCCCAGGCATCAGTTGCGGTGTAGGTTATCTCGGCGCCACCTAATCGGAACATCGCTGGACGATCGACGGTGACAGTGACGGGAGTACCGAAATAGTCTTCTGCTGTCGCCACCCCTAGATCAACTGCCACAGGCTCGAGGTCGCTCACTGTGCCAGAGATGTCTGCTGGTATGGACAGCGTGGGTGGGATGGTTTCATGCTCGCCCACCAAAGTTGTTCCAAGATAGAAGTATTCCCGGGCACTGCCCTCGTCTTTGACCTCCATGAGCAACTGGCCGGTCTTTGAGTAGAATAAATAGGTCGGCACCCCATAGTCATCTCGTCGAACGAGATGACCGAGGCCATCGTAGTGGTAGAGCTGTTCGATAGATTGGGAACTACTAATTTGACCCAGCCTGTTATAGGAATCGAATAAGTAGCGCTGGTCGCCGTTGCGCTTCATCTGGCCAAAGTGGTCGAACTGATAGTCCTTGTTCTCGGCGCCGCTCACGGTGTCGAGCTGGTTCAAGTGATCGTAGTCGTAGTTAGATACCGCACCGTTCAAGGCGCGTAGAGTTAGGTCGCCGTTCATGTTGTAGCGATAGCTACTCGTGCCCCAAGGTCCCAAGGCGTCGGACAGCCTGTCCATAGAATCGTAAACAAGACCATAATCCTGCGTAGGATCCAGCTTGTCGAAAATGAACTCGACGTTGCTATTTTTGTCGTACGCAAATTGCCTGTGACTGAACGCCGTCGAATGACCGGCGAGAATTTCCTCGTCTACATGTTGATTTTCGGGCTTATAGGTTCGAGTCAGTGACACGCCATTAGAGAAATCGATACCACTGATGGAGCCGCTGGGGTGATACCGTACGGCATTCACGATATCGCCAACTTTAGTGGGCCAGCCGAACGAGTTTGGCGCATAGTCGATTGTGTTTTGTGACGGATAGATCAGCTGATCAACAAACCCCAGATCATTGCGCTCATAAGTGAGATCGAAGGTTCGGCCGGCTACGGTCAGGCTTTCACTGGTCAGCAGATTATTGCGGTTGTAACGCAGAGTTCTGACCGCATCAGCGTTCTCAACGCCAGTCAGATTTCCATTGTCGTCGTAGGTAAAAGTTTCGGCTTGTTGGCGATAGATAGAGCCATAGTAGGCGTAGCCAATTTCTTTTTTGACCACCAGGTTATTGCCATCGTAAGTAAACAGGTGCATCGGGCCCTCTCGGACCAATGTCTCGAGATAGGCTTTGGTGCTACTGATGTCACGAATTACGTACGACGAAGCGTAACCACCGTCGAGGAAAAAATCGAGGTTGATATTGTTGTTCGTCGGAGGATAGCGATAAGTCTGCTTATCCAGCAAATTTCCGTTGGCATCCCTGTTATACCAGGTAATATTTTCACCAATGATTTCTTCGGCGATCAGCGTGTTGTACCAATAGTGAAATCGTCGTCCTCGTAGCAAGTCTGACTGAGAAACTTCCATCAGCTGACCGAAGTCGTTGAGTTTCACCCGGGTGATGCCGCCGTCAGGCGATTCTATTTGCGTGAGCCGTGTTTCTGAAGGATCCCCGAAAGAGATATAGGTCGACGTCGTGGTATGGCCACGGGCGTCAGTAACGGCCACCTTGTTTTCTGCAAGGTAGTCCCAGCGCTGCTGACGATCGCCAGCTTGAGTGAGCGTCTTGGTGCGTCCGAGTCCATCGAAGGTGATACGGCTACCGCGAGAAGGATCATTGGCGAGGCTTTCAAATACGACTCGACCACTGGCATCCATCGTAAAATCCTGACGGATGGTTTCACCGGTCAGAGTATCGACCTGGGCTCGCCACAAGACATTGCCAGCACCGTCCATCTGCTCCATCGTCTGATTCGGTCCTTGAGCAATCACTTTTTGCCTGGAGGCGAAACTATACTCATGTGTTCTCGGGCTGCCTTCTGGGAAGACCTCATTGACCAGTCGACCGAGACCATCATAGTGCAGGGTGGTGATGTCACCTTCACCGTTGGTTTTTTCGCTGATTTCCCCGTACGCATTCACTACGGCGCTGACATGGATATTTCCAGGTAGGGCAGCTGAGCGAGCGATGCCAAATTTGTAGTCGGTGTAGGTCGTGACGTAGCCACGCGGATCCCTCACGGTATGGAGATTGCCATCCGCATGATAGGTGTAGTGCGTGAAGTGGTCGGTGTTAGCGGCTTGGCGATCAAGATTACCCGACTCGTCATAGAAGCGTCTCGTCAGTGGGAAAATGCGGCCGTCGTCTACCGCTCGCACCTGGTGGGTTTCCATTTGATTGAGAATCCACTTATCAAGGTTGTGGACGTAGTTGGTCACGGTCGTGCGCGTGGATTCGCCCGTTTCAACCACAGTGCCTACGGCGCCATATTGGTTGTGATCACCATAGGTGGTGGTATATACGCTGCCGTTCTGCTCGACTTCTTTGCTCAAAAGCACTGGCTTTAGAAAATAGCTGTCTGTGGCCCCAAGCTGTGGTCGGTAATCATTCTGGCGCGATATGTTCAGGTAGCCCCAGTTCGTATAACGGTCGGTGCGCATCAGATTATCGTCGAGATCCCTGTGCTCCATCGACGCCAGTAAGCCGATTCTCCAAACGCTTCCTGAAGTGGCGCCGCGCATACTGTGGTGGCGGTAAACTTTGATGTCACTAGGGCTGGTTATACGGGTCGTGTCATAGGGTGCACCAGGCGTGAACTCATAGGTCCAACGTCCAGGGACGACGTCAGGGCCCGAGGTGTCCTTATGCAGAATGGCCAAGCCTGGTTGTTGCACGTCAGACATGAAGCGAATTTGCTGGTATTCGTAGCTTGTCACACCGCCGTATGGGTTGGTCACGGTGCGGACAAGCCCGGAATAGGCTGACTCATTGCCGTAGTAATCATAGGTCCAGCTCAGACCCTCCGGACCGTTTACACGGTACAGATACTGATAAGCGCCGCCATGACCCGGTACGTCAGTGTATTCGAATGTGTACAAGCGATTGTTGAAGGTGTAGCCGCTCAGGTGTGCATTACTGGAAGTTTTATTGGTGTACTGGAAGGTGAGGGTTGCGCCGTTGCTCGTCTCAACGGACTCGAGGATACCGAAAGGCGTGGTAGCTGGTGCGTAATTGAATTGGGCCCAGTTACCATTACGATCTTCGATTCTGGTGACGTGGAGTGCCATTGGCTGACTGCCGCCATTGCTCACAGGCAACAGCCGATCAACGGTGTAAATCACACCGCTTGAAGACGTGATACGCAGGCCGTTTTGAATAGTAGTCGTGCCATTTTCAATATGGGTGGTCTGAATACACGAGGCTTTCCAGTGATCTTTTGTAATGTAGTCGTAGCCGGCATCCAGCTCAGCGTTGGCCAATACCTTTCGCGAGCCGTCGGGCAATTCAAATACTGGGTTACGGCCGACGTGAATAGTTTCACTCCGGCAGGCATCACCAAACTCACCATAGCCCCACACACGGCCGTAGTGCATGTCCCAACCCACGCCATTGAGCGTTCGTGGGCGCAGCTTTCGGCCTACGCCGTAGCCTTCAGCGGCATCAAAGGGCGAGTAGGTGCGGGTAGGGCTGATGTTAATGTCACCAGCTGACGGCACCGCGAGCTCGTTATACATGAGCTGGAGCGCACCCGAGAAAGGATCGATGACCTCTGAATCTGCTCCGGTATAGGCACGGTTTGATTCCGTTCCGGCTGAGTCATATGGACCGGGAATCGCAGGGTTCGTTTCGTTGGCCTGAACGGACGAGACGACAAACAACAGTAAACCAAGCAGGGAAATCCGAGGCAGAAGCATCATGAGCTACCAATTCAATATATAAGATGAGACCGGTACAGCGGGAGAGGGGCCGCTATTTGACCAAGCTGATGTGATTGAGGTTGAGTACCCCATCCATTCCGCACCAGCGAAAAGGGGCTGGATCTGTGTTGATTCTCACAGGCAGGTTAGAGATGTTGCTCTGCAGCGTGAGCGTCAGAATCCGGTTGACGCCGCTTTCGTAGAACTCCGTTTTCTGAGCGACGTACCACTGGTTTGTACCAGTTTCAAAACCAATATCGTCTTTGCAGACATACACTGCCGTGATCTTAGGAAACACAGCTTCCTCGGCGAGAGCTGCAGTAGAGATCATGAGCACGGTGAGGCCGGCTATGCGAAGAGACTTCATATTCTTCTCCAGGAAATAACCGGTTATGGTCTTGGGTCAATGATGGCGAGAACAGTGATGCTTTTGACATTGGTGAGCCCGCACCAGCTACTGACGACGGTCTTGTCATCGAAATAACCGCTGCGCTTACCACTGATCATGAGAGCTTGGGCGATCGCCTGAATCCGGCTGACTTTGGCCTCGCCAATCGAGGCGGGAGCTACGACCCAGCCCGCAGTTGTCATCTTGATGCCAACGTCTGAGCCACAGACTCGAACTTCTTCGACAACGTCATCGTTGCCGGCGAACGCGAAAGAGCTCAGCAGGACAGAAAGGGAAAGTAGTGCAGAACAGAGTAATTTCATCGTAGATGTCTCGAACAGGCCACTTTAGAAGCAGTAGGCTTCGCGCGAGGTGCACTATACGACCAAGTCTGTTCGGCAACTACGGCGAGCTGAGAGATTTGACAATGTATTACAATTTGGACAGGTAGGTTCCTGTTTCAGTCTCAGTTGGAAGGCTTCATGGGAGCCTTTGCAGTAGTGCAAGATAGTTTTTGTGAGGGCCTGCCAGCTTTCCCAAGCATTGGGGCTCGAAGCCGCAGGCAGTTCTGGGCTGCAAGTACCTAGATTAAGACGGATTGAGACGGCTTCAGGGACCACGTCATGTGGGGCATTACACCCGCCCAGCTATGCCGTCTCCCGACATCAAACAAACCAACCGTTTTCTTTACTTGCCTAGCCTCCCTCTCAAAATCTCCATTTTGTCTCGATAAGACGTAAAGAAATCCGTAAACTAATCTACGTAAACAAAAGGGGTGTTTTCTTTATGAAAATCGGCTATGCCAGGGTGTCGACCGGTAATCAAGATACCGCCTTGCAAATGGATGCCCTCGAGGCGGCCGATTGCGAGCGAATTTATCAGGAAGCGTTCTCGGGGAAATCCCGACAACGCGTCGAGCTGACCCGTGTCCTGGAAATGCTGCGAGCAGGGGACACCCTCATTGTGTGGCGGCTGGATCGTCTAGGGCGAAGTCTCAAGGACTTGGTGGAGATCATGAGCGAGCTGGAACAACGACAGGTGGGCTTTAGGTCGCTTACCGAGTCAGTTGATACGACAACGGCCGGGGGCAAGCTGGTATTTCATCTCTTCGGCGCGCTGGCTGAATTCGAGCGCAGCCTGATCCAGGAGCGAACGAAAGCAGGGCTTGATGCGGCCAGAGCGCGAGGACGCAGGGGAGGGCGTCCACAAAAGCTCAATGTGACACAGATCAGAATGGCGCGCGCTATGCTCCTGGATGAGGAAACGACGAAGGCGCAGGTTGCTAAACATTTTGGCGTCAGCCGGCCTACGCTCAACAAAGCGCTATCCAGCTTAAATGGATAGCGCCGCACTCTCTAGCGCCCCTCAACCATAGTCCCCGCTAGTCTGACCTCCCATAGATAGGAGGCTCAACAGTAGCTCTTGGTGACTGTCGCCGAGTCGATCGAAAAGCCGTCAGCTCTACGAACCACCCTGATAGTCGGGCCCATCAGTCACTGAAATCACGATGAATGGGCCTGTGGCAAAATCGCTGGGCCCGTATTGGTCAATCGAGCCGTTCTGGCTATGCGCGATCAACAACGGTTGGGTTGAGACCACCTGGCCGTACTCGAACAAGGCTGAACCCACTCAATGAAACACCAAGCGGCTGCGCTCTCTTTGCTCAAACGCCCAAGCAGTCGTCAATTCTTGCGTAGGGCGTCATAGATGGCTGCACAGCCACCAGCCTCCCACAGCGCCCGATGAGCGGGGCGCCAGCCGCCATGGACCTCTTCAAGTCGTCTTTTCTCGGCTGAATAGGCTTCATTCTGCTCAACTCCAGTGAAGGTGGCGAGCATAAATCCTGATAAAGCTTCATCTCCAATCCAGTTAGACAATAGAGTCAGCCTGTCGAGCTCAGTCTTCTTACGGTCTTCCAGTTCAAGCACCACGATGGTTTTAACATGCCGCATTGACGCCTGCACAAAGAGACCAACGGCCCTCGCTGTTTCCTCATCAGTAGGGAGGACACCAACGGCCACGTCCATGCATTTGCCATAACTGGTCACGATCTCAGCGAGCCGCTCTGTTTCGGCGGTTTCCGCCAATAGGAAAGGGGCGGGCAGCAGCAACGTACCGCTCAGCAATTTGTACTTCAAACGAACGCTGAAAGACATAGTTTACAACTCCATTGGTGATGCCTGGCGAGCGCCAAGCTTGCGCCCATAGCGATTCTACACGCCATCAGTCCGGACAAGCAGCTGTATGAACCGGCGATTGGCTCTTCGGCCAAGTTCAAGGGTGCAAACTACTGGGTTGTGACAACGTAGGGGCAGGAATAAGCCCTGGAGCCGGTCAGCGCTCAAAAATCAGCCGAATTCACTTTATTCGTTTATTTATTTCTTTGTTTGTTAGTTAGTTAGTTTATTAATTTGTTAGTTTATTTGTTGTCAGTCCGAGGCCGCAGCGCTATACTCTCCTTAGTCAACAAGGAATCCGTGTATGCGCCCCAGCGAGTTTGAAGACAGCGACATCATCCAGGCCGGCCAGCAGTTACTCAGCGATGGGCGACGCGTAACCGGCTTTGCCCTGCGCAAGGTGGTCGGTGGTGGTAATCCCAAGCGGTTGGCCGATGTCTGGGCTACCTACCTGCAGCAGCAGAACAGTGAGGAAGCGCAGTCGGCGCCTGAACTGCCGGTTGAGCTGGAAGAAGCCCTGGCCGCCATGACCGGCAACTTTGTCGAGCAGCTCAGAGAGCTGGTCGGCCAGCTCAATACCCGAGCGGTGAAGACGGCCGAAAAGCGGGTGGCCGAAGTGATCGCTTCAGCAAAGGCGCAGCAGCAGGCCGCTGAGCAGGAAGTGCAGGATGCGACCGAGACCGTCGATGACCTGGAGGAAAAGCTCACTGAACATCGGCGGGTGGTGCAGGAGCAAGCCAACAAGATCCGCGACCTGCAGGAGGCAGAGGCTCAGGCGCAGAAAGCGCAGGCCGCGCTTGAGCAGCGCCTGGCCGTGCTCGAGGAAAAGCTCGAGGCCGAGAAAAGCCAGCGCAGTACCCTGCAAGGGCAGGTGAAGGATTTGAAGTCCGAAAACACTGAGCTGACCAAGGCCTTGAAGTCAGCTGAGAAAGAAGCCGTGATGTGGAAGGCCAAGGCGGAAGTGACTGACGAGCAGTTCAAAAGAATCCAACAATGGGTCAGCCCAGGAACAAAAGGTGGAAAACAACATGCAGCCAGTTGAAAGCTTTCAGCACAATCCAGCGCCGGTACCCGGGCAGCTGATCTATGGTCAGTTTGTAGGTGGCGAGTATACCTGCCGGCGCGAGCTCGACGGCTACTACACCCGCACCGGTGCACTGCTGCTCGACACTACGGGATTGCCGGCGCAGCCATTGTCCTGGCAGCCGATCAGAACCACCGCAGCTTAGCCGGAGGCCTGCCATGACCTTGATGGTGGCATTCAAACACGAGGAGCCCGAGGCATCGCCGCAAATCCTGGCCGAAGAAGCGTTCGACCTGGCAAGGGCAGGGCAGTGGCATCGTGATGAGCCGACGTTTTCGCTCAATACGGCTGAGGCCGTCTTTGATGGTGAGCTGGTGCTGCTTCCGGTGGCAGGCTGCGCCTCGATTGATGAACTCAAGCCGATCGCACGCTGTCCGCTGATCAGGTATGCAGCGTCATGATTTACTGGCAACGAAGTGATGGCGACAAATTGTATTTTTATCGAGCGGACATCGATCGCGATTTATTTGGGCGTTATACCGTCAACCGCTGCTGGGGGGTTGCTGACTCGCGGAAGGGTGGCAGTGATCGCAAGAGCTTCGACACGATCGGCGAGGCTTGGCAGCACTTGCGCGAGACCAGACGACGGCGACGGCAACGAGGCTATCATTGCCGTCTGATCAACAGTAGTGAAATTGCCACGCCTTGGGCGCAGCGAGGCAGTGAGTCGTGAAGTGGTTGCAGGAAAGTGCGGTCATCCTGGCCATGGTGGTTGCTTTTTTGTTCTCCGCCAGTACCGCCTATTACGACGGCTTCCTGAGTGTGTTTGACCTCGATGCCGCCGTGCTCGAGCGCAGCTTTCATCTCGTCATCTACCGTGGGTGGGTCATCGCCTTCATGCCCTTGATCATTGTGCTTGCCTGCGTTATTGCTGCAGGGCTGGGTTTTGCCTTTATCATAAGGCCCACCAGCGCATGGCTGGCTGAACGCTATGGTGCGACCATCACGACATGGCTTCGAGCTCGCAGTGGCTTGCGAAAATATGCTGGCAGCCTAGAAGAGACAGATTTTACTTGGCTTGAACACGTGCTCTTGGCTGTGCTGCTGCTACTGGCACTGCTGATGGCACTCGTCTATTTCGAGGGGCAGGGCAAAGCGCGCGCCGAAGAACTTAGAGTTGAGTTACTCAGTGATCCGACCAATGGGCTTCGCATCACGGTCGAAGGCCAGATCCTACAGTTGATTACCTGCGGCTCAAGGATGTGCGCGGGGTTGGCCAGGTCCACTTCAGCCCCAGCACAGCCTCATATCGTCTACTTCGACGTCGCCAATCGCTTTGATCAAACTCTGCGCTCAGCGCCGGCTTCAACGACGATGAACGATAGCTAGGAAGTTACTGTATGAGCCTGTAGCGAGTTCTACACGTTCCGCAACAGCGGGAAGAATCTGGCGAAGTAACGTTTGAGGTGACCGAAACTACGGAACTTCTTGAGCGACTCTTCCTACGGCTAAGACCCGGAACCCACTCAGCATTTCGATTAGTTGGCCTTCTTTCAACCATTCGTCTGGCAAAGGCTCATCAGTAGCCAACCTGCAGACAGCACTTCCCAAGGATGACTCAGAACCAAAAGTAATATTCTCCCACTGTACATCTCTTGCACACTGCAAGTGCTCATCCAAATATCTTTGCCAACGGATAGTTGTACGCATGCCTTCATAAGGGGCTGCGGTATGACCCCCTAGTGAATGAGGCACCCAAATAAAACTGAATCGTAACTTTGAGCTCATGCTTATTCCACTACCTTTAATTGGCCCAGAGAGATGGGCCCCATTCACTGGATAGTAGCTGGACGATCTTAGGGTTTTCCTTCAAGCTGAGCATAGCTCCTTGGAGAGAAACAATGAAAAGACAGAGACGTACCCATTCCCTGAGGCCAAGGAAAAAGTAGCCTTGGCGGGCGCCGAAAGGTAACCCGAGCTGGACCGATACTAAGATACGAGAAGCTCTTAAGCATTGCATTGCAGAACTGGCGTCGCGAGCTTAATTTGCATGGCGTAACCAGGCTGAATAAAAGCTCGCTAGTTCTTGGGTCATTGAAAAGGCCAAAGCTATGCTTCTAGCACGCTTATCATGAAGAAGAGTAGTCTTCAAACTCCCACCGCCCAATCCGGCTAAGTTTTATGGAAACTTCGCTCCAGCTTTCACCCTGACACCGTTCGCAGTAATTCGAGATGTAATTTTTAATGCGGTCCAGATCATAGTCGAAGACAATTAACAGATGTCTTCCCATCAAGATTTCGTTAGGAGAGTACTGTTCTCTGAGCCATTCCGGCGTACAGACCTCAATATCAAAGGATTCCTCTCCCTCTGAATCATCCGGCCCAATCATCGCTTGCAGTAGGAAGCCAAAATTCGTTGGATCTTTTGGCCAATGATTCTGGAGGTCAATATCGGGAGAATGCATCCGTTTTAATTTCGCTTTCATAATCTAATCCACTATATCCATATGGCCGTTACCTTGCCACTGCCTGGAATTCTGACCTTCCAATCGTCGCTCAAAGTTTGCTTGAGTCCCTGTCGTAGCATAATCACTGCTTTTAGATGAGGGGGGACGATATTGGCGTAATCCATCCTTGCTGACCAGGGTCCTACCATCACTAGCTACTTTGGCGCCGCTTCCAACCCAAGCCGCGCCCATTGCATCGGCTTGCTCCCGAGTGCCTGACCCGATATTGAAATTTCCTTTCCCTTTTGCAGCATCTCTAAGCATGCCGCTCATCTCTGCTAATTCGTCTCCGCCCTTAGCGGCCTTTGTTCCTTGAACAAGCTTGGTAACACGACTTGCCGTACCAATTATTGCGCCTGCGGGAATGAAGCTTAAAGCATCTTCAATCGCTGCAGCAGCAAAACCCTGGCCTTCGCCATCATAGCCGTCTATTGCAGCACCAAGAAGATTATCGAAATGAGTCTCTTGTCCTGAAACAAAGTTCCAGGACTCCACCAGAACTCCGCCGAATAGGGCGACGGCATTTCGCCCATCCGGATCCACATAGGCGTATGGATTATTGTTCGCGTAAACATATCGATTGACCGTACGCGGGTCAGTCGGATTTATTCCCGCAGGATCTGGTGAAATAAACCGGCCTGAAGTTGGGTCGTAGAAGCGGGCACCCATATGCACAAGGCCATC
>NZ_BAABBO010000018.1:0-284478 GCF_039538005.1 Allohahella marinimesophila
TAACCAGACGGGACACTAGTGGGATTCGTAAACGCGTGCCAAACTCGCCTCGCGATGAACTTCCCCCTTAATATAATGTTGTGAGAAGGTGGGCTTTTACGTGACGTATGAAAGAAGAATCATCGGTTTTATCGACATCCTCGGATTTGGCCAGCTCGTATTAGATAGTGAAGATTCTTCGGCAAAATTTGATCTGATAAAGAGTGTTCTAGAAAAAATAAACAGCGTTGACGACGTTTACGGTTCCCCCGAGAGTTTTTTTGCTCATTCAAATTATGCCTATCTCTCGCCGACAGCAAAAAAAGAGATGGATGAATTCTATGAGTCAACGAAAGCCGCAGCAGGTCCGAGGAGGGTTCGAATCACCACTTTTTCTGACTCGATTGTGTTTTCATGCTCCGCAGATTCTGAGGGGCTAACAGATTTTCGCTATTTTCTAACGAAGCTTCTAGTTCACACCAGTCCGTTCAAGCTCCTGATTCGCGGCGGCATTACATGTGGGTCGCTTGTCCATACTGATGAACTGATATTCGGGCCAGCTATGAACAACGCTTATTATCTCGAGAGTAAGATCGCAAACTATCCCAGACTTGTGGTTTGCAAGAAATTTGAGGAGTTCATTGAAGAGCTTGGAGAAAACACTCTCACTGCTCTGGTCAAACACGAGCTTATTCGAAATGAAAATGAGACAGTCTCATACATAGACTGTCTAGCCTTATCCACGAATAAAGTGGCTCAGAACATGTGTGGAGCGAATGCATACGAGATGCTTCTCAATGAAAAGAGCACCATAGAGACGCTGATCAAAGATGCACCCGATGATCCGAAAGTCGCGTCGAAGCTAGAATGGTACGTCGAATATTTTAACGAGTTTCTCACGAGAACGTCTGAGGTAGAGGTCGTTGTATCCCACGTCCAAGGCATGCCTTTAGAGACAGTTTTGATTTCCGTGTCGGATCTCCGAATACGGATCCCCTCACATGTCGCTGTTGTCGGACCCACCTGCGCTGGCGCTTCGACAAGCCGAAAAGCAAAGCGTTAGGTCCATAAAAGGATGAGAATGCCAGTGGACACGATCGAATCAAATAATCTGAAGGTGTGCGTATGATCAGTCGCGGTTCGGAATGGCACAGATGGGAGCCACATATCCATGCCCCCGGCACCATCCTCAATAATCAGTTCGGTGCCACCGATCCTTGGAGTGCCTACCTTACCACCTTGGAAGGTCTGACGCCGGCAATCGAAGCGATCGCCGTCACCGACTATTACGTCACCGATACCTACGAGGAGTTCATCAAGCATAAGGCGGCCGGGCGGTTGCCCGGCGTTATGCTGCTCTTCCCGAACATCGAACTGCGCCTCGATGTGGCTGCGAAGTCTGGCTTTGTGAACATCCACTTGCTAGTCAGCCCTGAAGATCCCGACCACCTGTCCGAGGTGAAGCGCATCCTCAAGCGCCTACAGTTTCGCGCATTCAACGACCGCTTCGACTGCACCCGCGAGGAACTGATCAAGTTGGGCAAGCGCTCAAACTCAACAATCACCGACGACGGCGCGGCACTTCGACACGGTGCAACGCAATTCAAAGTTAACTTCGACGAATTGCGCAAAGTCATCGACGAAAGCGAATGGGCGAAGAAAAACATCCTGATTGCTGTCGCTGGCGGCGCTGGAGATGGTACGTCAGGCATCCGCCAGGCCGCCGACGCCACCGTCCGCCAAGAGATCGAGAAGTTCTCCCACATCATTTTCTCGAGCAGTCCGGCGCAACGCGAATTCTGGATCGGCCAGCGCGACTTGACGACTGAGGGCCTGCGCGCTCGGTATGACGGGTGCAAACCCTGTCTCCACGGCAGCGACTCCCATGACCAGAAATCTGTGGGCCAGCCCGTTGGCGATCGCTTCTCGTGGGTCAAGGGCTCCCTAGAATTCGATGCGCTCCGTCAGGCTTGCATCGACCCAGAAGGCCGCGCGTATGTCGGGGATCAGCCGCCGCGTTCGGCCATGCCATCGCAGGTCATCTCGCACGTCAGAATCGACAATGGAGATTGGGCAAGCACCCCTGACATCCCCCTCAACCCCGGCCTAGTCACAATCATCGGCGCGCGAGGATCGGGAAAGACGGCCTTGGCCGACGTAATTGCCGCCGGCTGCGACGCGATCACACCCGCTGGCTGGGATGCAGACGAGAACATCAGCCCGTCCTTCCTCGCTCGGGCGCGTAGACTCATCGGCGACGCGACAACGACATTGAGCTGGGGCGGAGGCGCTACGACTACGCGATCACTCGATGGTCGCGACGCCAACGGCCACACGTCATTTCCGCGTGCCCGGTATCTCTCCCAACAGTTCGTCGAGGAGCTTTGCTCGGCGAAAGGTGTCTCTGATGGGTTGGTCGACGAGATCGAGCGCGTGATTTTTGAATCCCATTCGCAGGAAGATCGCGAATGGGCGCTCGATTTTGCCGAGCTGCGCGACCAGCAAATATCACGGTTCCAGCAGGCGCGCGAGCGCGAATCGGAGGCGATCTCCGATATCTCGAACCGCATCGCTACCGAACTCGAAAAGGAAAGCCTCGTCGCCAGCCTTACCTCTCAGGTTGGGCAAAAGAAGAAGCTTATCGCGGGATATACGGCTGATCGGGCGAAGCTTGTTGTCAAGGGCACTGAAGTACAAGTGGCCCGGCACACCCAACTCAGCGAAGCCGCGCAGAAGCTTCGCAACCAGATCCAGGCCTTCGGGAATCAGCGCCGCACATTCGTCGCCCTGCAGGACGAGGCTCGCAGCATGCGCACAACGGGGGCCCCGGAGATGCTCCGCCAAGCCCAGACGCGACATAGCAACAGCGGCTTGAACGCACAGCAGTGGGACGACTTCCTACTTATCTTTAAGGGCGACGTTGACAAAAGCTTAGCGGCCTACATCGAGTGGGCAGATGGCGAGGTCCGCAAGCTCAACGGCGTTCCGCCACCGCCCAACGATCCGAGCATTGCCCTGATCTCCGACAACGCTGATGTCTCGAAACTTCCGCTCGCGCATATTGCGGCTGAAATGAGTCGGCTCGAAGCAGTTTTAAGCGCCGACAAAATCGTCCGCGAGCAATATAAGGCACTGACCGGTCGCATTGCGCAAGAGAATTCAGCGCTTCAGACCTTAGACACCCGACTCACCGACGCGAAAGGCGCGGCGGCGCGGCGTAAAGGCCTTCAAGCCGAGCGCGATGACGCCTACGGCCGCGTCTTTGAGGCGATCATTAATGAGCAGGACGCGCTGGCGGGCCTCTACACGCCACTGATGGCGAGGCTTGCAGCGTCATCAGGCACGCTCAGAAAGCTCAGCTTTTCGGTTCGGAGAATAGCCGACGTCCAAAAATGGGGCACGTTTGCCGAGGAGGAACTTCTTGACCGGCGCAAAACTGGACCCTTCTACGGCCGCGATTCTCTCATCGCCGCTGCGACCGAGGCGCTGAAACCCGCGTGGGAAATGGGTTCTGCGGCCGAGGTTCAAGCCTCCATGACAGCCTTCATGGTGAAATATCTCAGCGACCTGCTGTCCCATGCGCCTTATGCACCGACGCAACATGCCGAATTTCGTGCTTGGTTGAATCAGTTCGCGCACTGGCTTTTCGGCACCGACCACATCACAGTCCGGTACGAGATCACTTACGACGGCGTCGATATTCGTAAGCTGTCGCCCGGCACGCGGGGGATTGTCCTGCTGCTGCTCTATCTAGCGCTAGATGATTCAGATGATCGGCCTCTGATCATCGACCAGCCCGAGGAAAACCTCGATCCGAAGTCTGTTTTCGACGAGTTGGTCGCACTCTTCATCGCCGCGAAGGCAAAGCGGCAGGTGATCATGGTGACGCACAATGCCAATCTTGTAATCAACACTGACGCGGATCAAATCATCGTGGCCGAAGCCGGTCCGCACCCGTCAGGCGGCCTGCCGCCGATCCGCTACACAGCGGGCGGATTGGAGAACGCAGAAATCCGCAAGGCAGTCTGCAATATCCTTGAGGGCGGTGAAGCCGCCTTCCGCGAGCGAGCGCGGCGGCTTCGTGTACGACTTGATCGATAGGCTTAGGACGACTGTCGGGCTGCGCAATAGCGATCACAGCTCTGCCCCCGGTCTCGGTATAGTTACACGCTTTCGAAGTTACCGGGGGTGTTCGTGTCCTCATCGCTGGCGCTGTTGTCGAGCGTAATGAGCCAGACCTTTCCGCACACTAGTGTTCCCGCTCTGGTCAGCTTTTGGCTCGGCTCTTCTTGTACTACCAGCTTCTGCTTGCGTATTGGGCCTAGCGACAGACTTGAGAAACGGTCGCCGCTGCACATTTTTTGCTACACTCTCACCTATCCCTGCAGGCGGGTTCGCAATGCTACTGACCGTCCGGATACTCACCCTTCTTGCTGTACGGCTGTCCTACAGCTCAATTGTGCTTGCCGGAGTAGGCTCGATCACGGCCCCTATCACTGTTGATTATCGTCACATTCAACAGCTGCGCATCCAACATGTATCACTAGAGCGGGCGTCTTGAGACGACCGCCCCTCACGACGAACAGCTATAGTGAGACGACCCACCAAGCTCAAAAAGCTCCGATGGCTTCAGCCTGTAGTATTTCTTCTCTACGTCTTCCGATTGCTCAGCGTATGGCTGCGTCATCACCGCCTGCAGTTCTCGCAGCAAAGCGTAATTACCCGCCGCCGCTTGCTGATAGGCAGGCACAACGAACCACTCCCTCAAGCTGTACTTCGGGTTGATCAGCTTCATCTGACTGGACAGCTGCTCACGCGTGCCAGGTCGAGTGCGCGACTTCCATTTTGCGAGCCACGCTGACCAGCGCTGGTCCAGCCCTTCGGAGTCTGAAGCACAGGCTGGCCCCCTGTAGAAGCTCTTCTCGAGGGGCCCAATGTCGTCGGGCAAGTACGACAGCTCCCGGAAGAACATGGTGTAATCAACGGCCGTTTCCACCATCAGCGTTGCCAGCTCGCGGAACAAATCCGTATCAAAGGCGTCAAGTCCGAGTTTGGCCGCCCACATCTGCTCCATTTGCGCTTGCATCACCTTCGGGAAATCACTTTGAATTTCCTCGAGCTGCCGCAGACACTCTGGATGCCCGGCCAACAACGGTCGAACCGCCGAACAAAACGAGCCAAAGTTGCGTTCTGCCGCTGCTGGCTGATTGAGGAACGCGAAGTGATGCCCGCCACCGGTCCATGGTTGGAACTGCGGATCAAACACATCGCAGAATCCGAAGGGTCCATAGTCGAGGGTAAAGCCGCCCGCCGCACAATTGTCGCTGTTGAAGTTACCCTGGCAGTAGCCCACACGGATCCAGTTCGCTATAAGCGACGTCAGTCGGTTGCGGAACTCACCTGCAAGCACCACCACTTTTTCGGCGGTCGGCAGTGACTGGTCGATGGCGTCACCGTACTCACGATCGATCAGGTGCAGGACAAGCTTCTCGAGCTCTTCCATCGCCTGCGGGTGCTCCTGCTTGCGGGCGCGGCGACCAAAGAGCTCGAGCTGGCCTACCCGAATGAACGAGGGCGCGACACGGGTAGAGATGGCAACGGGATCGGACACCATCACATCCGGATCTTCTGAGCGCGAGCCCTCCGAGTACCACGGGCGCCGGACCTTCTCGGTAAGCGACACGTACAGGCTCAGGGACCGTGACGTGGGCACGCCGAGCGCATGCATATGCTCCTGGGCCAGGAACTCCCGCACACTGGACCGCAGAACGGCCCGGCCGTCCCCGCCGCGGCAGTAGGGTGTTCGCCCTGCCCCTTTCAACTGCATTTCCCAGCGTTGTCCGTTGATGACGCCTTCAAACACGGAAATTGCGCGACCGTCGCCGTAGCCGTTACCGGTCTGGAAGGGGCATTGCTGGTAGAACTCGGTACCGTAGATAGACAGTGCGTAGCCACTCGCCCACCCGACCTTGCGCAGAGGCTCCGGAACCCGGGACAAGTCGCCGGAGAACATACGCACGAAGTCGTCTGACTGCGCCAGGCTGTCGGCGAAACCCAGTTCGTGAAACAGATTTTTTCCGTGCGCGACGTATTCTGGGTGTTCGATTGGCGTGGGCCTGACCGGCACATAGTGGCCCGAATAGACCTGTCTTGGCGCGTGGTCAACGCCGCTTGCTTTCCCCTCAGGATCGCTGTTGAGCGTGTCCATGAGTGAATAGTCTGCCAACTGTGCGAGATCGTCGAGGGTCGCTACAGTGGTGGGCGTTTCCCGGTGACGTGGCGTTGTCATTGGGGCTCCTCATGGGTTGGTGATGATGGGCAATAGTGTGAGTGTGCATCAAGTTGGGGGTGTGTACGTGACAAGACGCAGAACGTGTCGGCCAGGACGGTGTTGATGGCGTTCACCCTGTGCGACGCGAATCCACCGACACAACTTTCCGTGCAGAGCTTTGCTATGCTCTCAGCTGCCCCTGGAGAAGCAACCGAATTTAGTTGCATCAGTAGTTTCGACGTACTAAAGTTAGTTGCAATGGATGAACAATTTGACGCAAAGGATTTCATGAGCAAATCAGAGAAACTCATAGCCAAATTTAAAACAACCAGAGGCGTGTTTGTCTGGAACGATTTGGTAGCAATGCTCGGTTCCATAGGCTTCGAAATGGAACAGGGTTCAGGTTCTCGGGTTCGCTTCGTCAAAGGCGACTTGATTATCAAACTGCATAAGCCGCACCCAGGCAACGAGGTGAAAGCCTATGCAGTCAAGCAGATTCAGCAAACGCTCAAAGCGGAGGGCTTGATATGAGTTTCATGGAATACAAGGGCTATCTTGGCTCTGTGGAATATAGCCAGGAGGATCACTGCTTATTTGGCAAGCTTATGTTCATCCGCGATCTGGTGAACTACGAAGCTGTGGATGTCACCTCTCTCGAAGCGGAGTTCAGGACGTCGGTAGAGGAATATCTGGCCGATTGCGCCAAACTTGGCAAAAAAGCAGATACGCCACTGAAAGGCTCCTTCAATGTCCGCATTGGTCCCGAACTTCATCGGCAAGCTGTGCAGGCCGCTGGCGACAAAAGCTTGAATGCGTTTATAAGCGAAGCTATTCAGGAAAAATTGCAACGCGCCGCTTACTGAGGAGATCAGAGGTCACGCCATTCCCGCACGACCGTCGATGCCCATCACGCGTCGATTACAAAGTCAGGGTGCAACCTGCCCCAGTGCGCTGTTAGCGCTTTCTTATGAAGCCGATTCATCGGCAGATGTTCTAGTGCCTCTGGCCATAGCGCCCTTGCCTTTTCAACGGCATCATCAAGGTGGGGCTTGATAGCTCGCCAGGGCACATCCGCTTTTCTTGCCCAGTGCTCGAAATGAGCAAACGAGACCTCATGCCAGGCCTTGGTCTTCCCCAGGTTCAGCGCAAAGTGTTTTTCGCCATCGATATACACGCAGGTCGTCAGAATATCGTAAGCGGGGGACAGTCGCGGCGTGAACCGATCAGGGTACAACAGGCTCCAGTTCTTGATGTGGGCGTCTCCGTTCGCCAGCAGAATATTGGCAAGCAGCCGTCGCGCAAACTGCTGTACATCGGCAAGCCCATCTCCGGAATATCGATAGATGATTTTGCCGATCTGCTCATAACTGGCGGAGCCGTACTTTTCATGAGGATATTTCACGAGGACCTGTGCAAAATCCTCCATGTGCACGCGCTGATTACCCCTTCTGTCAAAACGCTTGATCGCGAACGCGTTCTGCTCATCGGACAACTTTATTGCGGGAAGTGAGTCCAGCGTATCGACGGGCACCATCCGGATCTCCGGAATATCGACACCAATCACGGCTGCCAGGGTCATGGCGGTAAATTCATTGGCCGGCACGTCATCGTGTCTGGTGGAAGGCGTTTTGACTATCCATTCCCCTGGTCCATCCCCTGGCGACATGTTGAATCGACCTTCGCGCGCCTTCATCGAAAACTTCATCTGCACACCGGCTAGCGAGAATCCACCGACAGTCGATAAGTCTTCGAAACCCACGACGTGTTCGCTGTCCCGAAGTACAGCATCAGGCACCTCATCAGGCGCCATAGGCTCAACGATGATAGCGCCTGGCAGATCGCGACCGAGATGCGACAGCATCCTGAACTCATCGTCGATATGAATCTTGAGAACCCGTGCGAGGAATTCTCTCAATGCGCCTTCGGGCAGAAGATTGGACAAGACGGGATGGAGGCGTTGGTGCCTTACCCAGGGTTCCGCCATGACTTTATCTGCGTGAGGGAAACGAGGATGTGTTGTCAGGCTCAATGTGGGACGGTCAGGCGCTGATTTGAACTGGTCGGAGAAGCTCAGAGTGTTGCGCCCACCCTCACCGCCGGTCAGGTATCCGACAAGTGTGTCGTGCAGAGTGACCTTGTGGACTCGAACTCGCTGACCGCCGCTGCGCCTCACGTGTCGTCTCCCAATAACCCCTGCCAAGGGTCGTCTGCGAGAGACGGTGTTGCCTCAGCAACCTGGCTCGTTTCGCGCGCCCTTTTTTCGAGTACTGCTCGTACTGCATCAAGATGCTCGTCAGGTATGAGCAACACTGAACTATTCAATCCCTTGGCAATGAGCTCAAGTGTATCCAGCCGTGGGTTGCCCTGGCTCTCAAGACGCTGATACTGCTGTCGAGAAATACCCACCCGAAGATACATATCCGCCTGGCGGAGACCCAGAGCTTCTCGTCGGCGCTTGATCGCAGCTAGAAGGGCTCGCATGAGGTCACCATATAAGTTGCTTTTAAAACTATAAGCAACATTTTAGTTGCTAGTGACGAGTTAAAGCAATATTTATGTTTCTTAATGCGACACCTGAGGTGAGTTACATCCCACACTACTGGGCTGGGAGAGCGCTCCCGATTTATGCGGGGAGTATGGCGTCGTCAAGGCCGCCTCCCGCATAGGACGTCATCCTGGCCAACTTGAATTACGCACAGTTACCTGTAACATGCATAATTATCTATTAAGCAGATAACCATGCATAATCTTGAAGGGTTCCCATGAGAGAGTGGCACTATCCCCGCAACGATTTGACTCGGCAGTACCTCGGACTGCTTGAGCTTGGCATCACATCGAGCCTCGCTATCACTGCCCCTCGGCGTAGGGGGAAAACGCTGTTTATCCTTCAGGACCTTGCCCCCTTGGCACAGAAAAGCCACTACATTCCTGTTTACGCAAGTCTGTGGCAAAACATCAATGCACCTCATGAAGGCCTCGCCTTGGCCCTGAAGGAAGCTATCGCTGCTCTTGATAAGAAAGCGACATTCAGCCGACTGCTCAAGGCCAGGGTCACGAAAACCACAATCAGCAACGAGCTGCTGGGCAAGATGGAAGTCGAGTTTTCCAACAGCCCCAGCAAGCCTACCAGTGCTGAACTTGCGGAGCTTGACCAGCTGCTCAGTGCACTGGAAGAAAAGGCTGGCAAGTCCACGATCTTGCTTCTGATCGATGAGGTTCAACACCTTGCAACCACCAGTCAGTTCGATCCGCTTGCCCACGCCCTACGGACTATGCTCGACAGGCGACAGGGGCGCGTGAAAAGCATCTTCACTGGCTCTTCCAGACACTACTTGAATCTCTTACTGAACGAATCAAAATCGCCGTTTTACCATTTCGTGGAGCAGCATGATTTCCCCGATCTTGATGAACAATTCATACACTTTCTAAGAGCCAAACTGGCTAATGACCATGGTATGGCCGTCGCAATTCAGCCTTTGATGAAGGCATTTTCAGACCTCGATCAATCGCCGTACTGGATGATGAAGCTCATCGCCCGAATGATCACCTTCAAGGCCACGACGAACGAAGCGCTCGATCATGTTCTTCTGTTGATGGAAGCTGCTGAAGATTTTGAAGGCGTTGCCAGTCGACTGAAACCGATCGACAGGCTTATTTTCCAGGCGCTTTGTGAGGGCGCAAACCCATTTTCACAAAGCATCATGGCTCGGGTCGATCGGGAGACGAAGCTGAAAGGCGTTCAACCGAATATCCAGCGGGCCATCAGGCGCCTCTCCGAGGCTGGCCTGATCAGCCAATCGCCCAAAGGCCGCTACAATATCGAGAAGCCGGGCTTAAAGCGCTATCTGCAGCAATCGTAATGACTGTCTGCCGCCGAACAGAGGGCAAAAAAGCTGGGACGAGCTGATCGCTTATCTCAGCTATTCCTCCTCGGGTGCGCTTCGTCAGAGACCAAGAGCTTTTCGTCGGCGCTTGATCTCAGCTAGGAGGGCCCGCATGAAGTCACCGTATGAGTTGCTTTTGAAACTATAAGCAACATATTTTTTGCTTATAACGCGTCAAAGCAATCTTTATGTTTCTTCTTACCGCACCACAAAACGATTCCTGATCGTACACGAAGGTGCTGGCAGCCAGGCCAGTTTCAGGTCAAATCTTCTGTAGCTTTGCTATGCTCTCACCTATCCCTCCACCTGGATTCGCAATGCTACCAACCATCCGGATTCTGACCCTTCTTTCTGCACTGCTGTCCTTCAGCGCGCCGCTGTTTGCCGAAGTGCGCCCGGTCACGGTCCCTATCAATGTTGATTACCGTCACATCCAACAGCTGCTAGTCCAGCAGGTTTTCACTGGCACCGACAATTCGCTGCGGCCGTGGAGCGATGGGACCGGTTGTAACTACCTCACACTGACTGACCCTGTGGTGGATGGCTTTGAGGGCAGGCTTCGGGTCATCTCGAAAGGCCGCGCTCAAGTGGGTGCTGCGCTGGGCGGTAGCTGCATCAGCGTATTGAGCTGGAGCGGACATCTGGAGACGATCCATGAATTGGTGCTGCCGGAAGGACAGAATCGAATCGAGGCGCGCATCGTTGACACGCAACTCCTGAATGATAATGGGCAAGCCGAAAATATGCCGAACCAGCTCTGGACCATCATCAAGAATCAGGTTCACCCTCGCCTTGAAAACCTTCGCGTCGACCTCAATCGGCCCTTCCAGGACCTGAAACAGTTTCTTAGCCTGCTGACCCGGCCGCAGTCGGCCCAGTCTAGTTTGGCGCTGATTGAATCTCTTCGCCTCAGCGAAGTCACTGCTGGCGACGATGCAGTGAAGGCCATGCTGATGGCCGATGTGGCGTTGCCAGACAGCCTCCCGGACGCTTCGGAGGCACCGGTTGCTGTGCTGACTGCCGAGGAGCTGGCGCAGTGGCACCAGCAGCTCGACGCCTGGGACGGCTTCTTTACCTATGTCACAAAGAATCTGGCAGCCCAGGCCGGCTCACCTGAGCTTCAGGACGAATTACTGGACCTTCTGCTCGACGCGCGTTATCGGCTGAACGAGGCGCTTGTTGAGACCGAGCAGGGCGACTCAAGCCACAGCGATCCGGTGCGAGGCATCTTCCTGCACACCTGGCGACGGCTCGGACCCATCGTTCAAAGAATCGATCTGGAGCAGAACAACCCGGCATCGAGCCTGCACTACCTGAGCTTCATTGCGGCGGGTGATGCCCTGAAAGCGCTGGACGAGCTTGAGGGGTCTACCAATATTGAAGTCTCGCTAAATGGCCTTCGCCGATTGGCGCGGATGGTGGCGCCAACTGATCAGCTCGATCCGCTAGATTATGAGGAGGAAGTCGATCCGGAGCTGCGCAAGTCCTTCAATTTTGGCGAGCCGCCGCCCCTTCCCGACGCCCCGATCGAAATCAATTTTCTGAACTGGCTCTTCTCGCCAGCCTACGCCGCCGATGTTCCTGCCGCTTTCGATCCAGAGCTTACAAACCGTCTCAATATCTGGATTCCGCAGCACAAGGATATGCCTGAATATCTACCGCTCGCACATAAGGCACTCAATCATGCTGCCAATGCGACGCTGGTAAAAAAGCCGCTCGATCAGAGCTATCAGCCGATGTTCCGTCATGCGATGCTCGCCACGGCCTGGCAGGAGAGCTGCTGGCGCCAGTTCGTGAACAAGGGTGGTAAGCGTTTACCCCTGACCTCCCCTTCAGGCTCGGTGGGCATCATGCAGGTGAACCCCAGGGTGTGGCGCGGCTTCTACGATGTGAACGCCCTGAAGTGGGACCTCGTCTACAACGCCATGGCCGGCTCGGAAATCCTGATGCACTATCTGAATGATCTCGCCATCCGCAAAGGTGAACACACGATCACCAAGAATCCTGAAAACCTCGCACGAGCCAGCTATAGCGCCTATAACGCAGGCCCAGGCAAGCTGACCCGCTACCGAGACAGCAAGGCGACAAAACGCGAGCAGCGAGTCGACAAGGATTTTTTCAGGAAGTTTCAGGCCATGAAGAAAGATGATCCCATGGCGGTGCTGGCGTGCTACGGCGGCTGAGCACGACATCAGGCACCTCGTCAGGTTTCATCGGGTCGACGATGAGGACGCCTGGGAAATCAGCTCCAAGATCAGCAACCTTCCTGGCATCAGAGTGATGTGCTACAATCATCACTCTGATGCAAACGCAGGATGGTCATATGCTAGCCAATAACGACGGGTCCGCTATTTACGGTTTGTCAGCCTCGATCTTTACTAGTCCCAAGTCTTACATTGAGGCGGTTCGACAAGGTCTTCCGGGTTGCACGGTCAAAGCGGCTGTGGACGATTTTGGCGATCGCGATTTGTTCGTACGAATTCTCAATACCACGGCGCCAAATCTTCATCGTTTCTACAGCAAGAAATCGCTCGGACGCGAGGCATCAGAAGAACTGCTGGATGCTTTCCGTTTGATTCTTGAAGCGACCAGTGTTTGGGGCAGCAAATCGGCAGCGAAGCAGTGGCTGTCCTCACCGGTGCCTGCGCTTGATGGCGAACGGCCTATAGACCTGTTCGACACTTTCGAGGGACGGCGTTGGGTCACCGGAGTCCTGAGACACATCGAGACCGGCGATTTCAGCTGATGGAACTGTACAGAATCGCGCCTGAACGCTATCTGGAAAACTATTCTGGTCGCGGTGGAAGTTTCGAGAGTGGTGGACGTTGGAACTCTGCGGGGCATCCGGTGATGTATATGGCCCTCGCAGCCAGTGTCGCGCTGCTTGAGATCGCCAACTACATCTCTTCACCGAGGATGATTCCGCCATCCTTCAAGCTTGGGACGTACACCCTCGACACCAGCGTTGTAAACGTCGATGAGCTTGCCCACGATAAGCTGCCTGAAAGTTGGCGCGCCTTCCCCTACCCTCAGACAACTCAGGCAATCGGTGACGCCTGGATCACTGCGGGTCATGCGCTTGTGCTGATCCTCCCCAGCGCAGCATCACCATCGCTGCACGACCGGATCGCCCTGATCAACGCACTTCATCCCGACATAAAGCATCTTTCGCTGATCTCCAGCAGCGAAACGCTCTATAACGGGAGGATGTTCCGTTAGGGGTACTCTGCGTCTGAGATTCCGGTTCCAAGCGCGTAACGCGTACTCCGCCCACCACCCGGCAAACGGTGCAAGCACCCCAGCGACTGCAGCTCAACCAGGTCTCGAGTCGCTGTGGCCTTACTGACCTTCGTTAGAGCCTGATACTTTCGCGTATTGATACCATGCTCAAATTCTTCCCCGGCTGTATCCAGTAAGCGGTTCAGCACCTTGACCTGTCGTTCGTTCAGTACCTTGCCGCCGTGCACTTGCCAGAACCGCGCTTTGTTTAGCACCCGCTCCAGCCGGTGGAGTGCCTGCTGCAGTGCGTGTTCAAGTGTGTCCAGAAACCACTTCAGCCAGGGCGTGATCTCGAGCCCCCCGCGCTGTGTCTGCTCAAGAAGGTCGTAGTAGCCGCTGCGGCGGTCCATGATGGCGGCACTGAGCGAATAGAACCGGACCGACTGTCGCTCCGCCTGTGCCAGTGCCCGATCGGTGACGGCACGTATCAGACGACCGTTGCCATCATCAAAGGGATGTATGGTGATGAGCCAGAGATGCGCCACACCCGCCCGCAAGAGCGGGTCCATGCCGGCTGGCGGACTGTTGAACCAGTCGACGAAGGCCTCCAGCTCTGCTTCCAGCTTAAGCGTTGGCGGCGCCTCAAAATGGATTGTTGGTCGATCCAGCCGCCCTGACACCACCTGCATTGTTTGAGCACCACGCAGCTCGCCCACCCCCACCTTGGATAAGCGACCGCTGCCTTCCGGGAATAGCATTGATTGCCACTGACAGAGCTGCTCGATGGAGATGAGCGCGTCGGGCTGATGAGTCGCCTGAAGCAAAAGCGCTACCAGGGCCTCCGACTCCGGCGTAGTTCGGCTCGACATGCCGGCTCGTTCCAGCCCCAGCTGACGAGCAACGGAAGAGCGGACGGACCCTACGTCCAGGTGCTCACCTTCAATTTCACTGGTGCGGATGGCATTCTGAATCAGCGCCTCCATCTCCACTTCGAGATCCGCCTGAGCTGATGCGGCGTCTGTCTGGCCCAATAGCCGGCCCTGCAACAGGCGCAGATCGGCAAGCTTCGGACGAAGCACTGCCTCGTCCCACTCGAAAGCGGGCCAGTCTTTGAGCTCCCAGATAAACATGAGCCGAATACCCCGCTTATTCGAATCAGAATATGAGCCGATTATGGGTTATATTCGGCTCATTGGCAAAGTGATAGAAACAAAGGCTCTAGCTGATGAGATCAGACGCCACGCGGGCCTGTAAGGATCTGGCAGCTCGTTCGTAGGCAATATCGAGATACGCCGCGTAATGCCCCTTCCGCCGAATTCTGCCTTTCGCATACTGGTAAAGGTAGTTCGCAGACATGCCCGCCCGGCCGTCCTCTCTGAACTGTTGCACGTGCTTCAGCTCGTGAGCGATCAGTGCAATGCCGCTTGCGGAATAAGGGTCATATCGCCCAGGCGCGAAGTAGATGTGATGACCGAAGGTGAAGGCGCAGGGATTGCCATAAACATACCAGGGTATGCCGATGTGCGTTCTGGCGCTTTGCAGGTCGATCTCTGCAATGTACGGCGCGAGTTTTGCCTTGACGTCTTCAGGCAGCGGGCGGCCAGGTCGCGCGAATCTTGTGTTCATCAGTCCCTCCGGTGGTTGCTCGATGCACCTGACCTGTTATATGCGCAAGCCAATCTATGGCAGACTGTCGCCTTTCTGCATCGGTTGAGCAAAACAATAAATGGCTACCCTCGCTTCGGTTTATGAACGCATTGTACTGGCCCATCCCGCACGGGTTCTTGTGCTATTCGCGCTGCTACTCCTTGTTGCCAGCCTCAGGCTCGACCAGTTCCGGCTTGATGCATCCGCCGAGTCGCTCACGCTGGAAGATGACCAGGCGCTGGAGCAGTTTCGCGAAACCAGCCGCCGCTTCGACAACTCTGAAGATTTTCTTGTCGTCACTTACTCCCCTGCCGGCGATCTCTTCACCAGCGAGGCAATTGCCAGGCTGAGGTCACTGCGCGACGAACTGGCCGCGCTGGAGGCCGTAGGCTCGACAAACAGTATCCTCAGTGTGCCCCTGCTCTACAGTCCAGAACTCACTCTGGACAACGTGGATTCGGAGCTGCGTACGCTGGACGAGCACGAGGTACCGCTGGATACAGCCCGGGCAGCACTGCTCAACAACCCCCTGTACCCTGATCTGTTGATCAGCGAGGACGGCCGGTCCACGGCCATTCAGCTCAATCTTCCGACGCCCGAGCGCTACTATGAGCTGCTCTATGCCAGAAACGACTTACGGGATCAGGCCAATGCCGGGGGGCTTTCGGCTGAAAAAGAACGTGAGCTGGATCGGCTCGAGAACGAATTTATCGACCTCAAGGCACAGCTGACCGAACGGCAGGATCGCACGATCGCCGAGGTACGTTCGATTCTGCAGCAGTATCGCGATTCTGCCGAACTGCATCTGGGCGGCATCCCGATGATCGTAGCCGATATGATCGATTTCATTGAAAGCGATCTCTCCACCTTCGGCCTTGGCGTTCTACTGTTCATGATACTGACACTGGCGCTGATCTTCCGGCAGTGGCAGTGGGTCGCGGTGCCGCTGATGTGCTGCCTGTTCACCGTCTGGCTCGTGACGGGCTGCCTGAGCTGGGTGAACTGGCCAGTCACCGTCATCTCCTCGAACTATATCTCGCTGCTACTCATCATGACCTTGTCGCTGACCATTCACTTGATCGTACGCTATCGGGAGTATCAGCACGCCAACCCGGCGTTCGACGAGCGTCAGGTCATGATGGCCACTGCCAGCGCCATGGTCAGGCCCTGTTTTTACATGACAGTCACCACAATTGTCGCCTTCGGCTCCCTGACCTTCAGCGGCATACGCCCGGTGATCGATTTCGGCTGGATGATGACCATGGGCATGGCTGTCGCATTCTTCGTCGCTTTCGTGGTGTTCCCGGCCCTGCTGGTGCTGATGCCGCCACCTCTGAGTAACCTGCCTGCCGATTCAGACCGCGCTTTCACGCGCATCTTTGCCAGCCTGACCGAACGCTATGGCGGTTTCGTGCTCTGGGGCAGCGTGCTGCTCGACGTGCTGTTTGTGGTGGGCATCACCCGGCTGTCGGTGGAAAACAGCTTTATCGATTACTTCAAGTCCGATACCGAAATCCACCAGGGCATGATCACCATAGATAGAGCCCTTGGCGGCACTGCGCCGCTTGATCTCGTGATCAATGACGAACCGGCACCGGAGGGTAGTGACGGCGATGCCGCAGCGCTTGAGTGCGACCCCTTCCTCGATGAGTGCGAGGCGGGTGATGAATGGCGCGACACCTGGTTCACGCCAGACAAGATGAGCCGGCTCGAGGCGGTGCACAACTACCTTGATGGCCTTCAGGAGACAGGTAAGACACTCTCGATCGTGACAACACTGCGTCTGCTGAAAACCATCAATGAGGACCGGTCACTCGATGCCGTACAACTTGCCTTCGTGCCGAAAGTACTCCCTGAGGACCTGGCTTCCACTCTGCTTGATCCCTATATTTCGGAAACACATGACCAGGCGAGATTGACCGTTCGCCTGCGTGACTCTTCACCGACGCTCAGGCGGGACGAACTGCTCAAGCAGATAGAGCATCACATGACCACCGAGTTGGGCTATGAAAGGGATGAATTTACCCTCACCGGGATGACGGTCATGTACAACAATATGCTCCAGAGCCTGTTCGATTCGCAGATCAAGACCTTGGGCATCGTCTTTCTCGCCATTGCCGCCATGTTCCTGATCATTTTCCGGTCCTTCAAGCTGGCACTCATCGGCATCGCGCCGAACCTCCTTGCCCCGGCGAGCATGCTGGGGCTGATGGGCTGGTTGAACATACCGCTGGACATGATGACCATCACTGTGGCCGCTATCGTCGTCGGTATTGCTGTAGATGACACCATCCACTACATCCACAGGTTCGGGGTGGAGTTCGATCGCGACCAGAACTACCTGGCGGCCATGCATCGCAGTCACCAGAGCATAGGCCGGGCCATGTTCTATACCTCGCTGACGATCGTCATGGGCTTTTCGATACTGGTGCTCTCCAACTTCATCCCGACGATCTACTTCGGCCTGTTCACTGGCTTTGCAATGATCGTCGCCATGGTGGCTTCGCTCACGCTCCTCCCGAAGCTCATCCTGATGGTGAAGCCTTTTGGTTCAGAGCGCTCCCCGGTGTCAGGATAGTTGACCAGCAGCAGCTCACTGCCCTGGCGCTTTGAGGATCGATCTCTGCGATGTACGGCGCGAGTCTTACTCTCATCAATATCCCCGAGAAAAGCGATTGCACAGGTGTAAATGCTGGCGAGCGTGTAAACTGTAGACACATATAATAATTAGAAAGCTAGCCTATGCACGAAGTTGTCTCTTTTCAGTCCGCCGCTATCGTAGGTACCGATGAACTGTACCGCAGCCCTCACTCCGTCGTTTATCGCGGTTATTACAAAGACGCACCTGAAGATAGTCCCACGGTTATTCTGAAACAGCTGAATGTAGACTTTCCGACGCCAGAACAGCTGGCCCGTTTCAGGCACGAATTCGCACAGACCCAGGCCCTACAGGGCACCGGCGTGATCGGGGCTCAGGAGCTTTTCCGCCACGAGAACACCATGGTCATGGTGCTTGAGGACATCGGAGGTCTATCGCTGGACAGACACTGGTCCGGCATCGCAGTGCCCCTGGCAGAATTTCTGCCGCTTGCGCTTTCGATCGTTGATGCCTTGATGGCCGTTCACCAGAAAGGGGTTATTCACAAGGACATCAATCCTTCGAACATCGTCTGGAATTCAGCGACAAAGCAAGTGAAGTTGATCGATTTCGGGCTCTCTACTGAGTTGACACAGGAACGCAGCCGGGTCGACAGTCCGGCTCAGCTGGTAGGCACGCTTGCCTATCTTGCCCCGGAGCAGACCGGCCGCATGAACCGCGCGATTGATTATCGCTCGGACTACTATGCGCTCGGCATGACCTTCTATGAGTTGTTGACCGGACAACTGCCATTGGCATCCAATGATCCGCTGGAATGGGTTCACTGGCACATCGCCAGGACCGCTTCACCGCCCCACATAATCAATCCCGCCATACCTGCTGTGCTGTCCGATATCGTACTGAAGCTTATCGCCAAGACAGCCGAAAACCGTTATGCGAGCCTCTCAGGCCTGCGTCACGATCTTCAGGCCTGCCATGATCAGCTTCGAACCAGGGGCGAGATAGTTGCTTTTGACATCGCGACTCACGACATCGCTGACACTCTGCATCTGCCGCAACAGCTTTACGGACGCGAAGCAGCACTCGGAACGCTGTTAAGCGCTTTCGACACCATGCTTGAGGGCCAGAAAAGCCTGGTAAGCGTCACGGGGCCGGCTGGCATTGGTAAATCTTCACTGGTCCGGGAGCTGCTGAAACCTATCGTGGCACAGCGGGGCTTTTTCGTTGAAGGCAAGTTCGATCAGCTGGACAAGGGCGCCCCATACGCGTCACTCGTCCAGGCTTTCAGAGCGCTGATTCAGATGCTGCTTGCCAAGAGCGACGAGCAGATCGCCGAATGGAGAACTCGTTTGCTTGAGGCCGTGGGGCCTAACGCGGGAGTTGTGGCAGATGTCATTCCAGAGCTGGCTTGGATTATAGGCACACCGACAGTTGTCCCGGCTTTATCCGCGGCCGAAAACCGCAACCGATTCACGGTCACCTTCCAGGCTTTCGTCAAGGTCTTCTGCAATACCGACCACCCACTCGTGATCTTCCTTGACGACGTTCAGTGGGCCGATCTTTCGTCCCTGAAGCTGATCGAGCAGCTCATGCGAGATCCGACGACTCATCACCTGCAGATACTGGTGGCCTACCGCGATGACGAGGTCACCGCTTCGGCGCCTGTTTCAGCGTTGTTCAGAGCGCTGGAAAGTACTGATTTGCACGTCACTCGTATCTCGCTGAACCCGCTTGAACAGTGTGACGTGGAGGCGCTGCTCGCTGAAGCACTTCACTGCAAACGAGAAACAGTCGGCGCGCTGGCGCAGCTTGTGGTCGAGAAAACCCTCGGCAACCCTTATTTCATTAATCAGTTTCTGCACAGCCTGTACCAACAGTCACTCCTGAGTTTCTCGCAGGCCGCCATGCAGTGGACCTGGGACACCGACCAGATTGCGCAGGCCGGCATCACCGACAACGTGATCGAGCTGATGGTGGACAAGCTTCGAGAATTTCCGGAAGAAGCTCAGCATCTCCTGTGTGTGGCTGCCTGTATCGGCAACGAGTTCGACCTTGAGTCGCTGGCTGCCATTAGTCGGATGAGGGTTCCACACGCCGCAGCGACCCTGCTCAGCATGCTGCGCTCAGGTCTGCTCCTTCCCTTGAACGACGCCTACAAATGGACCCCGCATCTTAATTGGCAGCAGCTCGAGAATGGGAAGGCAGCCCTTGGTGCAGACACTGCGCTACCACGCTACCGCTTTGCTCACGACCGGGTTCAGCAGGCTGCGTACTCTCTCCTGCCATCGGCGTCAAAGGCAGGCATTCACTATCAGATTGGCAACGCTCTTGGGCAGGACGAGGGCTATCAGAACAGGGGCAACACCTTGTTCGAAGTTGCCAAACATTTCTATCTGGCGAGGACGCTGTTTACCACTTCGGAGGACCGGCTGCGCTACGTGGACATCCAATTTAAGGCCGGTCAGCGCGCAAAATCTTCGGCTGCCTTCGGACCCGCCATGCGCTATTACAGGAGAGGTCTGTCGCTACTCCCCGAAAATAGCTGGAAGGCACACTATAGCCTGACCTTGCAACTCCATACCGGCTTCGCTGAAATGGCGTATATCAACGGTGATTACACTGATATGCACGCCACCATCGATAACGCTCTGAAGCAGACCACCGACCAGCTGGACCAGGTCCCTCTCTTTGAAATCCGTATCCTGGCACTGATTGCACAACACCAGTCGGCCGGGGCCGTCACGGAAGCCGTCGATACCCTACGTCGACTCGGTATTGCATTGCCGGACCACCCCGAACAGAGCGATATAGAGCATGCTCTGGGTGAAACGACGGCTCTGCTGGCGTCCACCTCACCGCAAGCGCTTGCCGACCTGCCCCTGATGACCGATCCTCAGTATCTGGCTGCTATACGAATCATGAACCGGATACTGTCGGCCAGCTACCAGTCATCACCTCAGCTATTTCCAATACTGGTCTTTATCATGGTGCAACTATCCTGTCGCCATGGAAATACACAGGGCTCCACTTATGCGTACGCCACCTATGGCATCATTAGTTGTGGATTTCTAGGCGATTATGAAACCGGATATCGGTTCGGCAAGCTCGCCCTGAAACTGGTCGACCAGCTGTCGGCCGAAAATTTCAGAGCCAAAAGCAGTTACGTCTTTGCGGCATTTCTACAGCATTGGAAAGAGCCTATCGCCGATACGCTGCCGGTGCTCAGAGACAGCTATCAGAGTGGACTCGCCACCGGTGACTTCGAGTTCGCGGGCTGGGCCGCCATGATGACAGGCGTACATGCCTTTTTTGCGGGTGAAACCCTGCCTGAGATAGAAAAGGTGAGTAAGGAACACTGGTCGGTAATAGATCAGCTGAAACAACAGACCGCCTACCTCCACTTCTCGATTTTCCTGCAGGCCATCGCCAACCTGCAGAACGATAGTGATCATTCAACGAGCCTGACCGGCAGCTATTTCGACGAACACGCATCGGTGCAGATATTCCTGGAGGCTGGCGATCGGACGGCACTGTTCATTGTGTACTTCAATCGCCTGGTCCTGTCATACCTGATGGGGGACCATCCCGGCGCTGCCCAGGCTGCGACTGAGGGCGAGCTGTACCTTGATGGTGTGGTCTCGTCTGCCTACGTACCACTATTCTATTTTTACGCCGCACTGGCAGGCCTTGCTCAATCACGCGAGACGGAAAAGCTACAAAACTGTATCGATAAAATGGCGGTCTGGGCCAAGCACTCGCCAGTGAATTACGAGCACCGGCTGGCATTGTTGACTGCAGAGCTCGCGCGGATATCCGGGGATCATTCCTTGGCCACCATTGAAGTCTATCAATCGGCGATTGATACAGCTCGCAAACGCGGCTTTCTGCAGGACGAGGCCCTGGGGAACGAACTGCTGGCGGCGTTTTTCGAGCAGCAGGAGCAACCGGATTTTGTTCAACTGTATCTGACCAAAGCCTATCACCTCTACCGATTCTGGGGCGCCGAGGCGAAATTATGGCAGCTGAGAACGCAGTACCAGTCTTTCGCGCGCCAGCTGGAGGTTTCGCATCAGGAGAATCTGCCGGGGTTCATGGATATTTCCCATGCCCAGCCAGCGAGTGCACTTGACTCGATGTCGGTCATCAAAGCCTCGCAGGCCATCTCCAGTGAGATCCAGTTTGAGAGACTGTTGCAGAAGCTCATGACGGTGGTGATAGAAAACGCCGGCGCCCGACGGGGGTACTTGTTACTCGCCAACGAGAATGACACTACGGGCGTGTGTGAATGGACCATTGAAGCCGAAGCTGTGATGGGCGAAATGGTGGAGGTACAGCTGAGCCGTCCGATTGATTTCTCCAGCGATCAAAGCCTACCGACAACGATACTGCAGTATGTCGCGCGAACACGTGAGCCTGTGATCCTGGGCGAGACGATGCCAAGCAGCCAATTTTCCAGCGATCCCTACCTGCAACACAAGCAGCCAGCATCGGTGCTGTGCGCCCCCATCCTCAGGCGCAGCACGATTCTCGGGATGATTTATCTGGAGAATTCGCTGGCCAGTAATGCGTTCACGCCGGAACACATGCAGACCATTCAGTTCCTGGCCGCACAGACTGCCATCTCTCTCGAGAATGCCTCACTCTATAGCCACCTTGAAGCCAGGGTTGCCCAGAGAACCCGCGAGCTCAATGAAGCCAACGAAAAACTGACCTACCTCGCGACGACGGATTCACTCACACAGGCCTTCAGTCGGCACCACTTTCTCGAACTGGCTACGCAGGAATTGCATCGTACCTTGCGGTTCAACCGCCCTCTTGTAATCATGATGATCGATATCGACCACTTCAAGAAAATCAACGACACCTATGGACATGCCGTAGGCGATCAGGCTCTGCTGATGGTGGCATCAATCATCAGGCAGGGCCTTCGTGACCTGGATATATTTGGCCGGCTGGGCGGTGAAGAATTTGCTGTGCTCGTGCCTGAAACAACACTTGAGGAAGGCCTTCAACTTGCCGAACGTCTACGCGCCCTCGTTGAGAAAACAGCCATCGAATCGCCGCCTCACAGCTTCCATGTGACCATCAGCATAGGGCTGAGTGCTGCGCTCGGTCCGGATGCGACAATTATCAGTCTTCTGCAGCAGGCCGACAAAGGGCTGTATAAAGCCAAGCGGAACGCGCGCAACCGGACTGAAATCGGCTAGCGCTTAAACTTTCGCCCGACGCGCCCGCCAAAAATACCCAGCGCAGCAATCATCGCTAACGGCAAACTGCCAGGCAGGCTTACTTCAGCTGGATTCCCAGGGCCTGGGTTATCAGTGCCATCACCGCTGTCGTAAAACGTGATCAGGGTTTCGCCATAGGCGTAGGCCGCGAGAATCGGCGGGCAGTCCTCATCTTCATAGGGAACACAGTTGGCAGGGATGTAATAGGCTTCGGACTCGTAGGCAAAGACGTAGGTGTCTTCCATGGAGACGCGATTCATGAAATTGTAGGTCTGCCCGTCGAACCCTTCATCAAACAGAAACATGCGGAGCATGTCGGACATATCAAAAGCCGTCTGTCCTGGCTCGTGATGAACATAGCCCACATTAAACCATGGCTCGCTGCGTTCGCTGGCATAGGTGGCGAAGAACGCACCGAAAAAGAGAACCTCCACAGTTGTGTACTCATCGCTGGCGCCGTAGTCGAGCGTGTAGTTCAGATCGATCTGCTCCGGGACCCAGTTGATGTCGATCCTGATCTGCTCCGGCATGATATAGCTGGCGTGGGCGAACGGAGCCAGTAACAAGGGGGCTGTTAACAAGCAGTGTCGAGCGAATGGAATGATGGTATTCGAAGCGTTGAACATGAGCTGATCTTCCCTTTAAAAACGATGGTATGGAACTTCCTTGCGATACCAGACTTCGAATTTCTTGGGGCAGGCGAGTTTCCGCAGATGGTAAAGCGGATCATCCAAATTACCTAGTACTTATGCATCATATTGTGACTTGGATTTGTACGTAATCCCTTGCTGTCATTGAAGTTCCTAGTGTCTTGAGCAGAACTATCGCTATGCACAAATGATTATCGTTCTCATTATTGACTTCATTACCGTATATTCAGACAATGTGTTGCTTTTGAACAGGCCTCCATGAGCGAGCGTCTGACCTCCCCCACTGTCCAGGAAGTACCTATGATGAATAGTAAGGCCCAAAATAATGGGCCAAAGCCACGGCGGCAGAGTTCCACATCCATCTTGCTATGCTGCACCACGCTGACAGCCATTCCCATGACGGCGAATGCAGACGAGACTGGCGACGCCAGTAGCGGGGAAGTGTTCCGCCTGGCGCCAATCATCGTCAATACGCAGGCGCTGTCGGACGATGACTCGATGTCGACCGTTGCGCAGGAACTCTGGGTCGGTGGCAAGGTCGCTACAAGTGTGCTCGACACACCAGCCTCTGTTTCGGTCATTACCGAAAAGGAAATCCGGCAGCGCAACGCCAGTACGACCGAGGAGGTCCTGCAATACACGCCTGGCATCATCACCGATTTCTACGGCACTGATGACCGCAACGATTATTTCAAGGTTCGGGGCTTCCAGGCTACGACCTACCGCGACGGCCTCACCCTGGGCTCGATGCGCGGTGTTCGTGAGGACGCCTTCGCCTATGAGCGCGTTGAAGTGCTACGCGGCGCCAACTCCACGCTGTTCGGTCCGGCAGACCCGGGCGGTTCGGTCAACTTCGTGAGCAAGCAGCCAAAGTTCGAATCTTTTGGCGAAGGGTACCTCGGCTATGGCTCGTTCGATCACAAGGAAGTTGGACTCGATGTTGGCGACGCCTTGAATGCCAATGAGACTGTAGCTTACCGCTTCACTGGCAAGATCCAGGACAGCGATCGCGAGTACGATGAATCAAAGAACGACAGCGCGCTGGTCATGGGCGGCCTGACCTGGAAGCCGACTGTATTTACTTCAGCCACCCTTATTCTTGATCACCTGAAGAACGACAATACGCCTAACAGCGGTGGCTATCCGATGGACCGCGAGTACGACCGCAGCAAGTTCTTCGGTGAACCGGACTTCAACTATTACGATGTCGAACGCACCAGCGTAACCGGGTTGCTGACCCACGACTTCGATAATGGATTCCTGCTGAGCACCAACCTTCGCTACAGCGAACTGACCGACGATTTCGGCTATATCTATCTGACGGATTCTGCTGCGCGGACTGGCACCGTGGTCGACCGTGACTATTTTGGCACCGACAGCGAAGCTCAGGAATTAATCGGCAACGCGATCGTGCAGTACGATGCGCAATTTGATCGATTCGACAGCAGCACGCTGGTGGGCGTCGAATATCGCGATGCTTCCACCGAAGACAGCTCCTTTTATGGTGACGCCACGCCGATCGATATTGCGAATCCTGTTTACAGCGGCGCGCCTTCGGCACTGGCTGTCTACAGTGACAACGAACAGGATTACACGACTAAATCGATCTTCCTGACACAGAACCTGTCATTCAACGACCGATATATTGTGACTGCGGGCGTACGTCATGATGCACTTGATCTATCCAGCAGAAACATCAGTGGCGTCAAGGCTTCCGACGATTTCTCCGAAACCTCACTGCGAGGCGCACTGACTTACAAGATCAACGAGCAGATCTCCAGCTATGTCAGCGTTGTGGAATCCATCGCACCACCTTCGATCGGTACTGATCCTGAGCGCGGCGAGCAATTCGAGGTCGGTGCGAAATATGCGCCTGCTGGCATGAACGCGCTGTTCTCGGCAGCCGTGTACGAGCTCACCAAGAAAGACGTGACGATTGCTGTGGTACAGGCTAACGGTACGATCGAGCAGGAGACTGTGGGCGAATCCCGGGTACGTGGTCTTGATCTGGAAGCCAGGGCAGACTTGAGCAACAACCTGAGTCTGGTCGGTGGCTACGCTTATCTGGATTCGGAAGTCGTACGCAGCGCTCCACTCCGTGATGGCACGGTGATTGAAGGCAAGGAGTTCGCCATAACGCCGCAACACACGGCCTCGCTCTGGAGTTACTACACACTCGCCGACCTGGATATGAGCTTCGGCCTCGGGGCCCGCTATACTGGGGAATATTATTTCGACGCTGCGAACACCAAGGAGAGTGATTCAGCCACGCTGTTCGATGCGGCCTTCACCTACCAGGTGTTCAGGAATACGGATCTGAAGCTCAACATCAGTAACCTGCTCGATGAGCAGCATATGGTGGGTTCTGGCACCGCGGATTACTACAATCCTGGCCGGGAGATGAAAGCTCAGATCGCCTACAGCTGGTAGTCGGTCTGCCAGGCCAGGCGAATGGCCGATGCTACATGGCCATTCGCTTCGCTGTCGGAAAGTTCACCTGCGCTGTATCGATCCTCAAGGACGACCGCCAGGTTTATTCTGGCGGCCGAGACACAATCAGGTGTCTGAAGCAACTGAAAACCTGCCGAAACAGAACAATCGAAAGAGCGCTGGCCGTCTGGCTAATAGCCAGGCCACCAAGACGGCTGACAGGGTCAGTAGCATGAACCAGACCAGTACAGCCATGGATGCATGATCCGCCAGCAGGCAAAATACCCCTGCCAATATGAGCATTACACTGCCAGTGCCACGCATCGCAGAAGTCGCCGGTCGGGTTTTGCCTTGCTCATGCACCTGATGCCAGTGGACCGGCATCGCGAGCGCAAGCCAGGCCATGCCGGTAAAGGCGCTGATGAAGGCGGCTAACAGATATAATGATTCAGACATGAGCCACGTCTCCTGCCTCGAACGACACGTTCGAAGGTTGCTGGGCATACTCGCGCGCAGCCAGCTTGCGAGCCGCAAACAGAGACAGTGCCGAGGTCGCGAGCAGGCTCAGATCCACCCCGGCCACTGGCCAGTAAGTCTCCAGAAAAATGGTCTTGATCAGGTGATCCCCGGTGGTCAACCAGTTCAATACGACGGCGGCCACACCAAGGGCTGCGATGGCATAGCACTGTTCACGCCATGCGGGGTTGAGTAAATTGCGCGCTACCGGGGCACTACGGAAGACCGCGTGCGCAAAGGCCAGCAGCCAGAACCCCCAGAACGATGCGGCTTCCCAGTCACCTCTGCCTTCCATACCTGCCGGTAATAGCCTGTTCACCACCAGCATACCGACCGCAGCGATTACCATGCCCGTGCAAGTCGCAACGGCCAGTGCATCGACAATTCTCGCGCCCTGGCTGCCCTTCTCCGCATGCTTCCGCTTACGTTTTTCAACGAAGAATATAAAGCCAGTGGCAATACAGACACAGCCGATTAGACCACCGAAGACATAGAGCCAGCGCAATAGCCAATGTTCGAAATGCTGTAAATGGAGCCCCGTGAGGAACTCGTTGATCTCGTCGACGACCGAGCGAGGCGGATCCTCTCGTAACAGATCTCCGGTACTGGCCTTGAAGTGAATCCCCTCACCCACAAGCGCGACCCGATCGCTGCCAGCCCGATACACCGAGACATAGCCATTGATGTCGTTGCGATGATTAATCGTCAGCAAACCCACTTCGCCAGCCATGTCACGTTCTGCCCACATGCGTTTGGCCTCGCTGACCATGACATCGACCGAGGCCATCGGAGCAGGCACCCCGGCGGGCTCGAGGGGAAGACCCGTCTCAGCGGATTCCAGTACTTCTCCCTGGTCATGCAGCGGTTTGAGGAGCGAACTCCCGGCGGGAAAGTAGATGAAACTGGCAAAGATGATCAGTCCGGTAAAGGCGAAAAAAAGATGGAACGGCGTACCGACAACACCGGTCAGATTGTGGAGATCCAGTGTACTGCGCTGGGTACGCTTCCACGGCCGGAAGGTGAAGAACTCCTTGAAGATCTTGCGATGCATCACGATGCCGGTGACCAGCGCGATCAGCATGGTGAAAGCGGATAGTCCGACAAGCCAATAGCCAAGATTGTTCCAGCCCAGGTGCAGGCCATAATGCATCGGATAGAACCATTCGCTACCAATCTTCAGCTGATCGTCCGGCAGCATTTCTCCGCTGCGAGGGTCAATCGTCGTCCAGCCGTGAACGTGTGCGTGATCGTCCGCGCTGTCCTTGAGACGATTGGGAATGGCAAATTCGCCACCGATCTGTAGCAAGGGGTCACGATGCGTGGTGTACGCGTAGAGGCTCGTCAAAGTCAGCGTATCTGGATCCGGCATTGGACCCACAACGCGCATTTCAGTGAAAGCCCAGTCATCAGGATGAGGTTTCAGGCGTTCGTACACGTCCTTGAGCATCCCATCGTACGAGGGCATGACCTGCGGCTCGAATCGAGTATCCGGAATGGCCCAGCGATCGATCTCACGATCAAACACCGACAATGCTCCAAAGAAAAACGCCACAATGAGCACGTAGCCGAGCACCAGACCGTACCAGGTGTGAAGCCAGGCCATTGCCTGACGAAAACTGTTCTGCACGATGCGCTCCTAGTCGATGAGAAGAAGTTGGAGTAGCCAGGCCGTAGCCGTCATACCAATCGCACCGCCAGCAAGTACAATCCATACCCGGCGAAGATCGGGGGTAACGAAGGCCCACAGGAAGACGGGAACGATAAGCAGGAAGGCCAGCATCATCATAAGATGCTCGGCGCCATGAAAGCTCACACCCAATGTCACCAAGCCGGCTATACCGAACGCGACGAAGCCCCAGGTAAAGCAATAGCTCCCGAGCAGACTCAGGACGAGCCGATGCAGCGTGTCGAACACAGCGCCGCTGCCTTTGCCTGCGGCTTTTGGATTCACTGCGGCTTTCGATATACCAGTATTTGCGCCCATGTTTACTAGCTTCCTCTTGCTATGGAACAGCACTTTTGCGAATGATAACACGATCCATTCTCATTTATGCTATGAGGCGCTACAATAAATTCAGAATCTGAACGTATCGGTCCTAGACCATGAACCCAAAAACAACTGGCCTCTCCTATGACCGGATCACCCATCTATGGGAGAGTGAAAGTTTCAATCGAGCAAATGGTATCGAGGCCCATAAGCGGGCTATCAGGTTTTCGAAAAATAGAGGCCAGGCGCTCGATGTCGGCTGCGGCTGCACCGGAAGGTTTATCGATCTGCTCATGAGTGAAGGGTTTTCACCTGAAGGCGTGGATATTTCCGTGAGAATGGTGCTCCTGGCTCGAGAACGTCACCCAGACGTGAACTTCCATCATCAGAACATCTGCGAGTGGGTGATTCCGAACAAATATGACTTCATCACGGCTTGGGATAGCATCTGGCATATACCGCTGGAGCAGCAAGAGCAGGTGATAGGCAAGTTGGTGTCGAGCCTTAACCCAGGCGGTGTGCTTATTTTTTCTTTCGGTGGTACGGATGAACCCGGCGATCATACCGATAACTTCATGGGACCAGAGATGTATTACTCGAGCCTGGGCACAAATGGATTCCTTGAATTAATCATTCGCCTCGGATGTGCCTGCAGACATCTGGAGTACGATCAGCACCCGGAGCTACACACTTATCTGATCGTTCAGAAGCTTTGATGGTTGTTGTTGGCATAGAGCACCTATGAAAGTTGAGCTGCAATCATACAACCCCAAGTGGCCGGAGCTTTTCGAGCAGGAAAAGAGCTTCTTGCTTACGAGGTTGGCTGTGTGGTTCAGTTGAGCACGTCGGCAGCACTGCTGTGCGGGGCATGATCGCAAAGCCGATCATCGACATCATGTTTGGCGTCGAACACCTCAAGGCTTCAAGTGGCGCGATTGACGTTCTGCAAAGGAGTGGGTACTGCTACTACCCCTACAAGCCAGACCAGATGCATTGGTTTTGTAAGCCCTCGCCGGATTTTCGTACGCACCACTTACACCTGATACCGTATGGAAGCCCGCTGTGGAAAGAGCGCATCAGGTTCCTAGATATTCTCCGGTCAAATCCGCAAGTAGTCGAGGACTACGAGCTTCTGAAGCGAACTTTGGCGGCTGAAATGGCGTCTGATCGAGAGGCATATACCCGGAATAAGTGGTCATTCATCAAGAAAGTTCTGGACGATTCAGCCCTGAGACAACAAACGCCTTTGACGAAGTGAGCATTTATGCGATTTAAAGCAATCCCGATCATACGAATTTTCGATGAGGCGCAGGCCAAAGCTTTTTACCTGGATTTCCTGGGCATGTCTCTGGATTGGGAGCACCGCTTCGAGGCCGACTTCCCTATCTACATGCAGGTATCCAGAGGTGATCTGGTCTTCCACCTGAGCGAACATTCAGGGGACTGCACGCCAGGTTCGAAGACCTTCGTGAAAACCGATGAGCTCGAGGCCCTGCACCACGAAATTACCTCGCGTGGTTACAGATATTCCAGGCCGGAAATCACCACCGCGACCTGGGGTGACAGGATGTTTGAAGTGGTGGATCCGTTTTCAAACAGGATATTGTTTAATGAGGGTTGAACGAGCGCACTGCCCAGAGGAAGTTGGCTGAAAACTCAAACCTGTGGATGCCTGAAGACACCCTCCGTCTCCCTGAGCATGCATTGAAGTGCTTCAAACGGGATCGGCCTGCTCATGTAATAGCCCTGCAGAACGTCACAGCCCATGCTGGTGAGGATGTCGAAAGTATTCTTCGTTTCAACACCTTCGGCCACGATTTTCAGCGCCAACGCGTGCGCCATCCGAATACTCGTTTCAACGATCACCTGATCGCCGCCTGTGGCCTGGTCCAGATTCATCACAAAGGAGCGATCCAGCTTGATCTCCTGAACAGGGAGCCGCTTGATGTACGCGAGCGAAGAATAGCCTGTACCAAAGTCATCGATAGACAAGCCGACGGCCATCTTGTGCAGGGCGTGCAGCACTGCCAAGGCCCGGTCAGGATCACTCATCATGGCTGTTTCTGTGACTTCCAGAATGAGCGCGCCTGGCGGCAGGTCCTAGCGATTGAGCGAGCGTTTGACCTTGCTGGCAAAGTCCCGGTCGCGTAGATTTACGGCCGAGATATTGATAGCCACTGTGATATGAAAGCCCTGCTTCCGAAGGGTGGCGATACTGCGCAAGGCTTCGTCCAGCACCCATTCTGTCAGCGCATGGATGATTCCCGTCTGTTCAGCAACAGGAATGAATTCGTCTGGTCCTATGAATCCATGCTGAGGGTGTTGCCACCGAAGCAGGGCTTCTACCGAATCAATCGACAAGGCGTGTGCCGTGATCTTGGGCTGAAACGCCAGCGAGAGTGAGTTCTCCTTAATTGCCTTACGAAGGTCGCCAGCCAGGCTGAGCCGGCGTTCGCTATAGGGATTGATTTGCTCGCTATAGAGCGAGTAGAGGGTGTTCAGACGCGAGCAGGCATCGACGGCGATTTGCGCTTTTTGCAACAGCGGCTCGATCTCCAGCCCATGGTCAGGCAACAGGGCGATCCCGGTAAGCGCGCCTACTTCAATAACGAGCTCCCCCGAAGCGCATGGCTCGGATAATTCCAGCACGAACTTGTCCATGGCCGTTGTCAATGCTGGGCCTAATGTCGGGTCTTCGCTGTTGACCGGTATAGCAGGTAACCGTAGACCCAGCGCGAACGACGCCCCTTCTATACTACAGATAAACTGCTTCTCTTCCGTACTCAGCGACACGATGCCCGGCAACGCAGCCGCCTGTGCCTCGAGCCTCTGACACAACAGTTGAAGAACCTGGTCTGCTTCAGTGTGTCCGAGCGTCTTGTTCACCTCGTGAAAACGGGAGAAATGGATGAGACAGATGGCAAAACGAGCCTCTATAGACTCCTGCTGTTGATACCATGATTCAAGGTAGGCACGATTGGGTATCTGCAGACGGTGATGATAGAGCGCCTGTCGAAGTAGACCAGCCTCTGCCGCACGTCGTTGCTCGGTTTCCGCCAGTAAGGCCAGCTGTGATTCAGACCGTTGCCTTCGCTCCTGGGTCAGGCGATCTGCCAGGGCAAAGGACAGCAATATGGCCTCGAGCGCCGAAAATAACGGCGGGCTATTCTCGGTCCACGCCGAACGTGGAATGACATCGAACACGGCCAGGGTAAAAAACAGGATGGCCAGCAAGACGCCAACCCAGGCAATGGTGTAGTAGCGAGCCAGCGTGCTGCCCTTCAGCCACATGTAAGGGCCAGTCAGCATGCAGCTCAGGAATGTTGCAAAGAGGACGACGACGGATGCCAGGATCACCGTCTTGTATTCACCAAACAGGGCTATCAGGAAAATGCAGGCAGTAGCTGCAGCAAGGCCCATGAACCATTGGTACAGTTTCGGTGCATGTATATCCAGCCGCAGGAAGGTCACCGTGAAGAGACCGGCAGATATTACCATTGTGGGTACAGAGAATCTGAAGATGTGATCCTGAATGGCGGCTAGTTCAGGAAAGAAGAATTGCGCCCACAGACCCGTGATGGACATTTGCGTGAACAGCGTTCCGAGAACGAACAGTATGTAAAACAGATAAACACTTTCGCGCAGAGATAGAAAAAGAAAGAAGTTATAAAGCAGCATGGCAAGCATAACGCCGAAATAAAGGGCGTGCTTGAGAATGTCGGCCTGCGCATGTTCGTAGAAGTGTTTCGGGGCCGAGATCGTCACAGGGGTTTGCATGGAGCTTTGCGAACGAATTCTGAAATAGAGTGTCGTCTCGTCGCCCGGCCCCAGCCACATCGGAAAGCTGAAGAAGCGACTATTGATCAAGCGGGTGGATAAAGGACTATGGTCGCCCGTACCGACGTGTTCGACAATAGCGCCGTCCTGAACGCGGTAGTATTCAATGTGGTCGAGTATCGGGTGGTCAATGCTGACGATGCGCTCGATGGGCCGATCGCTACTGTTAAACAGCTGAACTCGCAGCCAGAGCGTACCTGACTCGAAACCGAAATTAAGAGCTTTTGTTCCGTTGAGCTGCCATGGTGCCGAACTCGCCTGCTTCAGGTCGTCGAGGGTTTGCGGGACGCTCCCGTCCGACTGCTGCTTATCGAGCTGATAATACAGGTAGTCGTGTAGTGGCCGCTGTGCCTCGCTGGAGGCGGCGTCGAATCTTTCAACAGTCAATGCATTTGAAGACGCAGAAGCGCTGGCGACGATGAGGATGCAGAGTGCACTGAGTACGCTGAGAACCAGAGCCACCCTCGTTCTGCCAAACGGAATCAATCCACCCCCTTCGCTTGCAAGCCTTGTGAGAACGCTATATCAATCTTTGATATGCGTGAGTTGCAGGAAGTATAGACGCCGCTCTTCTTTCCGCTAAGCTTCAACCGGAGAAAGGCTGGCTTTGGCCCCCATCAAGCGCTGACTTGCACGTCAAGACTGGCAAACTGCTGGACTATGTAATTAAGAAGGCCGTAGATGAAGGTGGCAATGCCCACCTTTTCAAGAAGCTCTTCAGCCGTAGCCAATAGCGAGTAGGTAAGATCCCACCCATGTTCCTGAAAATGAAGTCCACCGATAATTTCGAGGCCGATGGCTGAGCTGTTGCGAGAAAACCTACGATCTCACCGAGCGGGTGCCGCCCTCACATGAAGAAAGTCGCCGCGATCCTGCCCGCCAGCGTCGTGCCTGAACATAGAGTTTCAAGGCCAGTAGCGGCGCTCGCCGTCTCATCCATCGCGCATGCATCAGGCTGGTCCGGCTGATCCGCGCCCGGAAGCGCGCCAATATGGCCGCTGTCTCACGTTCCACCGCATGGCTTTCGATTCGTCGCAATCCATCCAGCCCGGCTGCGAGTTGCGCAGGTTCCATGCGGCAGAAGCCCTGGTACAGGTCGACGGTAGACTGAATGTCGTGCCCAGGCGGCAGCTTGCCAAGATAGGCTTCCTGTAATCGCCCTGGAACAGTGAGGCTGAGTTGACGGCCCTTTGCGCCGCGGCTGCCTGTCACGGAGCTGACATGGACGCGATAATCGACCAGGCAATCCGGGATATTGTCCACCGAGTAGCCCGCCGAAACGAGACGTGCCCAGAGGTCGCTATCCTGAGCCGTCCAGTAAGCCGGATCGTATGCACCCACCGCCAATATCACACTCTTTCTGAACATGACGCCTGGATGAAGCAACGAATTCATGAACATCATCTGGAACGCGAGCCAGTCGGGACCCTGCTCAGGTGTCCTGAGTTTGAGCGGCTGGTCGTTCTGGTCGATTTTGCGGAACCCACAGGACAGCGCGGCGAGCTCAGGTCGCGCCTGCATGGCCGCGAACTGAGTCAGCAGTCGGTCAGGGACGTAGAGATCGTCGGCATCAGCCCGGGCGATGAGCTCCGCACTACAGTGTTCGAGGCCGAGATTGAGTGCCGAAGAAAGCCCTCCCGAGGCAGAGCGCCGTATACACACGGCAGATCGCTCGTCGAGGCCGTTCTGCTCGCGCACAAAGGTCTCGAGCAGGTCAGCGCTCTCATCCGTACTGCCATCGTCTACGAGAACGTATTGCACGCCTCCAGGGGGCGTCTTCAGTGCGGCCAAACTGGCCAGCGTCGATGGCAGATACCGGGCACCGTTGTGCACGGCCATCAACACGCTTACCGGGACCACTGGCTCAAGTTGTGATGCTGTAGTTTGAATGTTACTACCCTTTGGGTTAACGTAGCCGGTTGACTTTCTTGACCACTTGGGTTTACCGCTTTCTCAGTCGTGCGCTGAGGGAGTGTCCACGAAGCGCCCTGAATGTCGACCCGCCAAGATTCACGTGAGCGGGCGATTGCAAGCAGGATATACCAGAGTCTGAACATGTATATATTGAACGTCATCAAAACCGTCTTGTCTGTGCTCGACGGCCCAATGAAAAGAAAATGTATAGCCCTGCAATTTGTTTTTTTGATAGCCGCCTTCTTCGAAGTTATCGGTATTGCCAGTATAGGACCATTCATCGCAATCCTGTCCAATCCGGACATCATTCACAACAACGACATCCTGTCTTCTCTATACCAGCAATTTGGTTTCGAGAGCGACCTTCATTTCATCATGGCCACTGCGCTGGGCTCTCTCATCATGATTCTGCTCTCCAATACCGTGGCAGCCCTGACAATGTGGCTGACCTTCCGGTTTTCGGTGTCACTCGGCAGCAGCCTGCAGCAGAAGATCTACAAGAACTTTCTCTTCAAGGACTACCTTTTTCACAAGACAGGAAACTATAACAAGAGGATCGCCGTAGTATCTGCGCAGGTGCCCAGGTTTGTTTACATGCTCTTTCAACCTTTCCTGGTGCTCACAAGTCAGCTATTCATAGCGATCATTATCCTTATCGGCCTGCTGATTCTGAATCCGCTACTCGCAGTGATTGCCGGCGGCATTATTGGCGGCTCATACCTGCTGACTTATATATTCCTGCGAAAAAAACTGTCATACCATGGCGCGATCATCTCGGAGAAAAACACCCTGGTGCAGAGCATACTGTCAGAGTCATTCATTGGCATAAAAGACGTCAAACTCGACTCCATAGAGCACAGGTATATCGATCGTTACAACACCGTCAATGTGAGAGGATTGAAGTCACAGGCCTTTATTGCGTTATCGGGCTCATTGCCAAGATTTGTCATAGAGTCCATTTCGTTCGGCGCCATTCTCATTCTCGCGCTGGTGCTGCTGACAACGCAGGATGATATACGCTCTGTCGTGCCCATCTTGAGTATCTATGCGCTGGCGGGCTACAAGCTGCTGCCTACGATGCAACAGGTCTACAAATCCGTGTCCAGTCTGAGCGGGCACGGCTCTGTTGCCGGAGTGGTCAGGAAGAGTCTGGACGAAAAGCCGGCAGAGCCACCGGAAGGCAGCAAACCGCTGATACCGATGAACATCGATCAGGTCGAATTATCGGGGGCCAATTTCTTCTACAACAAGGATGGCGCGCCCGCCATTCATGACGTATCGCTGACTTTGCGCCGTGGTGAAATCTATTCCCTGGTGGGCCACTCGGGGTCGGGCAAGTCGACGCTGGCCGACGTCATACTGGGGCTGCTCAAGCTTCACTCGGGCAAGTTGCTCGTCAATGACAAGGCACTCATGAGCGACGACCTGCCCTCCTTTCGCAAGAAGGTAGGCTACGTGGCGCAAACCATATTCATTCTTGACGACAACGTGGTGAACAACGTTGCCTTCGGTGTACCGGAAGACGAGATTGACATGGACCGGGTCAGGCACGCGCTTACCTTGGCGAATGCCGACGAGTTTGTGGACTCACTGCCGAAGGGCATCTATTCGCACCTCGGGCAGGATGGAAAACTGCTGAGCGGCGGACAGAGGCAGCGGATTGGTATCGCCAGAGCCCTATACAAGGAAACGGACCTGCTGGTGCTGGATGAACCCACCAGCGCCCTGGACATGGAGTCTGAACACAAGCTGATGATGACGCTAAATTCCCTCAAGAAGGATCTCATCATCCTGGTCATTTCTCATCGACCAGCCTCCATCAAGATGTCCGACAAGATCATTCTGATGGCAGCCGGTGAACTGGAAGATATTGGCGCCTACAAAGAGCTTGTCGACAGGAACGATCACTTCAGGGAGATGATGGCGCGCACGACCGAATAATGGAGCAGACCAGCGCCAGGCTTCATCGCCACGCAAAGCCGGCGTTGGTCGCGAACTCAATCATTGGACGAACAGAGGAACACCGTGGCAGATCCAAAAAAGACGGGCAATAGCCCAATTTTCATTCTTGGGCCCGGTCGCTCAGGCACCACCCTCTTGCGCAGCCTATTATCGGCGCATTCACGAATCGCAGTGACCCCGGAGACTCACTTTCTGGCCCACGCCCGCAGATGGGGCTTGAGCGAGGGCGCTCCTCGGGATTTCGAGGCGTATTGGGCGGACTATACTTCCTGGCTACGATTCCGGGATCTCGAGGTGGCCCCTGAACGCTGCCGTGAGTTGATAGAGCGCAGCGGCGACTTTTCCTTCAGGACGATTTTTCAATCGGTGCTGATGGCCTATCAGGAAAAGGCTGGCGTCGCACGGATCGGCGAAAAGACGCCCGGTCATTCCGCGTTCATTCCCACCCTGCTCGAATGGTTTCCGGATGCACGCTTCCTGTTCACTCAACGCGACCCTCGAGCCGTCATCGCCTCTCAGCTCAAGACCTGGTATGTAAAAAAGAGATTGACCCCACGCTCACTGCGCCACGGACTCTTCACCGGGAATCGGGAGCAGGAGCTGGTATTTTTCGCGAATGACTGGGTGGATAATTTCGAACAGCGCTTCGCGCCTTATGCCGATGATCCCAGGTTTCGCAAGGTTATTTATGAAGACCTCGTTCGCAATCCGGAGGCAGAAATGCGCTCGATCTTCGACTTCCTGGAAGAGGATTTCGAGGCATCCATCATGGATCAGCGTAACGATGACACCTTGCCAGCTGATCAGGTGCAGCCGGCACAGATGCAGGCGTGGCGACAGGAACATATTGAGCGGAGCAAAGCGCCCATATCCGCTGATTCGCTCGACAAATGGAAAAGTGACCTGACTGCTGCCGAAGTGGCCATGATCGAGGGTCGATGTGGTGACGCCATGCGCGCCCATGGCTACGAGCCTACCCGCTCGTCGAACGCGCGACTGGCGGGGCGAGCGGCGGCCGCCCTCATCGAAGTCACCGACGCTTCAGGAAAACAGGGACGCAAGCTGGCTTCTGTCGGACGGCGCGGCGCTGGCAAGGTGCGCAACGGGATTGCAGATGTGCTACTGGGAATAGCCCGAGCCAGCATCGCCAGAGGCCTTTCTCCAGCGTGGTTCGCCTACAAGGGGATCCAACGCGAGACGGTCCAGGAGTATTTTGCGCGACAGTCTGGCGCTGAGGATGCCGGCGTCTATGACACCGTGCATCCTGAGAATCGAGCGCAAAATGCCCTGCCGGTCAATGTCAGCTCGCGAGATCAGCTTCCCGATGACCAGGGCTGGTGGGGATATTCCTTCTGGGACGTTCCGGAGCGGATCAGTCATGAAACCTTCCTGGCGACTGTGCCCAATTGCCTCATCACCTGGTACAAGGACCCCGCCAAGAAAGACGATTTTTATCCGGCCATACTCAACAAGGATTCCCGTGCCTTCGACATGCGCGAACTGCGCTTCCGCCCCCTGCATGCCAGCACGCTGTTCCGTTCGCCGAAGCCAGCCCGCCTCAAGAAGGCCACCTGGTTCATCGAGCGGGTATATCACAACCATTCACATTGGCTGACCGCCCATCTGCCGAGACTGCTGCTGTTGCGTGAGAAGGGCCTGCTCGATCAGGTGATTTTACCGCCTGAGCGTACCGATGCCATCGATGGTTCACTTCGCATGCTGGGATTGAAGCCGGAAGAGTTTCAGACCTACGACCCGACGCGACCGCTCTTCGTCGAGGAACTCACCATACTGGGCACCGACCGCTTTCGGCCAGAACTACTTCAGATGGTCCCGGCCGCGTTCGGGGTTCATGATGCACCGCCTCCGCACAGGAAGGTCTTCATCAGTCGTCTTCAAGCCGCTCGCCGGCGCCTGGTGAATGAAGACGAGATATGGCCGCTGCTGGAGCCGCTGGGTTTCGAGCGCGTGTTCATGGAAGACCTGTCATTCGAGGATCAGGTCAAGCTCATGCGCGAAACCGCCGTCCTTGCAGCGCCTCACGGGGCTGGCTTGACCAACATGATTTTCTGTCAGAAAGGCACTCATATTGTCGAGATGGCGGATTTGAGCTTCCCGAACCCGAACTTTTATGCACTGGCCGCTGCGATGGGGCATCACTATTGGCTGATTCCGGCGACCTCCATCGGCGACGTTCACCCACTGGAAAAGGATCTACGGGTCGACCCTGCGGCGGTGAAGAAGACCTTCGAGCAGCTGGAAAGATTTTCCACTGATCAGGCCACGGAATTATCCGGAGCCAGCGCAGTCGTATGAAGCATCCCTTGAAACCCCGTCTTGATGACAAGCGTCTCAAACGGTCTAAAAAGTTCTGGCTGCATCGTCTGACTGCCCCGTTCAGGGCACTGCCTGAATTTCTGATCATCGGCGAAATGAAGTCGGGCACATCGAGCCTGTTCTATTACCTGCAACGCCATCCAATGATTGCCTCACCATTGAGAAAGGAAATCCATTTCTTCAACATTGGGCATCGAAAAGGACTTGGATGGTATCGAGCCCATTTCCCCTTGCGAAAGAACCTGACGGAACACCAGATCACTGGTGAGGGCTGTCCTGAATACCTCTTTGCCCCAGGCGCGGCGGAGCGGATTCAGCGAACCATTCCGAATGCGCGGCTCATCGTCCTCCTGCGCGATCCCGTTCAGCGGGCGATATCCCATTATCATCATGAGATCAAAATGGGTCGGGAGTACTTGCCGCTCTTCGATGCCTTGACGGCTGAGGAGGAGCGGATAAATGACTCGGATATGGCTAGTCCGGAAGGTCTGGAGACTTACCTTCATGCCTCCTATAAACTCCGGGGACGTTACGCGGACCACCTGTCCAGGTTGTTTACCATCTTCGACAGGAAGCAGGTGCTGATACTTGGGAATAACGAGCTGCTACGCGATCCGGAAGCCGTCACCAATAAGGTCTATGAGTTCCTGGGCTTGGAAAGAATGACCGGTGACATCGACTTTCCCAAAAAGAATGTCGGCAACAGAGAACCAGTGCCCTCAGAAGTTATCAGTTATCTTGAAGAGTATTTTGAACCCCACAATCAGACGTTATTTACTCTGCTTGGGAAAAAAATAGATTGGTAGCACAGTTCGTTCAGGAGATCGCATGAAGGACACGGATTTGAGCATTGCCGTGGTCATCCCATGCTTCAATGCTGAGGCCTATCTCGCTCAGACCATAGGCTCGGTACTGGCGCAGACATATCCAGCTGCCGAGATCGTAGTTATCGACGATGGCTCCACCGACGGCAGCCTGGCCATTGCGCGGGAATATGAAGCCGCCTTCCCTGGCCTCATCAGGGTGCACAGCGAAAGGTCAAGTAACGCGCCCCGTACTCGCAACATCGGCGCAGCGCTCACCAGCGCTAACGCCCTGATGTTTCTCGACGCTGATGACGTGTTGGCGCCGGATGCGCTTGAAGCCCTTGCGACCGCCTTAGCAGCCAATCCCGGCGCCATTGCCGCTTGCCCATGGCGGCGCCTCGAACTTCAGGACGAGAAATGGCTCAGCCTGCCCGCCACCTGCGCCCCTCGAAAGGCTGATCAGGATGCCTTGAGCGGCTGGCTGACCGGATGGTATTACCCACCGTGTGCAATGCTCTGGTCACGACAGGCCTACACTGATATTGGCGGATGGGATGAAGAAGCCACCTCCAATCAGGATGGTGATCTCGTCATGCGCGCGCTGGTCGACGGCGTCAGCTTGATCGAAACTGATGCCGGTACCGCCTATTACCGCAAGCTGCCCGATGGCCAGACCTCCCTGAGCGGCAAACGACACAGCTTCGACGGCCTGAAAGGTCGAGTTCGGGTGATCGAGAAAATTGCACGAATGCTGGAAGAGTCGGGACGCATCGAACCGTATCGTGCATCGATCAGGCGGGCTTTTCTGCTGCTGTCTGCCGAGGCGGCAGATCGTTTCGATGGTCTGAGCCATTACGCCCGCACAAAAAGCCAGGAGTACGCGCCTTCAATACTGAGTCGTGCGATGGCTCGAGCGGAGGATTTTCGGAGCAGCGCAGCACCATCAAGACCCGCGGCTGCTCCGCCACGTGACCAGGTCGAAGAGATCAGCTTTGGACTGGATGAGGCCCGTGAGCTCTCGAGCGCCATCAATAGCGACGATAGCGTTCAGACAACGGCTATTCAACGCCCCACCGTCAGCGTCATTATTCCGGTGTACAACCGGGCGCATCTTCTGCAACGCACAATTCGTGGCGTTCTACAGCAAACCTTTGAAGACTTCGAAGTGCTCATTATCGATGACTGCTCAAAAGACGATCCGGCTTCGGTGGTCGCCGCGATTCAGGATCCTCGCCTGCGTTATATTCGTCAGCCCGAAAACCGGGGTGTCGCCGCTGCTCGCAACCGTGGACTGCGTGAGGCCCGGGCACCTTTCGTCGCCTTTCTCGACGATGATGATGAATGGTTCCCTCAGAAGCTGGCGCTGCAGGTGAGTCTACTCGAGGCCGCCGCTCCGGAGGTGGGTCTTGTCTACACTGGCACGGAAACGATTACCGATAACGGTAGCCGCACGATAGATACGCCCTCTGCGCATGGTGATCTCTACCAGGAGCTGCTGATCAGGAACATTCTGCATGGCGCGCCGGCCAGCGCCTTGATGCGACGCAATGTGATCACCAACGTTGGCTTTTTTGACGAGACACTGCCTGCGATCGAAGATTACGACTATTGGCTGCGCGTGAGCCGCTATTACAGGATCGAGTGTGTGAGCACACCGCTCGTTCGTTACAACGATTTTCGTGAGCAGTCGGATGGGCAGCAGAACCAGGAGCGGCGTTCGCTCAACATTCAGGCTAACCTCGAGGCGCGGGCGCAGTTCTACAGAAAACATGGCAAACAGATGCGTCTGGCCGGCGTCGCTCACCTTTTCCTCATCGAGACTGCCCGCCGGGGGCTGGTAGATGAATGGCAGGACAGGCAGGCCGCGAGGCGCCTGTCGTTGCAGGCGCTGTTCCTGGCGCCCAGGTCCTGGCCGGTTCGCCATATGTTGATGAGGTCTTTCGGCGTGTTGAAAGCGCTACGTGTCTTGAAAGGTCTGCGACCGGCAGGAGCAAAAGGATGAACAGGATGGACGCATCAGCACCACTTGAAACAGCAAAACCGGTAGCGCTCAAACGCGTGTTCGTTTCTCCAGGACACAACGATCCCTCGGAGCCGATCAACGGGCTTGCGCGCGAACTGCGAAGCCTGGGGGTCAAGGTCTACCCTGCTGACCTGTCGATGACTGACGACCCTTATCAATGGCTGAATTATGCGCTGCGCAGTCAGATCCTCGTCTTCAATCGCTACGACAATGGTGATGGTCGGTATCTTCAGCGCCAGTTGTATCGTGCCAAACTGCTTGGCTGTAGTGCGGTGCGATGGTGGGTAGGTACAGACGTACTGAACTGTCTCGAGTCTCAGCACACCATGCAGGTGGCCAGAGAGGTCGACGCGGCGGTGGACCTGAATATCGCCGTGTCTCCTCACCTGGTCACCGAGTTACGGGACATTGGAATAGAGGCTGAATATGTACCCTCTTTTTGTGATTTCAGCGCACTACCAGATAATGCTCCGTCCCCGCTGCCAAAGGGTGTGCTGACCTATCTACCGACTCACCGGAGAGCTTTTTACGGCGAAGCCGTTCTGATCGCCGCCATAGAAGCAAATCCAGACCTCGAGTTCCTGGTCATCGCCGATGAGTCCCATGCCCTGGCCCATTACCCCAATGTGACCAGCCTCGGATGGATAGATGACCTTCGGGATATCTGGTCCCGAGTCGGCCTCCTGCTGCGCGTGACCGAACACGACGGCATGCCACGCATGGTGCTCGAAGCACTCGCTCGCAGCAGGTATGTCATTTATTCAGAAGTTTTTGAGGGATGCTGGTTCGCAAAGTCCACTGAGCAGGTCCTTGAACACCTCGATAACTTCAAGGCACTTGGCGACCCTAACCTACACGGCCCCTCTATTGTAAAATTTTCAAAAAGTGCGAAATTTCAGTACCTTGAGAAGCTCGAAAACCAGCTCCGGCCCGGCTTTTCCCTGATTCGCTTCTGGCAGCAGCTTCAGGCCTATAAAAAACTGGGCTGACAAGGAGCTCAGTAAGCGTGGGCGCTGGGCGGCCATTTTGATGTCATGACTGCCTGGCTGGAGCAGGTGGGCGTGAGATCTGGCACGAAAATCGCTGCGTATTGAATGCCTGACAGTTCCGCATCATCGAGCCGTGGCTATCAGGCTCTGCGGTTCTCGCATTAATTATACTGGTATATAGCTGAATTTATATCTGCCGCCTATTATCGGAGCAGTTTTGACTTCGTGTTCTTCGATATCAGCCTGGCCACCAGAACCTGATGATATTGCTTGCACTATTTGCATAATTAGAGGGATGATTAATTACGGATGTAGTCCGTCACGGCATTATTGCATATCTTTACAGATTATATCTTTACATCAGCACTGGCTAATGTTAGCTGTTGTTTCGATTATATTATATTTGCAGATGGGTCAACAGAGTTTATTAGCCTGCCAGAAAGACCTGCTATAACAACTGGAGAATAATAATTTCTCATGGCAAAGATAACTGTTGTAATTCCCGCCTATAATGCTGCCAACACCATTCAGTCCTGCCTGGACAGCGTGTGTCAGCAGCGACGACCAGCGGATGAGATCATCGTCGTTGATGATGGCTCTTCCGATGACACCAGCCGACTCGTATCGGCCTATGGCCACGATGTCAAGTTGATCGTTCAGGAAAACCAGGGGAGCGCCAAGGCACGCCAAACTGGCAGCGATGCTGCAAAGGGCGACTATATCGCCTACCTGGACTCGGACGACTGGTGGCTTGACACCCATCTGTCTGAGGTAGAGCGTGTCTTGAATGCGGCCACTGTCGACTTTCTGTTTACAGACTTGAGACGCGCCTGGCCTACGGCCTCTCCTTCCGAATACTCTGCAAGAAATAGCACTTTTTTCCCTTGGTTCAAGGAGAGCTTCCTGGAAAAGGCGAAAGCTGTCCGCGGTGTGGATAACTGCTACAAATTCAGTCAGCGCCAATCACTGAATCTCCTGTTGAGAGGCTTCCCGGTTTATCCATCCACTGTTGTCGTCAGCAAGAGAGCATTAAATAAGGTAGGTGAATGGGATGTCAGATTCAGAAGATGTCAGGACTTCGATTTCTCCTTGCGCGTAGCACGACATTTCGGAATTTTCTATTTTGATGATGTGCACACGATTCTTGGCTTACATGATGTCAATGCTGACGTTAACAAATATGTTCTGATGCAGACATTGGGCGACATCAAGGTATTGGAGACCCACTTGTCAGAAAATCAGCACCATCGAGAATATGCTGAGTCGGTCAAACTCGCGCTGTCTTCCAAGCTATATAACCTGGGTAGACGATATATGGCTCAGGAAGACTACAAGAACGCTATCAACACCTTTATCAGGTCGGCCTCCTTCCCCGGAAAACGCATGAAAGCGCTTATCCAGTCACATCTGAGTGCTTTGTTGGTCTTCAAACATCGCTGGGTCAGTCTGCGAGACAAGACTTCGTAGTCGCTGTTTCGATGAATTTCCCCCTGCAGTTCACGTTCAAGATACTCGCCTTTGCCCCGCAACTTTCGGTCACGGACGCTCGAGGCAAAGAGCTTGCCTATGTGCAGCAAAAACTGTTCAAGCTCAAGGAAGCGGTGACCGTCTACGCGAATTCGGACAAGCAGCAGATCGACTACGAGATCAAGGCCGACCGGATTATTGATATTTCCACCAGATTCAACTTTCGTAGTGCCGATGGCACCAAGGTCGGTAGCGTGAAACGCCGGGGCATGCGTTCACTCTGGCGCGCAACTTATGAAGTCTATGACGCCGCAGATGCGATCAGCTTCACGATCAGTGAGGCGAACCCCTGGACCAAGATGATCGACAGTGTGCTGGGTAATGTGCCCGTGCTGGGCTTCCTCACCGGCTACTTTCTGCACCCCAGTTACAACGTGATCCAGAATGACAGGACCGTGGCGCGTATGACCAAGCAGCCGGCATTCTTCGAGGGCCGCTTTATGGTTGAGCGCCATGAAACACTGTCTGAACAGGAAGAGCAAAGCATCCTCCTCGGCCTGATGATGCTTGTACTCATGGAACGGGAGCGCGGATAGTATCAGTGGCTCTTGAAGGCAGGCATTGCACACTACACCGGCGTAATGTCGAACCCTCCCTCTTCCTGGTTAGCCGACAACATGACTCGATTGCGGCCAGCATCTTTCGCAGCGTAGAGCGCGTCGTCTGCCGACTTGATCAGTCCGTTCATTTCATCATGCGCCTTGGGGACGGTTGACGACACGCCAATGCTGACAGTCAGGGTAATAGTATTACCTTCCCACTGGACTGGCGTACTGGCCACCTTTTCACGCATTCGTTCAGCCACCACGCCGGCACCCTCAACATTGGCGGCTAATACGCTGCTGCTCAGCATCATGAGCAGAACAAGGAGAAGCCATCTATTGAGGTCAGTTATCATAAAGAAGTGAACGCACTCTCAGTTTTTCATTCAGCAGCGAGTATAGCTGAAACCGGAAGGTTGTCCTGGAGATGAGTATATCGTTTCAATGGGCGGCATATAGGGCTGATACCCTTGTCGCCATGAGCAGGTACTGTGCAGCCACCCCACGAAGATCTCCCTTTCGTCATATCCCATGGAAGAAAAGATGAAGCAAAGCTTGAAAGCCCTGATCAAACGTTCAGAACAGTGGGCGTACCATCTCAAACACAGGCAGCAGGCGTCATAACGACATCAAATTCTCGGAGGCTACCACTGGCCCCTACTTTTCGGATCTGGGCTGGGAACAGCTAGGGAGAACCTGATCGACCCATCCTGATGAAGCTGGGGATGTTTTCCCTGACGATCGCACGGTAGACTGGGGCACGCTCAACAGGCAGTCGCTTCAGGATTACCAATCGCATCGCATGAGAACCTCACGAATCTATATCGATCCAGCTGAGCATGGCGGCCTTGCGGCGACCATGGCCCAGCCGGACAGACAGCTCCAGCTCAGCGGCCAGTCCGCGCATTATCTCGCTACCGTGCTTCGCCTTCGTGAAGGCGATGGCATCGTGCTCTTCGACGGTCTCGGCTCAGAGTTCGAGGCGATCATTGGTACGGGTTCAAAACGCAGCTTGAGTGTGCAGCTGCAAAACGAACTACCCGGTCTGCCACCCTCCCCCTGTCGGGTCACGCTGGTTCAGGGCGTATCCAAAGGCGATCGAATGGATTTTGCCGTTCAGAAGGCCACTGAACTCGGCGTGCACCGTATCGTGCCCCTGCTGACCAGCCGTTGCGACGTCAAGCTCGATGACGAGCGCAAGGCCAAGCGTCTCAGACACTGGCAACAGATTGCCATTTCAGCGGCTGAGCAATGTGGACGCAGCGATGTCCCGGCGATCCTGCCCTTCGTTCAGCTGCACCCCTGGCTGGAAGAAGGTCATCAGGGCTATATTCTTCACCCAGCCGATGTGGCTGCATCCAGTCTGGATCCTGCGGCATTCGGCCTCGTCAATCCCTGCCTGCTGGTTGGCCCGGAAGGCGGCTTCAGTGATGACGAGGTGAACGATGCACTGAGAGCTGGCTACCACGCCTGGGTGCTCGGCCCGAGAGTACTTCGCACTGAGACCGCACCGCTCGCCGCACTCACGGTCCTGCAATGGCAGTCAGGTGATCTCAGAGGCAGCTCGAATGCCTGAGCGCAGCAGACGTTTGTGGCCCTGGGGGCTGCTGCTGGTGCTCATCACAGCGGCACTCGTCTACCTCATGTTCGCCAATCGCAGCCAACCGCCGCAGCGGGAAGTGGTTGAAACAAGTTTCACGGTTGACGTGAGAACACTCGAAAATCAGAGCATCGCCCCTGAAATCCCGCTTCTCGGCATCATTGAATCAACCCAGCAGACGCAGATCCGCAGCCGGCTGAATGCGACGGTGGAGACGCTGCATGTACTTGAGGGCGACAGCGTCAAGGCAGGCGAACCCTTGCTCAGCTTCAACGAAGCCGAAGCGCTGGTACCGCTGACGCAACGTCAAAGCGAAGTCGCTGAACTCGAGGCCCTCATCGCTGAACAGAAGGCCAGAGCGGCTGCCGACCGCGCTGCACTGAAGACCGAACAGCGTCTGCTGGCGCTCAGCGAAAAAGCGGTAAATCGACAGGAATCCCTGACACGCTCGAATGTCACCTCGCAGGAACGCCTCGAAGCGACGCAGACATCACTGGCCCAGCAACAGCTTGCCCTCATCAACCGTCAGTTTGCCGTAGAAAACGCAGAGAACCAGCTGGCCCAGCTCCAGGCTCGCCTGGATCGAGCCAAAGCCCTCCTGGCGCTGGCGGAACTGGATTATGCACAGGTTGAATTGCTCGCACCCTTCGATGCACGGGTCGCCTCTGTCGCCGTCGCGGCTGGTGATCGCATCAATATATCAGAACCGCTACTCCAGTTAGTGGGGCTCGATAGCCTCGAGGTTCGCGCCCAGATTCCCAACCGCTGGGTGCCAGCCGTGCAGGGCGCACTGGCTTCGGGTCGCCTGGATGACAGTGATGCGCTGGCGACCGCCCTGGCGACGGTCTACGGCAAGCGTCATGAATTGCTGCTCAAGCGGGTGGCCGCACGCACCAATGCCAGCACTGGGGGCATCGATGCTTTCTTCGCCTTCGTGAACGAACCACCGTTCGCCGTCAACAAGGCCGTCCCGGTAGTTCTACTGCTGCCGCCGTTGGAGAATGTCTACACGGTGCCTGAATCGGCAATTTACGGCGATGATACCGTCTATATCGTCGAAGAAAAACGCATGCAGCCGCGGGCTATCCAGCGGCTGGGCCGCTTCACCGGCCCAAAGGGGCTTGAACAGGTCATTTTCCGCTTCGATACAGCTGGCGCCTCAGAGCCCGCCGATATGGAGGGTGCGCAGGTCGTCGCCACACAACTGCCGACCGCGACGACCGGGCAGCTGGTCAAGGTGCGCGAAAGCAACGATTCTCCGGCCGCCGTACGATGATTCAGAACGCTGGCCAGCACCGCAGTGACCTGATCGGACTGTTCGCCCAGCACAAGGTCGCGGCCAACCTGTTGATGATCATCATGCTGATGGCAGGTGTGGTCGGTCTCATCAAGCTCAACACCCAGTTCTTCCCCACCTTCGCGCTGGATTTCATCACCGTCAGGGTCATCTGGCCCGGCGCCTCGGCCGAAGATGTCGCGCGTTCGATTACCTCTCCCCTTGAGCAGGAGCTACAGGACCTCGATAACGTCAAGGAGATGCGCAGCACTTCCGCACGTGGCTTCTCTTCCATCGTCATCGAGTACGAAGAGGGCAGCAATATGAGTATCGCCCTCGACAACGTGAAGGACAGGGTGAGCCTCGTCAGGAACCTGCCTGCAGAGGCCGAAGATCCGCAAATACGCACGTTCAATCGTCATGAAGACGTCGCCACGCTGATCGTCACTTCCGAAGGCTCGCTCACAGAACTCAGAGCCGTGGTTCGCGATCTGGAGGACCAGTTGCTCGAGCGCGGCATCGCCAAGATCGAATTTACCGGCCTCCCGGAAGAGGAGCTGGCGATTCAGCTTGATACCGCCGAAATCATCGATCTGCAAAGGCCCTTACCAGCCATAGGCCGCCTGATCGTCAATCAGAGCCAGGACATTCCCGCAGGTACGACAGGGCGTAAGGAAGCTGCGCGCGAACTGCGATCGTTAGAGCAGAAGCGTGATGCCGAGAGCTTCCGTCAGTTGGCGCTGCTCACCACCACCAGCGGGGAACAACTGCGTCTTGGCGATGTCGCGGACATCGAGCGTCGGCCGAAGGATCAGACGGTGGAGGTGCTCTACAACGACAAGCCCGCAGTCCTGATGAAGCTACTGCGGACCGAAAACGCTGACACGCTCGAAAACGCCGCCATTTTGCAGACCTGGCTGGCGGATATCGAAGGCACCCTGCCCCCCAGCATCGAAGTCCTGCCCTTCAGCGAAGCCTACGTGCTCATTCAGGAGCGTATCGATCTACTGCTGAAAAATGGTCTCGGTGGGCTGGTGCTGGTCGTCGCCATCCTGTTTATTTTCCTCAATGGCCGCGTGGCCTTCTGGGTCGCCATCGGCATTCCGGTCAGCTTCATGGGCACGCTGTTCGTGCTGTATCTCATCGGTGGCAGCATCAACATGGTCAGTCTGTTCGCACTGATCATGGCGCTCGGGATCATCGTCGATGATGCCATCGTCGTCGGTGAAGACGCCCTCACCCACTACACTCAGGGCGAAAGCGCGCTGAAGGCAGCAGAGGGCGGCGCGCGACGGATGTTCGTCCCGGTCATGTCATCATCGCTCACTACCATTGCGGCCTTTCTGCCGCTCATGCTGATCAGCGGCATCATCGGCAGCATTCTCAAGGCCATTCCGATCGTCATCATCTGTGTGATCATCGCCTCGCTCATCGAAAGCTTCCTGATACTGCCAGGTCACCTCGAAAGCTCGTTCGCGAAGAACCGACACCGCAAGCCGGGAAAGCTTCGCCTCAAGCTGGACGCCGGCTTCAATCACTTTCGCGACAAGATGTTCCGGCCTCTCGTCAGTGCCGCTCTCAGACACAGGGCGCTCACCCTGTCGATGATTCTGTGCAGCTTCGTATTGAGCATTTCATTGCTGGCTTCAGGGCAGATCAAGTTCACTTTCTTTCCCACCCCTGAAAGCACCCTCATCACCGCCAGCGTCAAGTTCGTCGCCAGTGCTGACGAAGATGAGGTCAGAGCCTTCGCTATCGAGATGGACCACGCGCTTGAGCGGGTGAACCAGGAACTGGGCGGGGATACCGACCTGGTGTACCACTCAGTAGTGCGCCTCGGACAAGGGACCTTCGATGGTGGCCGAAGCTTCCAGACCGGCGAGCAGTATGCCAATGTGCAGGCCGAACTGATTTCCTCCGACCAGCGCGAGGTCAGGAATACCGAACTCATCGCCGCCTGGCGCGCAGCCTTGCCTGAAACGGCGGGCATTGAACAGATTTCGATGACCAGCCCTCGCGGCGGCCCACCCGGTGAAGACATCGACATTTTCCTGAGTGGCGCGCAGCCGGAAACGCTCAAACTGGCAGCGGGTGAACTCATCAACGTGCTGGGGAATTTCGAGGGCGTCAGCAACATTCAGGACGACCTGCCCTACGGCCGACAGCAGTCGATCTATAGTCTGACACCGGCCGGAGCAGCACTGGGCCTGTCCGTCGCGGAAGTAGGTGCGCAGCTGCGGGCGGCTTTCGACGGCCAGGTGCTGCAGATCTATTATGACGACGAAGAAGAGGTGGAAGTCCGCATCATGCTCAGCGATGCCGCCCGCGACTACCATCGCACACTTGCGGCCTTCCCCATCATCACGCCCTCAGGGGCTGCCGTTCCCCTCGACGACGTCGTCAACATCGAACCCCGGCGGGGGCTCGAGGTGCTGCGCCACACCGGCGGCAAGCTCGGCATTCATGTCACGGCGGATGTCGATGCCTCGGTCACCAATGCCAACACCATACTGACGGGTCTGGCTGAAGACCAGCTGCCGGACATTGCGGCTGACTATGGCCTGCGCTTTGAACTCCAGGGGCGTGCCGAAGAACAGCGGGATACTGGCAATGACATGCTGCTTGGTGCGGTTCTCGGCGTCTCACTGATGTACCTTATTCTGGCCTGGGTCTTTTCCTCGTACCTCTGGCCGCTGGCGGTCATGATTGCGATTCCCTTCGGCCTCACCGGTGCGGTATTCGGCCACTGGCTGCAGGGCCTCGACCTGACGATTCTTTCACTGTTCGGATTTTTTGCGCTCTCAGGCATCGTGGTGAATGATTCCATCATCCTCGTCAGCTTCTACCAGGACCTGCGGCGGGAGGGCATGGCTGTGGCGACAGCGCTGGTCGAAGCGACCTGTCAACGGCTTCGGGCGGTCCTTCTGACTTCCCTGACTACTATTGCAGGCCTGTTACCGTTACTATTCGAAACTTCGTTGCAGGCTCAGTTCCTGATTCCCATGGCCTCGAGCATCTCCTTTGGGCTGGCCTTCGCGACTGTACTCATACTATTTGCCATTCCCATCATGCTGTCGCTGCTCGAAGGCGCTCAGGCACGGCTGGGCTCGCTGTTCAAAGGAAAAGGACATCCTGAAACCCCATGACACCTGCTGACCTTTCCACTGCGGAGCTGCTGCAATACGCCTCCATCCCGGTCGTGGCTGCCCTGATTGGCTGGATAACCAACTGGCTCGCCGTAAAACTCACCTTCAAACCTCTGGAATTCGTCGGCATCCCGCCTTTTCTGGGCTGGCAAGGCATCATTCCATCGAAGGCCCGCAAGATGGCTGACCTCTGCGTCGATGCCACCATCGCCAAACTGGGCACCGTTCCGGAGATATTCGAGCAAATCGACCCTGAGCTGCTGAGCAAGCACGTCATCGATTCGCTGATGCCGCGAATCGAAGAGTATGTCGACGATGTCATGACGCGGGAACATCAGACCCTGTGGGAAAACCTGCCGATGCGGGCACGAAAGATCGTCTACGATCGCGTGCGAAAGAGTGCGCCATCCCTGGTGGACAAGCTCGTCACGGACATCGGTCTGCAGATCGACACGCTGCTGGATCTCAAGAAGCTGGTGGCAGATTGCCTGGAAGAAGACCGAGAGCTGCTCAACAGGCTGTTCCAGGAGTGTGGCGAAGCGGAGTTTCGCTTCATCATCAACAGTGGCTTCGTGTTCGGCTTTATCTTCGGCCTGTTTCAGATGGTCGCCTGGTATTTCTATCCAAGTTCCTGGGTGTTGCCGGTGTGTGGCTTCATTGTCGGCTGGGCGACCAACTGGATTGCACTCAACATCATTTTCCGCCCGGTCAGACCGGTCAAGGTTGGGCCATTCACAGTCCAGGGCCTGTTTCTCAAGCGACAGCCGGAAGTGGCGAATGTGTTCTGCGATATCGTTACACAGGAGATCCTGACCGTCGGCAACATTCTCAATTTCATGCTCAATGGTCCGCAGTCAGGCCACATGCGCGCCATCATCCGCAAGCACGTCAAGCCGCTTGTGGACGAAACAGCTGGCATCACCAAGCCCCTGACTCAGATTGCCTTTGGCCCTGCTGGCTTTGCCAAACTTCGCGAACAGGTCGGTGAGCAGGCCATCAAACTCTCTCACGAGACTTTTGATGACCCCCTGTTCAACAAATCGAGAGCCACTGCGGTGGCGGCGATCATGCGGGAACGTATGATGCTGCTCTCGCCCGAGGAGTTTCAGGCCTTGCTCCGTCCCTGCTTTCAGGAAGACGAAGTCAAGCTGATCATGATAGGCGGCATACTCGGGCTGCTGGCCGGCGTCGCGCAGCTTATCTGGGTATTTGGGGAAAGCATGCTGTAAGCCGTCTGTAACCTGAATCACCGATAATTTCCGTTAACCAGGTTTGACAAAACTATAACAAAAGGTAAGACTTGCTTACCGTTTATTTCTTGAACAAGACAGGATGTTGAATCGGAAAGACCGGAACAGGGTGCAGCGCAGATCCCCTCGGGGCTGTGAGTACGTAGTATGTTTACAACTGGTAATTTCGAAAAGTATAGGATGACCACGTAATGTCGACTTCCCAGCTCGCTGGTTTAAGCCATATCAAACCCAGAAGCAGCACCGAGCGGCGCCTGTTCAGAGAGCTTCTGGAACTCGGCGCCTATCTCAATCGTGCCCAGACTCTGGAACAGCTGAATCTCGTTCAGCAATACCGCCAAATGATCGAGGAGCGGTGTGATGTGCTATCTGGTCTGCGGCGGTGATACGCTGTTGAGAGACCAGTTCTTTGCTCCTCACACTTAGCCGGGCTTTTCTCGCGCTGACTCTGTCAGCGCTTCTCGTATTTCTGGTTGGTGCTCCTCTGCTCGTTCGCCATTTCGGCGGCCCCTTCGTCGATGCCTATCTTGCGCCGCTGGCACTCAAGCGGCTTGATGGCGAGCTCAGCTTCAATCCTCTCAAACTACAGCTCACGATAGACGATCTTGAACTGGGACATCATGGTCCGTCTCCTGGCGCATCACAGCCGCCAGTGAAGGTCGGACAGGTCGAGCAGCTCACGCTGGATTTCTTCGATCGCAGCCTGACGATCGACAATGGCTGGCTCACCATGGACTCTGCCGCCACAGCACTGGGGATCGACCCGACCAAGGCCTCCGGTCTTCGCGCTGAAGGCTGGCTGCAGCCCTTGAATCGGCTGTTTCTGGCCGCGGCGAAGAGCGACGAATACTGGCCCTCTGAACTCGAATTGCCACGGCTCATTTTTCAGGCGACAGTCCAGCAGGTCGTCCTCAACGATGTTGAGGCGCGTCTGAGCGACACCGGCTCGGTGTTCAACATCTTCAGTCTCACCGGCAGCGTACTCGCAGATGACAGGCAGGACGTCGAGGCAGGAGGTGTCAGCGACACACCGCCCCTGCACAACTGGGACGTCGATGCCCGTATCAATAAGCAACCCTTCCAGCTCTCAGTCCGGCCACAGCGAACGCCCGGGGGCGCTATATTCTATCTCGAGCTCAAGGACCTGCAGTTCGCAGCTGCCGACTTTTCCACTACGGGCCTTGCGTTGCCGCCGCTACCGGGCCTTCGTGATGTGACCTTGCTTGAAGGACAAATCGGTATGCAGGGCGAACTGGTCGTCGAGTTCGAAGCCGAGAAGCGCGCACTCACCGCCATCGAGCTTCAGCTTGGCTTCAGTGGATTACGCGGCCAGGGTCAATACACCGATGCATCGGGGGCAAGCAGAACGCTGGACTTGCGCACCGAGCAGTTTTCGGCGGATATCAATCAGCTGCAGTGGCTGGCCGAAGACCAGCTCTGGACGCCTGAACGAATCCGGTTGCAGGCCAGTAGCGAACTGGTGCTGACTTCATTCCGATTTCGACCTACGTCTGCCCCAGCGGAATCCTTTATCAGCACAAAAGCAGCGGCAGCCGAGCTGCTGATCGACTGGCAAAAGGGCACCTTGCTGGAGGTGCATAGCGAACAGTTGACGATTCAGAGTCTCAAAGCTCATCTCGACGACCGGCTTCTAACGCTTGCGGAAGGTGCGCTCGAATTGTGTGGACTACCTCCCGGCCTCGCACCTGACCGCGAGCGGATCAGCATCAGTACCAGCATCGAAATGTCGGCGCTGACAGCGTTCCAGGATAACTGCTGGTTCAGACAGCTGATTCTCGACGGCACCGAATTGGCTATCGCAGATGATGAGGCGGCGAACCGGCTCGAACCGCTGCGTGTTCTCGAGCACCGCCTGGTGGTCACTGACTTCAGCACACAGAGCTCCGCAGAACCAACCGCCATCGAATTCACCGGGACTATGCCGGGTAGCCAACCCGAGACCCAGACGCCTGTAAATCTGGTGGTGAATCTGCTCGACAGTGCACCTGAACTCATCCGATTCAGCATGACTGATTATCAGTCACCACAGCTTGCCTTGATCGGTGACTGGCTGCAGCGCCTCGCAGGGCTTCAACAGGCTTCGGTCACAGCAGATTCTGGCGGGCGAGTCACAGACTCGAAAGCCTTGATGCTTGAGATAGGTCGTCTCGGCGACCAATACTCTGGCTTTGCCCAGATTCGCAAGCCCCCTGAAGGCACGGTCCAGGCGTCCCGGGCACTCTCCTTCACTGTCACCCCCTACGGAGCGCTCTCCGAAGAATTGTGGACGCCGCTGCTGGAGACGCTGAGGGAACTGAACGATCAGCCCTGATACGGCCTGGTCTCAGCTACTGACGGCCACCTCGTCCTGCTCATGCCGGTCCAGCCACTGTGCCACAGTGATGGCATCGTATTTCATGTCCACTGCCTGCTCGATTTCAGCTACCACTTCGGCAGCCTGCATGTCTGCAGAGACATACAGCGGAAACAGCTGTTCCTGACTTCGGACAGCCTTCAGGACATCTGCCACCGTAATATGCTCGAGCGAACGGCCAGGCGTGAGCCCCTCACCGTGCGTCCCGGCAGATACTAGCAGGCCGGCCTTCACCAGTTTCTTCAGCAGCCGATGATTGATTTCGGGGCCTGCACGAAGCGTTTTATCCAGCTCTGTGAGCAGACAGAGGCCTCGCCCTTCGTGAAAGGTTCGGGCGACCTGGAAGAAGAGGCCCAGGCCAACCCGCTCATCGAGACAGGCGCTGGTCGACACCTGACGCTCCCGGGTAATGTATTTGACGTTCTGTGAATAAAACGCCACCGAGGCTCCCATCAGCAGAATGAGCCAGGCGACGTAAAGCCAGATCAGCAGCAGAATACCGACGGCAAAACCAGAATATATGGCCTGGTAATTGGAGTTGAGCACAAACTGCGTAAACCCGTAGATTGCTGACTGCCAGGCTACCCCCGCCACCACACCACCGATCAGCGCATACCGCAGCTTGACCCGCGTATTGGGTATGAAGGTGTAGACGAAGGTGAACAGCGCAATGATCATCAGATAGGGCATCAACCGGCTCATAATCGAAAACAGCAGACCGAATGGCTGAATGGTCAGCAGGTCCTTCACCATATCGGAGCCCACCACCGTCGCCGTAGTGCCCAGCGCAGAAACGATCAGCACCGGCCCGATCACGATCACACTCAGATAATTGCTGAAGCGCTGGGCCATCGAACGGACCTGGCCGACACGCCAGATTTCATTGAAGGCACGCTCGACCTTCTGTATGAGAGAAATGACGGTGTACACGAGCATGGCGAGGCCAACCGATCCCAGCACCCCGACCTGCATATTGTCCACAAAACCCAGAATCTGCCCCACCAGTGCCTCACCTTCCGCGCCGAGAGGCTCGACGGCACTGTGCAACAGCGGCTCGAGATTATTGTGGGCGCCAAGGCCTTTGAGGACGGAAAAGCTCAATGCAATCATCGGCACGATGGATAGGAGGGTCGTGTAGACCAGGCTCATGGCATGAAGCGTGATATTGCCGAGCGAAACATCTCTCACCACAGCGAACAGCACCCGGGAGGCATGCCACAAGCCGTGCATCACCCGTCCGCGGTTGTCCTGTTCGTTCAGCCACAGCCAGCGTTCTATCCGCTGCAGCCACGGCGGTAAGCCTTTACTGCCGTAATTGACCTCGTCTATTGGCGAGGCGACACTTGCTTCTTCTCGTGTTTCTTCCACCCGTTGTGTCCCTATGCTCATGCGGTCGTGGTCATGGCTGACATTCAGTACTGCCACAAGTGTAGTCATACGCCAAAGATTAACCCTTGTCGCCTGCCAGCCTCGTGACACGGCCAGTGTACTGAATTTACCAATCTGCACCTTCTGCCTATACTCGATGGATGAGCGTAGACCTGTTCGAAGTAAAGATTCCTGCCAGTGAAGTCCAGCTTGGGATGCATGTCATCCGGCTCGACCGACCCTGGGAAGAAACCGATTTCCTGCTGCAGGGATTTGTCGTCAAGGATATTGACGAGATCCACGCGCTGCGGGAACAGTGCCAGTTCATTTACATCGAGGGCAAGTCCTACAAGTCCACCAATTACCTGGCGGACCGCACGCCTCAACCACCGTCCCGCGCTAAGGTCACGTCTCGCACGCCACAATTCGTGTATATCAACAAGATCGACGTGAGTGAGGAAATTGGTAAGGCCAGAGAAAGCTACAAGAGCGCCAAGAGCCTCGCCACCAGTATTCTCACTGGCATCCGCATCGGCAAGACGCTTGACATCAACAAGACCAAGGACGTGGTAGACGATATTGTCGACAGTCTCCTGCGCAATGACGATGCGCTGATGTGGCTATCGAAAATTCGTAATCAGGATGAGTATACGGCGGAGCACTGCCTGAACGTGTGCATTCTGTCTGCCGCCTTCGCGAAGCGGCTCGGCCTGCCAGAGGACGAGATCCGTCTCGTTGGCCTCTGCGGCATGCTCCATGATGTCGGCAAGATGAAAATCCCGCTGGAGATACTGAATAAACCAACGTCGCTCACGCCTGACGAGTTCGAGCTGATGCGCAAACACGCCGAATACGGCCGGGATATCCTGATGAGCCAGCCCGGCATGCTGAACAAGGCGGTTGACGTGGCCTATAACCACCACGAACGGCTCGACGGCAACGGCTACCCGCGAAAGCTCAAGGCCAACCAGATCCCGTATTACGCCAAGCTGGTGGCTATCGTGGATACTTATGATGCCATCACATCGAACAGGACATACAGCCGTGGACGGGCGTCCATGGAAGCCCTGGATATCATCTACCGCTTCAGGGGCACGCAGTTCGACGACGAGCTTGCCAAGGAATTCATCAAGATGATTGGCATCTACCCGCCCGGTTCGATCGTCGAACTGCATACCGGAGAAGTAGGTATCGTGGTGATGCAGAACCAGAAGAGCAAGCTGAAACCCAAGCTCGTCATTGTGCTCGATACGCAGAAGCGAAAGGCCGAACTCAAGGTGGTGCTCGATCTCATCAAGGAGCCGGCAGATGCCGACGGGAAGATCTATACCATCAATCGCGAGTTACCTGATGGGAGCTTCGGTGTGAAGCTGCAGAAGTATCTTGAATCGGGACTCGTGCTCAATTACCCCACCCTTGACGAGCGTCAGTCATGAGCCATCATCGCAACGGACACCACGGTAGCCAGCAGCAGGAGCGGCGCAAATTACAACGCTATCTCTGTAATGAGAGCTTCATCAACTGCCAGGTTCGTCTTCTACTGGCCCGATGCGAGTGCGAAAGCGATGAGAGCGCTGATCGCTATGGCAGCCCCATTGCCGTCACGCCCACGAACTTCAATCACCAGGGGCTCGGGTTCTTTCATCATGAGCCGGTGGATATCAGTCGCTTCGCCGATACCGATCAGCGCCGACAGGCGCCTCACGCCCTGTTCGACTTCGACTATCGATGGGCGCCGGATCCCGAGGGTGTCGCTGTCGGTCTTATTGAAATTCGCGATTTGCCAGCCCAGTTCGTGTATGTGACCGACTCGGACGTAGGGACCAACTACGGTCTGAGATTCGTGCCTGAAATGCCTGACTCGCCGGGCGACGCCACGGCCACGGCAGCTGCGCGGCTGCAATCCAGCCTGCTCGTCATTGAAAAGGCACTAGCGCAAAGTTCAAGTTTGGAGCGCTATAATTTAGACTAGGCGGGACCGCGCTCATCAGAGCGTGCGCGAACCAGAGAATGCCACCATGTCTGAAGCAAGCAGCCCCGCACCAGCAGGTGAGAAGGGCGTCCGTGCCCAGTCCAAGGTCGAAGAGATCATCAATGCCGTGACTCACGGTCTCGGTGCATTCGTCAGTGTGGCCGCCATTACCATCCTCATCGTGCTTGCGAGCCAGGAGCGTGATGCCTGGGCCATAGTAGCCGTGTCGATTTACGGCGCCTCACTGTTTCTGCTCTATCTTGCCTCCATGCTGTATCACGGTGTAGACCATCCCCGCGCCAAATATCTTCTCAATCAGTTTGATCATTGCGCCATCTATTTACTGATCGCCGGCACCTACACCCCCTTTTTGCTCGTTAATATGCGCAGCACGACCGGGTGGGTGGTTTTCGCAATTTTATGGACCCTCGCCCTCACCGGCATCTACTTCAAACTGAAGAGCCCTGGAAAGCGCCACAAGGTGCATCTTGTCAATTACATCGTTATGGGCTGGATGGGGCTGATAGTGGCGCCACAGTTGATGATGAGCCTGCCGCCGGTCGCGCTCGACCTGATCATTGCGGGCGGTATCGTCTACACCGTTGGCATCATCTTTTATCTGCTCGATCGGGTACCATATGCGCACTCGATCTGGCACCTTTTTGTGCTTGGCGGAAGCACCTGTCACTACATTGCAGTGTACTACGGAGTGTTACTTACAGATGCGTCATGATGCGATTTCGAGCAGAAGACGGCTATCCATGCCTCATGAATTCGACTATATTCTAAGTGAACGCAATGCTTTCTGAGCTCTGAAAGCAAGGTTGTCAGAACCTCTTTTCTGATGACTGACCCTTGCGCCCGGGGGAGTTCAGAAGCAATGGAAGGCAGGTTGAATTGCTGGCATCTCATGCCGCACATTGTCACTTAGCAGTCATTCCGGAGCAGCCAGATGAGTCTATTTTCTCACTTCTCGAATCGGTTCGAAGCGCGGCAGGAAGAGGAGTACTCCCTTGAGGAGTATCTCGACATCTGCAAGAAGGACCCCTCAGCCTACGCGTCTGCTTCCGAACGTATGCTGATGGCGATCGGCGAACCCAAGTTCGTCGACACCGCGAAAGATCCACGGCTCAGCCGGATCTTCAGCAACAAGATCATCAAACGATATCCCGAATTCGAAGAGTTCCACGGCATGGAAGAAGCCGTCGAACAGATCGTCTCCTTTTTCAAGCATGCTGCCCAGGGTCTTGAGGAAAAGAAGCAGATTCTCTATCTCCTTGGACCAGTTGGTGGCGGCAAGTCATCGCTTGCTGAAAAACTGAAATCGCTGTTTCAGAAGCAGCCCTTCTATGCGATCAAAGGCTCGCCTATTCAGGAAAGCCCGCTTGGCCTGTTCGACCCGCTCGAAGACGGTCAGATCCTGCAGGACGAATATGGCATTCCCAAGCGCTACCTGAACTACATCATGTCCCCCTGGGCGGTGAAGCGGCTGCACGAGTTCAATGGCGACATCAGCCAGTTCAAGGTAGTCAAGCTCTACCCCAGCCTGCTCAACCAGGTGGCGCTGGCGAAAACCGAGCCGGGTGATGAGAACAACCAGGACATCAGCGCGCTGGTCGGCAAGGTCAATATCAGGATGCTGGAGGAATATGCACAGCATGATCCTGATGCCTACAGCTTCTCGGGCGGCCTGAACAAGGCCAACCAGGGCATGCTCGAATTCGTGGAGATGTTCAAGGCGCCCATCAAGGTGCTCCACCCGCTACTGACCGCGACTCAGGAAGGTAACTACAACACGACTGAAGGTATGGGTGCCGTGCCTTTCGAAGGCATCATCATGGCGCACTCGAACGAGAGCGAGTGGCAGACCTTCCGCAACAACAAGAACAACGAGGCCTTCCTCGACCGAATTTATATCGTGAAGGTGCCCTACTGCCTGCGCGTCACCGAAGAGATCAAGATCTACAACAAGCTGCTGAGTTCGAGCTCTCTGGCCGGTTCGCCCTGCGCCCCGGACACGCTGAGCATGCTGGCCCAGTTCTCTGTGTTGTCACGTCTCAAGGAGCCTGAAAACTCCAGCATCTTCAGCAAGATGAAGGTGTACGACGGGCAGAACATCAAGGACACCGACCCAAAGGCCAAGTCGATTCAGGAATACCGCGACAATGCGGGCGTCGACGAAGGCATGGATGGTTTGTCCACCCGCTTTGCCTTCAAGATCCTGAGCCGCGTGTTCAACTTCGATACCACCGAAATTGCGGCCAACCCGGTTCACCTGTTGTATGTACTCGAGCGGCAGATTGAACAGGAGCAGTATGCGCCTGAAGTTCAGGACCGCTACCTGCGAAACATCAAGGAATTCCTGGCTCCGCAGTATGTCGAGTTCATCGGCAAGGAAATCCAGACGGCTTACCTTGAGAGTTACTCGGAATATGGCCAGAACATCTTCGATCGTTACGTGACCTATGCCGACTTCTGGATTCAGGATCAGGAATATCGGGATCCGGAAACCGGTGAAAACTTCGATCGCAGCTCGATCAACGATGAACTTGAGAAGATCGAGAAGCCTGCTGGTATCAGCAATCCCAAGGACTTCAGAAACGAAGTGGTCAACTTCGTACTGAGAGCACGGGCGAACAACCAGGGCAAGAACCCGTCCTGGCTGAGCTATGAGAAGCTGCGCGCCGTGATCGAGAAGAAGATGTTCTCGAATACTGAGGACCTGCTGCCGGTGATTTCCTTCAATCCGAAGGCCTCGCAGGACGATCAGACCAAGCACCAGGATTTCGTCAAGCGTCTGATCGAACGGGGCTATACCGAGAAACAGGTGCGGCTGCTGTGCGAATGGTATCTGAGGGTGCGCAAATCCCAGTAATGCGACAGGGTCTGAACGACACTCTTGCCTGTGCAATATCTGGCGATGCAATACCTGGCGGTCTTCCAGTGGTGGCTGAATGAATGGAACCCATGTCGTCGACAGACGACTCAACGGCAAGAACAAGAGCGCTGTTAATCGACAGCGCTTCCTTCGCCGCTATAAGAGTCATATCCGCAAGGCCGTCACTGAAGCGGTCAACAAGCGCTCCATCACCGACATTGACCGTGGTGAGCGTATTTCCATACCCACCAAGGATATCAGTGAGCCGCTGTTCCGTAGTGGCCGTGGCGGACGGCGTAATGTCGTGCACCCCGGCAACAAGGAATATACCCAGGGTGACCTGATCGAACGGCCGGAGGGTGGTAGCGGACAGGGTCAGGGCCAGGGCAAGGCCAGTGATTCTGGTGAAGGCAATGACGAGTTCGTGTTCCAGATTTCTCAGGAGGAGTTTCTCGACTTCATGTTCGAGGATCTCGAACTGCCGAATCTGGTACAGAAGCAGCTCAAGGACACGACCAAGTTCAAGTATGTACGTGCCGGCTATACCAGTTCCGGCACGCCCAGCAAGATCAATATCGTACGCAGTCTTCGTGGTGCCTATGCCCGGCGCCTGGCGCTCGGTGGCCGAACCCGTGGCCGAATCAGGGAGCTGGAAGCCGAACTGGAAACCCTGAAGGCTCATCCAGCCATCGACGATCCCGTCCTCAAGCTGAAGGATCGAATGCTGGAAGTCGAAGCTGAAATCGAACGGCTTCGGAAGCGCGTCAAGGCGATCCCGTACATCGATGAAATCGACATTCGCTATAACCAGCATCTGAAGCAGCCGAAGCCGGCTACATCTGCGGTGATGTTCTGCCTGATGGATGTTTCCGGCTCGATGAGTCAGAACCACAAGGATATCGCAAAGCGATTCTTCATACTGCTCTATCTCTTTCTGCAGCGAAACTACGAAAAGATCGATGTGGTCTTCATTCGCCACCACACCAGCGCGAAAGAGGTCAATGAAGAAGAGTTTTTCTACAGCCGGGAGACTGGCGGCACCATCGTGTCCAGCGCCCTCAAACTGATGGCCGAGATCGTAGAGCAGCGCTACCCCGCCCAGGACTGGAACATCTACGCGGCGCAGGCCAGCGACGGTGATAACTGGAACGATGACTCACCGCGCTGCAGCAAGTTGCTGGCAGAAAACATCCTGCCCCGTCTGCAGTACTATTCCTATATTGAGATAACGCCTCACGAGCACCAGATGCTCTGGTACGAATACGAGAAGATCGCTGCGCAGTTCCCTGGACGCTTCGCCATAGAACAGATCGGCGATGCTTCAGATATCTACCCGGTATTCCGAAAACTGTTTCAGAAGCAGCTTGAGAACGGGTAACCGTCAAGGGTGACACATCATGCAGCACGCTATGAATGAGCCGACAAACAAATCGCAGCCAATGTCGTGGGTCCATCCGGTCAAGGCCAGCTCCATCAAGCCCATCGAGACCCGTTTCAAGCCACTCACCGAGGGGAGTGACTGGACCTTCGAGCTGATCGACGAGTTCGACCGCGCCATTCGCGAGTGTGCCGAGGAATACGGCCTCGACACCTACCCTAATCAGATTGAAGTCATCAGTGCCGAGCAGATGATGGATGCCTATTCGTCAGTGGGCATGCCGCTCGGCTACAACCATTGGTCCTTCGGCAAGCAGTTCCTGCAGACAGAAAAGGCCTATAAGCGCGGCCAGATGGGTCTCGCCTATGAGATTGTCATCAATTCCGACCCCTGTATTGCCTACCTGATGGAAGAAAACACCATCCTGATGCAGGCGCTGGTGATCGCGCATGCCTGCTACGGACACAATTCGTTCTTCAAGGGTAACTATCTGTTCCGTACCTGGACCGATGCCGGCGCCATCATCGATTATCTGCTGTTCGCGAAGAACTACATCACCAAATGCGAGCAGCGCCATGGCGTCGAAGAGGTCGAGAAATTCCTCGACTCCTGTCACGCCATCATGAACCACGGGGTCGACCGATATAAGCGGCCTTCGCCAATTTCTGCCGGCGAAGAAGAAAGAATGATGAAGGAGCGGGAGCAGTACCTTCAGCAGCAGGTCAACGAACTGTGGCGCACCATTCCGCAGAAGGATGCCAAGGGCGCCCGGAAGAAGCAGACCCGGTTCCCGCTCGAGCCGCAGGAAAACCTGCTGTATTTCATCGAAAAGAACGCCCCGCTGCTAGAGCCCTGGCAGCGTGAAATCGTCCGTATCGTGCGCAAGGTCGCCCAGTATTTCTACCCGCAGCGGCAGACCCAGGTGATGAACGAGGGATGGGCCACATTCTGGCATTACACCCTCATCAATCGCATGTACGACAAGGGTTACATCCCCGACGGCCACATGCTGGAGTTTCTGCAGAGTCATACCTCGGTCGTGTTTCAACCGGAATTCGACAGTCGTTACTACAGCGGCATCAACGTGTATGCGCTGGGCTTTGCCATGTTCCAGGACATCAAACGCATATGCGAGTCACCCACAGAGGAAGACCGCAAGTGGTTCCCGGACATTGCTGGGTCGGACTGGCTCCAGACCGTTCATTTTGCAATGCGCAACTTCAAGGATGAGAGCTTCATCCTGCAGTTTCTCTCGCCCAAGGTGATTCGCGATTTCAAGTTCTTCCACATTCTGGATGACGATGAAGAGTCGCATTACCGGATTGAAGCGATTCACGATGAAAATGGCTATCGCCGTGTCAGGGAGGCGCTGGCTCGTCAGTACAACCTGAGCATGCGTGACCCCAACATTCAGGTTTTCAACGTCAACGTCCGGGGGGACCGTTCACTGACCCTGCGCCATGCACCGACAGACCGCGTGCCCCTTCATGAGGAAGATGCAGAAGAGGTGCTCCGACACATTCACCGCTTGTGGGGCTTCGACGTGCACCTTGAAACGGTGTTTGACGACCATGTGGTGCGGACGGTGAGTATTCCGGATTACGAAAGTCAGATCGACGAATCCGATCCGGACGTATAGTCTCGTGTTATGGACCCTAGTCATTTTACGGTCGAACGCGCGCAGGAAGCAGCTGCCGCGCTCGACAACATACTTCGTAAGCGGACGCATGCCAGAAAGGTGCTCGGCCAGACGATGATTTTTCCGGGCAGACTGGGGGAAGCCCTGCGCCTGCCGCAGATCAAGAATGCCCTCAACAGCAAGATGAGCCATCGACGCGAGGTCGGTCTGGATCAGTTCCGCAATCTCTGGCCTACCTTGTCAGAGCCGACGAAACGGGCAGTGCTCGATCGCATGGGCTGGTACGAGGTCGATGCCATGGACTGGGAAGATAAACGCTCCAATCGTCGACCGCTGGTCTAGCGCCTGCTTCAGATGGCCCGTTTGGCAGCGTACATTCTCGAATCAGCTCCCCGGAACAAGGTTTCGCGGTCAGTTCCATCATCTGGAAACAGCGCACAGCCGACACTGGCTGTCATCTGATAGAGTTCAGTGCCGACCAGAAATGGCTTTGAGAATACCGATTCGAGTCGCATCAAGGCCTTGGGCAGAACGGTGGCCAAAACTTCTGTCGCCTTCAAGCCCGTCAACAATATCGCAAACTCGTCCCCACCCAATCGACAGGCGATATCCGAGCCTCGAACTTCTGCGTTGAGGCGCTGAGCGATGGCGATCAGGAGCTGATCCCCTGCTTCGTGGCCGAATCTGTCGTTGATGGGCTTGAACAGATCAAGATCCAGGTACAGCAGAGCCATCTTTTCCTGCTTCTCCCCCGCCTGCGCCAAAGCGAGATCGAATGCCTCCTGAAACAGTGTTCGGTTTGGAAGATCGGTCAGGGGGTCATGGTGAGCGAGATGGTGAAGCCTCGCCTCAGCCAGCTTCAGATCGGTGATGTCCCTCGCGACTGCCAGTCGCAACTGTTCCTGCTCGAGCCAGCGTGCAGACCACATCACATGGACGGTATTGCCATTCTTGTGGACATATCGATTGATGAAGTGATGCTGCGCCTCCCCTTGCTTGACCTTGGCTGCCACGAGCTCTGTCATCGCACGATCTTCCGGATGGGTCAGATCGATGATCCGACGCCCGACCAGTTCATCACGTGTATAGCCGAACATACGCTCACAGGCTGAGCTGACGCAGACACAATACCCATCACCGTCCACCACGAACACCGCGTCGAGCAGCAGATCGATGATACCAGGCAAGAGATCAGGTTGTTCAGGTAATGCTAATACCGATTCCATAAACGTCCAGAAGAAATGCCACCAGGAGAAAAGACTGAAACCTTGATCCAGATTATAGTCGGAACTGCCGTTCATTGCTCTCGTCATCCTCTGATTCTCCCAGACCGCCGCCATTTCACCTCTACCCTCTCTAGCCAACTCACTATATACTTCGTAAATGACCCGCGGTCAGTTATCGATCAGAGGCCTGATAACAATGCCAACAAGGAGCTCAACCTGCATGCCAGCCAACCAAGAATCCACGCTTGCGCTCGAAACACTCGCTCAGCCCCTCTTGCTGGCCTGCGGTGTCAAGATCCCGAATCGCTTCTGCAAGGCAGCCATGACCGAGGGTCTGGCCACCCCGCGAGGCGTCCCTGGCGAACAGCTCGAAACCCTTTATCGTCGCTGGTCCCGCGGCGGTGCAGGCCTGCTGCTGAGCGGCAATGTCATGGTCGATGGTCGTTATCTGGAGCGCGGTGGCAATGCCGTTCTGGAAGACGACACCCACCTCGATAACTTTCGCCGCTGGGCAGCTGCTGGTACGGAAGGCGGCAACCAGTTCTGGGTGCAGCTCAACCATCCAGGCCGACAATGTTCGCGCATCGTCAACAGCCAGCCGCTGAGCCCATCTGGGGTGCAGCTGGAGCTCCTGGGCAATTTTGCCAGGCCGCGCAAAATGACAGTGGCCGACATTGAGGATGTCATTAACAGGTTCGGACGCTCTGCCGCTCTGGTGAAAGAAGCAGGATTCACCGGCGTGCAGATTCATTCGGCTCATGGTTATCTGGGCTCACAGTTTCTGTCGCCGGTGACGAATAAACGCAGCGATGACTGGGGCGGTTCGCTGAAGAATCGCGCGCGCTTTCTACTGGCTACCGTCGATGAAGTGAGAAAACAGACCGGGGCAGACTTTCCGATTTCGGTGAAGCTCAACTCAGCCGACTTTCAGAAAGGTGGTTTCACCCTCGAAGAATGCCTGCAGGTCGCAGCCTGGCTCGGCGAACATGGTGTCGATCTACTTGAAATTTCTGGCGGTACCTACGAAAACCTGGTGTTCATGGATACCAGCGAGGCAGATGAACAGCGCGAAAGCACCCGCCAGCGCGAAGCCTTCTTCCTCGAGTACGCCGAGGCCATCGCCTCTGCCACTACGGTGCCGCTGATGATTACAGGCGGATTCCGCAAGGTCAGTACCATGATCTCCGCACTCGAAGACGGGACCACGGCCATGATTGGCCTTGCCCGTCCTTTCTGTGTGGCGCAGGATCTTGCAAACGAGGCATTGAGCGGGCGAATCGAGCAACTGCCAAACCATGAGAAGCGGCTTGTTCTGGGCAAGGGTTTTCTGGGAACGGCGAGTTCGTCTGCGGCCATACGAGCCATCAACAATCAGGGTCAGGCCGGCTGGTATTATCATCAGATCCGTCGCCTGGCTCGAAACGAGCGACCGCGGGAAGAGCTCGGCATCCTGAACGCCTTCTGCCGCCATATGATCAGTGACTTCAGCCTTGGTATTCAGCGGAGACGACTTGGTTAGCGCGCCCGGCCGGCTCAACTTTTGATTGACCAGCACAGTACATCCTGTCAGCCTTTTAGCACGTCAGCGGCCCGGTGGCCCGTCCACCAGGCTCGCACCAGCGTCCGGAGCCTCACGATGTTGATCACCGACAAAGAGTTGCCCAACCTGCCAGCGAATGTTCGGGTCAATGTTCATTCTCATGGCTATTTCGTGTACTCGGTGGAATTCAGAACAGCGAATGGCAGCCGCTTCTATTCCCGCGATGGCCTTGAAGTTCAGCGCTTCATGAGCCTGCAGGGTATAAAAGAGGCCTTCCAGACCCTTCCCTTGCAGGATATCTGGCTGATTCATCACTCGGCTTACGATGAAATGGTCGGGCAGCCGGTTGGCGCCGAAAGCGAGCTCGCGGTGCCTCTGGATTTTTCTTTACCCTACGAATGACAGGAGACACGAATTGATCAGCAACAACAGCGTCGTTGAGGTCAGCTATCGCATACTCGATAGCGAAGGTGAACTGCTCGACCAGACTGAAGATGGCGAACCCATGGTGTATCTGCATGGGCATAACAATCTTATGCCTGCGCTGGAAAAGGCGCTCGACGGCAAGGCTGCCGGCGACGATGTCGAGATCACGCTGCAACCCAGTGAAGCCTTTGGCGAGCTGCAGCCAGACTCGGTACAGCGCGTATCGAAGAAGCATTTCAAGCAGTATGGCAAGCTGTCAGTGGGCGACGTCATTCCACTGCGCACGGAAGATGGTCAGAAAATCGTGACCATCACCAAAGTCGGCCATAGCATGGTCGATGTCGATACCAACCACCCCTATGCCGGCAAGACCGTGCAGTTCAAGGTCAAGGTACTGCGCGAGCGTGCTGCCACCGAAGAAGAAGTCGCGCACGGCCATGCCCATGGCTTTGATGGTGAATCAGGACACCACCACTAGTATCCCCTGAGGCAGACGCCGATTACGAAGCTGCCATAAAGAAGAACATCAGGCAGCTCCCCACTCCCATACCCAGCGTCAGCCAGCCCCAGGGCAGGCTGGCAGCAGATAGCAGTCGTTTTTGCCACGCGGCACGGCGGAGGCTTCTTGAACGTGCCAGATGTGTGGCAGGAAGTCGCCTGAGCGTGCTGCCTGGGATGGGCTGCATTTCTGTCAGCAAGGGCGGATGAAGAGTCTGGGAATGGGTGCTGTCCGGTGAGCTTCCACTGGCAGAAGGTCCACCTTCGAGCGTATTGATCTGTCTCCTGAAAAGAGGTTTCGGCAATTTATTGAAGATGCGCATGGGTAATCCTGTGGTTTTATTATTATGACACCCATCATGTCACGCCACTGCCCCCCGAACTGTGAGCCCCATCCAGTTTTTTGCTGCCGATTCAACGCAGTATCTGGTAAATGAGATAATGACCCGCTGTCACTATCGCCAGGCCGCCGACGGCAACGAGCGCCAGAATCGCAGGCCTGGTGCGCTTGAGCAGCTCGCTATATGAGGCTTTGACGATGTCGGTCACGCCTGGTTCCCACAGCTTGCTCTTCTTCAACTGACTCGCATCGACCATGAGCAGCGTGTCCTGCAACACACCGCTGCGCTGGAAAGCTATCGAGAGCGGATGGCCCAGTGAAACATCCGCACTGACCAGTTTGTACTTTTCTCGCAGGACTGCGGTGGTTTCAGCATCCGCAGACAGGCTCAGCGCCCGTTTCAGCTGAATGCCAGCCTGAATACAGAGCCCGAGATTGAGGAGGTAGTGATAGAGACTCCGCGATCCCTGCGTTTGCCGGAAGAGTGGCAGGAAATTAAGCGCCCGCCAGACTCTCGCATCAGGCCGTATCCACGAGCGGACCAACCAGGTATACACCGGAAGACCAAGCAGCAGCAGAACAGCATGCAATATACCCAGTGCAGACAGATGATCCCCTGCAGCTGATCCGCCTGGAATCAGCAGAATGAAGGGCAGCAGGAGTGTGACCCCCAGCCAGAGCAGCCAGAAGCCGAAGAACAGTGAGCGGCCAGTACTGGCCAGAATGGTGTGGTGATCACAGATTCGGGCGAATACCTCGACCACCCGTCCGCTGGCCAGGCCGAACCGGATAAAGCGCAACTCCCATTCCACGAACAGATCAGACGCCTCGAAATGTGTCAGCAGCGCTGTTTCAGGCGCAGATTTCACCTTGTTCGCCAAGGCCTTGAGCCCACGGTGATAGCACTTGGGCACGACATCCAGCACCTCCTCGAACACTGCGGGAAAGCCGCTGCCGCCAGCCAGCCGGCCTGCTATTTCCGCGAACAGGAGGGCGCGATTACCCGGCAGGCTTTGCGCCCACATATTTACTTGCATGATGGTGAGATCCATTTTCGCCAGAATACGACTCAGTTTGGCCAGCAGGGCGGCTGATGGCAAACGCTGTTTGGTCAAATGCCTGAAACTAATTCCGTGGATTGCCGTAACTCGGTGCACCTCAGGTAAATCCAGATCGGAGTAGTCACTATGACAAAACAAGATAATCAGTCAACGCCACGAGTATGCCGCCCAGACTTCGGACATAAACTGCCCAGGAGCCTGATTTGCGTGCTGGCACTAGGCACCGCTGCTGGCATCGCAGGCTGCGACAACGATGACAATGACGATAAAAATCGTACCACCCCACCTGCACTCGAGACGGCTCAGCTTTATCTTTCAGCCAATGGCGCCGCGTCAGCAGGCACAGTAACGGCTTTGGATACTCTGGCCGCAGCCCAACGTACGTTTCAGTCAGGCAATAATGAAGGCATTCTGATCGACGCAAGCGGTGATGCCTTACATGCAGGCGATGGCTCGAATATTGGCTTGAGAACAATATGTCGCATTGATAGTCGCCCCGATGGTGCTGTCTACGATGAGACTGTTGATCGTGAGCTAGCTGGACCGAGCACAGGCATGGTGAATCCAAAAGGTATAGCTACGGCGGAGGCCAGCGGTCTCGTATTCATTGCTGACTTTGGCGCCAGCAAGCTGAGCGTGTTTGGCAAGGCTGCCGATGGTGATGCCTCGCCGTTGGGTGAAACACCCTTGGCCGTCAAGCCATGGGACCTGGCCTATGATGAAGCCGCCGATAGGCTGTTTGTCGCGCTGACCGATGGCACAATCGCCGTGTACGATGGCTATGTCGCCAGCGGCTACGTCGGCACAGCCATGCGAACAATCACCCCCGCGAATGCCAATGCGGAGAAAATCTCCACCAATCTCCATGGCATTGCTTATGAGGCAGCCTCAGACAGACTCGTCGTCAGTGACGTCGGTGATGCCAACGTTGCCACTGATGGCGCGCTCTTTGTGCTGAGTGCAGCTTCGACGGCTGATGGCCTGATATCGGTTGATCGACAGATTGCCGGCCCCTCCACTTCACTGGGCAATCCGGTCGATCTGACGCTCGACGGCACTACAATGCGGATTGCAGAAAAGTCGAATGACCTTATTATCACTTACGCAGATATCTTTGCTGGCGCCAGTGGCGATGTCGCCCCTGACTATACAGCCGCAGCAGATAAACCAGAGTCGCTGGCGCTGGTGGAGGGCCAGTTGACTGGCACGGATGGCTCTGATCTGGCGCCCGGCGCTGAGCCGCGCTCCGCAGTGGTGGCCACCAGCAACCCGGCGACCGTCGGTCCAGGCTTTGGCATGGTCTCCAGTATAAACCTCACACTGGACACTCCCCTTGCGAGCTTCGACAGCACACTTGCCTTGGAGAGTACGGCTTTCGACATCGCTGGCGACGCCTATTCGACTTTCGACAGCAATTCGATGGGCGGCCTGTTGGTGACTGGCAGCCTGGCTTCTGAGCGAAATGGCGATAGCTATACTGCGTCGAGAGACAGGATGATCACCGGTATGGCGACTACCCTGACAGCGCCCAAGGGCCTTGATGTAGCATCGCAAGCCGGGCTGGTGTTCGTGGCTGAGAATGATGCTGCGAGTGCTGGCATCAAGATTTTCTCTGCCTGTGCGGGCGGCGATGTCGCGCCTTTGATGACGCTTACCGCAAGTGGTGGCATTCAGCCATGGGATGTTGATTATGACCCGACCAGTGATACAGCGTATGTGGCATTGACGAACGGCACGGTAGCTGTCTTCGATGCGGTCGTAGAGCAACTGAACGCCGGCATGTCATCAATCAGCACAGAGTCGAGACTCATTCAGCCTGCGGTTTCAGGCAGTGCCCTGGCAGGACCGACCAACTTGCACGGTATCGACTATGTGCCTGAGCAGGACGCCCTCATTGTCAGTGATGTCGCCAGCCCCACTGACGCGACTGACGGTAAATTGATGACGATAGCCAATGCGTCGGCTGCCAACGGCCTTACTGAGGTCTCCGCCCTGATTGCAGGCTCAGCCAGCCAGCTGGGAAATCCTGTCGACCTTGTGTTCGATGGGCAGGCAGTGTTCGTTGCAGAAAAGTCCAATGCACAGATTCTCAGGTTTGATAACATTTTCGCCAGTTCAGGCGGAGATATTGCCCCTGCTGGATCTATTGCATTTACTGCACCTGAAAGTGTGGCTCTGATGCCGACTCAACGCTAGTCGATCGAAAGCTATCAGGCTATGATCGGGAATATTTGCGTGAATTCTGCCCATACTTCCGGGTCAGATTCGCCATTCCCGTTCATCAGCCTTACTGGATACCGAACTGCTCATGATATCAAGCTCTGTGAACGCGGCACAATCGGCGGGGTCCGGGAAGCATTCCGTCCCGGACACAGGCAGGCTCGTGGAGCTGCTTGCGCAGGTCGCCGAAGCTGACAGGGCTGCTTTCCATCTCCTGTATCAGGCCACCAGTCGGAAATTGTATGGTGTGGTCCTGCGAATAATGAAGCGTCAGTCACTGGCTGAAGAAGTTCTTCAGGAGGTTTATCTTCGCATCTGGAACAGAGCGGACTCCTTCGAAGCTTCAAAAGCCTCTCCCATTACCTGGATGATGACCATAGCCAGAAACCGCGCGCTCGATGAAGTTCGTAGGCGGACGCCAGAGCTGGACGACAATAGCGAGATTGAGATGATTGCAGATGGCAGCGCCAGTTCGCCCCATGGTCGAGCTGAAGTCAGTCAGGCCCTGGGTCGCTTGCAGACGTGTATTGACGGCGTCGGCGGCCAGCAGGCTCAAATGGTAAAGCTGGCCTATCTCGATGGCCTGTCGCGCGAGGCGCTGGCGACTCGTTTCAGTCAGCCAGTCGGCACGGTAAAAGTATGGCTTCACAGAAGTCTCAAGCAGATCCGGGCCTGTATGGCGGAGGTGTTGTCATGAACGAACTCGAGCGCCTGGCGGCCGAATATGTTCTCGGCACGCTGGACAGTGATACCCGTCAGCAGATCAGCCTGCGGCGGCTCGATGAGCCGGATCTCGAAGCCCTGATCAGCGACTGGGAGGCTCGCCTGAGCCCCCTGCTCGATGAGGTCGAGGAGGTGACTCCGAAGGCCGACCTGTGGAGTCGGATCGAACAGAGGCTGAACGACTCTGGCGCCACTCGTACCACGGCATCAATTCAGGGGCCAATAGCTACAGACGAGCTTGGTCAGTTAAGGCAGCAACTCTCGCGCTGGAGAGCTGCGGCAGTGGGTGGGTTCGGAATTGCAGCCGGGCTATTGGTAGCGTTATTACTCGGCAATCCGCTTGCTCATGACGCTATGGTGAAGACGCCTCACGTAGCGGTTTTCCAAAGTAACGACGAGCAACCAGCCTTCCTCATGACGGTTGACCTGGATACCAGACAATTGAAAATCGAGCCTGTGAAAGCTCAAGGCGTATCAGGCAAGACCTATCAACTCTGGATCAAGTCCGACCGGCTCGGCCCGGGCGTGCATTCTCTCGGCTTGCTCGAGTCAGCGGACCTTCCCACACGTAAAAAACTACAGGATTATGATCCCGAACTCCTGCGCTCAGCGACGTTTGGCATCAGTCTCGAACCAGAAGGCGGCTCGCCAACCGGTCAACCGACAGGTCCGGCCATACACGGCACGCTATACGATACATCCATCTAGTCAGCGCAGGGCCTGGAACAACCAGCCCTGCTATCGGGCGAGCTGCACCATGGCTATCCGCCCCGGTGCAGCCTGATTGTTCTGTACCCTGGCCACTACGTCCTCACGCGTCAGCTGACCAGACATATCCTTGAGCGAAATCGCCGAGAACAGGGAGGTCACGGTGCCATTGATGACCGACCAGTTGCGCTGCACGTTGCAGTTGCTGATCACATCACACTGACGGCTGTCACTACAGCAGTCGGTCAGGGCGACTTCCCCCTCTACTGCCGACAGCACATCAGCCAGGCTGATCTGCTCTGCTGGTGCAGCCAGACGATAGCCCCCACGCATCCCACGCTCGGAAACGACGATACCGCCGTCCACGAGCAGCTTCATGATCTTTCTGGTGGTCGCAATCGTGAGTGAGGTCTGTTCAGCCACCCACTCCAGCTTGACCAGTTCGGTCAGCCTGCCCACTGAAGATGAGCCTGAAGTCGGTTCCTCTGCTGCGCGAGCGGTCTCGGCGCGCGAGAGCGTAGCCGCGATCACAAGGCCGTAATCGGCCAATTTGGCCAAACGCATCATCGCGTGATTACCGTGTCTTTAATTGCTGCCACGATCGTGCCTCAAATACAGGATTTGGCTATACATTACCATATTGGTATTGATTTAAAAGCCCTGCTCCATTAATATTTGCCGTACAGAGACGAGCAAAATAATACAAGTCAGACCCGTCAAGCTTTCAGCAGCCCCTTCCGGGGATACATACTTCAGGACCATCGCGGAGCAACAATGAGCAACGCTTCAGTTAACGAATACATGTCGCGTAAATATCAGGCAGGTTTCACTTCGGATATCGAAAGTGACTCACTACCGCCTGGTCTGAACGAAGACGTGATCCGCTTCATCTCCGCGAAGAAGGACGAGCCTGAATTCATGCTTGAATGGCGCCTGAAAGCCTACCGCGCCTGGCTTGAAATGAAGACGCCGACCTGGGCGCACGTCAAGCACCCTGAGATAGATTTCAACGACATCATCTATTACTCGGCGCCGAAGTCGAAGAACGACGGCCCCAAGAGCCTGGATGAGGTCGACCCGGAGTTGCTGCGCACTTACGAAAAGTTGGGCATTCCACTGCACGAACGTGCCGCGCTCGCTGGCGTAGCGGTCGATGCCGTATTCGACAGCGTTTCGGTCGCGACCACCTTCAAGGAAAAGCTGTCGGAAGCCGGCGTGATTTTCTGCCCTATTTCCGAAGCTGTGCGAAAGCATCCGGAGCTGGTGCAGAAGTACCTCGGCTCTGTAGTACCGATTCGGGACAATTTTTACGCCGGTTTGAACTCCGCAGTCTTCAGCGATGGTTCGTTCGTGTACATCCCCAAGGGCGTACGCTGCCCGATGGAACTGTCGACCTATTTCCGTATCAACGCGGCGAAGACCGGGCAGTTCGAACGCACGCTCATCATTGCCGATGAAGGCAGCTATGTCAGCTACCTCGAAGGCTGCACCGCGCCCATGCGTGACGAGAATCAGTTGCACGCGGCCGTGGTCGAACTCGTGGCGCTCAAGGATGCACAGATCAAGTATTCAACGGTACAGAACTGGTACCCGGGTGATGAGGAAGGTAAAGGTGGCATTTACAACTTCGTCACCAAGCGCGGCATCTGCGCCGGCGAAAATGCCAAGATCAGCTGGACGCAGGTTGAAACCGGTTCCGCCATCACGTGGAAATATCCCAGTGTCATCCTCAAGGGTGACCACTCGACTGGCGAATTCTATTCGGTTGCGCTGACCAATAACTTCCAGCAGGCCGATACCGGCACCAAGATGATTCATCTTGGCAAGAACACCAAAAGCACGATCATTGCCAAGGGCATCTCCGCAGGTCGTAGTGACAGCAGTTATCGCGGTCTCGTCAGATTCGGGCCTGGCGCGGAAGGCGCTCGCAACTTTACCCAGTGCGACTCGCTATTGATCGGTGACAAATGTGGCGCGCACACCTTCCCTTATATTGAAAGCAAGAACATGAGCGGCGTCGTCGAGCACGAAGCCACGACTTCGACCGTCAGCGACGAACAGCTTTTCCTCTGTCAGCAGCGTGGCATCGATGCAGAGCGGGCGGTTTCCATGATCGTGAACGGCTTCTGCAAGGAAGTGTTCAAGGAGCTGCCGATGGAGTTCGCTGTCGAGGCAGGCAAGTTGCTTGAAGTGAGTCTCGAAGGCGCAGTCGGCTAAGCGCTGCCGCCTCGGAAGAATTGTTTAATCACAGCTTTGATACAGGATATCGCTATGTTGTCAGTCAACGACCTCTATGTTCAGGTCGAGGGAAAGGAAATACTCAAGGGCCTTACGCTGCAGGTCAAGCCTGGTGAAGTGCACGCCATCATGGGCCCCAACGGCTCTGGCAAGAGCACACTGAGCCATGTACTCGCTGGCCGCTCCGGTTATGAAGTGACAGGCGGCAGCGTGTCCTACCAGGGTAAGGATCTGCTGGAACTGGCGGCCGAAGAGCGTGCGCGTGAAGGCATCTTTCTGGCCTTTCAGTATCCTGTCGAAATCCCGGGCGTCAGCAATCTGCAGTTTCTGCGGACCTCGCTCAACAGTATTCGCAAGCATCGTGGCGAAGCCGAGCTGGATGCAGCAAGCTTTCTGCGTCAGGCGCGGCAATTGATCGGCAAAGTCGACCTCGACCCGGAGTTCCTCAAGCGCGGCGTTAACGAAGGCTTTAGTGGCGGCGAAAAGAAGCGCAATGAGATTTTCCAGATGCTGATGCTCGAGCCCAAGCTGGCGCTGCTGGACGAAACTGATTCAGGCCTCGACATCGATGCGTTGCAGGTTGTGGCTACCGGCGTTAATACACTGAAGCGTGAAGATCGCTCAGTGATACTCGTCACTCACTACCAGCGTTTGCTTAAGTACATCGTGCCTGATTACGTGCATGTACTCGCCAATGGCCGCATCGTGAAATCCGGCGGCAAGGATCTCGCTCTGGAGCTCGAAGAAAAAGGCTATGGCTGGCTGAACATCGATGATGAGGCAACGGCAACGATATGAGCGCAGAACTCACGCAGACATCACCGACCGACCTCGACAGCAAGAGCTTTGGCGAACAGGCTCAGCCACTCAGCTTGCCGGATGACCTTCGTGACTGGCTGGTCGATCAGGCTCTCGCACGCAGCGCTGATCAACGCTGGTCGTCTGCAGGAGAGCGCTTCAAGCAGATTCAGGCAGATGCCCTGCAGACTTTGAAGGCTACGCCCTTCCCTACCCGGAAAACCGAATCGTGGCGCTACACCAGCGTTCAGCCCTTGATCGCTGCCGTGAATGCTGCAGCGTCGAGCGCAGATGCGAATGCAGATCCGGCTTCGGAAGAGTGCTTGCAGCCAGAAGCCCTTCAGGCCCTCATCGATCAGGCGGATCTTGTTGTCCGCTTTTCTGACACCGGCGAAGCCATGCTGAAACTTGGCGAGGCTCAAGCCGCCCATCTGTTGTCGTTCACCTTGCATCAGGCCTCCGGTGAGTCGACAAAGGCGCCCAACGGCGAAGCTGACCTGCTCGGCGAGTTTGGCTCCCGCGTTCCCCAGGGTTATTACCCCTTTGTGTCTGTTAATGCGGCGCTCTTGAGCACTTGCCTCGAGATCCGCGTAGCAGCAGCGTCTGATGACAGTGAGAGCGTCAAGCCCCGCATACTGTTGTTGAACGGCAGCCAGGACGCCGGACAGGGTTCGTTGTCCGACAGGCAGCACAGCAGAGTCCTGCTGAAGCTGGCTCGTGACGCCCATGCCGAATTGACCGAAGTCAGGCTTGATGCCGGTTCTGCAGCAGTCTTTGCGACCTCCGTACTGGAAGCTTCGCTAGAAGCCAATAGCAGGCTTCAGCACTACCAGTTCTCGGCGGCTGCAGCCAGCGATAGCCTATATGCGGCAGCCTTCATCAAACTGGGCAATCATGCGAACTACGCGTTCAACGGTCAGAGCACGGGTAGCGCACTCTCACGTACCGATCTTACGGTTGAACTGACGGCACCTGGTGCCTACGCCGCGCTGAATGCGCATATGCTGCTGAATGGCAATAATCGCTGTGATTATCATACAGCGCTCGAACACATGGCCCCGCATTGCGAGAGCGATGAACAGGTCCGCAGCATCGTGAGCGACAAGGGCAAGGCAGTCTTCAATGGCCGAATTCATATTCACCGCGATGCCCAGAAGACCCGTGCGGAAATGAACAATCGCAACCTGCTGATGAGCCCTCAGGCTGAAGTCAACACCAAGCCCGAGCTCGAGATTTACGCCGACGACGTCAAATGCGCGCACGGCGCGACGATCGGCCAGCTGGATGCGAGTGCCGTGTTCTATTGCAAGTCGCGCGGTATCGATGAGCAGAGCGCTCGATCGCTGCTGAGCGAAGCCTTCATTGTGGAAACGATTCAGCTGATGCCTGCCCAGGCCCAGCAGGATCTTGCCATGGCACTGCTACAGCGTTTTCAGGAGACGGTGTGAGCCCACAGGCCTTCGACGTCGACAGAATCCGGGCAGACTTCCCGATTCTGGCGCAACAGATTCGCAACAAGCCGCTGGTCTACCTCGACAATGCGGCGACTTCGCAGAAGCCCTCCTCGGTCATCAGTGCCGAGCAGCTGTATTATGAGCAGTTCAACTCGAATGTACATCGCGCGGCTCACGCCCTGGCGGATCGTGCCACCATTGCTTTCGAGGGTGCAAGAGAGCGTGTCAGAGTCTTTCTGAATGCCAACAGCACTCAGGAAATCATCTGGGTCAAGGGTGCAACAGAAGGCATCAACCTGGTAGCACAAAGCTGGGGCCGGGAGAATCTGAAACCTGGCGACGTCATACTGGTTTCGATGCTGGAGCATCACGCCAATATCGTACCCTGGCAACAAGTGGCTCTGCAGACAGGGGCTACCGTGCAGCCGGTTCTGGTGACGCCTGAAGGTGACATCGACCTGGATGACTATCGTAGCAAACTGACGACCAAGGTCAGGCTGGTAGCTGTGAGCCATGTCAGCAATGCCCTGGGCACCATCAATCCGGTTGCCGACATGATCAGACTGGCCCATGACGTGGGTGCGAAGGTTCTGGTTGATGGCGCGCAGGCCACGCCTCACCTGATGGTCGATGTGCAGGCCCTGGATTGCGACTTTTATGTCTTTTCGTCGCACAAGGTCTTCGGCCCCACTGGCATTGGCGCGCTGTACGGCAAGCAGGCGCTGCTGGAAGCCATGCCGCCCTGGCAGACCGGTGGTGAGATGATTGAACGGGTGTCGTTCGACGGCACCACCTTCAATCAACTGCCATTCAAGTTCGAAGCAGGAACGCCCGCTATCGCCCAGGCCGTCGGACTCACTGCTGCCCTGGATTATCTCGGCCTCATGGATCGTCAGGCCGCCGAAGCGCATGAACAGGCGCTGCTTGCTCGGGCAACCGAAGTCTCACGCGACATCCCCGGCCTGCAGCTTGTTGGCACGGCGAGAAACAAGGTCAGTGTCCTGTCTTTCAATATCGATGGCATCCATTCAAATGACATCGGCACCCTGCTCGATCAGCAGGGTATTGCCATTCGAAGTGGTCATCACTGCACCCAGCCCCTAATGAGCCATTTTGGTATCACAGGCACCGCCAGGGCATCCTTCGCCTTCTATAACACCATGGCGGAAGTGGATGCGCTCTTCAGCGGCCTGCAGAAGATCGTGAAAATTTATGGGTGAGACCTCAGCTGGTTTCTCACCACATTCGACAATCGGGAAGGTAACGCTATGACTGCACAGGTAAACACGGTTGAGCCCACCGCCCGCGGGCGTACCCTTGAGCTCACAGAGAATGCCAGAGCCCACATCGCGGGTCAGATGCAAAAACATCCTGACGCGGCAGCTTTCAGAATCGGCGTGAAAATGAGCGGCTGCTCCGGCTATATGTATGTTGTTGATGTGGCAGATGCCATCTCAGCGGAAGACGAAGTGTTCGACTTTCAGGGCACGCGCGTGGTGGTCAGCCGCCAGGCACTACCAGTGCTGAGTGGCACGACTGTCGATTTCGTCAAGCAGGGGCTGAACTCCATGTTCCGCTTCCACAACCCCAACGCGGGCGCCTCATGCGGTTGTGGTGAAAGCTTCACCACCGACACCCTCGTAACGGAGTAACAGATGGCACTGGAGCGTGAAGTCGTACTCACCAAGCGGCCCTGTACAGCAAGGCTGGTGCCCGATGGCACTGAAATCGAGGTGCCTGCTGATGTCTTCGTGACCATTACCCAGGCGCTCGGCGGCAGTTTTACGATCGTCTACAATGGCAATATGGCTCGTATCGAGGCGAAAGATGCCGATGCACTCGGCAAGAGTCTCTTCGACTTCGAGTTCTCTGAGCCCGTGGAAGGTGAAGTCAGTGAAGCTCACGTCTGGGACGCGCTCGGCGCAGTTTACGATCCGGAGATTCCCGTCAATATCGTGGACCTGGGACTGATCTACCGAATGGAGATATGTCAGGACGGCGATGAGAATATCGTCGAGATCGATATGACATTGACTGCGCCAGGCTGCGGCATGGGCCCAGTTATCGCTGATGACGTGAAGTCGAAGGTGTCTATGGTGCCGAATGTCGACAGGGTCGAGGTCAAGATGATATTTGATCCACCATGGGACAACGACCGCATGTCGGAAGTCGCCAAGCTTGAACTCGGGATGCTGTGATGGCCCTGTCCAAATCTGAACTGGATAGCCTGCTCGAGACCAACCCACTCGGTAGCGAAGTCACACTCGACGAAGTCAAAGAGAACTTCGAGTTTCTTGAAGATTGGGAGGACCGTTACGGCTACATCATCGAGCTTGGGCGAAAATCGCCACCTGTTCCGGAAGAAGCCCGGACCGAAGACAATCAGATTTTCGGCTGTCAAAGCCAGGTTTGGTATCTCGCCACGAGAGATGAGCAGACAGGCGTACTACGAGTGCTGATCGACAGCGATGCGCATATCGTCAAGGGTCTTGCCGCGATCGTCATGCTGGCAACCAATGGTAAACCTGCAAAACAGGTGGCCGATGCCGATCTTCATGCCGTCTTTGATGAACTCGGCTTGCTGAACCACTTGAGTCCGACTCGGGGCAATGGACTCAGAGCCATGATTGGCACTATTCAGAACATCGCACGAAGTTAAATTGCTTTGACCTACCCGCATTCAAGCGCCCAGCTGATGCGCTGGCGGTCCAGCTACCTTCGCCCCCTGGTTTTTCTCCTCTTCGCGTGGCTACTGCAGGGCTGCGATCAGCCCCCTCAATATTCTCTTCTGCCAGCCGATGCCACCTTCTTCGCCGAGCTGGCAGATGAGGAAGCGGTGCTGTTGGTGCCTGACGTCTTCTCGCGAATATTGTCCTCCGAAAGCTTGCGTTCAGATCGCATTCACCCCAACGCCGAAGGCTATCGCGAGCTGGCTGAAGGTATTGAAGAAGTCCTCAAAGAGTCTGGCTTGCTATAGGTCGGCGGTGAGACCCCTCGACTGATCACAACTTGATCAACTCCAAAGCCACTTTCCAAAACGTTATTAACTCTTCAAATAGGATATGACATCTGACTTGTCCAATCCATGATGCCAAAAGAATGTGCACCAGCTCTCACTTCAATGAATTGATAGGTATTTTGACGTAATCCTTGCGTCTTTCTATCCATAAAAGTGACGCCCGTCGCTGTACGAGCTTCTACTCATCGTAGACTGCCCGCCTTGTTAAGGAATTGTAATCAAGGATGGCAGTATGAATTTCATATCACTCACCAGATTCTTCTCCGCTTTTATTTTGATAACGCTGCTGGGACTCCAGGGCTGCTATGAACAGAGCTCACCGGGCACGAATGATGCCATCACCGATTCAGACGATAACTCTGAAACACCCCGCCAACAGGCAGGCAATAGCAGCCGGGACTCTGTAGAGATCTCCCTGCATCCCATGTCCCAAAGCGTGCATACCGCGCAGAGCTTCACGCTGAACGTGAGTGCAAGCGGCAATAAGGTACTGCGTTATCAATGGCGCAAGAACGGCAAGGTCATACGCGATGCCGTTCGGCCGAACTATACAGTACAGCGGGCCAGTGCCGCGGATGCAGGGAGTTATGAAGTGATCGTCATGAGCGGCAGGCGCTTAGTGATGTCGCGGATCGCGCGAATCACCGTCGGCTCCGATCGCAGCGCTAGCCTCTCATGGGCACCACCGGCGAAAAGGGCTGACGGCTCCCCGCTCGCTGAAGAGGAGATTGCTGCCTATCGGATCTACCACAGTAACGATGACGGCAGTATCGGCCGTGATTACGAGGTTGACCCCAGCCAGCAGCGCTTCGAACTCACCGACCTTCCCCGCGGTGCTCACCACTTCGCCATCGCCACCGTCGATATCAACGGTATGGAGAGCACGCTCTCTGCAGTAGTCACAAAACGAATTCTGTAGGCAAGACTTTGTGACCTGGCCCGCACAATTGCACGTTTAATGAGCTGCTGACAAATACTTGACGCTTTTAGTGCCTCAAAAGTGACGGTATTCCAGTGAAATCGATGAGCCAACCATAAACTGATCTCAACTTGTTCGAGATTAGTTTTAAGGGTGGCAGACATGACTATCAAATCATTCAACAGATTCTTCACCGGCAGCGTACTGCTTGCCGTGCTTGGCCTGCAGGGTTGCTACGAGCAGTCGACCAAAGACTCCACCAGCCCGATTGCCGGATCAGATGCCAGAGAAATCGATAGCAATACCGGTAGCAACAAGGTCAACGGTGGCAAGGTAGAGATATCCCTGCACCCTGTGTCGCAGACCGTCTTTCTGAATAAGAGCGTTACGCTGAATACTAGCGCCACTGCCAAGGGCGTTATCAAGTATCAGTGGCGCAAGAACGGCCAGCCAATTGCCGACGCGGTCAGATCAAGCTTTACTATCAGCAATGCTGCTCAGACTGATGCCGGTAGCTATGATGTGCTGATTACCAGTGGCAAGACCACAGCGACAACCCAGGCAGCCAATCTTGCGGTAAGTGTAGATCGCAGCGCACGTCTGTCATGGGGCGCTCCGAGCAAGCGTGTCGACGGTAGCCCGCTGACGCCAACCGAAATTGCCGCCTACCGCATTTATCACACCAGCGCTGATGGCAACATAGGTCGCGACTACACGGTGGATTCGTCACTACAAAGCTATGCACTTGACGGCCTGCCAAGTGGTGAACATCATTTTGCGGTAGCGACGGTAGATCTCAACGGCGAAGAAAGCGATCTCTCCGTGGTAGTCTCGAAGCAGATCATGTAAGGATCTACCAGAAGATCAGCACGTCACCTTTCTGCACATTGTAACGGCCAGGGTCGGCCGGCAATGTAGCCAGAGAAAAAAGTGGCTGAACATGTGAAACATTGGCCACCAGTTTCAGATCCAGCAGTTCCCGTCCCAGCATCTCACCATCCATATAGAGTTCCCGTGATCGATACACCTGAAAGCGGTCGCCAGGTCGGATGCCAGTCACGCTGCCCTGCTTCAGCATCACGCGCTTGTCATCGAGGCCGGCTATGCGGGTCATGAAAGGCTGACAGGCAGTATTTGCTTCAACATCAGCGGCCATCTGGCGAGCCACACTGATCACGGCCTGACCGTAAGGCATATTCAGAAAGGCAGCATCATCCATCTGCAGGGCGGTTTCAGCCTCGGCGTCATAGCGACCCTGAACCTGATACCGCTGCTGATAAATCAGGGCTCCACTGAAACCATCATGAATAAAGAGATCGGCTTCGAACCAGCGCTGCTTGTTGGTAGTGCCGAGCAGATCACGCACGCTGGTATAGACAGAGTTGCTATAGGCATCAGCTGATTCCACGTCCATGCGCCGGATCACACCGGATACGATGAACTGGGTCCCGAAATCTTCTGCCAGACCAAGGCTCTGTTGAGGCCCGACGCCGTGCTCATTGCTCGCGGGCGCATTGCGGGCATCGGGCAGCACATTGATATCGGTGACCAGCACCGGATCCAGACGCTCGGAATTTTTCAGGAATTGCCCAACGCGTGCAGGGAAGCTGCGCTGAAAGTCGTTCAGCCGGCCCAGGCCGGCATCCTGAGCATTATCAATGCGGAAGCCGGTGACGGCTACCGAACGGCGCAGGTGCGCGCTCTGGCTTGCCTCCGCAGGACATAGCGGCAAAGGCTGCATGAAGGCCTCAACCGCCATCAATATGCTGCCCTCGGTGAGCTGCTCATCGTTCCAGACCACCTGCGTAGCCCGTGCCCTGGTCGACAGGGTGGTCTTCGACTTCAGTAAACGCCCGCCCTCCATCGTTTCCGAGCTGGATATATCAGCTTCATAAGACAAGGCAGCATTTCTCAGGGCATCCTTCTGAGCGGCCACTCTCGCAGCCTGGGCATCCCCACCAATCACCGGTGCCTCACCGATAGCACGCACCCACGCACCATTACCCTGCCATTGCAGAACGCCAATCCTGAGCTGGCCACGGGAGAGTTTCTCGCGAAGCGGAAGGCCGGCTACTTCGGCCGCCGGGACTACTGCAGCTGGCACGGCCACATTTCGCTGTGCTGCCTGTCGCTCTGCCTGACTCGCCATCACGGGCACTGCGCTCAATATCAAACCTGCGGTGGTAATACCTGCGAATAGACGTCCTCTTCCGACTTGCATTAATTTACTCCCCCTGAGGCCTGTCGTTTGCTGGCGCATACAGTCCACTCCCCTTTCGTGCAGACTCGATCAGGCGCTTGCGACCCTCAGCGGTAGCCGGGCGAATGCTTCGAACCGCCTCTGGCTCCTGAGCTATCTGTGCCTGTATCGGCAAATCAGCTTCCACCTGCGAGCTGCGATCGTCTGACCTCCAGTTGGCTGATGGCACCGACACAGCACTGTAGCTGGTCAGCCCAGAATCTGCCGATGGCATGGGCAGACGGCAGTCCGCGTCGTAGCGGAAATAGTTGAGACTGGTGAGACAACGCTGAAAGCGTCCATCCAGCGAGACCTCCATAAGGGTTTCATATCCACCGCCAGACAGCTCTGTCGTGCTCAGAACCCTTGCGCCACGCACCACCGAATCGACCAGGGTGCGGAAGCTGTCGTGCTGGAGCACCAGGTCGTTGACGCTCGAAGACCCGGTAATCGATGTACCATAGATTCGTTCAGCCAGCGCGCGATAGGCATCCAGTTTGGACGCCCGCATGGCTAGAAGGCGCTTGCGTTGTGACCTGGCATCCGATGCATGTTCATAGGTACCGTAGCCGCTGGCCCTGATGATGATCGGCTCCAGTCGCTCAGGCGCTACCACGCCTTCTGGCACCACCTGAACATGCCCACTACCGGCATCGTGGGTGTGGTGCAGCCATCCTGGGCCGCTTTCGCAGGCACTCAGCAACAACATGGCTGATGCGGTACACAGGCCTAGAAGAGTCGGGCATCTTTTCATAATACAGGTCCAGTAAGTTCGCCAGAGCTTTGACGCAGACAGAACTATATGAAAGATTCATGCCACAGCAGCAGATCAGGCCTGCACCACTATAAATCAGTGGCTTGGGAGAAAGTTTCTGATGCCGTAGCTGGAGAGTGGCAATTTGCTGCCGTCGCCATTGGCCTCACCCCAAGGCTGCAGTAGACTGCCGTACTCACCGCACATAGCACTAGCCGCATTCAAGCCAGGTCAGGAGACAAAAACATGAGCCAGTACAGAGATGTCGTTATCGTAGCGGCCAAGCGAACAGCGATCGGCGCATTCAACGGGGCACTGTCGAGTCAGCCAGCCCATGAACTGGGGGCTGCCGTGTTGCGTGACATTCTGAAGTCCACCGGCATCGCGCCCGAAAGCGTCGATGAAGTGATTCTTGGCCAGGTCCTCACGGCAGGCTGTGGCCAGAACCCGGCGCGCCAGGCTGCGATCTCCGCCGGTCTGCCCGACACCGTATCGGCGATGACGATCAACAAGGTCTGCGGAAGCGGCCTCAAGGCCATTGGCCTGGCGTCGCAGGCGATCGCTACTGGAGAAGCAGACATCGTCTTCGCTGGCGGGCAGGAAAACATGAGCCTGTCGCCTCACCTCCTGCCGAAGTCTCGCCAGGGCCAACGCCTCGGCAACTGGGAACTTGTCGATTCGATGATCAAGGACGGACTGTGGGATGCCTTCAATCAATATCACATGGGTATCACCGCCGAAAACGTCGGCGAGCAGTACCAGTTCAACCGAGAGGATCTCGATGCTTTTGCAGCGGCATCACATCGGAAGGCTGTCGAAGCCCAGCAGGCAGGCCGCTTCAATGACGAAATCGTCGGCATCCAGATTCCTCAGCGCAAAGGCGATCCGGTCACCGTGAATCGCGATGAGGGGCCACGTGGTGATGCCGATGCCCTCAGTCTCGCCCGTCTCAAGCCCGCGTTCAAAAAGGACGGACTGATCACCGCCGGCAACGCCTCCTCACTGAACGATGGCGCTGCTGCGGTGCTTTTGATGAGCGCTGAAAAGGCTGCTGAACTTGGTCTGACACCACTTGTGAAAATTGCAGCCTTCAGCAGCGCGGGCGTCGACCCCTCGATCATGGGCACTGGGCCCATTCCTGCCACCAGACGCTGTCTTTCTCGAGCTGGCTGGGAACTGGATCAGCTGGATCTGGTCGAAGCCAACGAGGCTTTTGCGGCACAGGCCATGGCCGTGAACCAGACCCTGGGCTGGGACACCAATCGAATCAACGTCAATGGTGGTGCCATTGCGCTTGGCCATCCAATTGGTGCATCGGGCTGCCGCGTCGCCGTCACGCTCATTCATGAAATGATCCGACGCGATGCTGCAAAAGGACTGGCGACATTATGTATCGGCGGCGGAATGGGTGTGGCCCTCGCCGTGGAACGCCTGGCAGACTACAAGTAGTCGCGTGTTTCATATTGCGCTGTACGAGCCGCAGATTGCGCCGAATACCGGCAATATCATGCGGCTCGCCGCCAATAACGGCTGCAGGCTACATATCATCGGTCGTATGGGCTTTGTGCTGGAAGAACGGAAATTGCGTCGGGCCGGGCTCGATTACACCGATCTGGACAATCTGACGATTCATCGGGACTTCGAGTCATTTCAAAGTCTGATTGCGGGAAACAGGCTATTTGCGATCACCACCAAAGGCAGTCGTTCACATTCCAGTGTGGACTATCACGAGGGGGATGTGCTTCTGTTTGGGTCGGAAACCAGCGGTTTACCGCCAGAAATATTGCAGTCGCTGCCAGAACAGCAGCGACTGCGAATCCCCATGATGCCGAATAACCGCAGCCTGAATCTCTCCAATGCCGTAGCTATCGTCACCTACGAGGCCTGGCGCCAGTTTGGGTTCACTGGCGCCATTTAGTGCCTCTTGAGGGACACTGAAGTTTTCAGCCTTCTACAGCTTCAGCTTCGAGCTCATAAGCGCCTTCCGCGTTATGAACTTCCTTGCCGGACAGTGGCGGATTGAAGACACACGCCATCTTCATTTCCTTGAACGCTCGCAGAATATGCTTGTCGTTCTTGTCCAGTATATAGAGCGTGCCTGGCTTGATCGGATGGACCACGCCATCGGCGACCGTTTCCACTTCACCCTCACCTGAAATGCAGTACACCGACTCCAGATGATTCTGATAGTGGATGCCGAAATCAGCACCCGCGTAGATAGTAGTGATGTGGAAAGAGAAACCCATCTTGTCACCCTTGAGCAGCATTCGGGTACTTTCCCAATTGCCGTCTGGCGACACGATACGACGATTACTCTTTTCAGCTTCTTCAAGATTTCTGACGATCATACTGATTCTCCCATAGCTGAGTACCTGAACTCAGCTGACTGCCTTGAGGGTGTCTTGCGGCTGCTGTGACTCGAAGAATACTTCCTCTTCAGGAATCGAGTCTTCACCGCGACAGATTTCCTTCACTGACTCTTCAAGGATATCGATGCCCCTGGCAAGATTCTCATCGGTAATGACCAATGGGCACAGCAGTTTGACGACGTGATCATCGGCACCACTGGTTTCGATCATCAAGCCTTTCTGGAACGACAGCTTGGTAATCTTGCCGGCAATTTCACCGTTCACGCAGTTGATGCCCTGGAACATGCCACGACCACAAGCGGTGAAGTTGCCTTCACCATATTTGGCCACGATCGCGTTCAGTCGCTTGGTCATATACTCGCCCTTGCGAATACATTCCTTTGAAAACTTGTCGTCCGACCAGTAATGATCGATCGCAGTCTTGGCCGTGATGAAGGCGAGATTGTTACCACGGAAGGTACCGTTGTGCTCACCTGGCTTCCACTGGTCCAGCTCTGGACGGAACAGAACGACTGCGAACGGCAGACCGTAGCCCGACAATGACTTGGACATGGTGACCATATCTGGATCGAGGCCGGCTTCTTCAAAGCTGAAGAAGGTACCTGTTCGGCCACAGCCCGCCTGAATGTCGTCGACGATCATCAGCACGTCGTGCTTGCGGCATACAATCTGAAGACTCTTCAACCAGTCCATGCTAGCGGCGTTGATACCGCCTTCGCCCTGGACTGTTTCCACAATAACGGCTGCTGGCTTGTCGATACCACTACTTGAATCAGACAGCACCTTATCGAGGTATTCTGTAGTGTCGAAGCCCTCGCCAAGATACTCATCGTAAGGCACTCGGCTCGTGCCACCCAGACCGATACCGGCAGCACCGCGATGGTGAGAATTGCCAGTGACGGCCAAAGCACCCAGGCTCACGCCATGGAAGCCGTTGGTGAACGAAATGATGTTCTGTCGGCCAGTCACTGTACGAGCCAGTTTCATGGCCGCTTCAACAGCGTTTGTACCTGTAGGACCAGTAAACTGGACGACATAATCCAGGCCACGTGGCTTGAGAATCTTCTCATTGAAGGTCTTCAGGAATTCGGCCTTGGCCACTGTATACAGATCAAGACTGTGGGTGATCCCATCGGCCAGAATATATTCGACCAGCTTTTCCTTGAAGATATCGTTGTTGTGGCCGTAATTCAGCGTGCCGGCACCTGCCAGAAAGTCGAGGTACTCATTGTTCTCGTTATCGTATAGAAATTCGGCTTTGGCGCGGTTGAACAGGCGCGGGAAGGATCGTCCATAAGATCGTACTTCTGATTCGATTTCTTCGAAAATTTTCATAGTGAACTCCTATCAATTCATTCTGTCATTCATGACGCTACTCAAGCGTTGGCGCAGCGTATTCATGAACGGATCAAACGTGATCCGGCGGGCCTGCTCAGGCCTGCCGACTTGCAATGCGACTAATGCGCGAAAGGTCCGATGCTCACAAGCATCTCGGTGTCATGGCGATCGTCAAAGTGTGTTTTACGATCGAACATCACCGAGGTATTTAACGGAGCGTCTAGGTTTTTTGCGAGCCGCTGAAACAGGCTCCAGGACGCTTCATTGTTTTTGGTGATCGTGGTCTGCAGCTCGGTGACCTGGCTGCACTGAGTGCGGCCGAGGATTTCTTCGAGCATGCGACTGGCCAGTTTCTGGCCGCGGGCGCTTTCGTGGACTGCAACCTGCCAGATGAACAGCACGTTGGGTCGGTTCGGTATCAAATACCCGGATATGAATCCGCACAAAACGTCGTTACGAACTGCGGCTACGGACGTGCCAGCAAAATGCGACGCCTGCAGTAAGTTGCAGTACATCGAGTTCGTATCAAGAGGGGGGCAGAGACTTATCAAGTCAAATACAGAGGCACCATCCTCTGCGCGTGGTTCCCGAAGCGTGATGTTCGACTGCTCTGGGGCATTACTCTTTAAGCTCTCAGTGTCTGTCATCCTGCTCCTGTCCGATTGCTACATTTTCAGAACGCGACGTATAGAAACAGCTTTGGGGGGGTCATGTCAAATGAGAGGAGTCTGAAATGGCCATGAAACAGGCGGCAAGCGATAGCGTATGATGTTGATTGTAAAAGGATTTGCAGCTGCGTGCAGAAAGAGGAATTATATATACCGTTATCTTTTGTGAAATTTTCTTGACAAGTAGCCACTAAGCCATGAGCGAATACCCGGCTCCCAACAGGAGCCGGGCAAGCTGATCAGCGCTCAGCCCTAGTGGGTACCGCCGTCAGCGCCATTGCCCGGAGCAGCGCCCTGGGCTTCTGCCTGCTTGCGACGCACAGCATCCGCAAAAATTGCGTCGAAGTTGACTGGCTGCAGCATAAGCGCCGGGAAACTACCTTTGACGACGAGAGAGTCGATGGTCTCACGAGCATAAGGGAAGAGAATATTCGGACAGAAGGCGCCGAGTGTCTGTGCCAGCTGCTGTGGCTCAAGCCCTTCGATCATGAATACACCGCCCTGCTGGATCTCCACCAGAAAAGCCGTATTGTCACCGACCTTTGCGGTCACTGTGAGGGTCAGCACGACTTCCCACTGACTGTCGTTCAGCTGCTTGTTCTCGGTATTCAGGTCGAGATTGACCGCGGGCTTCCAGTCCTGCCCGAATACACCTGGTGAACTGGGCGATTCGAAGGAAAGGTCCTTCAGATAGATTCGCTGTAGTGCGAAAGAAGGCTGCTTTGCTTTACCGCTGGTATTCGCGGCCGCCTGGCCCTGTTCATCTGCCATATCATGGTTTCCTTATTGTCTGTACTCGTGGTTTTATTGGTTAACGCCCAGCCAGCAGAGCATCGAGCTCCCCTGCCCTGGCCAGTTCGTGGAGCTCATCACAGCCACCGACATACCTGTCGCCAATCCAGATCTGCGGGACACTGGTCCGGCCTCCGGCCTTCGCCGACATTTCGCGCCGCAGCGCTGCATCCGAATCCACTTTGATTTCATTGAACTCGGCACCCTTGCCTTTCAGCAACTGCTTTGCACGCACGCAGTAAGGGCAGAAGGTCGTGGTATATATAACGATTTCGGCGGACATGTCATGATCTCCCGACAACTGGTTTTCAGCCTCGCATGGGCTGGTTCAGGACTTGTTCTTCGTCTTCGCGTTCGTTGTCTTGACGTTATTGGCCTTGCTGCCGCCGGGCTGAACAAGTGGCAGGTTGGCCGATTGCCATTCGACGACTCCCCCACCCATTCGAACGACGTTGGTATAGCCTGCGGTTTTCAGCAGCTTGACCGCGCTGCCCGAATGCTGGCCCATCTTGTCGACGACTACAATGGTCTTTTCGCCAAACTTCTTCAGCTCGGGAGCCCGATCCTTCAGCGCCGAGTAAGGAATGTGGTGTGAACCGGTAATAACACCCTTTGCGATGTCCTTCTTGTCGCGGACGTCGACCACCACACCCTGGTCGCGATTCAGCAGCATGACGGTTTGCTGCGGCGTCAGCGTCTTGCCTGAACGCTTCTTTTCCGTAAAGAGAAGTGCAATCAGCAATCCGACAAATACTGAACAGAGTATCCAGTTATTGGTAACGAATTCGATAAACTGGGACATGTAAATTCCTGGCCGGGGCTCACAGAGGCGAACGAGAAAAGCTTTGAAAAGCGAAGGGTCGGCATTATACACACTGCTGGCAGCAAGCTGAAGCGACTGTCTGCTGTATACTGGGAGAACTGTCTGCCGCCAGCGCCGGAATGACCCTGTCACTGATGTCACTTTGACTGCGGCCATGACGCCGTTACACTTATCTGCCGATCAGCCCCACAGGAAGGACTACATGCAAGGCTCCAGCACGAACGCCGACACCCAATCACGTAAAGCACCGGCCGTCTTACTGATACTTGATGGATGGGGGCATCGTGAGGAGGCCGACAACAACGCCATTTTTCATGCCTACACCCCCTACTGGGACAAGATCTGGCATGAACGCCCGCACACCCTTATACAGACTTCCGGTGAAGCCGTTGGGCTACCTGAAGGGCAGATGGGCAACTCCGAAGTAGGCCACATGAACCTCGGCGCTGGTCGCACTGTCTATCAGAGCCTGACGCGTATAGATAAGGATGTGAAGGAAGGCGGCTTCCCGAACAACCCTGTCATCGGCAAAGCCCTGCAGAAGGCGATTGAAAACAATTCACGGCTTCACATCTTCGGCCTCGTCTCCTCCGGAGGCGTGCACAGCAGCGAAGAGCACATTCTGGCACTGTGCGATGCAGCGAAAGCGGCTGGTGTGAAGAGGCTTCGGGCCCACGCTTTCCTCGATGGCCGTGATACCCCCCCGCGTAGTGCTGGATCCTCTCTCGAAAAACTGCAATCCAGGCTGGCGTCGCTTTCTTCAGACGAGCAGTTCGACGGCCGGATCGCCTCCATCATCGGTCGCTATTATGCCATGGACCGGGACAATCGCTGGGAGCGGGTAAAGGCTGCGTACGACCTGCTGACCGATGCCAAGGCCGAATACTCCGCAGCGGATGCGATGGCCGGCCTGCAGGCCGCTTATGATCGCGATGAAAACGATGAATTCGTCAAGGCTACAGCCATCGCCGAGGCAGACGGTCGCATAAAGGATGGCGACGTGGTCATTTTCATGAACTTCAGGGCAGACCGCGCGCGCCAGCTCAGCCGGGCTTTCGTTCACCCGGAACAGACCGATTTCGACAAGGCCCGTATTCCAAAGCTGGGCACCTTCGTGACGCTGACCGAATACGCTGATGACATCGATGCCGAGTGCGCCTACCCACCCGCCGCCATACATATGGGCCTGGGCGAATACATGGAAAAGCTCGGCAAGACCCAGCTCAGGATCGCCGAAACTGAAAAATACGCTCACGTCACATTTTTCTTCAGTGGCGGCCGGGAAGATGAGTTCAAGGGCGAAGACCGTATATTGGTCCCCTCCCCGCAAGTGGCCACCTACGATCTCGAGCCGGAAATGAGCGCTCCGGAGGTCACTGATCAACTGTGTGACGCCATCGTTTCCGGGAAATATGACCTCATTGTCTGCAACTACGCCAATGGTGACATGGTGGGCCATACCGGCGACTTCGAAGCAGCCGTGAAGGCAGCCGAGTGCATTGATGTCTGCGTCCAGCGTGTATGCGCAGCGGTAGAGCGAATGCACGGTCATTGCCTCATCACGGCTGATCACGGCAACCTTGAGGAAATGATCGATCATAGTGGAGAGCTTCATACCCAGCACACCACTGGCCCGGTGCCTCTGGTCTATGTGGGCGGCGCAAAGCTCGAGCTGACCGAAGGTAGCCTGAGCGATATCGCGCCATCCCTGCTGACGCTGATGGGGCTTGAGCAGCCAGAAGAGATGACTGGTCGCTCGCTCGTCCGCTCGCTTGCTTAAACTGCAATCCCATTCGAAAGGTGCGCCGCGGGGCAGTATTGCTCCCCGGCGTGTGCCCAGGGTACTTGCGGTCGCGCTGATGGCCCTGATTGGTCTGCTGCCGGCAACGTCCGGTATCGCTGCGCAGAATTCGTCGCTCGAGGCTGACGAAGTCAAGCGCATCAACAAGCAGATACAGGCCAGGGACGCAGAAAAGCTCAAGGCACTCAAGGCTGCGATACAGAAGGCCCAGGCCAATCTCAAAAGCAGCAGCTCGGCGCTGAGCAGGAATGAGACTGCGCTTCGGGCTGTCGAGAAGTCCGTGGATGCCAAAATCGTTGCCTTGAGGGCACTCGACGCCAAGCTGAAGCAGACCAGATCAGAACTCGACTCACTGCAGACCACGGGAGAGCAGTTGCAGGACGACCTCGAGGCTGGCCGTTCACGAATTGAAGCCTTGCTCAGAGCAGCTCATCGCGCGGGGCAAGTGCCAGCCCTGGCGATGCTTCTGGGGAGCGAAGACCCCACTTCTGCTCAACGCAAACTGACTTACCTGAGCTATTACTCAACTGCTGAGCGGGAAAAGTTGCTCGCTTACCGCGATCAGCTCGACGCCCTGCAGCAGAACCGCGATGCCGTGGAGAGCGCAGCAGCGAGGCTCGAGGCCACGCGCGCGCAGCTTGCCGGCGAACGCCTTGAGCTCGAGCGCGAGCAGCAGCGGCGCGAGCAGCTCGTCGCCAGCTTGAGGAAGGAAGTCGGCGGAGAACAGTCCCGTCTGGCCAGGCTGGAAGCCGATCAGAAGTCGTTGAGCGCCCTGGTCAAGGAGATGAACGAGACGCTGGCGCGGATAGACCTGGCCTATGAAGCCGAGGATTTCGCGAAGAGAAAAGGTGCGCTGCGCTGGCCTCTGGACGATGCTGCCCTTGCCAGTATCGGCGCCAGAACCGGCTCGAAAGGGAGCGCCTGGAAACTGCCCGCCTTTCGCACTTCCTTGCGGGAGGGTAACGGCTTGTTCATCAGCTTGCCGCCCAGCTCGCCGGTCCACTCTGTCCACCAGGGCCGTATCGTCTTTGCCGATTGGCTTCGCGGCTTTGGCCTTCTGTTGATTATTGATCACGGGGATGGTTTTATGACGCTCTATGGTAACAACCAGGCGCTGTATGCCCACACTGGCGACCAGGTTCGCAGTGGCGACATCGTAGCAAGCTCTGGTAGTAGCGGTGGTCGGCCCGAAGCAGGTTTATACTTTGAAATTCGCAAGGATGGCCGACCCCAGAATCCGCTGCCGTGGCTGAGATGATCAGGTCACGCCCATCCGCAGCTTACGTCCAGCCTCACTTCAGGAAGATTACTATGCATTTCGTTCAACGGGTCATGGCTGCACGTCGCAGTTCACGCACTATATTCCCGTGGCTTTTTTCGGCTGCGCTCTGCCTTCTGCCAGTGGCTCATGCCGCTGACGAAGAGTCGGATGCGGCGGAAGTACCTGCTGCAGAAGCTCCGGCCGCTGACGATGCGCTGACAGTCGAGTCGGTGCCATCAGCTGTGCCTGTTGATGATATTCGTAAATTTGCAGAAGTCTTCGATCGCATCAAGAAAACATACGTCGAAGAAGTCGACGATGCGACACTGCTCAATAGTGCTATCCGGGGCATGCTGTCCGGGCTCGATCCTCATTCAGCCTATCTTGAACCCAGTGCATTCGAAAGCCTGCAGGAAAGCACCACTGGCGAATTCGGTGGTCTGGGCATCGAGGTGGGGATGGAAGATGGTTTCATCAAGGTCATCACCCCCATCGATGACACCCCGGCGCAGAAGGCTGGCGTCGAAGCCGGTGATCTCATCATCAAGCTGGATGACAAAAGCGTCAAAGGCATGACGCTGGACCAGGCTGTTGATGCCATGCGCGGTCCACCAGGCTCTGAAGTCACGCTCACGATTGTTCGCGATGGCGAGGAAGGTCCGCTGGAAATTGCAGTAGAGCGCGCGGTGATATCGGTGAACAGCGTCAAGCGGATGCTGCTTGGCGGCGGTGTGGGTTATATCCGCATTACCCAATTCCAGGCCCAGACCGGTAGCGATTTCACTAAGGCTGTTCAACGTCTGAAGAAGGCCCTTGGGGACGACAACGAGCTGAAAGGACTGGTGCTCGATTTGCGTAATAATCCAGGCGGCGTATTACAGGCCGCTGTTGAAGTATCAGATGCCCTCCTCGAAGATGGCCTGATCGTCTACACCGATGGCCGGATTCGCAGCTCCAAGCTGAGGTTCAATGCCACACCCGGCGATATTCTGGAAGGTGTGCCGGTCGTGGTACTGATCAATGGCGGCTCTGCCTCGGCTTCAGAGATCGTCGCCGGTGCATTGCAGGACAACCGTCGCGCGATCATTCTCGGCACTGATACTTTCGGCAAAGGCAGTGTGCAGACCGTACTCCAGCTGGACGATACTCATGGCCTGAAGCTCACTACCGCACGCTACTACACCCCGAGTGGGCGTTCGATTCAGGCACTCGGTATTGAGCCGGATATCCTGGTAAATCGCGCCAAGGTGACAGAATTGCAGTCATCACCCATATTCAAGGAAGCTGACCTGGCCGGCCACCTGGTGAACGGCGGCAGCAAGAAGGGCAAGGGTTCCGTGATGAGCGAAGAGGACATCAAGGTTGCCAGCGAAATGATCTCGAAGGATTTTCAGCTTCGGGAAGGCCTGAATGTGCTTCGCGGCCTCTCGATTTTGAAGTAGTCGCGGGACAAGGCTGTTGAAGCAAAACTTTTTGCCGTGTTCCCGCTTACGGGGGCGGGCGGGACCGTTGTGGGCAGCTGTCTTGCTCCTGCTAGCGCTACCTCCGTTTGCCGCAGCCGAAGTTCCGTCAGTGCTGGAGATGGAGGCAGGCGGCTATGATGAAGCCCCTTTGCCCGCCATCGCCATTATCATCGACGACATGGGTCACGATAATGGTAATGGGCGTGAAGTCATCGCACTCGATGCACCGCTAACTTTGGCCTTTCTGCCTCATCGTGCTGCGACTGGTCGTCATGCTGCAGAGGCTCACCGGCAGGGCAAGGAAATCATGCTGCACATGCCCATGCAGAATATCTATAGCATGGCGCTTGGTGAAGGCGCGCTCACCGAAGATATGAGCGATCTGCAAATCAAGGCGACCTTACAGAATGCGCTCGACGACATTCCGTTCGTCTCCGGCGTCAACAACCATATGGGCAGTCTGTTGACGCAGGATCGCCGTGCGATGTCCGCCGTCATGACCATTATCCAGCAGGCCCGAATCCCCCCGCTCTACTTTATCGACAGCCGCACCACGGCACAGACGGTCGCGCTGAATACGGCGCTTGACCACGATATCCCAGCGATGAAGCGGGACGTCTTTCTGGATCATGTCGTCGAGCGGGAAGAGATACGTTTTCAATTCAAACGTCTCATCAGCCTGGCACGCAAGAACGGCACAGCGATCGCCATAGGCCACCCTTATCGTGAGACCATCGATGTATTGCGGGAGGAACTTGCGCTGCTTGGAGAGGCTGGCGTGACCATCGCCAGCGTCAGTGGGCTCATGCAAATCGCACAGGATGGTACACCAGCGAGCGTAGACTACGACAGGATCGCAAAGCGGTTCTGATACCCGTCTACCAGTATCCGTAGCTGTCTCAGCAGATGTTCCCGATCTGCCTCATTCAACTCCATGCCAATTGGCACCCTGTTCTGGCGGCAGACCAGGAAGAGCTGCAGACTTTTCCATCTGTCCCTGTCCACCTCTATGCGGGTGGCCACTCTCTCCATTGAACAGCGGAACTCGAGACGACGGTAGCCCCGCTCGAGGGTGACCTCGGTCTCTGACAGCTCGATGATTTCCCTGGTGAGGCAGCGACGGCAAATCCTGTAGGTAAGGTAGGTCAGCAGCGAGAGCTCGATCACTGTGAAAAAGAGCACGAGAGTCGCGCCTATAGTGAAGAGGTAAATCGCGCTAGTCAGTGAGATTAGCGACAGGCAGGCGATGAACCTGAGATTGTTCCGCCAGCCAAACGCATTGTTCGGGGACAGTGTCAATCTGGCACATCCGGGAAACCCACCCGTCTCCACTTCCACCATCTACACTGTCCTCGGCAAATTACAGACGCATTTCAATACCGCGTTCTGCCATGTACTGCTTGGCTTCGCCAATGGTGTACTCGGCAAAATGAAAGATGCTAGCAGCCAATACGGCATCCGCCCGCCCTTCGATGACTCCATCGGCAAGATGCTGCAGTTTGCCAACGCCGCCAGAAGCGATGACCGGCACACTCACGGCTTCGCTGACCGCACAAGTCAGCGCGAGATCGAAGCCATCACGGGTGCCATCCCTATCCATACTGGTCAGCAGGATCTCGCCCGCACCGAGGCCAACCATCTTGCGCGACCATTCGACGGCATCGAGGCCGGTAGGCTTACGCCCACCATGGGTGAAGATTTCCCAGCGTGGGGGCTCGCCTGGCTGCGAGACCTGCTTGGCGTCGATGGCAACCACGATACACTGGCTACCGAAACGCTGAGAGGCTTCGAATACGAATTCAGGATTGAACACGGCGGCAGTATTGATGCTCACCTTGTCGGCGCCAGCGTTCAGCAGATGTCGAATATCCATGAGCTTGCGAACGCCGCCGCCAACCGTCAGCGGGATAAACACGCTCCCCGCCATCCGCTCGACGATATGATAGGTCGTGTCGCGATCCTCATGACTGGCCGTAATATCGAGAAAGGTAATTTCGTCCGCACCTTCTTCGTTATAACGGCGGGCAATTTCTACCGGATCGCCCGCGTCACGGATACCTTCAAACTTCACACCTTTGACGACGCGACCGTTGTCGACATCGAGGCAGGGAATAATACGCTTTGCGAGTCCCATCAGGACGTCCTCTCTCAGCCGTGCTCTTCGCGCATACGGTCGCAGTAAGCCTGCGCCTCGGCAAAATCCAGCGTGCCTTCATAGATGGCACGACCGGAAATCGCGCCCACAATGCCGCCATTGCCGCTCTTTGTACCGCGCAGACAGGCCGACTGCAGGCGAACGATGTCTTCCATTGAGGTAATACCACCCGAAGCGATGATAGGCAGTTCACAAGCGCCAGCCAGCGCTTCTGTGGCGGCCACATTCACGCCCTGCATCATGCCGTCGCGATCGATATCGGTATAGATGATGCTGTTGACGCCAGAATCAGCAAAGTTCCTTGCCAGCGTCTCTGCTCTGACGTTACTGACTTCGGCCCAGCCTTCCACGGCCACCCAGCCATCCTTCGCATCGATACCTACGATGATCTTGCCTGGAAACGCCTGGCAGGCTTCGCGAACGAAATCTGGGTTCTTGACCGCCATGGTGCCGATGATGACGTAATCAACGCCAAGATTGAGGTAGTGCTCGACAGTCTTGAGATCACGAATACCACCGCCGATCTGTGATTCGAGATCCGGATACTCCTGCACGATATCCCGAACGATTTCGCCATTGACTGGCTCGCCAGCAAAGGCGCCATTAAGGTCGACCAGATGGATACGACGAGCGCCCGCATCTATCCAACGCGCCGTTACTTTCAGGGGATCAGTCGAGAAGACCGTGGATTCGTCCATGCGGCCCTGACGCAGGCGCACACATTGACCATCTTTCAGGTCGATTGCCGGGATGACTAACATGAGAGTGACCTCTGATAAATGAATTCGGTATTCAGACCTGGAGGAGCCGCCATCTGGTCAGCAGGACCAGCGGGAAAAATTCTGCAAGAGCCTCAGGCCAGCGTCGTGACTTTTTTCGGGATGAAACTGGGTGGCAAAGATATTGTCTCTGGCCAGGGCTGCCGTTACTTCAACCTCATAAGCAGCGGTAGCGCATACGGATTCGGTTTCGCTGACATCAGCATAATAGGAGTGCACGAAATAGAAGCGAGTGCCATCGGCGATCCCCTCGAACAGTGGATGTGCTGTCGTGCCACCTGCACCAGCCACTTGAGTCACTGCCGACCAGCCCATGTGCGGAATCTTCAGACCTTTTTCCAGCATTCGCTCGGGGAACTTGTGAAGGCGACCGGGTATGAGCCCCATGCCAGCCACACCGCCATTCTCGTCGCTATGGTCCAGCAACACCTGCATACCGACACAGACACCCAGCATGGGACGCCCCAGCGGCAGCCAGCTGTTGATAGCTTCATCGAAACAGAGATGCCTGATTTCCGCCATGCAATCTCGAATAGCCCCTACGCCAGGTAGAACGATGCGGTCGGCCTTGTTCAGCTGCTCCGGATCGGTCAGCAGCGAGACCTTGCTATCGGGGGACACTCGCTGCAGTGCCTTGACCACACTGTGCAGATTACCCATGCCATAGTCGATGACGCCAATCGTACCTGCCATGGCGTTACAGGCACCCCTTGGTGGAAGGCATGATGCCTGCCATGCGCAGATCAGGCTCTATGGCCATCCTGAGCGCCCTGCCGAAGGCCTTGAAGATGGTTTCAGCCTGGTGGTGGGCATTTCGACCCTTGAGATTGTCGATATGCAGCGACACCAGGGCGTGGTTGACGAAACCCTGGAAGAATTCGTAAAAGAGGTCGACATCGAACTGGCCGATACTCGCCCGCGTAAATTCGACATCCATTTCCAGGCCGGGACGACCAGAACAATCGAGAACGACCCTCGACAGTGCTTCATCGAGCGGAACATAGGCGTGACCGTAACGACGGATGCCGGTCTTGTCGCCAAGCGCCTTTGTGAAGGCCTGACCCAGCGTGATACCAACGTCTTCGACCGTGTGGTGCGCATCGATGTGCAGATCACCCTTGGCATGAATACGGATATCGATCATGCCATGACGCGCCACCTGATCGAGCATGTGCTCAAGGAAGGGAACACCGGTGTCAAAGTCGCCCTTGCCGGTGCCATCCAGGTTGATGCTGCAGTTGATCTGCGTTTCATTGGTGTTGCGGGTCACTTCAGCGATGCGGGCCTCACCGAATGAGGTGGTCGAAACTCCGTTGCTGTCGTTCATAGGCGTCTTGGACATGCTTCTATTCCGGCTGTATATATGCGGCGCAGTATACCTGAAGGCGCCTGTATCAACTAGCCAGGCCCTGTTGAAGATTTTCTGTGTAGTCATCAATGAGGGTGTTGAACTCGTGCTTCACCAGTGGGCTGGCAGCCAGCTTCATGATGCCAGGCAGCGGCAAGGTGACCGTACCGGTGTTGCTGAAATGACAGCGGGTGACCTCATTGCCCTGAACGTCGCGCTCGGCTTCGAGCGTCCATTGCCCCTTCACGATGCTGTTGTCATCGCCTGAGGCAGGCTCCTCGATCGGCTCCCAGCGAACAGTGCCGGCAGCCCGATCGCTGATGTAGCGGCAGGCGTATACCGTCTGCAGTGAATGTTTGTCGACGCCTATGCGCTTCAGTGCCCAGCGGTAGCAGTTATCACCCAGGTCGGTGAGCTGCTCGAGCTTGGGAAAATAGGACGCGGATGTCGGTACGTCCGCCAGGACTTCGAAAACGTTGTCCAATGGTGCTTCAATGACGAAGTTCCGTTTGATTTCAGTGGTGATGCTGACTGCCATGGTCTGTTACTCTGCGTGGTATTGGCTTTGATTGCTTTCCATTTCGTCGAACCTTCTTTCGGATATGACCTTGACTGACTTTGCCACTGCCGTACTTGCCTGGGCAGCTGAACATGGCCGCCATGACCTGCCCTGGCAAAATCCGAGAACACCCTACCGTGTATGGGTGTCGGAAATCATGCTGCAACAGACTCAGGTCGAGCGCGTGAAATATTTCTTCGAGCGCTTCATGCAGCGCTTTCCCGACATCGCCAGTCTCGCCGCCGCAACAGAGGCTGAAGTCATGCCCTATTGGGCCGGGCTTGGCTATTATGCCCGCGCCAGAAATCTGCACAAGGCTGCTGGTATCGTCAGTACTACCACAAGCCGCGCCCTCCCTGAATCGCTTGAAGCACTGACGGAGCTTCCGGGCATTGGGCGCTCAACGGCTGGGGCCATACGCTCGCTCGGTCAGGGCGCATACGGCGTGATTCTCGATGGCAATGTCAAGCGCGTGCTGTGCCGCTACGCCGGTATTCGGGACTGGCCCGGTCAGGGCAGTGTACAGAAGTCACTGTGGTCACTGGCCGCCAGTCTTACGCCGACTGCCTCCACCGCAGCCTACAACCAGGCGATGATGGATATCGGCGCTACGCTGTGCACCCGTCGCCGGCCGGCTTGTGAGCGCTGCCCCGTCGCCGAACACTGTGTCGCGAGAGCCAAGGCACTCACTGCTGTGATCCCGGCGCCTAAGCCGAAACAGGTGCGCCCCATTCGCCACCGTTTTGTGCTGGTCGCACACGACCGACGCCGTGTGCTGCTGGAAAAAAGACCCTCATCCGGCCTCTGGGGCGGACTCTGGTCGCTGCCGGAAACGGACAAGGACGCCCCCCTTCCCGAAGCTGGAGAGGTCTTCTCCCGCCTCCTCGGCCTGCCCTTGCATCCAGGCCTCGACAGTTATACCGGATCCACGATACAACATGATTTTACTCACTATCGGCTGATGATGACGCCGGTGTACCTGGCTGTGGATGATGCTAGCGCTGGCACAGTTCATCCAGAGCGGCTCGCTGACGGTACTTACCAGTGGCACGAACTGAAAGGGCTTGATTCAATCGCGCTGCCTGCGCCGATCATGTCCCTATTGAAAACATTCGCCAGAACGGGAGTCGGGCAGTTATCGCTCGATTTTTCCTCTGGAGAGCAACAGGTCTTATTCTTGGAGAACGTACAATGACACGCACAGTGTTCTGTAGAAAATATCAGAAGGAACTGCCCGGACTGGACCAGCCCCCGATGCCCGGCAAGATAGGCCAGGACCTGTATGAACATGTTTCGTTGAAAGCCTGGCTGGAGTGGCTGCAGCATCAGACCTTGCTCATCAACGAAAAGCACCTGAACCTGATGGACCCGGAAAACCGGAAATATCTGCAGGAGCAGATGCACAAGTTCTTTTCAAATGAAGGTGTGGATACTGCAGAGGGCTATGTGCCCCCTGTTGAACCATAAACGGTCGGTCTTCTTGTAAGACTGACAAGATTCTAACGCTTGGCGATGATCCAGACGGCATGAACGATGCCCGGAATATAGCCGAGAAGAGTGAGCACGATATTGATCCAGAAATGCTTGCCGATGCCCACTTGCAGGAAAACTCCCAATGGTGGCAAGAGGATAGCGATCAGGATACGAATGAGATCCATATAAAAACTCCTTGAATGATGAGACCGCGGCGACCAGGCCGCCGCGTAAGCGTTCTCAGGTAGAGACTCTGCCACGCAATATACGGTCCACATCGGCATCTCAGTCTGCGCGGCAAGATCTTTCGTATCAGGCTTAACACTTACGCCATCAAACCATGGACTCGGAGCTACAGTATGACCACCGCAGACTCGAACACCTTCCACGCGCTTTCAAAGCTCGACATCGATGGCACTGCTTATCGCTATTTCGACCTCAAGGCGCTCGAGCAGGAATTCGGCATCAGCAAGCTGCCGTTTTCCATCCGGATCCTGATCGAGAATCTGCTGCGGAACGAGGATGGCAAGGCCATCAACCATGCAGATATCGAGGCTCTGTGCCGATGGTCGCCCTCTGCGAGCCCCCAGGACCTCGCGAACATTCCGGTCCAGTTCATCCCCTCGCGAGTGGTCTTGCAGGATTTCACCGGCGTCCCGGCGGTAGTTGACCTGGCTGCGATGCGGGATGCCGTGGCTGATCTAGGGGGTGACCCGAAGCAGATCAATCCACGCGTGCCGGTAGATCTCGTCATCGACCACAGTGTCATGGTGGATTACTTTGGCTCGAAGGACTCGCTCGACCTGAACACCAAAATCGAGTTCCAGCGCAACGAAGAGCGCTACCGATTTCTGCGCTGGGGACAGCTCTCGTTCGATAATTTCCGCGTCGTACCGCCAGGCACCGGTATCGTGCACCAGGTCAACCTCGAGTTTCTCGGCCAGGTCGTGATGCAGACGAAATCCGACGAAGGCGCCCTGCTTTATCCCGATACCCTGGTTGGCACAGACTCGCACACCACCATGATCAACGGCCTTGGCATACTCGGCTGGGGCGTGGGCGGCCTGGAGGCTGAAGCAGCGATGCTGGGCCAGCCTGTGACCATGGTGGCCCCCGCTGTGATTGGCTTCGAACTGTTTGGCCGTCTGCCTGAAGGCGCGACTGCAACGGATCTTGTCTTGACGGTCACGCAAATGCTGCGCAAGAAAGGTGTGGTGGGCAAGTTCGTCGAATTCTTCGGCGACGGCCTCGACAGCCTGCCCCTGGCGGATCGGGCGACCATCGCCAATATGGCACCGGAATATGGGGCGACCTGCGGCATCTTCCCGATCGACCAGCAGACCATGCAGTATCTGAAACTGTCCGGCCGCTCTGAAACACAGCTCGGCGTGGTAGAAAAATACGCCAAGGCGCAAGGCTTGTGGCGCTATGGCGCGAATGAAGCGCAGCCGCAGAGTGGCGGTGATATCGCTCCAGCGGTCGCACTCGACAAGAGCTCGTTTTCGGACACGCTCCAGCTGGACCTGGCCGATGTAGTACCAAGCATTGCCGGACCCAAGCGGCCACAGGACAGGATTTCGCTCACACAGGCGAAGCAGTCCTTCAACGACTACCTGTCGCGCAGCCTTGGCGAGCGCAGCGGCGATGAGGCTGATGTCAATGCATCAGCCACTGTGTCTATGGAGGGTAAGTCCTTCGAGCTGAATCATGGTGATGTCGTCATTGCGGCGATCACCTCCTGTACCAATACTTCGAATCCGGATGTCATGATCGCTGCAGGCCTCGTGGCCCGCAATGCAGCCCGCAAAGGCCTTCAGGTGAAGCCCTGGGTGAAGACTTCCCTCGCCCCCGGCTCGCAGGTCGTGCCTGCTTATCTTGAACAGGCCGGTGTGCTGGATGATCTGCAGCAGCTCGGCTTCAATATCGTCGGCTTTGGCTGCACCACCTGTATCGGTAACTCGGGGCCCTTGCCTGAAGCGATCAGCAAGGCCATCAATGAAAAGGATCTGACGGTCACAGCCGTCCTTTCAGGCAACCGTAATTTCGAAGGCCGGATTCATTCAGATGTGAGAGCCAATTATCTGGCTTCTCCCCCGCTGGTCGTGGCTTACGCCCTGGCGGGTTCAATGAAGATCGACCTGTACAAGGACGCGCTTGGCGAAGATGCCGATGGCAAGCCAGTCTACCTGCAGGACATTTGGCCCAAGCGGGAAGAGATCGATGAACTGGTCCGCACGACCGTGTCTTCGGACACATTCAACGCTAAATACGCAGACGTCTTCAAGGGCACTGAGAGCTGGCAGAAACTCGAAGTCCCGGCCTCCGAGCGCTACGAATGGCCAGACTCGACCTACGTGCGCAAGCCGCCCTACTTCGATGGCATGCAGCCCGAACCGGCCGAACTTGCCCCCATCCGCGACGCCAGAGTGCTGGTGAAGGTTGGCGACTCGATTACCACCGACCACATCTCACCAGCCGGTGCCATCGGGCCGGACAGCCCAGCGGGGCGATATCTGCAGGATCAAGCCGTATTACCTGCTGACTTCAACAGCCTCGGCAGCCGCCGCGGCAATCACGAGGTGATGATGCGGGGCACCTTTGCGAACGTTAGACTGCGTAACCAGCTGGCACCCGGCACAGAGGGCAGCTGGACGACCTATTGGCCCTCCGAGGATGTTATCGATATCTTTGAGGCATCCACACGATACAAGCGTAATAACACAGCACTGCTCGTCCTGGCCGGCAAGGAATACGGCACAGGTTCCAGCAGGGACTGGGCGGCGAAAGGCACGCAGTTGTTGGGCGTGAAGGCCGTCATCGCCGAAAGCTACGAGCGCATTCACCGGTCCAACCTGGTTGGCTTCGGCGTTGCGCCGCTGCAATTCAAGCCCGGCGAGTCGGCAGAATCGCTTGGCCTGACCGGCAAGGAGCGATTCACGATTGGCTCGATGAGCGACTCGCCGAAGGAGGTCGACATCGTCGCCACCGATGACGCCGGCAAGGACACGTCATTCAAAGTTGATATCAGAATCGATACCGATACCGAGTGGACCTACTTCAGGCATGGCGGCATTCTTCATTACGTAATCCGTGACATGACGCAGTAGGTCAATATGCGGTCTTCGATTTTCCGGCTTGGCAGGCTCGTCAAGACTACGGGCCTTTCCTTGTTCCTCGCTGGCTGCAGCAGCGCCAAGTTTGCTGTGGTCAACACACCGGTGCTGTTTAGCGATGTTGAGGTGACCAAGGGTGTGGTGTTCAACGAAGCGCACCAGCTGGCGCTCGATATCTATCGGCCACCGGACGACATGCGCCAGTCCGGCAAACCGTTCAAGACGGTCATTTTCTTCCACGGCGGTGGCTGGGAGAGCGGGACACGCTCCAACTATGCCTTTGTAGGTGAGCGGATGGCGAAGTCCGGCTACCTGACGGTCGTGCCGGATACCCGACGCTATCCCGAAGTGCTGTTTCCTGGCTTCATGCACGATGCAGCCGATGCGGTGGCGTGGGTGCAGGCAAACATTAGTAAGTATGAAGGCGATCCGAAAGATATCGTTCTGATGGGCCACTCCTCGGGCGCCCACATTGCTGCCCTCGTGGTAGCTGACAAAAGCTATCTGAAAACGGCCGACGCTTCGCTGGAGTCGATACATGGCGTGATTGGCCTTGCCGGTCCATATGACTTCGAGCCGAAGGATGAGACTTACAAGAAGATATTTTCCACGACGAATGATTATTATGAGATGAAAGTCACGAACTACATCGATGGCAACGAGCCGCCTATGCTGCTGGCTTACGGGCTACAGGACGAGCTGGTGGGCGAGCAGAATCTGCGTCGCCTGGTTGGGGCTCTGGAGGCCAAGGGCGTGCCGTTCAAGACGGCCTTCTATGACGATCTCAACCACATGGACCTCGCTGCAGCCTTCGCCTGGCCCTACGCTGGCGACTCGAAAGTGCTGGCTGATGTACTGAATTTCCTAAAAGCCACACCGGACTCTTGACACCCGCAGCCGGAGGCGATTAAATACGCCCCCATCGTTAGTCAGGTGTTACCGCGCAGATGCGCAGCACCAGCGGCGCAGACGATATGCCCAGATAGCTCAGTTGGTAGAGCAGAGGATTGAAAATCCTCGTGTCCCTGGTTCGATTCCGGGTCTGGGCACCATTTTTCAGGTGCTCACTCAGTACTCTCCTCGTTTGTCAGCCTACACCCAGGCCCCCCCTCATTTGTGTATTGCGCGCAGGACAGATAAGATCGAATCAGATCTTCAATAGTCTTTGCTCATAAAAACAACAATCTGAAGCGCAACGAATCCTTTTACAACGAATCTCAATCGCTTCAATCACGCAGACTCATCGATCAAACTCCTGAATGACTCGGCCAATCGAGAGATTTTCCGGCTGTCATTCCCCTCTCGACGAGGCAGTCTATGCAAGATTTCTGGCAGCAGACGCTTTCAAGTGCTCAGGCTTTTCGGCGTGAGCTGCACGCTCACCCGGAACTTGGGTGGCAGGAAAATCGTACCGCGATGCGGATTCGGGAAGAGCTGTCCAGCCTGAACATTCCGTGGCGTGAGTGCGCGGGCACAGGCACCCTGGCCTTTCTGAATCCGCAAGGCACAGGCAGACATACCGCCTTACGCGGCGATATCGACGCACTACCCATCGAAGAACGCAGCACCCCGGACTGGGCATCCACTCATCCTGGTTGCATGCATGCCTGTGGTCATGACGGCCACACAGCGACGCTGATGGCCAGCGCGCGCTGGCTCAAGCATGTCGAAGCGCAGCTACCCGGCCCGGTTACCCTGATATTTCAGCCTGCTGAAGAAGGTGGGCACGGCGCCAAAAAAATGATCGAGGACGGCGCTCTCGAAGGCATCGACTGTATTTATGGCTGGCACAACTGGCCGGCCCTGAAATTCTCCCAACTTGTCTGTCCTGAAGGCATCGTCATGTGCGGGAATGGCACCTTCGACATCGAAGTGATTGGCCAAGGCGGCCATGCCAGCCAGCCTGAACTCTGCCGAGACCCGGTGCTGGCGGCGAGCGCGATGGTCCTGAATATCCAGCAAATCATCAGTCGCCGCCTACCGCCTCAACAAGCGAATGTCGTGAGCATCACCTCCATAGAGGCGCCCAGCGCCGCTACCGTCATACCTGAAAAGGCCCGCATTGGTGGCAGTATCCGAATCGCAACCGAATCTGCTCGACACACCATCAATCAATTGATCGAGGAGATCGCCTTGAGCACGGCAGCCAGCTACGGCGTGCAATGTGAGGTCAGGATTTCCCCCCGCTATCAAGCCACGGTAAACCACGCTCAGTCAGCCAAGGCGGTACGCGAAGCATGGCTCGCCCTGAACGATCAACATTCGCTCGATCACGATATTGCCGTGCCGATCATGGCGTCTGAAGACTTCAGTTACTACCTGAAGGCAGTGCCGGGCGCATTTGCCCTGATAGGCGCGGACGATGGCCATAACCATCATCATCCCTGTCATAGCGCCTACTACGATTTCAACGATCGCCTGCTTGAGCCAGTCACGAGACTGTTCGCCAAACTCGTCGGTGCCCCTATACCTCACTAAAATCTGCCGTAAACGACCTCAGAATAATCTTGGAACAATAAGACTTATTTTACCTTGAAGGAGAGATGTCATGAATATATTCGAGCAACGGGAATCCGAAGTAAGAGGCTATTGTCGCGTCTATCCTGTGATCTTCGATACTGCTGTCAACGCCAGGCAGACAGACGTTGACGGCAATGAATACATAGATTTTTTTGCCGGTGCTGGCGTGCTCAACTTTGGCCACAACAATGAGCATATGAAAAACGCCATGATTGAGCATCTTCAGTCGAATGGTGTCACTCATAGCCTGGACATGCATACCAAAGCCAAGCAGACCTTTATGGAGCGCTTCGCCAGAATCATTCTGGAACCGCGAGGCATGCCCCACAAGATGCAGTTCATGGGGCCGACGGGTACAAACGCCGTCGAGGCGGCCTTGAAGATTGCCCGCCGTGCTACAGGACGAAAGGAAGTGCTTGCCTTCAGCCGCGGCTTTCATGGCATGACACTCGGTTCTCTGGCCTGCACGTCCAATTCCATTTTCAGAAATGCCGCAGGCGTCCCCCTGAACCACGTGTCGCATGCGGCCTTTGGTTGCGAGAAGCCTTGCCTGGGCTGCGACATGGGTTGTGGGCTCGACAGTCTGAAGGCCCTGCGCGCGCGATACCTCGATAGCTCCAGCGGTCTGGAGGCGCCTGCCGCCTTTCTGATCGAAACTATTCAGGCGGAAGGTGGCGTCAATGTCGCTGACCGAACATGGCTGAAAGCTGCCCGCGATCTGGCCCGTGAACTCGGCGCAATATTCATTGTCGACGACATTCAGGTAGGTTGTGGACGAACTGGCTCCTATTTCAGTTTTGACGGCATGGACATCGACCCCGATATCGTCTGCCTGGCCAAGGGCGTCGGCGGCATGGGCACACCCCTGGCCATGAACCTGGTCAAGCCTGAGATCGATGCCCTGTGGAAGCCCGGAGAACACACCGGCACCTTCCGAGGCCAGGGCCTGTCCTTCGTGGCCGGCTCTGAAGCATTGGCTTATTTCGAAAATGACGAGTTCATGGATCTCGTCAAGCAACATGCCAGCCTGATGGAAAAGGCGATCAAACCCCTGGAGCAACAATTCAAGCGACTCCAGGTTCGTGGTCAGGGCATGATCTGGGGCATCGATGTCGGCACTGGCGAGCCTGCCAAGGCCATCGTGAACGCGTGCTTCAAGGACGGCCTACTGGTGTCTGCCTGTGGTTCGGGCGGGCGCGTCATCAAACTGATTCCACCTCTGACCATTCCCGAGAGCGACCTGAAGGAAGGCCTGGATATTTTGCTGCGCAATCTGAAAACAGTGATGGAGGCTCAGTCATGATCCCTCGTGATGATATGACCTTCCCCTTCGCTGAGTATGAACGACGACTCAGCGACCTGCGTCTACGTATCCAGCAACGCCACCTGGATGCGGTGGTGATTACCGACCCCGAAAACATCATGTATCTGACGGATTACCAGACCACCGGTTACTCCTTTTTCCAGGCCCTGGTCGTTCCCCTTGAGGACGAGCCTTTCATGATTACCCGTGCACTGGAGGCGTCGAACATTTACGCCAGGACCTGGGTGGAACGAACCCGGCCCTATCCCGACACGGGCGATGCCATTCAGATGCTCGTGGATGCATTGCGGGAATTTGGCTTGTCCACCAAGCGTATTGGTTATGAGCGGAACAGCTACTTCTTTCCGGCCTACCAGCAGGATTTCATACATACCACCTTGCGAGACGCCAAGCTGCTCGACTGCTTTGGCATCGTCGAGCAGGGCCGGATTCGCAAATCTGAGGTCGAAATCCAGTTGATGCGGAAGGCTGCCTACGCGACAGAACAGGGTATGCGGGCCGGCATAGAGGCCAGCGTGGTCGGTGCCACAGAAAACGAGATAGGCGCGGCCATCAGCTCGGCGATGTTCCGGGCCGGAGGTGAACCGCCTGCGGTCATGCCCTATGTGACGTCTGGTCCGCGCACCATGATTGGTCATGCCACATGGGAAGGCCGGACTGTCGAAGCCAATGAACACGTCTTCCTGGAGGTCGGCGGCTGCTATCGTCGTTATCACACTGCCATGATGCGTACCGTCGTCATGGGCACGCTGACTGACTCGATGTATAAGGCCCAGGAGCGAATGAAGTATGCGCTGGATTGTCTACATCGGGATATTCAGCCGGGAATGACCGTGAGTGACGCTGACAATCTTATCCGTAATATCATCACTGACAACAATGTCGGTGCCTCCCTGGTCACCCGCTCGGGGTATTCCATTGGTATCGCTTTCCCACCAAGTTGGGACGAAGGCTATATCATCAGTCTGAAGCAAGGCGAGTCCAAGGTACTCGAACCGGGCATGACCTTGCATATCATCCCATGGATGTGGGGGGTCGACGGTGATAAGACTTGCGGCATTTCGGACACTATTTATCTCACTGAAGACGGTTGCGAGTCTTTCTTTACCCTGGACCGCGACTTCGTGGTGAAGCCAGATAAAGCCGCTAAAGGCGTCACTCAGTTAGATGCCCAGAAAAATAAGCGTGACAGCTCGGCTTCGATAAAAAATTCGACCGCGACCAAACAGACAAACGCCTCTTCAGACGACCAGGCAAGCAAAGACACGTCTGAAAGCACCCCATAAACTCTGAGGCCACTCCATGTTGATAGCGACCAACCCTTTTACAGAACAACGACTCGCTGAATACCCCTCATTGAAGGGGCAGGCCATTCATGATCGCATCCAGCTGGCGCAGGATGCATTTCCAGCCTGGCGAGACAAGTCCTTTCCCGAGCGCGCACAGGTCCTGAAGGATGTCGCGGCCGAATTACGCAAGCAGAAAGATGCGCTAGCCCAACTCATGGCCGATGAAATGGGCAAGCCGCTCAAGGAAGGCGGGCCAGAAGTCGAGAAATCCGCCTGGTGTGCCGAACATTACGCCGAACATGCCGAGGCTTACCTGGCCGACGAACATCTGGCGTCCGATGCCAGCGAAAGCTACGTCAGTTATGAGCCCCTGGGCGTCTTGCTTGGCATTCTGCCGTGGAATGCGCCGCTCTGGCTGGCCTTTCGCTACCTGGCGCCATCACTGATGGCCGGTAACACTTGTACCTTGAAGCACGACCCAAACGTGCCTGGTTGCGCCCAGGCCATCTGTGATGCTTTCAAAGCCGCGGGCGCCCCTGACAATATCGTGGTGAATCTCCCTCTTGAAACGCCTGATGTCGAAACCGCTATTCGCGCCCCTCAAATAATGGCAGTGTCGTTTACTGGTTCAGCCCCGGCAGGCAGCAAGGTAGCGGCCATGGCGGCTTCGGAAATCAAGCCATCGGTACTGGAGCTGGGCGGCTCCGACCCTTTCATTGTGATGGCTGATGCTGACCTGGAAAAGGCGATGGATATTGCCACCCTGTCGCGCATCATCAATGCCGGACAATCATGCATCGCCGCGAAACGCATCATGGTTGAAAAAAGTGTCCATGGTCGGTTTGTCGAAGGCGTCAAGACGCGCCTGGAAAAACTCAGGATGGGTGACCCGAACGACGCAGCCACGGATATTGGTCCTCTTGCCCGTAAAGACCTGCAGCAAAACCTTCACCGTCAGGTTCAGGCGACTATTGAGGCGGGCGCAAGCTGTCTGTTAGGGGGAGAGTTGCCTGATGGGTCGGGATTTTTCTATCCACCCACCCTGCTGACCGATGTCAGCCCTGCCATGTGTGCCTTCCATGAAGAAACCTTTGGTCCGGTCATGGTAGTCATTGCGGTAGACAGCCTGGATCAGGCCATCGAGTTGGCGAACCAGTCTGAGTATGGTTTGGGCGCGGCATTGTGGATGGCGGACACCGAGCAAGCCAGGCAGGCGGCCAGACGTTTATATACGGGCCAGGTCGCGATCAACGGCATTGTGAAGACTGACCCGCGCCTCCCCAGTGGCGGCGTCAAACGCTCAGGCTTTGGCCGGGAACTTGGGCCTCACGGCATAAAGGAATTTGTGAACGCAAAACAGATCTGGATCAAGTAGGCGGCTCTGGTTCGTCCGTTCCGCCACCCAAGGCTATATACAACTCCACCAGGTTCTGTACCTGAGCCCGCTTGATCTGAACGTAATTCTGCTCAGCTTCAAAGAGATTACGCTCGGCGTCCAGGACCTGTAGATAGTTCACCACGCCCTCGTCATAGCGGTCGTTGGCGAGGTCGGCAATGCGCTTCAGTGTGGCTACGTTCTCGGCCTGTGCCACCAGCTGCTCTTCCAGATACCGCCGCCCAGCGAGTGCATCGGCGACTTCGCGGAAGGCTGCGAGAATCGCCTGCTCATATTGCGCGACGGCAATATTCTCGCGGGCTTCCGCGACGGTGAGCCGCCCTTCATTGCGGCCGAAATCGAACAAGGGTAGTGTGATTGCCGGTCCGACGCTCCAGGTCTCGTTACCACTGCTGATCAGATCATTGAGATCGGTAGAGGCATAGCCAAAGTTCCCCGTTAATGAGATTTGTGGAAAGAAGGCAGCTCTGGCGACACCGATGTTCGCTCTGGCGGCACGAAGCGACGCTTCAGCGGCCAGGATATCCGGACGCCGATACATCAGGGCTGACGGTAGTCCTGCGGCGAGTGTTTCATCGGCGATCTGATTGGCCAGGGGCACTGCGGGCGGCAACGATTCTTCCAGGGGACCTCCCACCAGCAGGACAAGATAGTTACGCTGTTGCGCCCGCATCAATCGCAAGTCCGCCAGCTCTGTCTCGGCTCGCGTCAACAGCGCCTGTGACTGATTCCATTCGAGCGCTGATGTGATGCCCGCATCCAGCCTGACTTTCGCGATGCGTAGCGCATCCCGGCGGCTGTCGACAGTGGCCATGGCCAAGGCGATTCGCTCCTCTGCTTCACGCAGGCTGAGATAGGTGGCGGCGACATCTCCGATCAGAGATAAACGGAAGGCCCTCTGCGCCTCTATCGTCTGCAGATACTCTGCCTGCGCAGCTTCTGTCAGGTTGCGAACGCGACCCCAGAAATCCAGTTCGAAGGCTGACACCCCGACACCCAGGGAGTAGTACTCGACCACATCACTACCACCCGCGGCAGGTGCCCCGCCGCCCTGACCCGCCGCTGCGCCTGCTGGAAATCGACCTCGTGTTGCTTCCGCATTCGCATCGAGCGTGGGGTAGCGACTGGCCCCTTCGATGCCGTACTGCCCCCTCGCCTCTTCTATGCGCTCGACCGCCACACGCATTTCACGATTGGCACCGAGCGCGACTTCGATGAGCCGCTGCAGACGGGGGTCATTAAAAAAGTCTCGCCAGGCGATATCACTGGCGGCCAGCTGGCCTTCGTCAGGCTGATAGCTCGCGGGGTAGGTGTCTGCCGCTGGGGATTCAGGCCTTTCATGTTCAGGCGCAAGCTGACAGCCTGCCAGCAGCGCGATAACAGGGAGGCACCAGGCAAATCTAGACATGGACAGGCGCCCCTGCATCGTCGTCACGGCCTTTTCGATGCTCTCTATCTTCACCTTCGCCTCCACGTCTGCGATCTCCGCTTTGGTCCTCGTCCTCGTCATCAGCCTGGCCTTGGTCAGTCGGCGGCTTACGATTCAGCCAGCGCCTCACAGCCATGTAGAACAGCGGTATGTAGAACAGTCCCAGCAAGGTCGCCAGAATCATGCCGCCCATGACACCGGTACCTACTGCTATTCTGGCCCCGGCCCCTGCACCACTGGCCAGCACGAGTGGAAGCATGCCGAGAATGAAGGTCAGCGAGGTCATCAGCACCGGCCTGAAGCGCATGCGCACGGCACTCATCACCGCGTCATGCAGTGACTTCCCCCTTCCCTCCTCCTCTATCGCAAACTGCACGATGAGAATGGCATTCTTGGCAGAGAGCGCGATGATGGCAATCAGCCCGACATTGAAGTACACGCCGGCCGGGAGATCCCGCAACATCGCAGCGAGGATGGCGCCGAGCGCGCCGAGAGGCACTACCAGCAGGACCGCGACGGGAATGGTCCAGCTCTCGTACAGCGCTGCCAGCACCATGAGCACCGCTAGCAGGGACAAGCCCAGCAACAAGCCCACCTGACCCGAAGCCTGCTGTTGCTCATATGAAATGCCCGACCACTCATAGGCGAAACCTTGCGGCAGATCGCCAGCAAGCCTGGCCATTTCGTCCATGGCTTCGCCGGTGGAATAAGCGCTGGCAGCGCTGCCAGATATGGTCATGGCAGGATAGCCGTTATAACGCTGCAACTGCTTGGGCCCGAGTATCCACTCCACCTCGGCGAAGGCGCCGAAGGGTACGCCCTCGCCCTGCTGATTCACCACCCTGAGGCTCGTGACATCTTCTGCCGTCATCCGGAACGGCGACTCGGCCTGTAACAGCACCTGCAGAACCTGGCCATCCATGTTGAAGTCATTGGCGTAGGCGCTGCCAAAAGCGGTACTGAGCGAGGAATTCACCTCATTCATTGACAGTCCGAGTGCCCTGGCCTTGATCCTGTCGATATTGACCCGCAGCCTTGGGACGTCTTCTGCCCCTTCAGGACGGACGTTCTCGAGCAGCTCACTCTTACTGGCCGCAGCCAGTAATTGATCGCGTGCTTCGGTCAAGGCCTGATATCCCTTTCCTCCGCGATCCTCCAGCTTGAAGCTGAAGCCCCCCGATTCACCTAACGCAGGAATTGGCGCCGGATTCAAGGCAATCACGGTGGCCTCGGCAATCTGTGAAAATACACCCATGCTCCGCTCTACCAGCGCCTGTGCGCTCTGGTCGGCTTCGGGCCGCTCTTCCCAGGGCTTCAGGCGAACGAAGGCCATGGCGTTTGCCTGCCCCTGACCGAAGTAGCTATAGCCATATACGACGAGCGTGGTATCGACAGCGGGTTCGTCGGCATAGAAGGCCTTCACCTTTTCCACAGCCTCGGTTGTGCGTTTGATGGTGGATCCCGGCGGCGCCTGAATGACCGTCATCACGGAACCCTGATCTTCCTCCGGCACGAAGGCGCTTGGCATTCGCAGAAAGAGGAAGACCGTCAGCGCCAGGAGGGCGGCAAAACCCAACAGAAACAACAGCGGATGGGCAAGCACGCCTGCCACTCCACGGTGGTAGCGCTCAGTACTCCAGTCCAACCCCCTGTTGAAAGGCGAAAAGATGCGTTGGCTCCAGCCGCGTTTGTTGTCGTTCTCGAAGACAGGCCTGAGCAGCGTCGCACAGATCGCAGGCGTGAGCGTCAGGGCAAGCAAGGTAGAGATGCCCACTGCAGTAGACAGCGTGACGGCAAACTGCCGATAGATGCCACCCGTTGAACCTGGAAAGAAGGCCAGCGGCAGAAATACGACCACCAGTGCCAATGTAGTACCGATGATCGGCGCGGTGACCTGCCCCATGGCTTCCATAGTGGCATCATATGGAGACATCTCCTCCTCATCGATCAGTCGCTTGACGTTTTCAACGACCACAATGGTGTCGTCTACCAGAATACCGATGGCGAGTACCATGGCAAACAGGCTGAGCAGATTGATCGTGAATCCCAGCAACCACAGACCAGCGCAGGTGCCAATCAGGGTAATGGGAATGACGATGGTGGGCACCAGCATCGTTCGCCAGGTCTGCAGAAACAGGATCATGACGAGCACTACCAGGATCATCGCCTGCGCCAGCGTGACCAGCACCTGCTGAATCGAAGCGGAAATGAATGGCGTCGAGTCGTAAGGGATGTCCCAGCCAATGCCTTCTGGAAAGCTGTCTTCCAGCTCGCTCATTCGCTGTTTCACGGCGCTTGCGGTATCGAGCGCGTTCGCGCCAGGCGCCAGCTGTACAGCCATACCGGCGATGGACTGATTGTTCAGCTCACTCTGCGAATTGTAGTTCTGCGCTCCAAGCTCGACGCGGGCGACATCACTGAGACGAATCACGGAACCATCCGACTCAGCTCGAATGATGATGTTGGCAAACTCTTCCGGGGTACTGAACCGTCCACGGGTTTCGATCGGTGCAGTAATCTCGATGTCTTCACTGAGCGGCAAATCACCGAGGGATCCGCCCGCCGCCTGGCTATTCTGCTGTCGTACCACGTTCAGCACTTCGCTTGCCGAAATTCCAAAGCTCGCCATACGGTCCGGATTCAGCCAGATGCGCATGGCATAGGGCGTATAGAACTGCTGAATATCGCCGACACCCTTGATTCGTCGCAACTCGCTGATCACGTTGGTCGTCGCAAAATGACCCAGCTCGACGCTGCTACGATCGCCGCTTTCCGATTTCATGGCGATGATGAGCAAAAAGTTTTCAGAGGCCTGAAACACCCGGATGCCCTGGCGCCGTACTGGCTCCGGGAGACGTTGCTCAATTCGGCTCAGCAGGTTTTGCACTTCCATCTGAGCGATATCGATGTCTGTGCCAGGCTCCAGCGTGAGTGTGATCTCGGCACTGCCATTCGAACGGCTGGTCGAGTCCATGTACAGATAGCCTTCGACAGCATTGAGCTCCTCTTCGATGATGCGAGTCACATTCATCTCAAGCACGGAAGCATCGGCGCCTGGATAGGTCACACTGATATTGAGGGCCGGTGGGGCTATCGTTGGATACTGCTCTATCGGCAGCGCGCGCAGGGCCAGTATTCCGGTCAGAAGAATGGTGAGCGCAATGACCCAGGCTAAGACCGGGCGACGGATGAAAAACGTTGGCGTCATTCGGCTTCGGCCTCTCCGGATTCCTTAGCCTCTCGGGGCCGCACGGGTTCGCCAGGGCGCGCGTCCTGCCAGCCTTCTACAATGATGCGGTCTCCTGCCTCGAGGCCATCCTGCACCACCCAGTTGCCATTCTGCATGTTGCCGAGACTGACCTCTCTGGACTCGGCCTTGTCATCCTTGTCGACGAGCATCACGCTTGCGCCACTGTTTGTCATGATGACTGACCGCTGCGGAACGACCAGACCGTCAACCCGTTTGCCGGCGTAAATCTTCGTGCGTACGAACTGGCCAGGCAGCAATGCTCGATCTGGATTGGGCACCTGTGCACGTGCCGCGACCGTTCCGGTGGATTCATCTATCGACATCGCCAGAAAGTCGACGTAGCCGGGGTGGGGATATTCGCTACCGTTCTCGAGTAACAATCTCACCTCGACCCGACTCCCGTCCGGAAGATCGAGCTCACCTGATGCTATGTCAGCCCGAAGCGCCAACAGGTCGGCGCTCGCCTGAGAAAAATTCACGTAAACCGGATCAAGTTTTTCGACACTGGTCATCAGGGTTGCTTCGCCCGCTTTGACCAGCGCCCCAACTGTGACTTCGGCTCGACCAGCGACACCTGAGATTGGCGACTCGACCGAGGTATACCCGAGATTCAGTTTCACGGCTTCAAGGGCCGCTTCTGCTTCAGCCACATCCGCCTGGGCTGTGCGCAGTCGCGCTTGCGCCGTATCAAATTCCTGCTCGCTAATGGCCTGCTTTTCCACGAGACCATCGTATCGCTCTACATCCTGCGCTGCACTCCGCGCAGTCGCTCTGGCTCGCGCCAGCATCGCTTCAGCTGCATTGAGTTCGGCCTGCATCTGTCTAGGATCTATCTGGAAGAGTTTTTCCCCGGCGTCTACTCTGGTGCCTTCCTCGTACAGCCGTTCCTTGACGATGCCATCGACCCGAGCGCGCACTTCAGCCATCTCGACAGCCTCTACACGCCCGGGCAACTCCACGATATTGCTGACTGGCTGCGCCTCCAGACTGAGCACCTCGACTGCAGGTGGAGGTGGTGATGGCTGCGCTTCCTCTTTTTCGCCACAGGCCGCCACGAGCATGACAGCCAGACTCAGCACAGGGGGGGCTACCCACATACTCCGCATCTGTTCATTCCTTTCAAACCACCCGTACATCGGTCGAATTGAGAGTAATTACGCAGTAAGCCTGTCAGGCGACTTGTATGAAAAAAGGCGGCAGACCTCGGGAGCGACATCTGGAAACGCCAGACATGCGTAAGCCCTTAAGACGCCGACTGTGGAGTCGACGAATGGAACTCAAGTTTTGAAAATCAACTGGAGCCACTCTCATGTTTGGACGACCGTTACGAAAAACTCTGGCCATCAGCGCTGCCGTTACGGCCTGTGCGCTGTTGTCAGTAAATACCGTTATTGCAGCTGAAGACGCTGTCGAAGTCACCGTCAACAAGGTGAGCGATAAAGGTGTAGGTGAGAAAATAGGGACAATCAAGCTCAGCGACAATGAACATGGGCTGGTGGTCCACCCGGATATCGAAGGCCTGTCTCCTGGTGCCCATGGTTTCCACGTGCACCAGAATCCGGATTGTGGCGCAACCGCGCCAGACGGCTCCAAGGGGGCTGGCACAGCTGCTGGTGGTCACTATGACCCCGATGACGCCGGCAAGCACGACACGCCCTGGGGAGAGGGTCATATCGGGGATATGCCGGTACTGGTCGTAGATGATGCCGGCAAAGCAGATAAGCCTGTGCTGGCGCCCAAGCTGAGCGTCGACAAAGTACTTGGTCGGGCAATGATCATCCATCAGGGTGGCGACAATTACTCCGACAATCCTGAAAAACTCGGCGGCGGTGGCCCTCGCGTAGCTTGCGCAGTGATTGAGAAATAATTATCTGAGCTGTGGAGCGAGGTGTTGTAGTGCCCGGTCTGCCCAGTCGTCTGGCGTGATGAAAATGCGCACTTTCTCCACCAGAACGCCATCTGCCATGCGCAGGGCGACTGCCATCAATGGTCGAGCTGATCTCAAGCCGCGTTCTGCAGCCGTATTCAGTTGTTCCACCGTTTCTCTGGCAAAGTAGTCTTCCACGTGATTCACAAAGCGGTCGAAGCGCAACGCTGCGTCCGCGCTCATCCGGACAGGCTGCAGCCAGACGTGCTTGTGAAGAATAACCCACTGGTCACCGAACGCTCTCAGTTGCGCCATGTTCCCTTGCGACACCCAATAGCCCCGGCAATGCTCGGGCGTGAGCAGATCCTGAATCAATAACATGGCCGATGTCAGTTCGTTCGAACGGCTTTCTGGCAAGGACACAGTGCTCGCAAGGGGGTAGAACAGGTAGCCTTTGATGACGAGCTCAACCTGACTGACCACAATCCCCAAGGACGCCAGCAGGTCGACCGCACTTGTATCTTCAGACAGGCGAAGCTGACGCTGCAGGAGTGCTTCCAGCTTGAGATCCAGCCGATCGCGCTGCCCGGGACCGAACCAGATGTGATGCCCCCCACCGCCAGGTACGCCAAGGTAGAACTTGACCGCCAGCTCCTGGTGGACGCCCCCTTCAGGACCGTTCAGAAGCAGGTCGAATTCACCTAGCGTCTGCCCTTCGTGGGCCACTTGCAGATTGGCTTCGCATACCGTGTCTGGCCCGAAGAATCGGCAGGCAGCAAGAAACGCCTGCTCGAATCGCACCCCAAGGAAGTGACTTCTCATCACCATGGTCTGTGCATAGGTGGTCAGTTCACCTCGCATGTCCCGCGATGCGTCGGACTGTGCCACGGCACAAGCCTGAGCCAGGGCATGACTGCGTGCCGGAGGATAGTGAGGATGGACGAGCATATGTGGGCTACTGGCTGCCCACAGGATCTCATCAGCGAGCTGCTGGGGTGATATCCTATGCCTGGTCTGCATGTCTGCCTGTCTCATTCGCCCTGCCAATTCAGAGCGCCAGTGTGCGGCTTCAGAGGAAGCGCTTCAACTCTGGCAAACAGGACCCGCAGTTGGTGCCTGCGCGGGTGGCCAGACTGAGTGCTGCGACATCCTTGGCCCCTTCGCTGACGGCGGCTTCGAGCGTTCGCTCGCCCACGCTGAGGCAGGCGCACACGATGGCACCACAGTCCACGGCATCACTGGCTCGACCCGCCAGCAGGGTGAGTACTTCCTCCTGCGATTCATGTCTGCGCAATAGCGCAGCCTCCAGAAACTGCCGGCTGGGTCCAGCCTCTTTCAGGCGACTGCGAACACTGGCGTAGCCCAGCCGGTCATCATGCAGGCTGAGGCGACGAACATCACCGCGAAAGCTGTCGCTGCTGACTATGGGCGCTGGATTTACCTTGTCGAGTTGCTTCTCCAAGATCAGCCACTGCGCTTCGGTACCCGCGAGTTCAAGGCGATATCCGCCCTCGCAGCGGATGCTGACGGCGTAGGTCATTTCAGGCAGCGGGATCCGCTGTTGGCTCACGATGAAGCCTCGCCAGGCGACCTCTGTCTGACCGGCAATTTCAAGGCCCACCAGGCTGCCCTTGTTATCAGGCTGTGCCGAAACCGGGTCTACCAATGGCGCTACCAGCGCGTTGCTGCCACTACGTCGCGCAAACTGCTCCGACCAGTGCATGGGCATGAAGAGCTCTCCGGCTCGCCCATCCTCGTTCACCAGAACCTTGATGACAGCATCGCCAAAGCCGTTGGAAAGACGGACGATGTCGCCAGTCTGAATCCGCAGATTGGCGGCATCGCTGCTGTGTATCGCCACGAAAGGCTCGTCGATGTGCTTGTTCAGTCGTGGCGCAAGCGCAGTTCTTGTCATGGTGTGCCACTGGTCTCGGATACGACCGGTATTCAAACGAAACTCGGATCGCAACGGGGCGTCCGCGGGGGCTATCAGGGCCTCGAGAGGGATAATGGCTGCCGGATGCTCAAGCAGCCATTCGGTATTGCATAGCCGCCTGGAGTCACTGGGCCCCGAAACCTCGTGCAGCGGGATCAGGGGCCACTGCAACGGCACTAGCGCTTCGTAGGCCTCCGCCGACACTTCAGCCAGCCGACTGATATCGAATTGACGATCCAGCCCTTTGACCGCCTGGGCAAAGCCGCTCAGGCGAGCATGTTCACTGAAAATCTCATGAGACGAATGGTAGTCAAACCCTTCGGCAAAGCCCATATCGCGGGCCACACTGGAGAGCGCCCACCAGTCTGCACGCGCTTCCCCGGCAGCTGGCAGGAAGGCGCGCTGGCGCGAGATGCGGCGCTCGGAATTAGTGACGGTTCCATCTTTCTCGCCCCAACCGGTGGCCGGCAGCAGCACATCGGCGAAAGCAGCCGTGGCTGAATTTTCGATACACTCGGATACGATGACCAGGGGGCAGCGACGCAGAGCCTCCTTCACCTTGTCAGTGTTCGGCAAACTGACCACGGGGTTGGTCCCCATGATCCAGACTGCCTTGATACGACCATCGTAAATGGCATCGAAGAGATCGACTGCGGCCAGGCCTGGACCGGTCACCATATTAGGCGCCTGCCAGAACTCACCAAGGGTTGCGATGCCCTGCTCATTGAAGGGTAGGTGCGCAGCCAGTTGATTCGACAGGCCGCCGACCTCACGCCCGCCCATGGCGTTAGGTTGACCCGTCATTGAAAACGGTGCCGCACCAGGCTTGCCTATCCGGCCAAGTGCCAGATGCAGGTTGGTGATACTGTTGACCTTGTCGGTGCCATTAGAGGCCTGGTTGATCCCCATGGAAAACACGGTCACCATTCTCGGGTTTTGATCCACCAGATCAACGAATGCCCTGAGCTGATCCGTCGGCAAATCGCAGTAATTTTCGAGCACCCGCAGCACCCGGGCCTCTGTGTCCTCACCCATCGCCTCAAGCGCAGAAAGCCTGCTCAGGAGAGTCGTGAATTCGAGCGAGGCTGAGGCCATGGACTCGCCCAGCCCCTGTGTGCAGGACGCAACAAAAGCCTTATCGATTCGACCTCGAGCCTGCATGATCAGTAGTAGACCGGAAAACAGCAGTGCGTCCGAGCCTGGCCGGAGTTTCAGATGAAGGTCGGCCGCGTCACAACTCGCCGTCCGTCGCGGATCGATCACCACAAGCTTCTTTGCAGGATGAGCGGCACGCGCAGCCAGCACTCGCTGATGCAGCACCGGATGGCACCAGGCCAGATTGGACCCGGCCAGAATCAGGAGATCTGCGAGTTCGAGATCGTCATAACAGGCCGGCACGAGGTCTTCGCCAAAGGTCCGCTTGTGACCGGCTACGGCCGAGGACATGCAGAGGCGGGAATTGGTATCGACGTTGGCAGAGCCGATAAAACCTTTCATCAGCTTGTTGGCTACATAGTAGTCCTCGGTCAGTAGCTGTCCCGAAAGGTACATGCCGATCTGCTCCGGGCCACCATTGGCCATCAGTGCACTGAACCGGTCCGCAATGAAGCGGCTGGCCGTTTCCCAGCTGACTTGCCTGCCCTCTATTTGAGGATACAGGCATCGGCCTTCGAGATGCAGTGTTTCACCTAGCGCGCTGCCTTTGGAGCACAGTCGTCCAAAGTTTGCTGGATGGGCAGTGTCACCCTTGATCTCTATTTCACGGCGCTCGGCATTGATGACGCGAGCGCTGACCCCGCAGCCCACACCGCAATAGGCGCAGGTTGTCCGTATTGATGCCCCCACAGCGTGATCAGGCCGCTGCAAGGAAGCGCTGGCCGTGCAGTAGCGCATCACCATAGGCGTCGACGCTGCTGCCGCTTTCGATCAGCGATTGATACCAGCCAGCATCTCGAACATCACCGTAAAGCACGACGCCGACTAATTTTCCGTTAGCCAGTATCAATCGCTTGTAAACGCCCAGTCGCGGTATTGACAAGACCATGTCATGTCTCTGCACCTCGCCGGGCGCAGCATTCTCAGCGATGTCGCCCATGGAGAACAAATTGATGCCGGAAATCTTGAGCCTGGCTGACAAGGGCTTCTGGATGAAGAAATCGTAGCCCAGCTCTCCCAGGTGGTTGGCGCAGACCCGGGCCTGCTCGTATAGCGGCGCAACCATTCCGAAGCTGGTACGGCGATGGCTGACACATTCCCCGATGGCGTAAATGGCCGGGTCGCTGGTCTGCATACAGTCGTTCACGGTGATGCCTCGACTGGTCTGCAGGCCACAGGCCTCCCCCAGCTCGTCATTAGGCGTGATGCCAATGGTCACTACCACCAGGTCCGCAGTCAGGAGTCTTCCGTCGGCCATGTCTATGGTTTTTACCGTCTGGGAAGTCTTGCCGCATGGTCCAAGTTCGACCGTACTGATGTCCGCGCCAAGTGCAAACTGAATACCGCTGTGCTCGAGGGTGTCCTGTAAAAGACCTGCGGCCGCGCGGTCGAGCTGGCGATTGAGAATCGTGGATGCCCTGTTGACGACCGTGACATCGAAGCCAAGCTTGTTCAGACCGTAGGCCGCCTCTAGCCCCAGTAGACCAGCCCCCACAACGACGGCAGATACCGACCCAGCCCGCTGGGTGTCGAAAGCCACCATGTTGGCTGCAAAATGCTGCATCTGTTCGACGTCATCGAGCGACCGAAACACCATCATGGCCGGGTCGTGTTGGACCTTCCTGAACCATGGTGGCAGGGCGGGCCTGGAACCGCTGGCGATGACCAGTCTGTCGTACCGATATACAGCGCCCTCTGCAGTCGTCACGCAGCGAGCGGCTCTGTTGATGGCAACGATTTTATGGCTGGCGCCCGACAATACCCGAATAGCCTGCTGTTGATACCAGGCTTCAGATTTGAGCGCCAGCTCGTCACTGTGCTTCTCCCCGGCGAGCACTGGCGAGAGCTGAATCCTGTTATAACCGAAATGTCGCTCGTCACCGAATACGGTGACGTCATAGCTGACATCATCGTAACGATCGAGCTCTTCCAGAAGGCGAATGGCGGCCATGCCACCGCCTATGATAACGAGCGCCCGCCTGCGCTCGACGGTCGGCTGAGCCGCCGTCGAAATGGAGTCCAGCGAGTGGCGGACGGCCTCCATCACGCTGCTGCCGAAGCCTCGTCCGCTACCGACACCTGGACCTGGCCTTCGTATATCCTCACCGGATAAACAGGCACGCTCACCGAGGCGTCTTCCAGGCAACGGCCCGTCGCCAGTGAGAAGTGCTGTTTGTACACTGGCGAAGCCACTACCAGCTCGCCTTTCAGGTCGCCGATGATGCCGCGCGACAGTATATTCACCTTGCTGAACGGATCGAAGTTCGACAGCGCGTAGGGCTGGTCATCGATAATGAAGATAGCGACCTGCCGGCCTTCCACCAGCACGTTGACGCCGAGATTGCCGATGATGTCATCGACACTGCAGACAGTTGTGAAGTTGCTCATGGTCTCATGTTCCTGTTGGTGTGGGGATCACTGTCAACATCTGGTCAGGCTGACCTGGCCAGAATTCGTTCCTCATTACTGGCAGGACGAATCTGCCCTCGCTCCTCGACGAACAGCACTTCTTCGTCGTGCTGCTCACTATTGACGAAGTGGCGGAAGCGCTTGAGTTTTTCTGAATCTTCGATGGTCGTCTTCCACTCACACTGGTACTGATCCACCAGATATTGCATCTGTGACTCCAGCTCAGCAGCGATGCCCAGGCTGTCGTTACAAACCACGTCCTTCACATAGTCGAGGCCGCCTTCGAGGTTATCCAGCCAGGTGCTCGTGCGTTGCAGCCTGTCAGCCGTCTTGATATACAGCATCAGGTAACGATCGATATACTTGAACAGGGTCTCATCATCCAGTCCGGTCGCCAGTAGATCGGCGTGTCGCGGCTTCATGCCGCCATTGCCGCTGACGTAGAGATTCCAGCCATTCTCGGTGGCTATAACTCCCACATCCTTGCTCTGTGCTTCGGCGCACTCCCGGGTGCAGCCAGATACGGCGAGCTTGAACTTGTGCGGCGAACGGATGCCCTTGTAGCGGTTCTCGATTCTGATCGCCATGCCAACGCTATCGAGTACGCCATAACGGCACCAGGTGCTACCGACACAGGATTTCACCGTACGCATCGACTTACCGTAGGCGTGACCAGTCTCGAAGCCGGCATCGATCAACAGCTTCCAGATCTGTGGCAAGTCGTTGAGCTTGGCGCCGAACAGATCGACGCGCTGGCCGCCGGTGATCTTGGTGTAGAGATTGAAATCCCGGCCGATCTCTCCGAGTACGATGAGTTTTTCTGGCGTGATTTCACCGCCGGCGATCCGTGGCACCACCGAGTAGGTGCCATTCTTCTGCAGGTTGCCGAGGAAATAGTCATTGGTATCCTGCAGGCCTGCATGCTCCTTTTCGAGCACATGCTCATTCCAGCAGCTCGCGAAGATTGAGCCCACTGTCGGCTTGCAGATGTCGCAGCCACGGCCACGACCATGCTTGGCAATGAGATCTTCGAAACGTCTGATATTGCCTACCCTCACCAGGTGATAAAGCTCCTGACGGGTATGTGGAAAGTGTTCACACAGGTCGCGATTGACTTCCAGACCGAGTTTTTCCAGCTCGTTGTTGAGCACCTGCCCCAGCAGCGCAGTGCAGCCGCCACAACCTGTGCCGGCTTTTGTGCAGCTCTTCAGGCCGCTCAGTTCAGTCTGCCCACCTTCGATGGCGCCGCAGATGTCGGCCTTTGTCACGTTATGACATGAACAAATCTGCGCCGTGGCTGGAAGGGCGTCCACGCCAAGACCAAGGGGCGCATCACCGAATGAAGGGAGAATGAGCTGCTCAGGATTCTTCGGCAGTTCAATTGCATTCAGCATGTATTGCAACAGCGTGCCGTAGCTCTCTGCATCGCCGACCAGAATGGCGCCGAGCAGATGCTTCTTGTCCTGACTCACGACTATCTTCTTGTAGGTCTGAGCATCTTCATCGAGCCAGGTGTAGGATTTCGCGCCGGCTGACTTACCGTGGGCGTCGCCGATGCTGGCCACGTCTACGCCAAGCAGCTTCAACTTCGTACTCATGTCCGCGCCGGTAAACGATGATTCAATACCGAGCAGATGGTTTGCCAGCACTTCGGCCATCTGATAGCCCGGTGCTACCAGGCCAAATATCTGGTTGTTCCAGAGTGCGCATTCACCAATGGCGTAGATATTAGGAAGAGAGGTGCGACACTGGTTATCGACTACGATGCCACCGCGCTGACCCACCTCGATTCCAAACTGCTTAGCCAGTTCATCTCGCGGACGAATACCGGCAGAGAAGAGAATGATGTCTGTTTCCAGATGGCTGCCATCAGCGAAGATGATGCGTTGTGCACACTCTTCGCCATCGACGACCTCTTTGGTGTTTTTCGAGGTATGCACGGCAACGCCAAGCGCTTCAATCTTCTGCTGCAACAAAGTACCGCCCTGACGGTCCAGCTGAACGGCCATCAGCTGCGGCGCAAATTCGACCACGTGGGTGTCCAGTCCCAGATCCTTGAGCGCTTTTGCAGCTTCGAGACCCAGCAGACCACCACCCACGACAACACCGACTTTCTTGCCTTTGGACGCCGAAATGGTCGCATCAAGATCTTCTATGGTGCGGTAAACGAAGCAGCCTTCACGGTCATGACCAGGAAACGGCGGCACGAAGGGATAGGACCCTGTCGCGAGCACCAGTTGGTCATATGGAACGATTTCGCCTGATTTCAGCGTGACCTGTGATTGGGCAGAATCGATACGGGATACGCAGGCGCTCAGACGCAGATCGATGGCGTTATCTTCATAAAAGCCGGGCTTGATAAGCGAGAGTTCCTCGGCAGTCGTTCCCGAAAAGTATTTGGACAGTTGGACGCGGTCGTAGGCACCGCGCGGCTCTTCGCCGAGCACTGTAATTTTGATGCCGTGATCAGTCTCACTGCCTGCGATCGCTTCTACCAGCGATTCGACGAACTTGTGCCCGACCATGCCATTGCCGACCACGACGATCTGTTGTTGTGAAGGAAGGGTGTGGTTCATGTCTGCCTCGATTGATAGCTGTACCGGATTGATTACCTCCCATACAGCAATATCCAGACCAGCCGACAAAAAAACATATTTACCATATATTATTCATATACTTAAGGTATTATCGAAGCTATTCAAAGAACCACTTGCCTCAGGTTTTCGCACTAAGTTGATGCGACAGCCGAGGGCATGACGACCCAAATTGAGTCATCGAACCTGCGGCAATTCCTTTGGTGCATATCGAATCGATTGTAATCGCACTGTTGTGGTGCGACGAGAAATGTTGCGTTTTGCAAAGCCCGGTCGATTGCGCGGCGTTGGCTGCTACGCTTTCAGGAACTTTTTTGTCAGAACCACACGAGTGCCGATGCTCATGAACACCTCCCACATCAGATTCAAGACACTCAGTATCAACGCACTCGCGACGTGCCTGACGCTCAATGCCGTCAGCATACAGGCTGCGCCTCGCGGCTTCACTGACGCCCGATCGCTCGGAATGGGCCGAACTGGCATTGCCATCGAGAGTCCACTGGCCGCACCGTTCCTGAACCCGGCCCTGTTGGCCATGCCAGGCGAGAAGGCAAGCCGGAGCACCAAGCTGCTGCTGCCATCACTACGCGGCAGTGCAGCGATGGACGAGGATCTGGTCGATGACATCGACGACTTTCAGGATAACGACCGCTGGGACGAATTCGTGGATGCGGTGGATGCCTTCAACGGCAGTAACAGCGGAGCGACCGAGGCGGAGGCGCGAGCGGCACTCGCCAATGCCATCGACAAGGCGAAAGCAGTTGATACGAGCCTGGGTAACGTCGACCGCGAAGCTTTGCAGTTGCGCCTCGGGCTCGGTACCGCACTGTCAAGAACAGGCGGTGACAAACCTGGTTATGCCGTATTTGCCAGCACGAATGTCGAGATCAACGGTATCTCCAGATATAACGACTCCGGCACCGTCAATGCCGTCATCGATGCCGCTGAAGCAGCGCTGGAAGCTGCCGACTCAAGCGACCCTTCAGGCCTGAGCAGCGATCTGGAGAGACCCACTGATGATCCGCAGTCAAACGCAAGCGTACTCGGCATTGCCGTTGCAGAGGTCGGCATCGCCTACGCTCACAATATCCGCCTGGATGCGGCCAACCTTCAGCTTGGTGTCGCCCCAAAGCTTCAGCATGTGCGAACCTTCGACTACACCGCCAATGCCAATTCTTTCGATGAGAACGATTTCGATGCTGGCGAGTCCGAAGAGCAGAAGACGGTGTTCAACATGGACCTTGGCGCATCGGCCCAGTTTGATCATCTCGAGGCCTTGTCGTTTGCGCTGGTGATCAAGAATATCGTGCCGCACGAGTTCGACACAGCCGGCGGCAATACGATGGAGCTCAACCCACTTGTCCAGGCGGGCGCTGCCTACACGGGAGATAATTTCGTAGTCACAGCCGAACTCGATCTTACTCGCAGTGAAGGCGTGGGCTTTGAAGGCGACCGCCAGTTACTGGCTGTCGGCGGTGAGTTCAGCCCCCTCGACTGGCTGCACTTGCGTGGCGGTGTGAGCAAGAACCTGAAGCATGGCGGTGCGGAAGGCGGCGATATCGACCAGGATACACTCGTGAGTGCCGGCCTCGGCTTCAGCCCAGGCAGTACGAGGATAGATCTGGCAGCTTTTGTCGGCGAGTCGACAACGGGCGCAGCCTTCCAGCTTGGCTTTCTGTTCTGATCTCCTCTCCGTTTTTAGGAGTATGACTCAGTACACTTGCTGAGTTCCCGTTCGGCAGGTGCCATCCTGCCGATCGAGGAGCTGAGCAATGAACGTCGACACACGACTGACAACCAAACAGTGGTTCAAGTCGAAACTGTTCTGGCTGCTCTTCGTTATCCTTCTCTATACACTCATCGGCTTTTTTCTCGTCCCCTACCTTGTAAAGTCCTACACGCACGACCTGTTTCAGGAAAAATTTGGTTGGGAAGGCGGCCCGGCCGATGTCAGCTTCAATCCTTTCGAATTTGCCCTGCAAATGAAAGATCTCGACGTTTGGGATGAATCGGGCACTCGAGTCCTCGGCTTTTCAGAACTCGCTGTTAATTTCGATCTCGGGTCCATCTACTACCAGGCCTGGACGCTCGAACCCTCGCACGTCAACGATGCTTACGTCTTCGTAGAAGTCGACGAATCCGGAGAGACCAACTTCGGGAAGGCATATGACGAGCACGCTACGGTTGAAGAGACTTCTGAGCCGGCCGGATCACTTCCGCGCATCCTGCTGAAAAAAATTGTAATCGCCGATGCGCAATTTGAGGTTGACGACCAGAGTCAGGGACAACTGGTCGAGCACGATGTCAGCCCGGTGAACCTGATTGTGGAAGATTTCGTCACTTACGAAGGCCGTGACGGACGCTACTCAGCCTCGATGACTTTTGGTGAATCACAGGCCCTGGAGTGGGAGGGCTCAATCGATGCAGAGCCATATCGTTCCAGGGGTGTGATCGATCTGTCGTCTTTCAAGGTGCCTCATCTGTGGCCCTACGTCGAACCCTATGTCAATTATCGAATAACAGAAGGCGAAGTCAGTGCCAGGGTAAATTACGACTTCAGTTTGCCGTCGGCAGACGATCAGCCCCTTCATCTGACACTCAGCAAAGGTGAAGTCGAATTTTCCAACGTTAAAGCGGCTATTCCCAACACGGATGCCTTTGATGACGAAAGCCTGGGCACCATGAAGGCGCTCGGCGTACATGACCTGTCATACGATTATGCCAAGAGCGAACTGGCCATCGATGAGGCCTACCTGCGCGGGCTGGACCTATCCCTCGTCAGGAACGACAGTGGCCAGATCAACCTGCTTTGGCCCTACGCTGATGATAATGATAGCGAACAGGGTGGCGAGACCGAGAGTGAAAACGAGTCTGACGCCGCCAGCAATTCCTCCGATACGAACGACCCCTTCAAATGGCAGATCAGCAAAACTGACATCAGCGAGTCGCGCTTGACGTGGACGGATAACACACTCGAAAACCCAGCCGCCATCAGTCTCAACAGCATCGCCGCAACAATGCAGAATCTCGACCAGAACCTTGATGAGGCCAAGGCGTTCGAAGCGTCGCTTCAGCCGGAGAACTCCGGTGCCATCAGTTTGCAGGGCACAGTGACGCCTGCCACTGTAGAAGCGACCACTTCACTGACCATCGATGCCCTCTCGATTCCACTGGCACAGAATTACGTCAGTGAGTTCATGAATGTGCGACTCAACAGTGGAACAGTGTCAGCTCAAGGCCAGCTCAAGCTTACGGGCGATAATCAAATAGGCAGCTTCGATGGCACGATCACCAGCGAAGACTTCGACGCAAGCGACCCAGTCCTTGAGGAGGCTTTGCTGGGTTGGGAAAGCGTCACTGTCGAACCTCTACAAGTGGTGTTCCAGCCAGTAGAGATCGATATTGAGACCATTACCCTCAGCAAGCCCTCCGGGCAGTTCCGAATAGGTGAAGACGGCAATACCAATTTCTCTGCGCTAACTACCGAAGGTGGCGAAGAACAGCAGGCCGATTCAGGAGGCACAGAGTCTGATGATTCGATAGCGGCAGAAGCACCTCCATTTATCAACATTGCCAGAATTCAGATTAATGAGGCGCAGTTTCACTTCATGGACAACAGCCTCGAGCCCGCCGTCGACCTGCCTATGGAGTCGCTCAACGGCTCAATTACCGAGTTGTCCTCAGCTCAGCAGGTCCGTAGCGATGTTGCCCTGGAGGGCGCAGTGGGCGAGTTTGGTGAAGTCGGTATCGAAGGGACAGTCAATCCGTTGGCCGAACAGCTTTTTGTTGATCTCGGTATCAATGTCGAGAACTTTTCACTCACACAGGTATCGCCCTATTCGGTCAAATTTCTTGGACGCAAGATTGAGGAAGGCAAACTCCGGCTCAAGCTGGAATATCTGGTACAGGACGGTGAGCTCGATGCCTCCAACAGCATCGTCATCAGCGATTTCAGTTTTGGAGAAAAAGTCGAGAGTGAATCGGCGCTGGATCTGCCGATAGATCTGGCGATCGCGCTGCTGAAAGACCGGAGCGGCCGCATAAGTCTGGACGTCCCAGTGGATGGTAGTCTCGATGATCCGGACTTCGACATCAGTGCCATTCTCTGGCAGGCCTTTCAGGATGTACTGAAAAAGGCGGTCACGTCTCCCTTCGCCCTCGTAGGCAAGCTGTTAGGGGGCGACGAAGAAAAACTCGAAGCCATTCGTTTCGACGCCGGATCCCACACGCTCTCTGGTCCCGCTTCAGAATCGCTCAAACAGTTGTCACGGGCACTGCAGGAGCGTCCTTCCCTGACGCTGGCTGTCCAGGGTCGGGCAGTGAGAGAAATTGATGGGCCTGCCCTGGCACAGGCGCGACTCGACAAAGCCCTGGAGGATCGCCGCCAGAAAGGCCTTGATGAGGTAGCCGCCTACAGGGATTACCTGAGATCCGAGGGCGTGGAACTGCCGACGCCTCAGGACGAGTCGGCATCTGACGAGTATGTTGAGGCGCACAGGACGGCCTCGCTCGAAACGGCGAAGGTATCCGAAGACGCCCTGCAGCGCCTGGCCGTTTCGCGCAGCCAGAGCATCGGCAAAGCCTTGGCCACTGACTACCAGGTAGATCCAGAGCAGCTTCAGACATCTGCACCGGACATCGACGCAGAGGCGGAGGGTGAAGATAACGAGCAGGTTGAGGTGCGATTTCAGCTAAGTGCTCGCTGATACAGGCGATTTTTACATTCCTGCAACATCTATTTACACAAAGCATCAATTCGTTTCTACCCATTATTGCTAAAATCTAATCTAAACCTGTCCTAAGTACCTATTTACTTTAATTTTTCCTTTGCTCAAACTTCATACAGCTTTTAACTAAGTTGGCCTGTCTTTTGCTTAGGCTATAAGGATGGTTAAGCCAGTTTTTAAATCTCGAGGTGTTTTTAGTATGCGGTATGGCAATGTAGCGAACGGGTTCAAGCTCACGGCACTTACGGTTGCGTTACTGTCACTTGCGGCCTGTGGCGGCGGCGGTGGTAGCAGCAAGAGTAAAGGTAATCCGGCGACTGTAAATCCCGACCTGCCTATAGACAACTCAGGGGATCCCGTTGGCGTTCCTACCACGCCCCCGGTAAATGAGACTCAGTTTCAGACCCTAAATGAGGCTATCGCTGGTTTCAGTATTTTTGTTCAAGACCCAGTCGTCCCATCGAATGCTTGGGAGAAATGTGGTGAGCCGAGGTTCAGTACCTATACCGTAGGTGAGCGAAAGCTGAATGTGGGCTTCCGCGGCGACAACGTTTTCAACTTCGCCCAGGAAGAAAGGATGGCTCGTATTGCCGGCCTTGCACTGGAAACCACTTTGTCGAACTATGGCTTCTTCGGCACCGAGGACGGACTGAGATCGCAGGCGCTCCCATATTACGTATGTGTCAAGGCTGAGAACTCGCCCCTCAATTCGACCGAATTTTTTGCTGAAATGGGACCCTTCGATCAAGACAAGGGCTTCTACCGCCAAGCCAAAGATCAACTTGCCAATTCTTTCGTTGAGCGCTTGAGAACTACGACAGACAATTACGATCAGGTGTACTTCTGGTTTGATGAAGGCCTTGCGAACTATTCTGGCGACAACCTGTTAATTGGTTCGCCAGTCACTTGGCAAAACAGCTTTGCTGGACCGGACGCGCTCCCGAACCCCATGACGGTTGAAAGGCTTCCTAACGATGCTGCTGGATCACCTTCAGATCCGAACTCAAAGTTCTTCACGCTCTATCCTTACTACGCCACCGTGGTCGCCTACTTTCTCAGCGACTCAGGTTTGGGTCTCACGAAGGAGGACATGGCAAACTTGTTACAGAGAGGGGTGGCTTTGAATAACTTTGGCGCCGCCTTTACTGAAGTGAGCCCAGTAGACTACCCAACAATAAAGGCTGAAATTGTTCCGAGAGTCACCGCATGGCTTGAGCAGGAAAGCAGCACTACCGACTTGATTGGCCTCGCCGCCGACAAAGGTGCGGTGACTGGTGTGACAATTCAACGGAAGCCGGATTGGCAGTTCGAGCCCATAAAGGGCTACAACATTGTTCAGCAGTCCTCTGGCAACTATTCATTCGACTCGCTGGTGTATACACTTGATGATGACAATTACGATCTCTACCTCACGACCGCGAGCGGCTGTTTGAAGAGTCAGGTAGGTGTGACTGCTGGCAAAGCAGCTCCATCGACTGAGGTGAGTGGCGCTCAATCAATACCCTGTAACCAGATCCCTCTGTAATTCGAAGAGGGCTCGCCCTCTTCCAGAGTGAGACAACCAAAGGCGTACCTACTCAGGTACGCCTTTTTTTTGCTTCCGTGCTTTGCTGGCGTCCATCCAGTCGAGGATGTAATCAGTGGCATCGACTTCGTCGCTGACGCCGCCACGCCAGGTCAACCATGCCAACCATTGCGGTTCACCTGGCCAGGTATGCCCGGCGTTCTCGAGGGTCATGACTTCGACGAACTTCTGTGACTCACAGTCATCGAAGAAAGCCTGATGTCGAACACTGCCATTACTGTCGCGATTGAGTCGAACGGTAATCGGCTTCGGTTCGCAACCATTGATCTTTCTAAAAGCTTCGACGGTGCCATCACGCGAAAGAATATTGCCGAACAGGAAGTCGAACCAGAAAATATCCCCACCACTCGACGGCAGAATCCAGTCATCGTCACCGTAAATCATTAACAGATCTGAGTAGGCCTGAGGCTCGCAGTCCTGCACAAGGCGCCCTGGCAAACTGCTCACGACGGTGGCTGCGCCAGCGATCTCCAGACCGCCGAAGCCGCTTTCCTGGGATTGGCAGAGTATACGCATGGCGAGCATCCCGCCGCTGGACATGCCGACAATGTAGAGCGGGCGCCCTGGGTAATCCGCAGCCACCGTCTTTACAGCCCCTGAGATATACCCAAGATCGTCAGCATCGAGCCATTCAGCCATAGTGGTCCGGCCACCACGCCCGTCATTCCAGCTTCGGCCAATACCCGATGGATATATGACTACATCTCCACGTTTCACCGCCTCTTCAGCAAAGCCGGTGATCCATTCTGTTGTGCCCGGCGGCGCCAAGGCAGGATGAAGCATGAGAATCAGTGCGGATGGGTCGTTTGGCTCAGTAGTCGAGGGCGACACGACATAATAACAACGGTCAGAGCGATCATGAATTTCGCAGACTTCCCGGGTATGGTCGAAGCTGCCCAGCACCGTATGGTATGCACAGCCCGCTATCGCCGACGATAATAACGCAGCAGTAAGCCCTGCTGCGATTCTGTTCATCTTTTTAGTAAACTGCATCTATTCCTGAGCGTTGAGATCGACGAGACCTGCTTTCTGCATCTTGAAGGCACCAATCTTTTCCAATGCTGCCTTCCTTTCCTCTTCAGTGGTCTTGGAGGCCAGGAAGGAGGTAAAGACTACCGCAGGCTTGAAGCCGGTTTCAGAACTCAGCTTCGACCACTTCAACGCTTCGATGAGATCCTTTTCAGTGCCTGCCGCAGTAGCGTAGGCGTAGGCCGCATTGTACTGACCAAAGGGGTTGCCCTGTTCGGCTGCCTTGAGAAACCATTCGAGTGCCTTGGCTTCATCCTTGTCGACGCCCTCACCGAGGCTGTAGCGTAATCCGAGGTTGTACTGCGCCGTAGCGTTGCCACCTTCTGCCGCCTTTCTGAACCACTCGACTGCTTTGGCATGATCAAGCTCAACGCCCTTACCGTTGTTATAGGCCTGACCAACGCTATTTTCCGAGGGGTGATGCCCCGTATTCGCACCGATCATGAACAATTTGAACGCTTTTTCGAAATTCTGTTCGGTACCTCGACCGTGATCGTACATCATGGCCAGCAGGTAGGTGGCCGCCACTTCGCCCTTGTCGCTCTGCTTCTGGAGCAATTTTATGGCGTCTTCGTACTTCTCTTCCTTCAACAGCTTTGCGAGCTTGTCTGCCTGCTCGATCGCCTGGACTGGCTGAACAGCAAAAAGGGCCAGACAGAAGATCGCACTGACGAGCGATTTAGCGGATATCAAACGGATAAATGCAATGAATCTGGACAAGGACGGAGTACCCTCTTGTTGTATTAGTATCCGACGGGCCAACACCGGCCCGCCTGCTCAGGTATTTCTTCTATATCGCCATGCTACCACAGCCGTTTACAACAACATGTGGCGTATATCACCAAGCAGCTCACCTAACAAAGATGTAAAGCGGGCGGCGTCCGCACCATTCACCGCTCTGTGATCGTATGAGAGCGACAGGGGCAGCATGAGTCGAGGCTGGAAATCCCCGTCGATATAGACCGGCTTGATGCTGGCTCTGGACACGCCAAGGATAGCAACCTCAGGCGTGTTGACTATAGGCGTAAAGGCCGTGCCACCAATGGCACCGAGACTGGAGATGGTAAAACAGCCACCCTGCATTTCGCTTGATTTGAGTTTCTTGTCGCGTGCTTTATTGGCCAGCTCAATACATTCACGGGCTATGTCCCAGATACTTTTTTCATCGACATTTCTAATGACTGGCACCAGTAAACCAGACGGGGTATCCACCGCCATGCCGATATGTATGTACTGCTTGTGGACAACCTCATGCCGATCGAAATCCTGTGCCACATTGAACTGCGGGATGCGTTTGAGCGCAATGGCACAAGCCTTCAGAAGAAATGGCAAAATAGTGAGCTTCGTGTTCTGACGTTCGGCAGCCGCTTTCTGAGCCTTGCGAAACGCCTCAAGTTCGGTAATGTCAGCATCATCGAACTGGGTAACATGGGGAACGGTCTGCCAGCTGCGACTCATGTTTTCCGCAGTCAGCTTCTGGATTTTCGTCATCGCCTGGCGACTGGTCTCGCCAAACTGGCTGAAGTCCGGGAGGGGCACAGAAGCTACGCGCAGGCCACCTCCAGCGCTGCCAGCCTTGCCGACAGCCTTCATGTTCGATTTAACGAAATCCTGCAGGTCGTCTTTCAGGATTCTGTGTTTCGGCCCGGACCCTTCAACATCGCCCAGATTGACGCCAAGCTCGCGCGCCAGTTTCCTGACCGCCGGGCCAGCATGTACAGCACTGGAGGCAGGCTCCCTGCCATCTGTTGCTTCCCGACGCTTCTTCGGCGCCTGCTCGGCCTTGCGGGATTCCGAGTCATCGCCTGAATCCTTTTCAGCCGCCGACTTTGCCTTTTCATCACTCTGCTTCGCAGCGCTCTGCGAGCCAGCGCTGCTTTTCTGCTTTTCTGAACGATCAGCCGACCCCTGACTGCCACCCTCTACTTCGATCCTGACCACCGGCGAGCCCTGCTTCACCTTATCGTTCACCGACACAAGAATCTCTACGACCTTGCCACCTTTCGAAGCTGGCACGTCCATGGTGGCCTTGTCTGACTCGAGGACGACCAGAGAATCCTCTGCCTTGATCACATCACCCACAGCGACGCTGATTTCGATCACAGGTACTTCATCGAAGTCACCAAGATCGGGCACTGTCAGTACCTCGGTAGACCCGCCTTCGTCCTCGGCATTGCTCGACCGTTCCACGGCGTCTTTGTCACGATCTTCTGCATCAGCATCCGATTCAGCGTCACTCGAGGATGTCTCTTCACTTTCAGCGCTGTCATCTTCGTCCCGGTCATCAGCCTCCAGGTCATCGTCCTCAGCGTCAGTAGCTTCATCATGTTCACTGGCCTTGTCCTTGTCGCCGCCATTCTCATCGTCAGCTTCTTCAAACTCTGCGATCACATCGCCTTCGCTCAGCTTGTCTCCCACCTTGACCTTGATCGACTTGATCCGGCCGCCTTCAGGTGCGGGTATGTCCATCGACGCCTTGTCCGATTCCATCGCCAATATCGAGTCCTCTGCGGCGATATCATCGCCTTCAGACACGTAGATTTCGATGACTTCGACGTCACTGGCACCACCGAGATCGGGAACCTTGATTTCCTTGCTCATCTCTCTATCTCCCCGATCAGGCTACGGCTGGATTCTGTTTATCGGGATCGATGCCCAGATCCTCGATGGCCTGGGCAACGACATCCGACTTGAGCACACCGTCCTGCACGAGGGCGTCAAGTGCCGCGACCGTGACGTAACGATGATCGACTTCGAAATGCGACCTGAGCTGCTCACGGGTATCACTTCTGCCGAAGCCATCGGTACCCAGCACCTGATAAATGGAATGTGGCACAAACTGTCTGATCTGATCCGCAAACAGGCGCATATAATCGGTCGCCGCTATCACAGGGCCCTTTTTCGACTTAAGGCATTGAGAAACGTAGCTTTCACGCTTGTTTTCAGAGGGATGCAGCATGTTCCAGCGCCGCACATGGTGACCGTCGCGCGCCAGTTCGGTAAAGCTGGTACAGCACCAGATATCCGAGTCGATATCGTACTTGTCGTTCAGTAGTTTTGCCGCCTTGCGCACCTCATTGAAGATGGTGCCGCTGCCGAGCAACTGGACCCTCGCCTTGCCGTTATGGCTGCCCTCCTCGAACAGGTACATGCCCTTCACGATGCCGTTCTCCACGCCCTCTGGCATGGCAGGATGCTCGTAGTTCTCGTTCATCAGGGTAATGTAGAAATAGACGCTCTCGTTTTCTGCGTACATGCGTCGCATGCCTTCACGGATGATGACCGCGACTTCGTAACCGAAAACAGGATCATAGGACACGCAGTTGGGGATCGTCGCCGACAGCACATGACTGTGACCGTCCTGGTGCTGCAGACCTTCGCCATTGAGCGTGGTGCGACCAGCGGTTCCACCCAGCAGGAAACCGCGGCATCGCATGTCGCCAGCGGCCCATGCCAGATCGCCAACGCGCTGAAAACCGAACATGGAGTAGTAGATGTAGAACGGAATCAGCGGGTAATCGTTGTTGCTGTACGAGGTCGCCGCCGCCATCCAGGCCGCCATGGCACCGGCTTCGTTGATGCCCTCCTCGAGTATCTGACCCTGCTTGTCCTCGCGATAGAACATCATCTGGCCGCTGTCGTTGGGTGTGTACTTCTGACCCTCTGAGGTATAGATACCCAGTTGCCTGAACATACCTTCCATGCCGAAGGTTCGCGCTTCATCAGGCACGATGGGCACGATGCGCTTGCCGATCTGCTTGTCCTTGACCAGTGTGTTGAGGACCCTGACAAAAGCCATGGTCGAGGAGATCTCACGACCATCACTGCCCCCGGTTACAGCCTTGAAGGCATCGAGACCGGGTATGGGCAGCTTCTGCGTGTCGGGACGGCGCTTGGGCAGATACCCACCGAGCTTCTCCCGACGCTTCTTCATGTACACGGCTTCCGGCGAGTCTGGCGAAGGCCGGTAATACGGCAGTGCCTCGATCTCATCGTCCGGGATCGGTACACCGAAACGGTCACGGAATTTCTTCACCGTCTCGATATCCAGCTTCTTCAGCTGATGTGAGGTGTTCTGCGATTCACCCTGCTCACCAAAGCCGTAGCCCTTTACCGTATGAGCCAGTATTACTGTCGGCTGCCCCTTGTGATGCGTCGCAGCGTGATAGGCAGCGTAAACCTTGTAGGGGTCATGTCCGCCACGGTTGAGGCGGTAGATATCTTCATCGGTAAGATCTTCGACCATCTTCAACAGCTCAGGATATTTGCCGAAGAAGTGTTTGCGGGTATAGGCGCCGCCATTTGATTTGTAGTTCTGCATTTCGCCATCGACAGAGAGGTCCATGGCCTTCTGCATGAGACCGTTGTCGTCCTTCTCGAACAGTGGATCCCAGTGGCGGCCCCAGACGACTTTGAGTACGTTCCACCCGGCACCGCGGAAAACGCCTTCGAGCTCCTGAATGATCTTGCCGTTGCCACGCACAGGGCCGTCGAGTCGCTGCAGGTTGCAGTTGATGACGAAGATGAGGTTATCGAGCTTTTCGCGACCCGCCAGGCCGATGGCGCCGAGGGTTTCAGGCTCATCACACTCACCATCACCGACATAACACCACACCTTGCGCTCGGAATGGTCACTCAGCTCTCTGCTGTGCAGATACTTCATGACGTGCGCCTGATAGATGGCCTGTATGGGCCCCAGTCCCATGGATACCGTAGGGAACTGCCAGTATTCAGGCATGAGCCAGGGATGCGGATAAGACGTCAGCCCACCGCCATCGACGTCACTCCTGAAACGATCCATCTGTTCTTCGCTGATACGACCTTCCAGGTAGGAGCGTGCATAGATGCCCGGCGAGGAGTGGCCCTGCCAGTAGATGAGATCTGCCTCGCGCTTGTCGTCGCCACCATGGAAGAAATAATTGAAACCGACGTCGTACAAAGTGGCAATGGACGTGAAGGTCGACACGTGCCCGCCTAGCTCGCCAGGCCGCTTGTTTGCCCTCAGCACCATGACCAGCGCGTTCCAGCGTACCAGTGAGCGGATGCGCCGCTCCATGAACAGGTCGCCTGGCATTCTGGCTTCCTGAGTGACCGGAATCGTATTTCTGAAGGGTGTCACGATGGAGTACGGCAGCTGTGTGCCATCGCGAGTGGCGCGTTCGGCAAGTCGGGTGAGGAGATAGCGGGTTCGCTCTATGCCCTCATTCTCAAGAACCGATTCTAGCGAGTCCAGCCATTCACGGGTTTCAATCGGATCTGCATCATCGTGCATCGAACGCTCCTGAGTTTTTGTCGATTTATTAATAGGAACTACAAGATAGAACTACGAAAACAAGCGGAGGGCAGCCTTGCCTCGTGCTATCGGCGTGCCACAACTATATGAACAATCGAGCCGGGAAATAAAGGCTTGGACTGACTTAAAGACGAAATAATGGCAAGCGCACCATGCACCGGTGGTGATAGCGCTGCGTCAGATGATGTTGAAGGAGTAATCGTGAAGGAATTTCTCGTCTTTTTCCGAAATTTTTTCAATCTCGGTACCAGCCATGTAGCTCGCCTTTCGGATGACGCTATGACGCACTATCACGATGCAGAGAAACTCCCAGGTCTTGCCGCTGTGGCGAACCTCGATGCGAAGCATCAGCTTGGTATTGAGCGGGTATTGCACCTCTGTATCCAGCAGAAAGCCCTGAGCCGAGGCATTCTCCACCTTGCAGATGGTCATAGATTTATCAGGCGCTTGGGCAATACAGCGCCATCCCGCAGCGCGGCGGGGACTGCGTCGACCTTCTTCGCTACTCATCTGGCCTGCATGGCTGAAGAATTGACTGTGCGGAGGCACTGTCTGGAAATTGCTGACACGGTCATGCCCCGATCCTGTGGTTGAAATTTACGTCCAACTGGCAAGTATAGGCCAGTGGACAGCAGCGTCACCCCGATGCTGCCACTTTTCTCCGCGCGCAATTGCCAGTAGTATCCTTGCAATGCTGGCAGTACCGACCGCCGCATGAGCCTCTCAGACTGATACAGGAAAGTGAGACATGAATAAAACTATAAGACTCACCACGGTTGCCACTATTGCGGCGTGCTCCATGACTGCAATGACTGCAATCGCGGAAGATATCAAGATTGCCATTGCCGGCCCGGCAACTGGAGACGTTGCTCAATACGGCGACATGCAGTTCATGGGCGCCAAGATGGCGGTTGAGCAAATCAACAAGGCCGGCGGTGTCGACGGCAAGATGCTCAAGGCAGAAGTCTTCGACGACGCCTGCGAACCGAAGCAGGCCAACCTCGTTGCGAATAAGATCGTCAACGAAGGCTACAAATATGTTGTCGGCCATCTCTGCTCAGGCGCCACTCAACCAGCTTCGACGATCTATGAAGACGAAGGCATCGTGATGATCACGCCAGCGTCCACCAGCCCTGACATCAGCGACCGCGGTTATGAGATGATTTTCCGCACCATCGGCCTGGACAGTGACCAGGGCCCGACGGCGGCCACCTATATTGCAGACAAGGTCAAGGCGAAAGCCGTTGCTGTCATTCACGACAAGCAGCAATACGGTGAAGGCATCGCCACAGCCGTGCGCGACAGCCTGAAAGAAAAAGGCATCGAGGTCGTAATGTTCGAAGGCATCAACAAGGGTGACAAGGATTTCTCTTCCCTGATTTCGAAGATGCAGAAAGAGAAGGTCGACTTCGTCTACTACGGCGGCTACCACCCCGAACTCGGGCTGCTGCTGCGCCAGTCAGGAGAAAAGAACTTCGAGGTCCAGTACATGGGTCCAGAGGGCGTGGGCAACAAGGATATCAGCACTATTGCTGGCGAAGCATCTGAAGGCCTCCTGGTCACCCTGCCCCCAGCCTTCGACAAGCGCGAAGAGAACAAGGAACTGGTCAAGGCTTTCGAAGCCAAGAACGAAGATCCTAGCGGCGCGTTCGTCCTGACTTCCTATGCTGCCGTCCAGGTCATCGCCGATGCGATCGAGGGTGCCGACAGCACTGATCCAAGCAAGGTGGCTGAATACATCCACGAGAACAGCTTCAAGACGCCCATGGGCGAGATTTCCTTCAACGAGAAAGGCGATATCGCCAATTTCAAGTTCGAAGTTTACAATTGGCACAAGGATGGTACCAAAACTGCTGCAGAATAGTGGTAGGATAGCCACCGTTTTGTGGGCGCAGGGGCCATGGCAACAACATTGCCGACTGCGACAGTGAATGTAGACTGAAAAGCCCAGCCACGAGCTGGGCTTTTCGCTTGATCAGAGAAGAGCATCACATGGGCGAATTCTACTACTTCCTACAACAGTTCATAAATGGCATTACCCTCGGCAGCGCCTATGCGCTGATCGCCATCGGCTACACAATGGTCTATGGCATTATCGGGATGATCAATTTCGCCCACGGCGAAATCTACATGATCTCAACCTATGTGGCCTTCATTGCCATCACCTGTCTGGCGATGCTTGGCATCGAATATCTCCCCGTCGTCTTTCTGATCGCACTACTGACCACGGTGCTGATTTCAAGCACTTTCGGCTACGCGCTCGAACGGGTGGCCTACCGTCCTCTACGAGGCGGCAATCGACTCATTCCATTGATTTCTGCCATCGGCATGAGCATTTTCCTGCAAAACTACGTGCTACTGGGCCAGAGCTCCCGCGATGTCGCGCTACCGCAGATGGTATCCGGCGGCATCACCATGGGTAGCGACGACGCCTTCCAGGCGACGCTGTCCTATATGCAGATGATTATCCTGGTGGTCACACTCATCAGCATGGCGCTGCTGTCCTGGTTCATCTCACGGTCAAGAACCGGGCGTGCATGCCGCGCTGTTTCGGCAGATATGAAGATGGCCAGCCTGCTCGGGATCGATACCAACCGCATCATCGCCATCACCTTCATCATCGGAGCTTCGCTCGCCGCCGTCGCTGGTCTTCTGCTCGGCATGCATTATGGTGTTGCCAACCCTTTCATCGGTTTCATCGCTGGATTGAAAGCCTTTACCGCCGCGGTGCTTGGCGGCATCGGCAGTATTCCCGGCGCGGTGCTGGGCGGTCTCATACTTGGCGTCGCCGAGAGCATGACTGCTGCCTATATCAGTTCTGAATATCGTAACGTGGTCGCATTTGCGCTGCTGGTTCTCATATTGCTGTTCAGGCCGACGGGAATACTCGGAAAGCCTGAAGTCGAAAAAATCTAGGATACGCCAGCATGCGCTCAACCTTACCCAGTGCGGCCTTCGCTGCCGTCATCATGTTCATCCTGACCTTCCCATTGCTCGGCCTCAAACTCGAGCGGGAGGGCGTTACACTCACCGTCAATGGTGCCGACACCGATACCTGGATCATGATCGGTCTTGGTGTTGCCGCCGTGTTCTTTTTTCAGCTATTCAGACCCTCGATCGTATCGGCCCGGCAGCGGGTATTGGGGCTCTATCCAAGTCATGGTCGCTTCAATTTCGACGATGGATTCAAGCAGAGATTTGAAAAAGTAGCGCTGTTCGCGTTGCTCGGTCTCGCACTGATCTGGCCCTTCATCAGTGACCGAGGCAACATCGACCTGGCTACACTGGTGCTGATCTACGTCATGCTTGGTCTCGGACTCAACATTGTCGTAGGCCTCGCTGGACTACTGGATCTCGGCTACGTCGCCTTTTACGCTGTCGGCGCCTATAGTTATGCCCTGCTGTCACAGTACTGGGGCGTATCGTTTTGGGTGGCCCTGCCGATAGGCGGCCTGCTGGCAGCCTTCTTCGGCTTCTTACTCGGCTTTCCGGTGCTGCGGCTACGCGGAGATTACCTGGCCATCGTCACACTTGGTTTCGGTGAAATCATCCGTGAGCTGCTCAACATCCACACTGACCTGACCGGCGGCCCGAACGGTATCGGGGGCATTCCGAAGCCCACCCTGCCAGCCATTCAGCTCGAACCCGAACCAGCCCTTGTGGCGCTCGAATTTGGCCGTCGTGCCAAGGAAGAAGGCAACCTGACCTTCCATGAGTTTTTCGGCCTCGAATACAGCTCTGAAACCAAGGTCATGTTTCTTTACCTCATCGCACTTGCACTGGTCCTGTTGACATTGTTCGTCATCCGTCGACTGACCAAGATGCCTGTGGGACGGGCCTGGGAAGCACTGCGGGAAGACGAAATTGCCAGCCGCTCGCTCGGTCTCAACAAGACTCGCATCAAGCTGTCTGCCTTCACAATTGGCGCGAGCTTTGCCGGCTTCGCAGGTTGCTTCTTCGCAGCTCGCCAGGGCTTCATCAGCCCCGAGTCTTTTACCTTCATAGAGTCGGCCATCATCCTCGCCATCGTGGTACTCGGCGGCATGGGCTCACAGATCGGGGTCATCTGCGCCGCGATCGTGATGATCGTACTGCCGGAAATGGCCAGGGAGTTTGCCGAGTACCGCATGCTGATATTTGGCGCCATGATGGTACTGATGATGATCTGGCGGCCTGAAGGGCTGTTGCCAGTCAAGCGTTCGCACATTCAGATCAAGACCTCACAGGAGTCGTAAAAATATGTTGAGAGTCAAAGATCTGACTATGCGTTTTGGCGGTCTCGTCGCCGTCGATCAGGTCAACCTCGAGTTGAAGGAGCAGGAGATCGTATCGGTTATCGGCCCCAATGGCGCGGGCAAGACCACGATCTTCAACTGCATTAGTGGTTTCTATAAGCCGAGCGGCGGAGAGATCAGCTTCCGGAACGCGCCTATCCACAACCTGCCTGATTACAAGATCTCGAAACTCGGTATGGTGAGGACTTTCCAGCACGTGCGTCTTTTCGGCAACATGACGGTGATCGAAAACTTGCTCGTCGCCCAGCACCGACACGTCAACACTGGACTGCTGGCTGGTCTGTTCGCCACCAAGGACTATCGCCGGCGCGAAGAGGAAGCGATGGAGCGTGCGACCTACTGGCTGGAGAAGCTTGATCTGATCAAGGTCGCCAACCGGGAAGCCGGAAATCTTTCTTACGGACAGCAACGCCGGCTGGAAATTGCACGCTGCATGGTGACTGAACCGCACGCATTGTTGCTGGATGAGCCTGCCGCTGGCCTGAATCCGCGGGAGACACGAGACCTCAACGAGCTGATCATGCGCCTGAAACTCGACTATAACGTAGCCATACTCCTTATCGAGCATGATATGGGACTGGTCATGGACATCTCTGACCGTATCTATGTGGTTAACCAGGGGAGGCCCCTGGCCACCGGGACACCGGAAGAGATCAGGAACAACCCCGAAGTCATCAAAGCCTATCTGGGAGAAGCCTGATGCTACGTTTTGATGCAGTTCACGCCCATTACGGCAAGATAGAAGCGCTCCATGGCATCACACTGGAGGTGAAGGCCAACGAAATCGTGACCCTGATCGGCGCCAATGGTGCCGGCAAGACAACACTGCTGATGACCCTCTGCGGTGATCCGCGGGCAAGCAGTGGCACCATCGAATTTGATGGTCAGCCAATCCACCAACTGCCAACAGCCGAAATCATGCGCTCGGGCATTGCGGTCGTTCCTGAGGGGCGCCGGGTTTTCTCTGGCATGACTGTGCTTGAAAACCTGCATATGGGCGGTTTCTTCACCGACAAGGCGAGCTTCCATCGCATCCTTGATGAAGTTTTCGAACTCTTCCCGCGGCTAGCCGAACGCAAGGAACAGCGCGCTGGGACGATGTCAGGCGGTGAGCAGCAGATGCTGGCCATCGGCCGTGCGCTGATGAGCAAGCCACGGCTGCTATTGCTGGACGAGCCCTCGCTGGGACTGGCCCCAATTATTATTCAGCAGATTTTTTCCACCATCGAAACGCTGCGCGAGAAAGGTATGACCATATTCCTGGTCGAGCAGAATGCCCACCAGGCACTGCAGTTAGCCGACCGTGGCTATGTTCTGGAAAATGGCAGTATCGTACTGCACGATACGGGTGATGCTTTGCTGGCAAACGATGCCGTGAAGAACGCCTACCTCGGAGGCTGAGCCGGAGGCCCAGACCTTCATGTAGCCGATACAGAAACGGCGCCGGGAAGACTGCTGTTACACAGTTTCTACCGGCGCCGTTTTTGTTTGCGGACAGCGAAATTACCTTCCCTGCCTGCGATATCGATAGCGACTGGCATGAGGCCTCTTGTCGAAGCCTCAGCTGCCAATCAGAAGCACTTACTCAGCAGGCTGCAGCTCAGCCTTGTCTTCGTCAGTCACTTCCTTCATGGAGAGTTTCACACGTCCACGATTGTCGACGTCGAGCACCTTCACGGGCACCATGTCGCCTTCCTTGATGTAGTCAGACACGTTCTCGACACGCTCCTGAGAGATTTGCGAGATGTGTACCAGACCATCCTTGCCAGGCAGGAAGTTGACGAAGGCACCGAAATCGACGATTCGCTCGACCCGGCCCTGATAGACGCGACCGATTTCAGCCTCTGCCGTGATCTCGTTGATACGGAACAGTGCCTTGTCTGATGACGCCTTGTCGGCTGCGAAAATCTTGATCGTGCCGTCATCTTCGATATCGATTGAAGCACCAGACTCTTCACAGATAGACCGAATGGTGGCACCACCCTTACCGATGATGTCACGGATCTTCTCGGCATCGATCTTGATGGTCTTCATCTTCGGTGCATTGTCTGCCAGCTCTTCACGCGACAGCGCAAGAACGGCATTCATTTCGCCAAGAATATGAAGACGAGCGTCCTTGGCCTGATTCAGCGCCTGCTCCATGATTTCTTCGGTAATGCCGGTGATCTTGATATCCATCTGCAGTGCAGTGATACCGCCTTTGCTACCAGCTACCTTGAAATCCATATCGCCGAGATGATCTTCATCACCGAGGATATCGGTCAGAACGGCGAAGCGATCGCCATCCTTGATCAGACCCATCGCAATACCAGCGACTGGCGCCTTCAGCGGTACGCCTGCATCCATGAGCGCCAGAGAGCTGCCGCAAACACTGGCCATGGAGCTGGAGCCGTTGGATTCAGTGATTTCGGATACTACGCGCAGAGCGTAAGGGAAATCTTCATAGGTCGGCATCATGGCCTGGATGCCCCGACGCGCCAGACGACCATGTCCGATTTCACGACGGCCTACACCGCCAATGCGTGATACTTCGCCAACCGAGTATGGAGGGAAGTTGTAATGAAACAGGAAGTTCTCTTTCTTTTCGCCTTCCAGTGCATCGATCCGCATGACATCCCGTGTGCTACCGAGCGTAGCCACGACGAGCGCCTGTGTTTCACCCCTGGTGAACAGCGCTGAACCATGTGCATTAGGCAGGACACCGACTTCAACAGCGATCGGACGAACAGTCGTGGTATCGCGACCGTCGATTCGCGGCTGCTTGTCTAGGATCTGATTTCGAACGGTCGATTTTTCGAGCTTGCCGAAATAGCTCTTGATGTCCTCAGCATCGAAACCGTTGCCATTTTCATCAGCTTTCAGCTGCTCAACAGCCTCTTTCTTGAGGTCGCCAAGCGCCTTGTATCGTTCCAGCTTATGACGAATGGCGTAGCTCTCAGCCACGCGTGAGGCAAACTTTTCAGACAGGGCAGCCTTGAGCTCTTCATTGACGGAAGGCGGCGTCCACTCGAACTTCGGAATATCGACCTTTGATGCGAAGTCCTTGATAGCCTCGATAGCGACCTGCATCTCTTCATGAGCATACAGAACTGCGCCGAGCATGATGTCTTCGGAGAGTTCGCTGGCTTCTGACTCAACCATCAGTACCGCGTCAGCGGTGCCGGCCACCACCATGTCGAGCCGTGACTTCTCGAGATATTCGAAAGTGGGGTTCAGCGTGTAACCAAGTTCGTCGGTGTAGGCAACACGAGCGCCAGCCAGAGGGCCTTCAAAAGGCAATCCCGCAATTTCAAGCGCAGCGGCGGTGCCCAGAATAGCCGCGATATCTGGATCCTGGGTCTTGCCAGCAGACAGGACGGTACAGAGGATCTGAACTTCGTTGTCGAAACCCTTTTTGAACAGCGGACGAACTGGTCGGTCAATCAGTCTGGAAGTCAGCGTTTCCTTTTCACTGGGGCGGCCTTCGCGCTTGAAGTAGCCACCAGGAATCTTGCCTACGGCGTAGGTTTTTTCCTGATAATGAACTGAGAGTGGAAAGAAGCCACGGCCAGGAACGGCCTCCTTCTGGGCTACGACAGTACACAGCACGACGGTGTCGTCGATGGTGACCATGACAGCAGCCGTGGCCTGACGGGCAACACGGCCGGTTTCAAAAGTGACTTGTGCGTTTCCGTAACGGAATGATTTTGTAATTGGATTCACTGAATTTCCTTCAAGTATTGTTGGATCAGTGTTGGACGCTTGAGTTGGCAATGAGGTTCACAGCCATTTGGGGACGCCCAACGAGAGCTCATTCGGGCAATAGACACTGATGCGTACGACGAATACCGAGGAAATTCTGAGAAACCGATTTAGGACTGGCCATAGTGACCCTTGATTCTACCCATAGACGATGCGGGCATCGCTTTACATCAGAACCAGGAACACGGACCAGCAATTCGGCTTTACGGAAGTCCCTCGCAATTCGAACAATCAATTGTTTACTACACGAACGCGGGGATTATAACCCTCGGCAGCCTGGGCTGCCAAAGGATTATAAAGAACGGAGAAATGACTAGCGACGCAGGCTTAAACGCTGGATGAGGCTCAGGTAACGCTCATCGTTCTTGCGCTTGAGATAATCAAGCAGCTTACGACGCTGGTTAACCATGCGAATCAGACCACGACGTGAATGGTGATCATGCTTGTGCGCCTTGAAGTGATCCTGCAGCTTGTTGATGTTATGCGTCAACAGCGCAACCTGTACTTCAGGTGAACCGGTATCGCCTTCCTGAGTCTGGTAGTCCTTCAGGATGCCTGCTTTTTCTTCAGCTGATAATGACATAGATATTTCCTCAGTATGCTTAAGATAAAAGGAACCAAACCGCGCATACGTACAGTCGGCTCCGGTAAAAATTCTTACTGCAGATTCGCTACAATCGCGCCGGTATTCACCAGTTTGCAGATCTCCAGCCTGAGCCGGGGATGGCCTGCGTGGCCAGCGGCTTCCTCGGACGGGTGAACAAGGCCCAGAAAACAGCCCAGTCCATAAGCCCGATAAAGCGGCTTTTCCGGCAATGACGCATCTGCCAGATCCTGCGGCTTGATCGCCGACAGACCCAGTCCAAGCCCGGGGTCGCGGATTATAACCTCTCTGCCGACGATAAGCGAGCGCGCCGCCGCATCATCGAGCTCCAGTCTGGGCAGATGCTCAAGCGCTGCGTCGACAGGTCGAATCGCAGCCACGAGTGTGGCGGCTTCCGCCTGAAGCAGCTCCGGTGCTCGTTCTATTCGATCACCTGCCGAGTCCAAGCCCGGCTCGAATCGATCTGGCAGTTCGTAGGCGTCCTCCAGCGAAAACGGACCACTCGCTGTACGCCTAAGGCTTTCGAGATGAGCGCCGAACCCCAGCTCCTGGCCGATGTCCTCGGCCAGGGTGCGGATGTAAGTACCCTTACTGCAGCTAACTTTCAAGGTCAGGTATGGTGATTCATGCGAGACGATTTCGAGACTTCGTATGACGATACTACGCGCCGGTCTGTCGACAGATTTGCCTTGGCGGGCGAGTTTATAGAGCGGCTGGCCCTTGTGCTTCAAAGCAGAGTACATCGGCGGCACCTGCTCTATTCGACCGACGAATCTGCTGATGACGTCATTGAGCTGCGCCTGGTCAAACTCGGGAGGCACTGGCTTTTCTTGCAGGATATCGCCCTCACGATCCCCTGTTGAAGTCGTCTGACCAAGACGGACCACCGTGAGATAGGTCTTGTCGGCATCAAGAAAGAACCTGGAAAACTTGGTGGCATCGCCGAGGCAGATTGGCAATAGGCCTGTAGCCATCGGGTCGAGGGTACCAGTATGACCAGCTTTTGATGCGCCAATGAATCGCTTCACACGCTGCAGGGCAGCATTTGAAGACAAGCCAAAAGGTTTGTCGATGCACAGCACGCCGTCAAGTGCCTTCACGCTGCTAGCTCTGGGATCGTGGGACATAAAAAAATACCGTACATGAAAACGGCGGGAGATCCCGCCGCTTGATAATCACTGAACATCAGCTGTCTTTGGGCTCGCCGTCCGACTGATCCGGGGCGACATCATCACCGTCAGCTTCTTCGGAGCCGGACCGGGCACGATCCTCGGCTCGGGCTTTAGTGATCAAGGCGCTGATATGAAGTGAGTTATACAGCGCTGTATCATGATGGAACCTGAGTTGCGGGAGCACCCTGAGCTTCATCGCCTTGCCCAGCTCCGACTTCAGGAAGCTACTCGCATCTTTCAGAACAAGCAGTGCCTGCTGAATGCCGGCATGATCGTCCAGATCGCTCTGGTTGAGCTGCGTGACATAAATATCAGCGTAGCCGTAATCCTTGGAGACCTTCACACTGTTCACCGTGATCATGCCAACCCTGGGGTCCTTCACGTCACGTTGAATAATGCGAGCAAGCTCCTTCTGCATCTGCTCAGCAATACGCTGCTGCCGACTAAACTCTCTTGGCATTACAGCGTGCGCTCTATCTGAACCCGGTCGAAGACCTCGATCTTGTCACCGATCTTCACTTCGTAGTTGCGAACACCGATACCGCACTCAGTGCCTGATCGAACTTCAGCAACATCATCCTTGAAGCGACGCAGAGACTCGAGTTCACCTTCGAATATAACAACGTCATCGCGTAGAACCCTGATCGGCTTGCTACGATAGACGGTGCCTTCGACAACGATACAACCTGCCACCTGACCGAACTTCGGCGACTTGAAGGTGTCACGCACTTCAGCGATACCGAGAATATCTTCACGGAATGCCGGAGCCAACATGCCAGTCAGCGCAGCCTTCACATCATCAATGATGTTATAGATGATGCTGTAGTAACGCAGCTCGACGCCTTCACGTTCGAGAATCTTGCGAGCCGTACCATCGGCCCGGACATTAAAGCCGACGACGATGGAGTTGGTCGAGACTGCAAGGTTGGCATCGGTCTCTGAAATACCACCAACCCCAGAACCGACGACATTCACCTGAACCTCCTCGTTACCGAGATCGTTCAGCGAGCTGATAATGGCTTCGAGCGATCCGCGGACATCAGTCTTGACGACCATGTTAAGGATTTTCGTTTCACCTTTGCCCATGCTCTGGAACATGTTTTCCAGGTTGGTAGACTGCTGTCTCTGCAGCCGTTCACTTCTGACTTTTTCCTGACGGAAGGCTGCAACTTCGCGGGCCTTTCGCTCATCAGCAACAACTACAAACTCATCACCAGCTTCAGGAGTTTCGTTCAGGCCCAGTATTTCTACCGGCGTGGACGGCTCGGCTTCATCGACAGTCTTGCCATGTTCGTTGAGCATCGCTCTGACCCGACCATACTGCTCACCAGCCAAAACAATATCACCCTTTCGAAGCGTACCGTTCTGCACCAGAACAGAAGCCACGACACCACGCCCCTTGTCCAAACGTGATTCAATGACCACACCGCGGGCTGGACCTGATTTCACTGCCGTGAGTTCGAGTAATTCCGACTGCAGGAGTATTGCATCCAGCAGATTGTCGATGCCTTCGCCTGTATGGGCGGAAACATTGACGAACTGAACATCGCCACCCCACTCTTCAGAGATGACATCGAGTGCCGAGAGCTCATTCTTGACGCGCTCTGGATCAGCATCTTCCTTATCGATCTTGTTGACCGCCACGATGATAGGCATGTCAGCTGATTTCGCATGCTGGACAGCTTCCTTGGTTTGCGGCATTACGCCGTCATCAGCAGCCACGACCAGAATGACAATATCTGTGCTCTTTGCACCACGGGCCCGCATTGCAGTAAACGCAGCGTGACCAGGCGTATCCAGGAACGAAATCTGTCCCTTGTCGGTTTGAACCAGATATGCACCGATGTGCTGTGTGATGCCGCCAGACTCACTAGCTGCCACCTTGGCGCGGCGAATATAGTCGAGCAAGGAGGTCTTGCCATGATCGACGTGACCCATGACGCTGACGACCGGAGCACGCGTAGTCACTTCGCCTTCATAGACGATAGAGTCCATCATTTCCGTTTCGACTGCGTCTTCACGGGTGAGTGTGACCTTGTGGCCCATCTCTTCGGCAACCATTTGAGCAACGTCCTGCTCAATGACCTGATTGATGTTCGCCATGACGCCCATACCCATGAGCTTCTTGATGACCTCACCGGATTTAACGGCCATCTTCTGGGCAAGCTCACCTACGGTGAGTGAATCAGGTATGGAAACATCCCGCGTGATCTTGGCAATATTCGGATCGACCGAAGAAGAACCACCGCGCCGCTTGCGTCGCATACGCGGTGCTTTGGCACGAAGCGAGCGAGGCGCATCTGCTGTTTTTGCGGTAGTGAACTCAGCTTCGACTTCAGTTCGTCGAGGCTTGGCAGCCGCAACCTTCGGCTTCTGTTTCTTGACCGGAGGCGTGTCTTCCTTATCCTCACGAGTACCAGCTTCTTCCTTATGCCGTCGATGCTTGCTCTTCTTGGCTTCTTCAGCCTCAGCAAGGGCAGCTTCCTTGGCAGCACGATCAGCCTCTTCTGGCGTCACAGCCTTCGAAGGCTGCGCAGCAGGCTGCTTCTCAGCTTCAGCGGCAGGCGCCTTGGATTCCGGTGTATCGCTAACCGCTTCTGCTGTCTCTGCAGGCGAATCGGCTGTAGCCGATGCTGATTCTGCCGGTGCGACCTCAGGTGATGCAGACTCGGCGGTCTCGACCGGCTGCGATGTAGCAGCCACTTCGGCTTCTGCTGGTGCCGCCTGTTCTGCGGGCACTTCAACTTCCGGCTCCGCTTCCGCTGTGATATCAGCGCGTTTGACGTAAGTCCGTTTTTTCCGCACTTCAACGTTCACGGTTTTGGAACCAGCCGAACGCAGCTTGCTGGTCGTCTTCCGCTTCAGTGTGATTTTTCTGGGCTCAGCAAAAGCCTCACCGTGGCTCTGCTTAAGATGCTTCAGCAGGGTCTGCTTTTCGTCATCAGTAATTACATCAGAAGCGCCACGCCCCTGAATGCCGGCTTCCGCCAGTTGCTGAATAATCTTGTCGACCGATGCACCAACATCGTCCGCAAGTTGTTTGACTGTCACTTCTGCCATCTGAGCGTCACGCCCCCTATTTTATTCCTGTGCTTCAAACCAAGGCTTTCGAGCGGTCATAATCAATTCTGCCGCTTTGCCTTCGTCGATCTCAGGAATATCAATCAAATCATCAATCGCCTGTTCGGCGAGGTCTTCCATCGTTACGATGCCACGACTGGCCAAAACATATGCAAGGTGTCGATCCATACCTTCCATCGACAAAAGATCCTCTGCAGGCTCAACGCCTTCAAGTTGTTCCTCTGTCGCCAGAGCTTTACTTATCAGTCGATCTTTCGCCCGACCGCGCAATGCGGTCACGATTTCTTCGTCGAAGCCATCAATGGCAAGCATTTCTTCCATTGGAACATAGGCTACTTCCTCTATCGAGGTGAAGCCCTCCTCCACAAGGATCTCTGCCAGCTCTTCATCGACATCGAGCTCGCGAATAAAGACATCCCGGTATTTACCAGACTCTTCTTCCTGCTGCCGGCCAGCTTCTTCTTCGGTCATCACATTGATGGTCCAACCGGTCAATTCAGATGCCAGACGTACGTTCTGCCCGCCCCGGCCAATCGCCATGGCGAGATTGTCTGCAGCTACTGCGACCTGCATCGTATGAGAGTCTTCATCAACGATGATTGATGCGCATTCGGCTGGCGCCATGGCGTTCACCACGAGCTGGGCGGGATTATCGTCCCATAGCACAATATCGACCCGCTCATTATCGAGCTCACCAGACACTGCCTGTACCCGTGCGCCACGCATGCCGACACAGGCTCCTACAGGATCGATACGGCCGTCATTCGTCTTCACGGCTATCTTGGCTCGCGACCCCGGATCACGGGCGGCCGCCTTGATTTCGATGACTTCTTCGGCGATTTCAGGCACTTCTATTCGGAAGAGCTCAATAAGCATGCCGGGATTAGTCCGGCTCAACACCAGTTGAGGCCCTCGATTATCCTGCCGAATATCATGTAAAAGAGCTCGGATACGATCGCCCACCTTGAATGACTCACGGCCAATCAACTGATCCTTGGGCAGGAGCGCTTCAGCGTTACTGCCAAGGTCGACGATGATATTGTCACGGGTGACCTTCTTGACCACACCATTGACGAGTTCGCCAACGCGATGACGATAGTTATCGACAATCTTGATCCGCTCGGCTTCTCTGACCTTCTGAACAATAATCTGCTTCGCTGCCTGGGCACCAATTCGACCGAATGCTTCAGGCTCGATTTCTTCCTCGTAGATGCTACCCGGCTGCAGAGATTTATCTATCGCCTCTGCTTCCTGCATAGTCAGCTCTGTACCAAGGCCAGGCACGGCTTCGTTATCAACAACGAGCCAGCTACGATACGCCGTGTAATCGCCAGTCTTCCTGTCAATCACGACGCGGACATTGGCATCCTCATCTTCGAAGCGTTTCTTGGTAGCAGTAGCAATGGCCAGCTCGATCGCTTCGAAAATAACGCCTTTATCGACACCTTTTTCGTTGGACACTGCTTCGACAACGAGAAGTATTTCTTTGTTCATTTTATCCCCAAGTACCTGAAAGCGCCTTTAAAACTGAGGCACCACATTGGCCTTATCTATGTAATCGAACGGGAAGACATGCTCTTCGTTATCTGATTCAAGCACGATCTCGTCCCCCTCTACGGCCTTGAGCAGCCCTTTGAATTTCCGACGGCCGGCGTGCGGTGAACGCAGCCTGAGCTCAATAACTTCACCGACATTGGCTTGATAGTGCGGCAGATTGAAAAGCGGTCGATCCCAGCCTGGCGACGACACTTCAAGTGTATAGCGTCCAGCGATGATGTCTTCGACATCGAGCACTGCACTGACCTGTCTACTGGCCTCAGCACAGTCATCAACGGTGACACCGGCATCTCCATCCTTATCGATGTAGATTCGCAATAAGGATCTATTGCCCTGCGCATGAAATTCAAGCCCCCAGAACACATAGCCAAGGGCTTCGATCACACCAGATATCGTCTGTTCTAAATCATCTTTCCTGGACACGCCTGTCTGGACCTTCAATGCTTGCGTTAAAACCGGCACAAATAAAAAAAGGGCTTTATAGCCCATGTGATCAATTGTGCAGCAAAAACACTTCCTGCCAACACAATTTTAAGTACGGAGCGGAAAACTCACTGCATCCAGCACCGGGCCGTGATTATAGGCATCTTCGCCTAACTCGGTCAACGCTGGAAGAAAGAGCGGACAACCCGCTGAGGACTGATCGGAAACCGATCTTGGTTTAGCCAGCGAGCACACCTATTCAGGCGTTAACCGGACTGCTCTAAACATCTTACAATAAATGGTGCCGAAGGCCGGACTTGAACCGGCACGTCCTGACGGACACTACCCCCTCAAGATAGCGTGTCTACCAATTTCACCACTTCGGCAGTGAACAACTAACTGAACAAAACTCTTACCCGGGCGAGGGAACCCGACAACACTTTAATTCGACTCAGAGCCTTCATCTGCCGACTCCATGTCGGCATCAATTGTAGGCATGTCTGAATCGGAGTCAATAGCTGGAGCCGATTCAGACTGTTCAACAGGCTCTTCAACTCGCAACTCAGGCAAGTCATCATCTGATGAAACGTCCGCATCGATACTTTGATCTTCGATCATCGTTGGCAGACCCAATGGGTTCATTTCAACGGTAACGCTGCGCTGTTTGGCCAGATACGCAAGCGCGAAGCTCGTCAGAAAAAATATAAGCGCAAGCCAAGCCGTCATCTTGCTCAAAAAGGAACTAGAGCCCTGCGAGCCGAAAACGGTTTGAGAAGCTCCACCACCAAAGGCAGCACCTGCATCAGCACCTTTGCCATGCTGCAACAACACAAGACCTATCACCGCAACGGCGACGATAACGTGCGAGACTACAACAAGGATTTCAATTGAATCCACTTGAGTTCCTATCCTTCTACCAGCGCATCAGCAATGCGCACGATTTCAACGAATTCATCTGCATCCAATGATGCACCTCCAATGAGGGCGCCATCGATGTCGGCCTGGCGGAAGAGCTGACCAGCATTCGCTGACTTCACGCTACCCCCATATAAAATCTGTACTTTACCTGCTTGCTCGCCCAGCGTTCTGGACATTTCTGACCGCAGCGTAGCGTGCATGGCTTGCGCATCTTCGGCGCTCGCCGTCTTTCCGGTCCCTATAGCCCAGACAGGCTCATAAGCTACAATAACTCGTTCTTTTGCTACGAGCTCTGCCAGATCCATATTGCCGAGCACTGACATCAGTGTTCCCAGCTGTGCACAGCAAACTGCTTCAGCCTGACCTGACTCCCGCTCCTGCAAACTTTCTCCAACGCAAAATACGACGGCCATGTCTGCAGCCAATGCACGGCGCGTCTTCGCTGCCAATGCCTCTTCGTTCTCCGCCAGTATCTGCCGGCGCTCTGAGTGGCCTACTATGACAGCTGAGCACCCGTACGATGCAAGCATTTCCGCAGCCACTTCGCCGGTATACGCACCGACCTCGAAGCTCGAACAATTCTGCGCACCGTAGTGCAATTCAGAACACAACACCTGGGCTTCAGCCAACGATGTATAGGGTGGAAATATCATCACGCTTACATCTGGCCTCAACTGATGCAGACCCTCATTTACGGCTGCCATCAAATCCGAGGCTTCTACTCGGCCACAATTTGATTTCCAGTTGCCTGCTATGAGCAGTCGACGCATCAACATTACCTGATAAATTTGCCTGAATCGCTTCTTATAGGCAGCTCGCGAGACTATTAACAGCCTCAATTCAGCGAGGTGCGAATACTACAGAATGCACGCAGAGGTTACAAGCGCAACCTTAATTACATTGAGGTCCTGACGACGTCTGCGAGCATTTCTGCTTGCGACCGCACCAGCGCTTCATCACTGCCTTCTACCATCACCCGTATCAGGGGCTCGGTTCCAGAGGCCCTGAGCAACACTCGCCCCTCTCCCCCAAGCTTTGCCTCAGCTTCACTGAAGGCCTTTTCGACCGCGGGAATCTGCATCGGATCACGCTGCTCACTGATGCGCACGTTTATCAGAATCTGCGGCACCTTGGTCATATGCTGCTTGAGCTCGTGAAGCGACTGATCGGCTTCAAACATCGCCGCTAGCACCTGTAGACCCGAAATGATGCCGTCACCTGTGGTCGTGTTCTCGAGGCAAACGATATGGCCGGAGCCCTCTCCGCCCAACAACCAGCCCCGCTTGCGTAGCTCTTCCATGACATACCGATCACCAACCTTTGCACGCACGAAGGGTATATCGTGCTCCTTGAAGGCTAATTCAGCACCGAAATTGGTCATGAGCGTGCCGACCACACCACCTCGCAGGCGGCACTGTGTCTGGCGTGATCGGGCAATCATGAAGAGGATCTCATCGCCATCGACAACCTCACCCTTATGGTCAACCATAATGACACGATCGCCATCGCCATCAAGCGCAATGCCGAGATCGGCTCCGAGCTCCAGAACTTTTGCGGCGAGTCGCTCAGGACTCGTCGCGCCGCTTTCACGGTTGATATTGAGACCGTCAGGATCGACGCCAATGGCGTCCACTTTGGCGCCAAGCTCGCGGAAGACCTTTGGGGCCACCTGATAGGCTGCACCCTGTGCACAGTCGACCACGATATGGAAGTTTGCAAAGCTCATCTGGAAAGGGACTGTACTTTTGCAGAATTCGATATAACGCCCCTTGGCGTCATCGATCCTGGTCGCACGACCAAGCTGGTCTCCGCCGACAACTTCAATGTCGTGATCAAGCAGGGATTCTATTTCCATCTCGACCGAATCAGGCAACTTGACCCCTTCAGGGGAGAAAAACTTGATGCCATTGTCGTGATACGGATTATGCGAAGCGCTGATGACAACGCCTGCTGAGGCGCGGAACGTTCTGGTGAGATAAGCTACAGCTGGCGTTGGCATGGGGCCGAGAAGGGCGACCTCCATACCTGCGGCGGCGAAACCGGCTTCGAGAGCTGACTCAAACATGTAGCCGGATATACGCGTATCCTTGCCTATGAGGACTCTGTTCCGCTTGCCCTCCTTGCGAAATACACGACCGGCAGCCCAGCCCAGTCGGAGCATGAACTCCGGTGTGATTGCACCCTTTCCAACCTCGCCACGAATCCCGTCCGTGCCAAAATACTTCCTTCTCATAACTGTCCTCTCACAAAGGCGGCTGCCACTTTAACGGCATCAATAGTTTCGCGCACATCGTGCGTCCGGATCACTGCAACTCCGGCTTGCGCCGCGATTGTTGCGACCGCCAGACCAGCTGCCAGACGCTCGTCCAAAGGCTGACCGGTCAGTTGCCCCAGCATACTCTTACGCGACACGCCGACAAGTAGAGGCTGGCCAGACGCAACAAAGCGTGGGAGCGCTTGCAGAAGCTGCAAATTATGTTCGATTGTCTTGCCGAAACCGAAGCCAGGATCCCAGGATATGTTCTCTCTGGAAATACCTGCCTGCACCGCAGCATCCGTTCTGGACTTCAGAAACTGCTCGATTTCGGCTACGACATCAGTATAGGCAGGATTCTGCTGCATGGTCTCCGGCGTCCCCTGCATATGCATAAGACAAACCGGCACATTACAGCGACTGGCAGCTTCAAGGGCGCCTTCCCTGGATAGCGCGCGAATGTCGTTGATCATCGACGCCCCTAACCGTATAGCTTCCGTCATGACTTCTGGGGTACTGGTATCGACGGAGACCGCCACGTCGCTAATTTTTCGCAAAGCTTCAATGACCGGGCAGACGCGCTCCAATTCCTCGCTGACCGAAACTGCAGCAGCTCCCGGCCGGGAGGACTCGCCGCCGATATCGATAATCGAGGCGCCTTCGTCCACCATCGCCAATGCTCGACGCAAGGCGAGGCCTGTAGTGGCATGGAGACCACCATCAGAAAAAGAGTCCGGGGTCACGTTCAACACCCCCATAACGGCGGGTGGATGAGTCTTTGATAGGAACGATATTTGTGTCATGGAAGTCTTCAAGTGAAAAAAGCCCGGACAGAGCCGGGCTTTTTCATTAGGCAAGAGGGACCTCAGTGATTGCTTGCGGTACCGCCGATTGTTGGCTTTCCGCCACTTTCAGGGCGCTGGGAGCCGCCAGCATCCGGCGCATCACCCGTAGCCGAACCTACTGAACCACTGCCAGAGTCTCCGCCGGGCGGTTTGCTGCCATGCCAGCCTTTCGGCTCTGGTGGCTCCTTGCCAGCCATGATCGCATCGATCTGAGCAACATCTATGGTTTCGTAACGCATCAGCGTATCAGCCATAAGATTCAGCTTGTCCATATTCTCTGTCAGCAATTTCCGGGCGTGCTCATAACAGTCATCAATGATCTTCCGGACTTCATCATCGATACGCTGAGCGGTTTCTGGAGAATATACTTTCGGCGAGTTGCCGGCAGAACGACCGAGAAAGACTTCTTCCTCGTCATCGTCATACATTAGTGGGCCAAGCTTGTCAGAAAGACCCCACTTGGTCACCATATTACGAGCAATTTCAGTGGCCCGCTTTATATCGTTTGAAGCGCCGGTTGTCACGCCCTCCGACCCAAGTGTCAGCTCTTCTGCAATCCTTCCGCCGAACAGCGAGCAAACCCTGCTGATAAGACTCTGGCGACTATGACTATATCGATCTTCCTCAGGAAGAAACATCGTGACACCCAGAGCACGGCCACGAGGGATGATACTGACCTTATACACCGGATCGTGCTCAGGCATCAGCCGTCCAACGATGGCGTGTCCAGCTTCGTGAAACGCAGTGTTACGCTTTTCCTTTTCATTCATGACCATGGACTTGCGCTCAGCGCCCATCATGATCTTGTCTTTGGCCAGCTCGAGTTCAACCATGCCTACTGAACGCTTGGTGCCACGCGCAGCAAATAGCGCAGCTTCGTTGACGAGGTTGGCAAGGTCAGCACCTGAGAAGCCTGGTGTACCACGAGCAATGACAAGGGGATCCACGTCGTCTTCAAGTGGCACTTTTCGCATATGCACCTTGAGAATTTGCTCACGCCCAAGGATATCCGGCAAACCAACTACGACTTGTCTATCAAAGCGGCCAGGGCGCAGCAGAGCTGGATCGAGCACGTCGGGTCGGTTAGTCGCCGCAATCACGATGACGCCTTCGTTACCTTCGAACCCATCCATTTCAACCAGCAATTGGTTCAGAGTCTGCTCACGCTCATCATGACCACCGCCGAGGCCGGCTCCACGATGACGACCTACCGCATCAATCTCATCAATGAAGATGATACACGGGGCCTGCTTCTTGGCCTGTTCAAACATGTCACGAACTCGTGACGCGCCGACACCAACAAACATTTCAACGAAATCCGAACCTGAAATGGTAAAGAAAGGTACTTTGGCTTCGCCAGCGATAGCCTTGGCGAGCAGCGTCTTACCTGTACCAGGCTGACCTACTGCGAGAATACCACGTGGAATACGACCACCCAGACGCTGGAATTTAGATGGGTCTTTAAGGAAATCAACGATCTCCTTCACCTCCTCCTTGGCCTCATCACAACCTGCGACATCAGCGAAAGTCGTCTTGATCTGGTCTTCGCCCATCAGGCGAGCCTTGCTCTTGCCGAAGGACATTGGGCCGCGACCGCCGCCACCGCCCTGCATCTGCCTCATGAAGAACATGAATACGGCAATGATGACGAGAATAGGGAATGATGCGACTAGAAGCTGCTGCCAGATACTCTGACGCTCAGGCTCCCTCCCTTCGATGGCCACATTGGCTTCGCGCAGATCGTCTATCAAACCGAGATCAAGAATCTCTGGCTTGACGGAAGTGAACTGCGATCCATCCTGCCGCTGCCCTTCGATGGTCATGCCATCGATGGTGACTTTGCTCACCTGCCCAGACTCCACCAACTGGAGAAATTCCGAATAATCAACCTTTTGATTACCGGCGGGCACGTTGAAATTATTGAAAACCGTAAGCAGGACTGCTGCAATGATCAGCCACAACAGCAAGTTCTTGGCCATGTCGTTCAAGGGGATACCCTCATAAGTTCAATGGGTGTGATCTGCTGATAACTCAGATCATGTTGTAATCTAACACACGCGGGCACATTTGGCCTGTTCAAAGCAGCGCCGGCACATTGCAGCCGATTACGATTCAGCAATGTCATCAGTGAGCCTGTTCATCCTATCCACCATTGAATCCGATGACCATGAGATGAATTTTCCCGATAGCGCGAGCATGGGGCGTCAGGTTTACCGACCCTCACACTGAGTATATACGGAGCGCCGTCGTTCCAGGAGCTGTATCCAGACAGCATCCTGTACCCAATCATATGTGGGGTCATAACCGAAATTACAAGGTCAGACGGGTCGCCGTCCAGTAATGATAGCAGCTGCTGACGAATTGCTTCCTTATCGAACTCACCATCGGCGCACCTCAAGGTCATTGACCGCCATCTTGGTCCGCGGCGTATCGCCAGAGGGGCTGAAGAGGCTATAATGCCCGACCAGCAGGCGCTCTTACCAGACGCCTTTCAAGCAGTCCTGCCAGCAGATACACCTTTATGACAGATCAATATAGCAAGCGTTCGCCCAAGCGAGTCGACACTCCCTCAACGCGCCCGGCCCAGAGCTCCAAGCTCAAGACTATCGACAAGAAAAGCCTCCGCGCTATCGCCCACGAACTCAAGCCGGTGATTATCGTTGGCGAAAAGGGACTCACTGACACGGTCATTGGAGAAGTTGAGCGCGCACTGGCTGATCATGAACTCATCAAGGTCAAGCTTGCCAGCAACGATCGGGACGAGCGCAAAGAGATCGTCGAAGCGATCATTGCTGCGACCAAGGCCACCCAGATTCAGCTCATTGGTAAAGTTCTGGTATTGCTAAAACGCTCCAGAGAGCCGAAGCCAGGTCTATCCAACCTGATCCGGTTTCAAGCTTCGGCAGGCAAGCGTTAGTCGCGCCTGCCTCCGAGGTCTCAAGCGCTACTCCAGATGCTCGACCTTCTCGATCTCGAATTCGACGTCACCACTGGGCACGCGAACCATCACCACGTCGCCTACCTCCTTGCCTATCAATGCCCGAGCAATTGGAGACGACACGGAAATTCGACCATTCTTGATGTCGGCCTCGTCCTCGCCCACGATTCTGTAGGTTGAGGTCGCTTCGGTCTCGATATTCACTATGGTAACCGTCGTGCCGAAGATAACCTTTCCGGTTTCAGGAATTGTCGTCACATCGATCACCTGAGCGTTCGACAGCTTGCTTTCGATTTCCTGTATGCGACCTTCTGCAAAACTCTGCTGCTCGCGGGCAGCGTGGTATTCGGCGTTTTCCTTGAGATCGCCATGTTCCCTTGCGTCGGCGATAGCCTTGATAATCTGTGGCCGTAACTCTGTCTTGAGGTGAGTCAGCTCTTCGCGAAGCGAGAGTTCACCCGCTTTGGTCATTGGAATCCTGCTCATAACTTACCATCATCCTGAAATGTGTTTAGGCGGCGCTGCTCGCGTGAATCGATTGCAGACTTCGCGTCTTGTGCGCCACGCCGGCTCGAATCGCTCGATAAAATGCCTCACCACCTGCCAACGTAGTTGTGTAGGTAATGCGTGAGACCAGAGCGGATTTACGTATTTCTGCGCTATCAGCTACAGCAACTCGACCCTCAGTCGTATTGATGATCAGCTGCACCTCTTTGTTCTTGATAGCATCGACGATATGCGGTCGGCCTTCGCGAACCTTGTTGATCTTCTTGACCCTGATTCCTTCCTGCTCGAGTCTTGCGGCAGTCCCGGAAGTGGCCATGATCGTAAAGCCAATGTCACTCAGGTTGCGGGCCAGATCAACCGCGCCATCCTTGTCGGCGTCGCGAACGCTGATAAAGGCCGTACCACCGGTAGGGAACTTCTCACCTGCCGCAGCTGCAGCTTTTGCGAAGGCTTCATCGAAAGTTTCCCCAATGCCCATGACCTCGCCGGTCGACTTCATCTCCGGACCGAGTATTGGGTCAACGCCAGGAAACTTGTTGAAGGGGAAAACCGACTCTTTCACATTGAAGTGTGTAGGAATCACTTCCTTCGTAAAGCCCTGTTCCTTCAAGCTGATACCGGCCATACACAGGGCACCGATCTTGGCGAGAGACCGACCTATTGCCTTGGAGACAAAGGGTACGGTTCGAGAGGCGCGCGGATTCACCTCGATGACATAGATCAGCTCGTCCTGATAAGCGAGCTGACAGTTCATCAAGCCGACCACGCCCAGCTCGACCGCCATCTTGCGAACGACCTCTCGCATATCCGCCTGAACCTGCTGACTCAGACTGTGCGGGGGCAGCGAGCAGGCGGAGTCACCCGAATGGACACCAGCCTGCTCAACGTGCTGCATGACGCCGCCAATGACGACATTGGTACCATCGCACACGGCATCGATATCGACTTCTATTGCGGCATTCAGGAAGTGATCCAGCAATACCGGCGACTCATTGGAGACGCTGACGGCCGTACGCATATATCGCTTGAGGTCTGTTTCGTCATAGACGATCTCCATAGCCCGGCCACCCAGCACATAGGACGGCCGCACCACCAGCGGATAGCCGATGTCTCGAGCCGCTATAATGGCGGCTTCAAGTGAGCGGGCTGTGGCGTTCGGTGGCTGAAGCAGATCCAGATCCTGAATCATCTGCTGGAAACGTTCACGATCCTCAGCCCGGTCAATGGCGTCTGGCGTTGTACCGATAATTGGCACGCCTGCAGCCTCCAGGCCGCGAGCCAGTTTAAGCGGTGTCTGACCACCGTAATGAACGATAACGCCCTGCGGCTTCTCAACGTCATAGATGGCCAACACATCTTCCAACGTGACCGGCTCGAAGTAGAGACGGTCGGAGGTGTCGTAGTCCGTCGAAACCGTTTCAGGGTTGCAGTTGACCATGATGGTTTCGTAGCCATGCTCTCTGAGCGCCAGTGCCGCATGAACACAGCAATAGTCGAACTCGATACCCTGACCAATCCGGTTTGGACCCCCACCAAGCACCATGATCTTCTTGTTGGAAGTCGGGTTGGCTTCGCACTCTTCATCGTAGGTCGAGTACATGTAAGCGGTGTCTGAATTAAACTCGGCAGCGCAGGTATCGACACGCTTGTAGACAGGGTTCACTCCCAGAGACTTACGATGACTTCTCAGTGAGGGCTCGTCGACAGAGAGCACGGCTGCGAGACGGGCATCAGAGAAGCCCTTCCGCTTCAGTCGACGAACCAACGGCTCATCAAGATCTTCAAGCTTGAGGGCGCCAAGCGCCTGCTCTTCAAAAACAATGTCTTCAATGTAGGCGAGGAACCAGGGATCAACGTGACAGAGCGTATGGACCTGATCGATGCTGAAGCCGTGCCGGAACGCATCGGCAATTGACCACAGGCGCTCTGGCGTCGGTGTCTTCAGTGCCTGAACGATAAAATCTTCCACAGCATCTGCAGAAAGTGGCTCATCCAGCGCATCAATTCTGGACTCGAAACCGTCAGAACCCACTTCCAGCCCGCGCATCGCTTTCTGCAGGGACTCCTGGAAGTTCCGGCCAATCGCCATGACTTCGCCGACAGACTTCATCTGGGTAGTCAGGGTATTGTTGGCCTGGGGGAATTTCTCGAAGGTGAAGCGAGGAATCTTGGTAACCACGTAGTCGATGGTCGGCTCGAAGGAAGCTGGCGTCGCACCACCTGTAATGTCGTTTTCCAGTTCGTCGAGGGTATAGCCGATAGCCAGCTTCGCGGCCACCTTGGCAATCGGGAAGCCCGTCGCCTTCGATGCAAGTGCTGAAGAACGCGACACCCGCGGGTTCATTTCAATGACCACCATGCGACCAGTGTCCGGATCGATGCCGAACTGCACGTTGGAGCCGCCTGTTTCAACACCGATTTCCCGCAGAACGGCAATCGATGCGTTTCGCATCAACTGATATTCCTTATCCGTCAGGGTCTGCGCTGGCGCGACTGTAATGGAATCGCCAGTATGCACACCCATGGCATCGAAGTTTTCAATCGCACAGATGATGATGCAGTTGTCATTCTTGTCGCGAACAACTTCCATCTCATATTCTTTCCAGCCAATCAGCGACTCGTCGATGAGCAGCTCGTTGGTCGGCGACAGATCCAGGCCACGCTCACAGATCTCGATGAATTCATCGCGATTATAGGCGATACCTCCGCCTGAGCCGCCCATGGTGAAGGAAGGTCTGATAATGGTCGGAAAGCCGATCTGGTCGAGCACCTGCAGGGCTTCTTCCATGCTATGCGCCATGGCAGAACGCGGTGTGTCGAGTCCGATGGCTTTCATGGCCTTATCGAACTTTTCACGGTCTTCCGCTTTGTCGATGGCCTCTTTCCGCGCACCGATCATCTCGACATTGAACTTGTCCAGCACGCCGTGCTTGGCAAGATCCAGCGCGCAATTGAGCGCAGTCTGTCCGCCCATGGTCGGGAGCAGCGCATCAGGACGCTCGTCCTCGATGATCTGCGCCACTGTCTGCCAGTTGATAGGCTCGATATAGGTCGCGTCCGCCATGACGGGATCGGTCATGATCGTGGCAGGATTGGAATTGACCAGAATGACCCGGTAACCCTCCTCTCTCAGCGCCTTACAGGCCTGGGCTCCTGAGTAATCGAATTCGCAGGCCTGCCCGATGACGATAGGACCGGCGCCGAGAATCAGAACACTTTGGATATCCGTGCGTTTTGGCATGTACAGTAAGTCCTTCGAATTTAAATTCTGACCAGCGGAGCTTTCGACTCCATCAGATCGTTGAAGCGGTCGAACAGATAGATCAGGTCGTGTGGCCCCGGGCTTGCTTCGGGGTGACCCTGGAAGCTGAAGGCGGGCACATCCGTCCTGGCCACACCTTGGAGCGACCCATCGAACAGGCTCTTGTGCGTTGGCACCAGATTCGCTGGCAAAGAAGCCTCGTCGACCGAGAAACCGTGGTTCTGACTGGTGATTTGCACTTGACCGGTAGCGAGGTCCTGTACAGGATGGTTTGCACCATGATGGCCGAATTTCATCTTGAAGGTCTTGGCCCCACTGGCCAAAGCCAGTATCTGATGCCCCAGACAGATGCCGAAGAGCGGAACGCTGGCGGCCATAGCCTGTTTTGCCACTTCGATCGCGTAATCACATGGCTCCGGATCACCAGGGCCGTTGGCAAGAAAAATACCGTCCGGCTGGAGTGACATGGCCTTTTCGAAGGGCGTCTTTGCAGGCACAAGCGTAACTTTGCATCCGCGCTCTGCCATCAGGCGAAGGATATTGTGTTTGACGCCGTAATCATAGGCGACGACGTGATAGCGGCCCTCTGCAGAAATCTGCTGGGGTCCATCGAGCGTCCAGAGACCTTCCGACCACTCACACTGCTCGGTCCGACTGACGGTAGCAGCGAGGTCTCGCCCGGCCAGACCCTCTACGCCACGCGCAGCCTCCAGAGCAGCCGCCTCGTCGATATTGTCACCGGCCACGATGCAGCCCCGCAGAGCGCCCTTGTCTCGAAGGACCCGCGTAAGGCGCCGAGTATCGACACCAGCAATAGCGACAAGATTCTGTTCGGCAAGATAGCTCTGCAGCGACTTTTTATTACGCCAGTTGCTTGCAAGCAGGGGTTCATCCCGAATGATGATGCCATCGACCCAGATCCGTCGGGATTCGACATCGTCTTCATTGATACCGGTGTTGCCGATATGCGGATAGGTAAAAGTGACCAGCTGGCGAGCATACGAGGGATCGGTCATGATCTCCTGATAGCCAGTCATGGATGTGTTGAAGACAACTTCCCCTGTCGTCTGCCCGGCTACACCGAGCGAAACACCGTGAAACACACTTCCGTCTTCGAGTGCCAGTATAGCCGGCACTGCAGACGGACGACCGGACGCGAGTTTTGAATTCATAGGCGGCTGAAACAACTTTCGTTTGTAGACTTTCGTCTGTGGCTCTTTAATTTCGTAGCCCAAGGGCGCGTGTGACTACAAATGGGACACTCTGCTGACGCATCGCCCATTTGCAAAAAAGCGAGACAGAGAAGAGCTCTGGCCCGCTTCGAAAACAGTTCGTTCAAACTCTCTTATGGTACTATTCGAGGGCGCCCACGTCTACGCCATGCTTCGCCAAAACTACTTATTCTGGTCGGCAGAGAGACCCAGAACATCACGCATGTCGTAGAGGCCCGGCGGTTTGCCCGCCAACCAGACAGCAGCCTTAACCGCACCTGTTGCAAATGTCAGCCGGCTACTGGCCTTGTGCGTTAACTCTACTCGTTCTCCGAGACCAGCAAACAACACGGTATGATCACCAACCACGTCACCGCCACGAATCGTTTCGAAGCCGATTTCCCGAGCAGTTCGCTCGCCTGTATGCCCTTCTCGTCCATACACCGCGCATTCAGACAGCGAGCGGCCTAGTGCGTCAGCCGCAGCTTCGCCAAGTCTGAGGGCGGTACCAGAGGGCGCATCCTTCTTGAAACGGTGATGAGTCTCGATGATCTCAACATCATAGGTATCGCCAAGCAGGCTTGCCACCCGGCCCACGATATCGATCAGAACGTTCACGCCAACACTCATGTTCGGCGCAAACACGATGGGAATCTCGCGTGCTGTATCGCTAAGCAGGGATTTCTGCGCTTCGGACAGACCAGTAGTGCCGATGACGATAGGGCGAGCCAGGCGAGTAGCCAGTTCGAGATTCGCTTCCAGGGCCTCCACCGACGTGAAGTCAATGATGACATCGCAGCCAGCATCGAGCGTCGTAGCGGCTTTGATACCCGTGGAGCCTACGCCAGCTATGGCACCAACATCGGCCTGGAGGAACTGGCTGCCTTCGCGAACCGTAGCCCCAGCAAGCTCAGCATCAGGACTATCCTGAACGGCCTCGACAAGCGCCCGACCCATTCGTCCTGCGACGCCAAGTATGGCTATTCCAGTCATGGATGCTGACGTCGTCATCAGGAAAACTTCGTGCTATCGAAGAAGCTTTTGACGCCCTGAAACCAGCTTTCACGCTTTGGCGCCTGTTTGCCACCAGCTTCCATGGAAGACTGGAATTCTTTCATGAGCTCTTTTTGCTTCTTCGAGAGATTGACCGGCGTTTCGAGCACAACCCGACACAGTAGATCACCGGCTGCACCGCCACGTACCGGCGCCACACCCTTGCCCCTAAGACGGAACAAACGCCCGGTCTGGGTTTCAGGTGGGATCTTCAGCTTCACACGACCATCGAGCGTGGGCACTTCAAGTTCACCACCCAAAGCGGCATCAGCAAAGGAGATTGGCACTTCGCAATACAGGTTCTGACCATCTCTGGCAAAGAGTGGGTGCTCCTTCACGGCGATCTGTACATAGAGATCGCCCGGCGTACCGCCGTTCGCCCCCATTTCACCTTCGCCTGCCAAACGAATCCGGTCGCCTGTATCAACGCCAGGCGGCACTTTCACTGACAAGGTCTTGTCTTCTTCCACGATGCCACTGCCATGACAGCGACGACATGGATTCTTGACCATCTTGCCTTTTCCACGACAGCGTGGGCAGGTCTGCTGTATGGAGAAAAAGCCCTGCTGCATACGCACCTGGCCAGCGCCATGACAGGTCTCACATTCTTCGACCTTACTGCCTTTTTCCGCTCCGCTACCGTCGCACTCCCCGCACTCCTTCTGGCTCGGAATCTTGATCTTGACCGTTTTACCACGGACAGCATCTTCCAGATCCAGATCAAGGGTATATCGAAGGTCCGAACCACGGTTGGCCCGGCTCCGGGCTCCGCCGCCGCCGGCACCACCGAAGATGTCGCCGAAGACATCACCGAAAATATCGCTGAAGTTAGCGCCTTGTCCGCCGTAACCCCCGCCCTGACCACTCACCCCAGCGTGCCCAAACTGATCGTAAGCCGAGCGCTTCTGATCGTCTGCCAGAACATCATAGGCTTCGGTCGCTTCCTTGAACTGCTCTTCAGCCTTGGCGTCCCCCGGATTTCGATCCGGATGGAACTTCATGGCTAGACGTCGATAGGCTTTCTTGATCTCTTTAGCATCAGCGCTCTTTTCCACGCCGAGCACTTCGTAGTAATCACGGTTGGCCATTATAGGTACACCAGCAACTTGTTGATCTTTCCAATTCACTACCCGTATCGCATCGCGCGAATCGTGGCAGCTTCAGAAATGCAAAAGCAGCAGACACCTGGCCTACTGCTTGGGCAAAGAGTGAACTTGCGACAGATCGGGCTGATGGTCACACCCGACTTGCCGCATGCTCATGCGTTAATCAGATGATCAACGCTTTTCGTCTTTGACCTCTTCGAACTCGGCATCGACGACTTCGTCTTCAGGCTTCTTGTCCGAGCCTGACTTGGCGCCAGCTTCCGGCTCAGCCTGACCAGCACCTTCACCAGCTTGTTCGGCATACATCTTTTGCGCCATGTTCGAGGAGGCTTCACTCAACTTCTGAGTAGCACTGTCGATCTGCTCCTTGTCGTCACTCTTCAGCGCGTCCTGCAGGGCATTGATGGCCGACTCGATGTTCGCCTTTTCCTCAGCGCTCACCTTGTCACCAGCTTCGGCCAGCGTCTTCTGAGTCGCGTGAATCATGCCATCGGCCTGATTACGTGCTGTTGCCAGCTCCTCGAAACGCTTGTCGTCGGCAGCATGCGCTTCGGCATCGCTGACCATCTTGTCGATCTCTTCATCCGACAGGCCTGAAGATGCCTTGATGATGATCGACTGCTCCTTGCCGGTCGCCTTGTCTTTCGCGCCAACATGCAGGATACCGTTGGCATCGATGTCGAAGGTCACTTCGATCTGCGGGGCGCCACGTGGGGCGGGCGGGATTCCAGCCAGATCGAATCGACCGAGGCTCTTGTTATCCTGAGCGCGCTTGCGCTCACCCTGCAGGACGTGAATCGTTACAGCAGACTGGTTGTCTTCTGCTGTACTGAACACCTGCGACTTCTTGGTAGGAATCGTAGTGTTCTTCTCGATGATTGGCGTAGACACACCACCCATCGTTTCAATGCTCAGCGTCAGCGGTGACACGTCGAGCAGCAGCACGTCCTTAACGTCTCCCGCCAGAACGGCACCCTGGATAGCGGCACCCAGTGCAACGGCTTCATCCGGGTTGACATCTTTCTTCGGCTCTTTGCCAAAGAATTCAGTTACCTTGGCCTGTACCATTGGCATGCGGGTCTGACCACCGACAAGAATAACCTCGTCAATTTCATCTGCAGTATAGCCGGCATCTTCAAGCGCCTGCTTACAAGGCGCAAGGCTGCGCTCGACCAGCTGCTCAACCAGGCCTTCGAGCTTCGAACGTGACATCTTGACGTTCAAGTGCTTGGGGCCGCTGGCATCAGCAGTGACATAGGGCAGATTCACGTCTGTCTGCTGGCTGCTGGATAGTTCAATCTTGGCCTTCTCACCAGCTTCTTTCAGGCGCTGCATGGCGAGTGGGTCACCGCGAAGGTCGATACCACTGTCCTTCTTGAACTCGTCGGCCAGGAAGTCGATGATTCGCATGTCGAAATCTTCGCCGCCGAGGAAGGTGTCGCCGTTGGTTGCGAGTACTTCAAACTGCATTTCGCCATCAACATCAGCTATTTCGATGATCGAAATATCGAAGGTACCGCCGCCAAGATCGTAAACCGCGATCTTCTTGTCGCCACCCTTCTTGTCCATTCCGTAGGCCAGTGCCGCAGCCGTCGGCTCGTTGATGATACGCTTGACGTCCAGACCGGCAATCTTGCCTGCGTCCTTGGTGGCCTGACGCTGGGAATCGTTGAAGTAGGCCGGAACCGTAATAACCGCTTCAGTCACTGCCTCGCCAAGAAAGTCCTCGGCCGTCTTCTTCATTTTCTTCAATACTTCGGCAGACACCTGTGGTGGCGCCATTTTCTTGCCTTTGACTTCTACCCAGGCATCACCATTATCGGCCTTGGATATCTTGTATGGCACCATCTTGATGTCTTTCTGAACGACGTCGTCTTCAAAGCGACGACCGATCAGACGCTTGATGGCATACAGTGTGTTTTCAGGGTTGGTGACGGCCTGACGCTTGGCTGACTGACCGACCAGGGTCTCGCCGTCCTGCGTGAAAGCTACGATGGATGGTGTCGTTCTCGCGCCTTCGGAGTTTTCGATGACGCGAGCCTTACCACCTTCGAGCACAGCCACACATGAGTTGGTTGTACCCAGATCTATACCGATTATCTTTCCCATTTGAAACTCCGCTTACTGATTCGATTTGGCTAGTTCGTTCTGGCTAATTCAATTCTGAACCCGTTCGCTCAGCCTGCCGCTGGACTGGATAAGAACGAATTCTTGTTCCTGCGATCAATATTGCGGCAGTTTTGGCCTTTTCAAGCCCCACACCGCTCGATCGGCATACTTTATGTATCAGGGTGCCTTGGCAACGATGACCATAGCCGGCCGTAATAGCCGCCCGGAGAGGGTGTAGCCTTTCTGAAGCACAGCCATGACTGAATTTGGCGCCATATCTGGATTGGCCACCATGGACATGGCTTCATGCAATTCCGGGTTGAAGGGCGACCCGACAGGATTTATGGGCTCCACATCAAATTTCTTCAGCGCATTGACAAGTAGTCCGAGCGTCATCTCCACCCCTTCCCGCATCACAGCCTCAGACTGGCTGTCGCCAGGTTCAGCTTCTAGCGCCTTTTCCAGACTGTCCACCACCGGCAACAGCTCCTTCACAAACCGCTCCAATGCAAACTTGCGCGCCCGTTCGACGTCGCTGTCTGCCCGACGCTGAACGTTCTGCATCTCTGCCTGGATGCGGAGCATCTGCTCATGCTGGTCCGCGAGCCGCTTGTTCAGCTCAGCCGTATTCCCAAGCAGCGCTGCGATGTCTACAGCGCCGGATTGATCGGCACGGCTGGCGTCGTCGGCTTCGCTGTCAGTTGCTGACAGCGCTTCTTCCTCATAGTCTCCAGCATGATCCGTATCCGCATGGAGGGCGTCTTCCTGGTCTCCCTGGTGAGACTGATCGTGCTTGTCTGCCTGCATGCTTTGCTCTTCAGACTGCTCGTCCGACTGTCTGCCCGAATTCTCATCAATTGCCATGTCAGCTCCTGAAATAGCTACCCAAATTATTCCGTATCGCATTGATGGGGGCTGGCCACGTGAATTCAAGAGCCAATGGCTCGAAATGACGAAGGAGCAGTTGTTTATTTAAACAGCACTGTATATATTAACAGCTATCGAACGAGGGCTGATTTGTACTGGCGTAGCCCGAAGCTTTCCAAACTCAGCTGATGAAAGGTGCCGCAGATGCTAACCGAGCTTTCCATACAGAACCTGGCGATAGCCGACCGTCTTACCATTGAATGGCATAAGGGTATGACTGCCATCAGCGGAGAAACCGGTGCGGGCAAATCCATTTTGCTCGAAGCGCTCGGTCTCTGCATTGGCGACAGGGCGGCGGCCGATATCGTGCGGCACGGCAGCGACAGGGCAGATATCAGCGCCAGCTTCGACCTGACCGGTCTTGCCTCCGCTGTGGAATGGTTGAATGGAAAGGAACTGCAGGATGGCGACGAGTGCATCATCCGTCGCACCATCAGCAAGGAGGGGCGCTCCAAGGCCTATATCAACGGCAGTCCGGTACCGCTGGCCGATCTGAAGGTACTTGGCGCACAGCTGCTCGATATTCATGCCCAGCATGAGCATCATGCCCTCATGCAGGCAGGCGCGCAGACCAGGCTGCTGGACAGTTACGGTGGTCTCGATACGCTGAAGGCCGAAGTTGGCTTCGCCTTCAGCAACTGGAAGCAGCTCAACGCACGACTCAGCGCCATCCGATCGGGCGCTGCGGACTCGCAAGCCAAACTGCAGCTCCTGACCTATCAGGTAGAAGAGTTCGACCAACTGGCCCTGAAGACCGGGGAAGTCGAGCAACTGGAAGAAGAGCAGCACCAGCTGGCACATGCCGAAGACCTCCTCGGCTTACTGAATAACGCCTCTGAAAACCTGCTCGCTGGTGAGGGCGGCCTCAACGACCAGTTCAAACAGTTGTCCAGCTGTCTCAAGCAGGCCCTGCAATTTCTGCCGGCGCTATCGAGCACGGTAGACATGATTGAAGAGGCGCGTATACGGATAGAGGAAGTCGATAGTGATGTTCGACATAGCGTCGATGCGGTCGATGTCGATCCCGAGCGACTTCGCGAAGTCGAGGCACGACTCAGCCAGATTTATTTACTGGCACGCAAGCATCATTGTGAGCCTCAGGAACTGGAGTCGACCTATGAGCAGCTGAGCACGGAACTGGCCGAGCTTGCGGCCAACGTTGTTGATCCCGAGGTGCTCGAAGCCACCTGCAAGGCTGCAGAAAAGACCTTGACGACACTGAGCGAAAAGCTCGGCAAGCAGCGTCATGTGGTAGCAGATGAGCTGGGCGCGAAGGTGGTAGCTCAGCTCAAGGCGCTGGACATCAAGGCTGATCTGGCATTCGAGCTAAGGCCTTTGGATGAGCCTTCGCCTACAGGCAGCGAACGCGTTGAAATCTGCATCAGCCTGAACCCTGGGCAACCCCGCAAGCCGCTGCGCAAGGTCGCCTCTGGCGGTGAACTATCCCGTATCAGCCTGGCCATACAGGTCGCTACAGTCGCCAAGCAAGCCATGCCGACTATCGTCTTCGATGAGGTCGATGTGGGTATCGGTGGCGGAACGGCTGAAATTGTCGGCCGCATGCTCAAGGAGATTGGCGCGCACTCCCAGGTCCTGTGCATTACTCACTTGCCACAGGTCGCCTCATGCGCCCATCAACATCTCATGGTGAGCAAGGCGGTCGAGGACGGTGCGACCAAGTCGAGTGCGAGGCATCTCGAGGGCAAGGCAAGAACCGCAGAAATTGCCAGAATGCTTGGTGGAATAGAAATTACGCGGAAAACCCTGGCCCATGCCGAGGAGATGCTTCAGCTCGCGTCCTGAAGAAACGGACGCGACAGGCTCAGTTCCTGTTAGACCCTGAAGACTTGGGTTTCACGTACAGAATCAGGCTGTGATCGACGAGGGAATAGCCGTGCTCTTCGGCGATTTCCCGCTGTCGCTTTTCGATCACCGGATCGCAGAACTCGATCACTGTGCCTGTTTCAGAACACACCATATGATCGTGGTGATCATCATGGTTGAGTTCGAAGACCGAGTGACCACCTTCGAAGTTATGCCGAAGGACCAATCCGGCGCTTTCGAACTGGGTCAGAACGCGATACACCGTGGCCAGCCCAACATCGTTGCCCTCTTCCATCAAGCGCTTGTAGACTTCCTCAGCGCTCATATGACGGTTTTCGGCCTGCTCGAGCAAATCCAGTATTTTCAGGCGTGGCACAGTGATCTTCAGGCCAGCTTTCTTCAAATCAGCATTGTCGTATGTGGTCAAAACAGTCTTCCATTGTTTGGCTTCGTGCCGATAGTCTACCCTCATGGGCAGTGAGAATCACTAGAGCTCTGTTGAAACGACGAGCAGAGCGCGTACAATGCCCGAAGCTTTTTTGCGTCCTATCCACCGAACATCTGCGTCGCCTATATCATGCTTTCAAACCACCTCTCTCATTTTATCTCGGCCATGACCAGCTTTGTCAGCCTTGCATCATTCCGACGTCAGGTAGCAACGGTTCGGGGGCTTCGCAGACAGGCGATACACATTTCCGTCATTGCTGTGGTACTGGGGAGCGCGTCAGGCTGCGCTTTCCCAGGGGTATACAAGATAGACGTGCAGCAAGGCACCATTGTTGAAAAGGACGCCACCGAGACACTGGCAGTGGGTATGACACGGGAGCAGGTTCACTACCTGTTAGGCTCCCCGCTGCTGGAGCCGGTCTTCACCAATGACTATGAAAACTATGTTTACACCATCCAGCTGTCGGGCGGCAAGATCCGCAAGCAGCACATCAGGCTGGAATTTGAAGGCGACTCATTGACGCGAATAGCCAAACTGGATCTCCTGCCGCCCGAGCTAGCCAATCCAGGTGAAGTGTATAAGGTGCGCGGTTTGAGAGAAGCAGAAACGCTTGTTGAAGAGGCCACCATCACCCAGACCCGGGGCGTTGAACGGCGCCAATAAATCAACCGCCCCTGTGACTAGGTCTTTCGGGCCCTGGCCAGGCGCTGGGTTTTAGGATCAATAAGCAGAGGTCGATAAATTTCAATCCGCTCGCCGTCTTTGAGCACTCGTCTGGCAGGCTCATTGACCACTTTGCCGAAAACACCGACGGCGTGCTGTCCCGAGGCTAACTCAGGAAAGTGCACTGTCATTGCCGAAGCCTGGATCGCATCGATGACCGAACTACCCTCGGGCAAATCGACAGCGATGACTACCTGCCGCTCCGGTCGCGCGTAGGCCACCTCCACTTTCAATACAGTTCGCCTGCCCGCTTGATAAAAGCGTCCATGACCTCTCCAGCCATCGACTGCAATACCGACTCTGCCGCCAGCGCAGACAGTCTTCCCGTGAGGCCATAATCCAGCGCCAGCGTCACTCTGCAGCCATCAGGCCCCAGGGCCTTGAACTGCCAGGTGCCCTGCAAGCGCGAAAGAGGCCCGTCTACGAGCTGCATATGAATCGATTCGTGCGGGCTGAGTATGTTTTTAGTGGTGAAGGAGTGGACCACCCGGCCCTTGCCGACCGTCAGGCTGGCCGTCATGGAATTATCGCAGGCCGACAGTACGGCGACCCGACGACACCAGGGTAGAAATTGTGGATAAGCCTTCACATCGTTGACGAGTTCAAACATCTGCACAGGCGTGCGCAGAATGAGTGCTGATTTGACTATTTCAGCCACGCCGGGCCCCGTAACGCTGTCTTATCTGATTTCTTCTACATCTTTTCAAGGCTGCTGGGTGTCCTGTCCATTTTCGAGTGATTTTATCGAAGGCCCGGGTGTCGATAAGGTGGCATCCTCTGACCTAGGCTGGGCTTCTTCATCTTCTGCAGCAGTCGCGGTATCAGGTGGAAGGCCTGCAGCCGTTTCGTCGCCAGGCTCAGACGACGCGCCAGCCTCTGAATCCAATACTGCCTCGACATCGGACTCAGCTGGCTTTCCAAGCTCGTTCGACAGTGTGTCAGGCCCTGCATCAGACGGCGCACGCTTTGGTATGCTGGCGGCATCTGATTCATGGACTTGAGTCCCCATCGGTTCGGCGCACATGACCAGTAAATCCGAGCCGTCCACCTTGCACAGGCGCTGACTGGCGTGGCCTGCCGCCAGCATGGCGAATACCACACTCAAACCGATCAGGGCGCTCAGCCCAAACCGACTCGACTGGCTGCCCGGTGGTGCCGTCCAGAGCATGCTCGTCAACAACAGCCCCAGACTTGCCGGCAGAATCATAGCCGCGAGAAGAAAGTTGAGCCACTGGAATGCAGTGAGCTGTAACAGACTTCCTTGCAGAAAAGTGAAATAGAGCGCGAACAGCAGAATGACCAGCACCACCAGCAATCCCGCCATTTTCAGACTCATGCCCGTCCGCTCGGACACATAGGTCACGAGCGGCGCTGTCAGGTACATCGCAGTGCTCCAGCACAGCAGGCAGGTCAGCACATAGAAACAGGAAAGGTAGAAGCGACCCTGTGGAATGGAGTGCAGGGCCTCCGGCAGTGCGACATATATCAGCGTGAAGGGATCGCTACTGATAAGCGATGCCTGGGCAGACCAGGCGAGCATGACGAAGGTCACGAGTGCGCCGGCCGCCAGGTGAGCTGCTGCAAAAAGTCCGGTACGGGTAGCCAGCCCGCCACCAGTCAGCTGCTTTTCTCCAAAGAGACAATAGACTCCAGAGGCCGCAGCCAGTGCGAACACTGTATAGAGCAACACATCCAGCACCATCGTCACACTGATCCGAGTGCCCTCGCCAGCAAACATGAAGGCCAGTGCGGCGCCGCGATCGCCAAAGATCCAGCTATGGCGGAGGCACAGGACCAGAATAAAGGCCACGAGCACCAACCCGATCAACCCGGGCCGCGCAAGTCCATGCATTGAGAAGCGGATCCACGGTAGCAACAGAAACAGAGCGAAGACCACCAGTGTCAACAGCTGCACCGACGTATCAGCGATTGGCAAGCTGTCATAGGGGAGTCCGGCTGGCCCTGACTGCGGCTGGAAATTGATGAGGACAGTCTTCAGTAGTACCCCGAGGAGTTCAGAGCCGAAGTTAAGGTAGGCACAGAGCAGACCAGTAAGACTCAGGATCAAGGCGAATGCAGTCACGCGCATGAGCGGCGCATGTGGTTGTGCGAGACAGAAGCCCAGCAGGTTGCTGAAGCGCGCATTAGCCCTGCGGCTATTGGGGTGACGTTGCGTTTGGGCGCGCACTACATTGGCGAAACGCAGCTGCACGTAAATAGCCGGACCGACCAGCAGCAAGGTGCTCAGGCAGTACACCAGAGCGACATCAAGCAGGCCATACTCGATGATCAGTCTCGGGAACTCCCAGAACACACTGAAACCCAGAACAATGCAAAGCCCAGCTACCGCAACGGAGTTTGGCTTATTGATAACGTGCTGTACTGATTCCAAGAAAACCGTCCTGAGCCCGGAGTGCTAGCGCCTGCTCCGTGTTAGAATGTGCGCCTGCGCCGGAGTATGCTACGATTCCCGGCCGGCGAATGCCGATATCAATATTCGATAGTAACGAATCACCCGAAACAGATCAGGTCATTTTGGCAAATTCAAAGAAGAAAGACAGTCCGGGCACTATAGCTCGTAACAAGAAGGCGCGTTTCGACTACCACATCGAAGACAAATTCGAAGCTGGTCTCGTCCTGCTTGGCTGGGAGGTCAAAAGCCTGAGAGCGGGCAAGTGTCAACTGGTCGACTCATTCATATTCATGAAGAATGAAGAAGCCTGGTTGCTCAACGCCCATATCACTCCCTTGAAGGAAGCCTCGACTCACGTCATCGCCGAGCCGACACGCTATCGCAAGTTGTTGCTGAACAAGCGGGAACTCGGAAAGATTCTCGGACGGACGCAACAGGAAGGCATGAGCTGCGTACCCTTGTCCCTTTATTGGAAAGACAACAAGGTGAAGTGCGAAATCGCCATCGTTCGGGGCAAAAAGGACTTCGACAAGCGCGAAACGGAAAAGGATCGCGACTGGGAACGCTCAAAGCAGCGAATCGTCCGTGAACACGTCAAACAATAATGGCATGCAGCAGGCATGATCTGGAACAAGCTGCTGCCCTATCTGCTCTACCCTACTACCTGGTGCCTGTGTCTTCTCCTCATCATCGCCGTCATGGCATGGCGGCTTGATCAGACGCTACTCCGGAATCTTGCGTTCGCCGGATTCAGCCTTCTCTGGATCACCGCATCACCCTGGTTCTCGAACTGGATTTGGGGAAGTCTCGAAAATGCTCATGACATTCATGCTGCAGAGGACATCGAAGAAGCAGATGCGATTGTCCTTCTGGGTGGGGGCGTGCAGTTGCCGAAACCGCCTCGAGTGTATGCAGACCTGAATGCGGCTGCCGATCGTGTTCTGCAGGCTGCATTGCTGTTCAAAGCTGGAAAGGCCGAACGCATCCTTGTGAGTGGCGGGCAGGTATTCCCCCAACCCGGTCTAGGCTCGGAGGCGGATTATCAAAAGATGATTCTGCTTCAACTGGGCGTACCCGACAGCGCAATCATACTTGAGCCGGATAGCAGGAACACCGCTCAGAATGCCGAGTTCACGTTACCGCTGGCTCGGTCTCTCGGCTATCAGCGCCTCATCCTGATAACGTCTGCTTATCACATGCCACGCTCGAACTACCTCTTCGAGTATTATGCCGAGAAACTCGGCAGCGCTAACTGGCAGCCTGAGATTGTGCCCTTTCCTACTGACATCCGCGTAACAGATCAACAGGGGCCGGTGCTTCTCGGCTTCTTACCTGATGCTGGTAGCCTCGCGATGACTCAGGAAGCGATACGCGAGTATCTTGGTTACTGGGTTTACAGGTTCAGCTACCGCTAGGGCTTGGCTCAGTCACCACGCGCACTAGAGCAACTTGAAACGATATCCCGAATGCCATAGCCTTTTTCCTTTGAGCGCAGGCACGTGTGTAAGAGACTCAAAGCCATGTTGAATCACGCTCCCATGACCGACCACGGCACTACTGTCGCGGATCTGCTGCACGGCCAACACTGGTCGTCCTCGTCTATTGGTCCGCCTTCCAGCTGGCCGAAAGAGCTCATGACTGTAGTCAGGCTGATGGTCGACTCCCACTTCCCCATGTTCGTGGCATGGGGGCCGCAGCTGGCCTTTATCTATAATGATCAATATTCGCGGATAATGGGCAATAAGCACCCGGCAGCCTTTGGTGAACCCTTCCAAGAGGTCTGGCAGGAAATCTGGACCGATATCAGGCCAATCGTCAAAAAGGCATTGGCGGGCGAGGCCACCTTCCATGAAAACATGCCACTGGTGGTCGATCGCAAGGGTTTCCCCGAGCACGCCTGGTTCACCTTCTGTTATTCACCTATAGAGGCAGCATCCGGTGAGATAGGCGGTATGTTCTGCACAGTCACCGAGACCACCGCCCAGGTCCTGAGTGAACGAAGAAACGCCTTCCAGCTGAGGCTCACCGATAGTCTTTCACCAATTGCTGCCCCTTCCGAGATCGTGAGCAGCGCGATTCGTATCCTGGGGCAGGAGCTCGATGTCTCACGTGTACTGTTTTCCGAAATCGATGAAGATGAGCGGAGCTTCCTGATCAGGCAGGACTGGACCCAGAAAGGTGCGAGCAGCGTGGCAGGGTTTTATCGCCATCTCGACGATTTCGCCAGCGACATCATCACCGATCTTACACTCGGCCACTCAGTCGTAGTGCGTAATGTCGTGACGGATACGCGAACGGCAGACCATGCCTCGGTGTATGAACAGGCTGGCATTCAGGCCTTCATCGCCATACCACTGGTCAAATCCGGCAAGCTGCGTATCGTACTTCAGTTGCATCAGAATCGACCCTACCATTGGACCGATCTTGATCTGCAGCTGACGCAGGACATGGCTGGCCGCTGCTGGTCTGCCGTCGAGAACGCCCGTGCGCAGGCTGAGCTGAGGGCACAGTGTGACCGGAGCCAGCATATATTCGACAGCATGACCGAAGGGTTTGCCATCGTTGATGCTGAATGGAGGATTTTGCAGATCAACGCCGCGGGCCTCAGGATCAGTGAAGTCAGCGACACTCCAGTCAAGGGTCGAAACTTCTGGAGCATATGGCCTGAGCTCTCGCACGAGACCCTGGAAACTTGTCACGGCGATGTGATGAAGCTTCGGCAGCCAGTAACCTGTGAGCAGAATTTCGATTTCGGAAGAGAGCTTCCGAGTATTATCGAATTACGGATGTATCCTGTTCCTGAAGGCGGCGTGGCCATATTCTATCGCGACGTCACACAGCGGAAGCGCATCGTAGAGCGGCTCAAGGAAGCAGACCAGCGCAAGGACGAGTTTCTGGCCATGCTCGCGCATGAGTTGCGCAATCCACTTGCGCCGATCAGTGCCGCCGCAGATCTCCTGCAGAGCCGACAGGTCGACCCCGCGCGCGCGCAGCAGACCAGTGAGATTATATCGCGTCAGGTCAATCACATGACCAGCCTGGTGGATGACCTGATGGATGTATCACGTGTGACACGAGGGCTGATCAGTCTGGCCGATGAAATACTGGACGCTGAAACCGTTGTGGCTGCTGCCGTCGAGCAGGTCCGCCCACTTATCGAAGCCAGACAGCACGAGATCGAGGTCCAAGTGGTTAGGGAACAGATATGGGTGAAAGGTGACAGGAAGCGACTTGTGCAGGTACTGAGCAACCTGCTGAACAATGCGGCCAAATATACCCCCGAAGGTGGGCGGATTCGCATCAGTGCTGAGGCACAGGGCACCGATGCTGTATTCGTGGTGAGCGACAATGGCATCGGCATTGTGCCCGAACTCATTCCCTCGGCGTTCGAGCTGTTCACACAAGCCAAGCGAAGCTCGGACCGATCCCCTGGGGGCCTCGGGATTGGTCTCGCGCTCGTCAAACGGCTCGTGGAGCTTCATGGCGGCAACGTCGACGCAGAGAGTCAGGCCACCGGAGAAGGTAGCGTATTTACCGTCAGGCTACCCCGAGTACAGCCTGAATCGAATGCCGCCTCTCATACCAGTGAGATGAATCAGGGCAGCAATGAGAGTTCGGCATTGAAGATTCTGGTAGTCGATGACAACAAGGACGCGGCAGACATGCTCGCGATGCTTTTGGAAGCCGCTGGCCATGACGTCAGCGTGGAGCACAGCTCCGAAAGCGCACTGACCAGGGCTTCGACTGAGGTACCCGACGTCTGCCTGCTCGATATCGGCTTGCCCGACATGGACGGCAACGAACTGGCCAGGCAGCTACGCGCCCAGCCCGGGACAAGCAAGAGTACGCTGATCGCCGTGACCGGTTATGGGCAGGAGAGGGATCGTCAGCAGACGACTGCGGCAGGGTTCGCGCATCACTTTGTGAAACCGGTCAATGTGTCAGAACTGATGTCGCTATTGGCCAGCCTTTCGCCACAGGATCAATCTTCGCCCGGCTGAAAACGGTTATACTCCGCGACTTATCCAGCGGTGAGTCGTCCCATGTCTCGTATTTCGCTAGTTTTCCGAGAGGTTCTGCAGATTCTGCGAGGACTTTGCTGTGCCCTGATCATCCTGATCGCTTCGGCCACCGAAGCCAGCGGCCCGCAAGACGCAGTCACTATCAGTGGCGATACCCCATCGGTTCTGATCGGCACCCAACTCCAATACCTGGTCGATGACAGTGGCGACCTGACCATCGGAGACCTGGCGGCTCTGCCTGACTCGCACTGGCGCCAGGCGGAAGCCGATGTGCCAAACTTTGGCTTCACCTCGACTGCTTACTGGTTCCGTACGACTGTACTAAATGAGTCCGAGACTTCTGACCTGGTACTCCTGCTGGACTACACGGCAATGGATCAGGTTGATCTCTATGTAAGACCCAGCGGCGATAACGAGGCCTCAACACCCGCTGAAGACTGGATACATCATAGCAGCGGAGATCGAAGACCCTTCGACAGTCGACCGTTACCTTATGTTTCCCATGCCTTTCCCGTGCAGGTGCAGCCTGGCGGGAGTGTCGACGTGCTGACAAGAGCGCAGACCAGAGGCAACATGATCGTGCCTTTTTGGGCGATGACTCAGGACAACTTCGAATATGACCGTCTGGTCCTGTACACCATATTTGGTGGGGTTTTTGGCATTCTGCTCATTACCAGCCTTTATAATCTGCTCATCTGGCTACGCACAAAGGAAACCGTTTTCGCGGCTTTCGGCGTATTTGCGTTCAGCATCAATGCCCTGTTCGCAGCGCAGTCGGGGTTCTGGTATCAGTATTTCTGGCCGAGTGGTCTGGTTTGGCCAGACGAGTTGCGGGTAGTGGTGATCACCACCGCACTGGCTGCCCATTTCTGGTTTGCCAGCTGCTTTCTCGAAAGCTCACCGAGAGCCCGGCGACTGCTGCACCTTGCCCTAGTGGCATCGCTCATCTTCAGCGCAGCTGGTCTGCTGCTGCCCTATCCGCTCATGTTGCCAGTCACGCTGTCCTTCTGTCTTTTCTGTCTCCTGGTCAGTGCCGTACTGGCGCTACGCCAGTGTTTGCGAGGCAGCAGCTCAGCTCGTCTCTACCTGTTGTCGATGAGCTGGGTGCTGGCCGGTGCAACAGCTTCGGCCGCGATCCGGTTTCAATGGCTACCCTATACACAGTTCACTGACATGGCCGCGACTTTCGGTATGGTCGCCAGCGTCATAGCGCTCGCGATGGCTGTGGCCGATCTGATAAATGATGAGAAGCAGCAACGACTGCGTGCCCAGGGAGAGGCCATCGGCCACCTGCAGCGTTTCGAAGAGCTCTATGAGCAGGCTGTCGAAGGTCTCTTCGTTACCAGCGTGCGCGGTCAGTTGATTCGCGCCAATTCTGCCCTCGTCAGTATGCTCGGCTATGACAGTTTCGAGACCATGCGGCGAGCCATCAATGGCGAGATCATTCACGCCTACGCCGAGCCAGCCAGCCGCCAGGCGCTTATCGAAGAGCTGAAAGCCGAGGGCAAGCTGGTAAACCGGATCGCCACCTTCCGCAGCCGAAGTGGTGCTGAGCTACAGGTGTCGCTGAACATGCGACTGACCGAGACGACGAGCGACGATGACCAGCTGATAGAAGGGGCCGTGACCGATGTTACAGAGCGTCTGAAGCAGGAGCGTGCGCTGGCCTGGCTCGCCATGCATGACCCCCTGACCGAGTTACATAATCGGCGCTATTTCAATGATGTATTGAAGCAGGTCGTGCACAGGAAAGCTGACATTGGACACTGCATGCTGTATCTGGATCTCGATCAGTTCAAGATCGTCAATGACACCTGTGGCCATCCTGCAGGCGACCGTCTGCTGAACGAAATCAGTCAATTACTGCGCCAGGCCCTTCGCGCGGAGGACGTACTCGCCCGACTTGGTGGCGACGAATTCGGTGTGCTGCTGGCGCACACCACACTCGCAGATGCCGAGCTCGTGGCAGCAGACATCCTGCGTACCGTTCAGGACTATCGTTTCTGCGAGGGCGGCAAGATGTTCAGTCTCGGCGTGAGCTTAGGCATAGCGCACTTCCGCGGCGGCCATAGTTCGGCAGAGCTGGTGATGAGCATGGCCGATAGCGCCTGTCATGAAGCCAAGGAGAGTGGGCGCCACCAGTACAGGGTGTATACCGGCAATGCGGACGGGCTAGTGGGTCGCCGCAACGACATGGCCCTGGTGACGAAGCTGACCCGCGCAGTGGACGACTCACTGTTCGTGCTTCACACCCAGGCGATCGTTCGCACGACGGCTATCGAGAACAGCTTCGGGCTGGAGGTACTCTTGCGCCTGCGTGACGATGATGACACCTTGATGGCGCCGGCCAGTTTTCTCGCGGTGGCCGAGCGCTACCACCTGATGCCGCGCATCGACCGCTGGGTGATCTCGACCGCTTTGGCCAATGTAGCTCAGTTGATGACGACGCAGCCTGGCCTGACTCATATCGCCATCAATCTCAGTGGTCAGTCCCTGAGTGATCCGGCGCTCGCCGATCATATCCTGGATGAACTGGAGCGTCATGATGTTGATGGGCAATTGCTCTGCCTCGAAATCACCGAGTCGATTGCGACCCAGCGTCTGGACAACACCGTCGAGTTGATGAACCGCCTGAATCAGGCAGGCATTCGCTTCGCCCTGGACGATTTCGGCAGTGGTTTTTCCTCTTATGGTTATCTGAAAAGTCTCCCGGTCGACTTCGTGAAGATCGACGGCAGGTTTATCACCAACATGGCGAACGATGTGGTTGATCAGGCAATGGTCCGCTCGATTCACGAAGTCGCCAGGGCGTTGGGCGTCGAGACCATCGCAGAGTATGTCGAGAACACAGCAACGATTGACCTGCTCGCCAGCATTGGCGTGGATTATCTGCAGGGCTATCGGGTAGGCCGGCCAGTACCCATAGAACCATCTGGTGCAGATGACTGGTCTTGAGACCTTGCAAGGCTGTCATCGTTTTTTTTAGCTCCGTTGTGGCTTCGACCACTTGAAATTTGCCTGTCTGGCTCTATATATGAAGCAGTCAGTGTCGTATACTGACTGATCCTGGGGACGATATGGTTTCGACGCCGATTACAAACCCAAAGGTGCATGTCGTGAGGGCAGAGACTCACGTACTCCAATCTCTGAAAACACTAGTTGCAAACGATGCCAACTACGGGGAAACCCGACTAGCAGCCTAAACCCCTGTTAGCGCTCACTCCAAGATGCTTATATCGCGGTACTGAGTGTCATCATAATAAGCTAGCCAAGAGGGACGTCTCCGACCACTTGGCGAAACTTTAAGGAGAATCGCTGTTTACACCCTGCCCCCCGGGTCGTTTACGGCTAGATCAATAGAGGGAAACTAAGCATGTAGAGCCGATGGCAGAGGATTGGCGGACGCGGGTTCAATTCCCGCCGTCTCCACCAAACATCGAAAAGCCAGCCCCGCAAGGGCTGGCTTTTTTTATGCCTGACACAACCTTCGGAGCCACTTGTGGACATCACCATCTATCACAATCCTGCTTGCAGCAAGTCTCGGGAAACACTCAAGCTCATGCTGAACGCCGGCATCGAGCCCACCGTGATCGACTATATGAAGAACCCGCCGGACGAGGCCACGCTGGCTTCGCTGGTAGAGCAGATGGGCATCTCAGTAAAAGACTTGATGCGCCAGAATGAAGAATTATTCAAGACACTCGGACTAGGTAGCGATGCAACGAGTGATGAGGATCGTCTGACTGCAATGGCCGAGCATCCGAAGCTCATCAACAGGCCTGTGGTGGTGGCACTGGCTGGCGCGAAAATCTGTCGGCCACCGGAGCTGGTGCTCGAACTGATAGAGGCCTCACGCTAAACCGTCTGGAGCTTCCCGCGCGAAGGTCAGAACACTGCCTCACTCTCCCGCAGGCTCACAAAAGCCGCTTCAAGATCCCGCAAGAGTCTTTTTGCCCGAGGCGTTTTTCTGGACACGATGAACTTGCACTCGAGGAGGGAAATCAGCGTGCTGTGCAGGTCAGGCACCTCGACCTGCTTGAGCGCCGCGTCGACCGGGCCAGCATAGTCGAGCAGGATGTCGCCGCGACCAAGGTTCAGGACCTTGAGCGCCTGGGCATGGTCGTCGACTTCAAGTGCACTAATACCAGTGGATGGGTCCTTGATCCTGTTTATCCAGCCACCGTAGCTGTAACCCCGCAACACGATGACTATCTTGCCTTGCAGGTCTTCCCAGCGTTGGACCGCAGGTGCCTCACCCTTGCTGTAGGCACGCAGTTCGATTCGGGCGATGGTCATTTCACCAGCGAGAATGTTCCCCTTGAAACCGGGAATGGTGGTAATGCCAAGGAAGAGATCGACGTCGCCTGTGCCAAGATAGGCTGCCAGCCGGTTTGCGGGATAGTGTTTTGCTTTCCAGCGATAGCCTGCCCGTTCCAGGGCGCGCTGGCCGAGGTCCAGCAGATGCCCTGCTGGCTGGCCGGCGTCATCCACGTAAGAGGCGGGAGGAAACTCTACGAATCCAAGCGTCAGCGGGGGCTCGGAAGCAGCCATCTTATCGTCTGCCTGGCAGGGCAAAATGCTCGCAAACATAGAAAACAAGCCGAGAAGCAAGCACCATCTTTTCAGTCTGGGACGGCATGAAAACTCGAATATTAGTCGCTGCGGGGGCTGCTGAATAACGGTAGGAAACAGGCTCGACATCATGACATCCAGAATATGGGCGAAACGGAAGCCCGAGTTGTTCTCGCTTATGCGCAACAGTCGACAGGACCCTGAGGATCATTTTCGCACTTCTCCTCGCCCCCATCTATACCTAATAGGCACCGAGAATAATTCTCGATCAATATAATCTCGCTTCTTTGATGTAAGGAAAAGATGATGATCGATGCCTCATCCAGCAATCCTGTTCCCTCACTTCCCCAGAACGACACACCGACAGCCCAGGCGCAGCGAGCGTTTCAGCTCTCTCTGGCGCGAACGTCCTACAACTATATGCAGTCCTATCTGGAGCATGTTCCACTATCGGCCGGCGTGCCTAAGGGTGAGGAGTTCTCCCTGGCCTACACAGCTAAAGTGCTGCCAGTGTTCCTTCGGCTGGCGGCGAATTTCAAAGGTGTGGTCCTTGGCATACTCGCCGAGGAGCTGGAAGGCGACCTGCCGACTGAGGCCATCCGTGACGTCGAAAAAGCGTGGGACAAGCTTGAAGACAACCTGAGCATCTTCCACCCTGAGCGAGATCTGGAAAATCTGAAGGGGCTGCTTGGTAGCTTGAGCAAAGTACCCAGGGCCCTTGAAGGGATGGTGAGGATCCCGGGGGATCTTGAGCGTATGGCCACCGGCCTGAACCTCGTTTTCGAAGAGTTGCTTCGTGAAGGCCCGACGGCTCTGCTGAAATCGACCCTCTTCAATATGCTCGACCGTGATGGCGAGCGTGACTATCTGCAGGCGACGGGCATCGCGGATTACCGGAAGCTGTTCGAGCTTCTACCGGCCCCGCAAACACTCGATATTGCCAGACAACCCTGGATGAAGGCTAAAGCTGAACCGTATGAGCAGGACTGGTACTTTGGCTATCTCCAGACGGCTGGCTTCAATACGACAATCCTGACGGGCGTGCGACTGGACAAGGATACACCACTCTATGGAACACCCCTGTCATCACTGATCAGGAAGATGCCTGTAACAGACGGCATGCTGCAGTCGGTGACCGGTAATGCCAGGCTAACCCTGAAAGCTGCCGCAAGGAGCAAGCGCCTTTATGTCTGTGACTATGCGATGCTGACAGAGGCCAAAACCGATCCCAACCATGGTGAAGAGCGCTATGTCGCTGCACCCATCGCACTGTTCTATCTGAATGACGAGCCCGGCCCCGGCTATCCCGACGGGGGCGCCGCATTGCAACCCATCGCGATTCAGCTACAGCAGACACACGATACTGAATCGGCGCCGATCTTCACGCCGAATGATTGTGCCAACGCCAACGATGCCAAGGGACTGAAATGGCAACTCGCCAAGACTCTGGTAAATGTGGCTTGCGCCATGCAGCATGAAAACGTCGCTCATCTCGGTGCCTGCCATCTCACGCTGGATCCGATGATTGTCGCTGCGCATCGCCAGCTCTCGGAGCAGCACCCATTGTTGCAGCTGCTCATTCCACATTTTCGTTTCACGTTGAATATCAACGACAATGCCATACACAGCCTCGTTATTCCTGGCGGCGTGGTAGCCAATACTGTGGGTCTGAAGGTTGAATCATCTCTGGCCATGGTAGCCGCAGCAAGGCAGACCTGGCGCTGGGATGAGCAGAGTCCTGACAAACTGTTCGAACTCCGTGGCGTCGATGCCAGCAGCCTGCCGGAATTCGCTTTCAGGGATGATACATTGCTGTTGTGGACAGCGATCAAACGCTACGTCGGGTCATATCTGGAAGTCTATTACGCCAACGACACAGCGGTCGCAAACGATACTGAGCTGCAGGGCTTCATCAACGAACTTGTCTCCCCCAAGTATGCTGACTTCAAGGGCCTGAATGGCCTCAAGCCAAGCGGAGACGAACAGCAGCCTTTCGTTATCGACAGCCTTGAGTATCTGACGCAGATCGTCTCGCACATCATCTACATTGCAGGGCCACTGCATGCCTCGGTCAACTATGCGCAGTATCCCCTCATGTCGTTCAGCCCCAGCGTTTCGGGGTGCATCTACAACCCGCTTCCGGCCAGACGCACCGTGATCAGCAGCAAGGACAAGGCGGTTGGCTGGTACCCGCCGCTGGACATCGCGCTGTACACTCTGTCATTTGAATACCTGTTGAGTGGAGTGCAGTACGATTCCTTCGGCCAGTACAGCGATGACCCCCGAGTGCCTTACTTCACAGATGCCCGGGTGCATGAGGCAGTCGGTAATTTTCAGCAGGACCTGGCACTGGCAGAGATCGAGATTAGTCAACGGAACAGGAGCAGAGCCATGCCCTACACGTTCCAGCTGCCGTCGATGATCCCGAATAGCACCAGTATCTGATAGCGCGAGGACCTCTATTCACTCGGCAATGCAGTAGCGGTTTCTTCCCAGTTCCTTGGCCTTGTAGAGGGCCTCGTCTGCCTTGGTGATGATGAGGTCGGCATCGTCATTCTGGACGGCGGCCATCGTGCAGACGCCCAGACTGATGGTGATGTGATCTTCAGCGCCTGTATAGGCATGGGGGAGCTGTAGATCGCGCACGGCATCCAGGCAGTTGCGCGCGATTTGCAACACATCCACGTTCTTGGACCCAGTGATGAGGATGACAAATTCCTCTCCGCCGTAACGGGCCAGCAGATCGCCCGAGCGATGCACCACATGCTGAAGCGCCTGGGCAACAGCATTGATGCAACGGTCCCCAGCGGGATGGCCATAGTGGTCGTTGTAGAGTTTGAAATGATCAATGTCAATCATCAACAGCGACAAGGGCAGACCATCACGCTGACTGCGGGCCCACTCCCGTGCGATAGTGACATCAAACTCGCGCCGGTTAGCCACGCCCGTCAAGGCATCGATGCTTGCCAGGCGATGCAACTCTTCCGTGCGTAGCCGGACCTTTTCCTCCAACTGACCGTAGTGTCGCGCATTGACTAACGACACTGCCGCCTGAGCGGCTATCAGTTCCAGCGTGTCCTTATGCCGGCTGGTAAAGGTCTTCTCGGTCAGATTGTTTTCAAGATAGACGATCGCGATAAGCCGGCCTTGCCCGACAACGGGCAGACACAGTACAGACTTAGGTCGATGCCGCTGGAGATAGTCGTTATTCAGAAAACGCAGATCTTCTGCCGGCTTGTCGAGAAGGAGGGTTTCGGAAGTCTGCTGAACATAGCGGATGACCGCATCCGAAAGCCTGGGCTCCGCATGACCAGGGCTATCGGAAGGATCGTAGGCCCGCACCTCGTGCTCTGCACCAAACAGCTCACACCTGATGGTCCCAGTGCCTGAATCAAAATGACCGAACACACCCAGCCTGAGCACGCCGTCATCATTCACCACTATGCCGCCCTGCTGCGCGCCTGCATTTTCAAGCAGGACTTCCATCAGCTTCTTCAGCAGATCACTGGTATTCACCTCCTGTGAGAGCAACTGGTTTGCTTTCAATAGCGATTGATAATCGAGCAGGTTCGAACTGGAGGCTGCAGTCCCGGAACCGAGGAGTGCCGAATCATTCACTGCACCGAGGGAAAAACTTCGCCAGCCTCCCGTCAGCGAGGGCCATTCCCGCTCGATCAGCAGGCATTTGGCAGTGGCGCCCCAGCGACCGTAGTAATAATGCGCCTCTCTGATGAAATGCTGAGCCAGACGCTGTTGCTGCAGCGCCGACCAATAGTGAGCGTAGCGTTCACAGGCCAGCGCCTGACACTGGAGGAAGCCGGCCTGCTCTGCCGCTTCGATGGACTGGTCATACAGAGACATCGCGAGATCTTTATCTGCCTCGACACAGGCTATTTCCGCACTGATCAGCAGGTGTTTGTGTTCGAAATTCTGCGGACAATCGACTGCCCATGTCCTGAATTGCTCACAGTATTCACGCGCAGCCACAATATCTTCATCGAGCGGTTTCGCCTCATTCAGCAAAATAAGTGCTGAATAAAAGCTGGCCTCGGTCACTGAGGGACTATCTGGCAGGAAGGCGCTGATCATGCCTCGGTTCTGCACAAACTGTTGCTGACCTTCTCTGTCACCCATCAGATAGGCGTGTCGAATCATGGCACTGCTATAGAACGCCAGATCGATCGATGGTGTGCTGAAATCCCCATTGAAGATATTGCGAGTATTCAGATCATCGGAATCCAGCGAGCCTGGGTGAGCGGTCTTGCCCTGCAGGGCCAGGATGGACTGAACACTGCACAGCCTCAGATATTGAGCGATGGGCGTTTGATGGTGCTTGTTGAGAAACGCCAGACCGCGATCTGCCTCTACCTCGACTTCGGACAGCGGCCTGCCGCTGATCAGCTGGTTTCTGATGCTGAAGAGGATAGAGTACCCGGCATACACCAGGTTGATCCCTTCGCGACCCCAGGCTGCGACCTGAGCCAATGGCTCGACCGTGTGGGTAATCGGTTCGCACCAGTGCTGATAAGTCGAGGAAAAATACTGGTAGGTCGTTGCCCGGTAATATTTGTTGTCCCATCGATCTGACATCGTTCTCGCCAGACGCCCCATCCGGTAGCACTGCGGGTAGGCCTCTCCCATGGAGGACATGGCTGTTGCGTAGGTCAGATAACCGATCGCGCTCAGCTCACATTGACCGTGTTCCAGTGTCAGCCTGACCATCCTGCAGGCATTGACGGCATAGGACTTGAAGGCGCCGACGAGATAGAGCGCCACTGCCAGGGCATTGTGCAGCTGCATACACTGCAGACTGACGGTGTCGGTCATGGTGGCCGCTGACAGGAGCTGGGGCTCATCATAGCCGGACAATGCCATTTTCGTGGCGCCGAAAGTCTCTACCAGTTCGGCACCTGCCGCCTCTTCGTTTTCGGGGAAGGGTTGGCCCAGTTGCCTCAGACTGGCGAACATCGCAGCGATCGCTTCCGGAAACCGGCCCTGCATCTGATACTGCTGCGCCTGCACGAGACTGAGCTCGATCAAGTCCGACGGGGTCTGCGAGGCTTCCCGGACCACATCGTACAGCGCATCAGCGGTGTCAAAGCCACCAGACAGATATTCTGCTTCAGCCAATTCCCTGTGTATCCTGAAGGTATTGTCAGGCTGATCTACCCAGGCTGAGGGCGGTAGCAGCTTTTGCGCAATGCGAAGAAATTCGGCGGCGGCTTTGTATGCTGCGGCTTTCTTGACCTTGAGACCTGCGCTCAGATTGAGCGCCACTAGTTGGGCCCGCTCGGCTTCATCGTCAATGAGCTCGCTTGCGCTATTGAGGGCCTGCAGCACAAGGAAGGGGTTTTCCTCGATTTCCGCAGGCGTACTACTGGCCAGCAGATGCCGCCCGATGCTGAGTTGCAGCACTGTTCGGTCAGCTTCCGGGGTCAAGTGCCAGGCCGCCTGTTGCACACGGTCATGGAGAAAACGGCATCGAGCCGCACTGAGTTGTACCCGGTCCTGACTGAACGAAAGATCCTCGTCAAGCCGGAGAATGAATCCTGCCTCCAGTACGGGCTGCAGGGTTGCCGCAGTGGTCATCACATCACTTTCAGACACCGCGGCGAGTTGTCGCACTGTAAATTCGATGCCGAGATTTGCAGCTATGGCCAATAATGTCTGCGCAGCACCATCGAGCTGTTGAAGCTTGATGACCATGAAATCGACGACGTTGTCGGTGATAGCGCGCTGTCGGATACATTCGACATCCCATGTCCAGCGGCCATGATGATGATCGTGCCAGACATCGCCCTTTTCGTGCAGCGTTTCGAGAAACTGGTTGAGAAAGAAAGGATTACCGTGCGTTTTCTCGAGACAGAGTTCAGTCAGATCGCCGGTAGATGCGCTTGAGCAGTGTAAGGTATCGGCGAGAAGCTGCTCGATATCCTCCGTCTTCAAGGGTTCCAGTTGCAGGGTTTGCACGGGCGTCTTGCCCTGATTGAGCGTAGCCAGTGTGTGTGACAGCGGATGGCCTTCATCAACCTCGTTACTTCGATAGGCCCCCACCACCATCAGCGCCACATCCCGGTGATTCACTAGCTGTTTTTCGAGGAGCGTCAGCGTGGGCACGTCGGCCCACTGTAAATCGTCCAGAAAGAGCACGAGTGGCCGGTCCGGCGAACACAGTGCGTTGATGAACTGAGACCAGGCAAGCGCGAAGCGTGCTTCTGCCTCTGCTGCCGGCAGTGGCGGCACCTCAGGCGGGCGACCCGTAATCAGGGTCAGCTCAGGCAAGAGTTCCACGATAACGCCAGCATTGTTGCCAAGCGCTGCTGACAGTCTTTCCCGCCAATAATCGAGCACTGCGCCAGGCTCACTGAGGAGTTGCTGTATCAGCGGGGGAAAGGCCTGAATCAACGCAACATAGGGCTGCGATCGATTGTACTGATCGCATTTGCCGGAAATGAAGAAGCCTCGCGAAGTAATCTGTGGTGTTTGCAATTGCTGGACAAGCACCGTCTTGCCGATGCCCGAATATCCGCCAACGACCAGCATCTCGCAGTGACCACCTGACACACGCTCGAAACAATCCATCAAAGCCGCTTCCTCGGCGCTCCGCCCATATAGCTTGCGCGAGACGCGAAACCTTTGCGCGACGTCTTTGGTGCCGAGGGGAAACTCTTCAATCTGGCTATTCTGCTGCCACTGCCGCTGACACTCGGCAAGATCTGCCTGGATACCGAAGCTGCTCTGATAGCGTTCATCAGGCAACTTCGCCAGCAACCTGGCGACAATGGCGGCTACAGGTGCAGGTACGTCTTCACGCACGGCAGTCAATGACTCCGGTTGTCGCGCAATATGGCTGTGCATAAGCGTCATGAGATCATCGCTCACGAAGGGCAGCCGGCCGGTGAAAAGTTCAAACAGCGTAACCCCAAGGGAGTAGAGATCGCTTCTATGGTCGATCTCCAGCCCCGTGCGACCAGTCTGTTCAGGTGACATATATTGGACAGTGCTCCACAGGTCCTGCTCAGGATGCGCAAGCGCTTCATGGTTCAACCTGGTCGCGAGCGAAAAGTTGCACAGTTTCAACTGCAAACTGTCTGGATCGATCAGAACGTTGCCTGGCTGGACATCGCAATGGACGATCTGATGCCGATGTACTTCGCCCAGCGCTTTGACAAGTTCAACGGCGATCTGCAACCGGTCGCCAACAGAGAGCGTCCTCTCCTGCATGAACTGCGCAAGCGCTATGGAAGGAAAATTTTCGAGAACCAGAACGTGGATATTATTTTGATGCTCGAGGGCGTATGCCCGAACGACACGATCGGACTGGATCGACTGCAGTACCTGGAACTCGTGCTTCCAGCGAGCGTCCGAATGGGCGGAGGGATATTCACTGGTCTGAAACTTGATGATGACGTGGTCCTGCGGCGAACCATGATGTGCCGCTTGAGCACGCACGATGGCCGCGTCGTCCCGGGAATACAGCACATCTTTTATCGTGAATCCTGAGAGTCTCATCAGCCTGTTCGCTATCACCCTGCCAAGTCAGTACTGCTTACAGGCCAAGTGCGGGAGTGCGCCTGCAGCGTCTTGTCACACGGTGTTAATGAACCGTCGATAGTCCAATCATAGCGTATTCACGTCAATAAATGTTTATTCAGCTGTCCCGCACCAGGGTCAGCCCCACCGCAGCGATCCGCTCGACCTCAGCATAGACCGGTTTAATGAGCTCTTCGCCAAAAACGTCCGGATCTATTTCGCGATAGTGCCAGCTGCACCGTTCATTGTTCAGACGCTCGCGGAGAGCTTGTAGAAAACCGTCGTGGCCATTCACGATCGCAATACCGGTATACAGTAGCAGCGTGCCACCTGGGGCGAGCCGCTTGAGGGCACTTTCCACAATCTGGAAGGAAAGCCCTGCCCCGAGTTCCCCGCCACCATGACGGTAGGCTCGCTCCTGGGTGTCCATCATGTAGGGGGGGTTGGCGATGATCAGATCGAAGTCACCCTCCACATCGCCCAGCAGGTTGCTGTGCATTGCTTTGACATTGGCCGTACCAGCAAGCTTCGCATTGATCGCTGTGAGCCGTAGGGCCTGCGGATTGATATCCACCCCCAGCACCTCGGCCTCCGGCCAAGCCCGAGCCACCAGAATTGCCCCAGCGCCAGAGCCACAGCCGATATCGACAGCCCGTGCTAGCGGTTCGTCTGTGCCTTGCAGATAGGCTTCGATAAAGCTCGCGAAGCGATAGGTATCCGGCCCGAAGAACACCGAGTCATCCGCCTCCGTAGGATAGGCAGAATGAGCAAAGAGGAGCCCGCTCAGACTCGACCAGCGCAAGGCGCTGCGCCACACCTGGCCGTGGGGCAGCAACACTTCAGCGTGATGCATGAGCTCGAATTCTTCATCGCTGAGGGTGGCTCGCTCGAATGGCCGGCTCCAGCCGAAGATATCGCGCATGTCAGCGGCCCGCCGATTGGCAGCGCGAGCATTGTTGAACTCGTGGGTAGCTGGCGTGACAGCGGTATAGTGGTAGCCTGAATTGAAGAGATACCGCCCGAGCGCCAGCAAGTACTCGTCTGTCGCCGCACTCACGGGAGGACCGCCGAAAACAGCCTGGTGGCGAGCAGGCCCGCTGCAGTCGCATGACTGGATGGCGCCATGAGACGAATAAGTCGCTGCATTCGCAGCTCTTCAGGCAGCAGCGCCAACTCTCTGGCCAGTTCGCTAACGTCCTGATCAAGATCGCCTTTCGGCCCACTGCGCTTACTGACCTGTATCCGCTCCGGTCGGCCAGGCGCGCTGCGGCGGCGAATGGTATGGGACCTGCGGTCGGCCTCAGCGTCTGAAGGGGAATGAACGTTCTCTCCATGACTAAGCCAGTTGCCAGCAATCCAGTCGAAGATAAGCTGCTTCTCACAGGCACTGAAAACGCCGAACATCGGCGCTTCATTGCCATCAATCAGGCGCCAGAAACGGCTCTGCCTCGGATCTTCGTTGCGCTTGACCCAATGATTGTCCACCAGGGCCTGCAGGAAACCAGACATCTGGCCTGATCTCATCAACCACTCATTGACAGTCTTTCCACCAATGCTGCAGAAGTCAGAATGGAGGTGCCGACCAAATATACTCTTACGCTCCAGCATTGCCACCAGCGCCTGCTCAAGATCGAAGTGCTCAATGATATCGGAGACCTTGAGGCCCAGATCGTTCAGGCGGTAGCCGCGGCTGACCCGCTCGAGAAAGGCCCCCGGATCACCGGTAGCCGGCATTGTCGCCAGCAAGGCCTGCACAGCCTTACGGGCATGCCCCGTGCTGGCGTTATCAATCGTGACGTGCAGCGTAAAGTAGTAGGGATCTATCGCCAGTTCGTCGAGCTCGAAGGCAGTAATCAGCAGATGAAGCGGCAGTTGCTCATAGCCCAGATTGTAGCCGATCAATTCGGGCAGGAATTCGTCGGCGTGATAACCCATCGCCAGCTGCAGCGCGCCCTGGAGATAGTGTTCATCGCCGAGGTCTGGAAGATCGTCAGCGCCATAGGCTGTCAGCAGACGCTGATAAAGCACCACATGATTCTGTGCTGGATCGCCATCGCCCAGCTCTTCGAGATAGGTGCGAATAAGAGGATGGAAACGATCATCACGCCAGTACTGCAGCACGCCGTAGAGCCAGGCGCCATCCACGAGTTTGGTCGGTGCAACTTGCTGCAGGAAAGACAGGGCATGAGAACGAGAGCTGAAATAACGGCGGGGTTCTCCGGCCTTGCGTGAATCGAGGTATTGCGCATAGTGCTCGCCGGTCGCCAGTGCAGCCTCTTCCATCCATCCAAGCAGGTGGTCAGCTTGCGTAGGCATATCGGAAGGGAGACGCGCCGCCTCTTCCAGCCGAGCCTTGAGAAATGCCCTGGATGTGCCATGATTTTCAGGCGCCAGCGGCTCCGACATCAAGGTCCTATAAAGTCCTCGCGCGCTGCCCGAGGGCGTCAAATCATTGAATTCCTGCAGAGATCGATGAATCTGCATACGGCTCAAGCCCCATTTTTCTAGTCAGTCTGAGCCTTTCGTACGTGAGCGCGGAGTAGCCAGTTCAGCTATATCATGAACAAACGCACAGGAATAAAAGGACTCGCGTTATTGATAGTGGCCTCTTTGGTCGTTATGACTCAGGCTTGCGCCCTCCCCTCATTGCACAACCGCAGCCCGTCGACAGCCCTGAATGCCGAGGCTGCAGACAATACCCTTCTCGGCCGGACAGTGACACCTTGGGAGCAGCAGCACGCTGACAACAGCGGAGTGATCATGCTGCCAGATCCATTGGCCGCTTTCGCTGCCAGAATGCTGCTCATTGGCATGAGCGAGAAAACACTGGTTCTTCAATATTACATCTGGCAGGAGGACACCACTGGCAGGCTGCTCCTGCAAGCCCTGCATACCGCCGCCGAGCGGGGGGTTCGCGTCAGACTGCTTCTTGATGACAACAGTACGAGCGGTCTGGATGAAGAGCTCGCCGCGCTGGCTGCGCACCCGAATATACAGGTGCGTCTGTTTAATCCCTTCCTGATCCGCGGCGGCGCGAAATGGCTCAATTATCTTACCGATTTCAGCCGGCTCAACCGCCGCATGCACAATAAGTCCTTCACCGCCGATAATCAGGTGACGATCGTTGGTGGACGCAATGTTGGAGACGAATATTTCGGGGCGACGGAGGGCGTCCTCTTCGCGGACCTGGATGTGCTTGGTGTCGGGCCGGTCGTAGAGGACGTGTCAGACGATTTCGACTCATATTGGGCGAGCAAATCGGCGTATCCGATCGAGGATATCGTATCGACAGCTGACTCCGGAGCGCTCGTCGCGCTGACAGAGGCGCATTTCGGCCTTGCCGACGAAGCGGCGGACGTCAGCCGGTATCTCAAGGCCGTCAGCGAGTCGTCTTTCATGGACCAGTTCCTGAACCAGGCGCTCGAGCTGGAATGGACAACAGTTCAGATGATCAGCGACGATCCCGCCAAGGCTCTCGGCAAGGTGTCCCAAGACGATCTGCTGACTTCGCATTTGGCCAGGGTGCTGAAGGTGCCGCAGCATAGCGTCAACCTGGTCTCGCCATACTTCGTGCCTACCGAAGCGGGCACCGTGGCATTCCGCGAGCTGGAGGCCAGTGGCGTCGAAGTAGCGGTGCTGACGAACTCGTTGAATGCGACTGATATCGCCATCGTACATGCAGGCTATGCAAAGCGTCGTAAACCCCTGCTCAGGGGCGGCGTGAGGCTGTATGAAATGCGACAACTCGCAGCCCCTCCAGAGCCAGAAGGTCTTATCCTCTCGATCAGCCGAAGCGGTTCAAGCCTTCATGCCAAGACATTTTCGATCGATGGCAAGCGTGTCTTCGTTGGCTCCTTCAATTTCGACCCGCGGTCCGCGAACCTGAATACTGAGCTTGGCTTCCTGATTGACAGTTCAGCCATGGCACGCAGAATCGACAGCGCTTTTGAGACCGAAGTGCCCAGCTATGCCTATGAAGTGCGCCTGGATGACGATGATGACCTGTATTGGCTGGAGCAGCAGGGTAACGATCTCTTCAGACACGATGTCGAGCCAGAAACGCATATACTCGAACGGCTTCTTGTGCATTTTTTCGCCTTGCTCCCGATAGAGTGGCTGCTCTGACAAGTGATGGAATTAACGAGCCGCGCCACAGGCTGGTCATTTGGCTGCATTGTCTTTAGCCAGCCACTGAGCTAAATTTACACAATAACGATAGCGACCCCCTACCTCTTCGCGCTTGATCCCGGAGTCTATTTGAATTCGCCAACCAGAATTCCTGTGAAGGACCTGAGTCTCGACCTCGAGCGCGATGTCTTTCTACGCTCACTGATTCGTGAGCTTGCCGGCACCCTACAGGATGTCATCGGTCTTGAGGAAGCCGCTGGCTTCGTCAGTGTGGTTGGCCAGCGAATTGGCGATCAGCTCAACCAGAGCTACCGGCAGGCCATAGGCACCGAAACACTCTCGAGGTCCCAGGTGGCTGAGGTGTTGGTGGATCTGAAGCGCCGTATCAAGGGTGACTTTTTCATTATCGAAGAGTCTGATGACAGGCTTGTATTCGGCAACCGGGCCTGCCCCTTCGCCGAAAAGGTCATCGGAAGACCCTCGATGTGCATGATGACATCGAATGTTTTCGGTGTGATCACTGCTGAAAATACAGGTTATGCCAGAGTCGAGCTCAAGGAAACGATAGCCGAGGGCGCTCCAGGCTGCCGGGTAGTCGTGAATCTCAAACCGGTGGATGAAGACCGGCTCACTGATGGTCGTGAATACTTTGCAGGCTAAGCTGCCCCAGTTTCGAACCGCGCTGCAGTTCCACCAATTTGCCAATATTTTCCCGGAAGCGGTTCTGCTGGTGGATGCTGATGGTCTGGTGCTGGCCGTCAATAAATCAGCCCAGCGCCATCTCGCGCCTTTTCACATCCAGCCAGACCGCTGCAGGCTCGATGAGCTCTGTCGGGAATCGCCCGAACAGATTTTTCAGTTTCTTCGCGCATGCGGGCGAACTCGATCATTTATTCCTGGCGCGCTCACCTTTGGTGCTGACGACGAGCACCGGGTCGTCTATCGCGCTGAAGGCGCGCTCTTTACGAGGGACGAAAACAGTGCTCAGCGCCAGATATTGATCAGGCTGCAGCCCAGGGAGGTCAGCGGCGGCCGTTTTCTCACGCTCAACCAGCAGATCGACCAACTCTCGAGAGAGGTGGATCGCCGACGCCGCGCCGAGCTGGAACTGCTGGAAGAGCAGCGACGCAAGGACGAGTTCCTCGCCATGTTGGGGCATGAACTCCGCAATCCCTTGTCGCCTATCAAGGCGGCTTTGCAGCTACAAGCGCTGCCGGATGTGCCTGATGAGGTCAGAGAACGGTCCACGTCCATCCTGAACCGGCAGGTGGATCACCTGACCAGGCTGGTCGACGACCTGCTCGACGTTGCCAGGATTTCCAGAGGCATGATACTGCTGAAAAGCGAACTGCTCGAAGTCGGCTCAATCATTTATCGAGCGTCGGAGCTCTGTCAGCCTGTCATCCAGGAAAAGGACCAGCACCTGTCCATCGAAATGGCGCCAGAGCCGCTATATGTGGTGGGCGATCTCCAGCGCCTGACCCAGGTTGTGGGCAACGTCCTTAACAACGCAGCGAAATATACCCATCGGGGCGGTACGATCCGTTTGCTAGTGTCTCGCAGGCATTCGCACCTGAATATCCTGGTGGCGGATAATGGCATGGGTATAGATCCCCCTTTGCTGCCGCGAATATTCGACGTCTTCTCTCAGTCGGAACGAACCATTGCACGATCTGAAGGTGGGCTTGGCGTGGGCCTGACAATTGTGAAACGTCTCGTTGAGCAGCATGGTGGCAAGGTGTCTGTCAGCAGTGAGGGCCTGGGGAAAGGTAGCGAGTTCATGGTCTCACTGCCACTGGCTGACGCTCCACTCGCACCAGAGCTCCCCGACTCCGCGGAGGCCACAGCACCTGGCACAGGACTGCGCGTGCTGGTAGTGGATGACAACGCTGACGCTGGCCTGATGCTGGCCGAGCTGCTCGGCTTCATGGGCTATGAAGTGCTGTTGGCTGAAAATGGTCAGCAGGCCCTGGCCGCCGCAGACAGCTCGGCGCCAAATCTCATCTTCCTCGATATCGGGCTGCCAGACATGAGCGGCTATGACGTAGCCAGAACCTTGCGCACCCGGCCCGCCAGCAAAGACACCATACTGGTCGCCCTGACCGGTTACGGGCAGGCTGATGACATCCAGCAAGCCATGTCGGCTGGTTTTGACCATCACCTCGTCAAGCCAGCTGATATCGGCCGAATGATGGAAATACTGGCGAGCTTGCAGAAAAAATAGCGTTTGCACTGTTTTCGTGCAGTCAGCCCCATTTCAGCATCGCTCTATCTGTGCAGCCGCCTTGTCGCTCTTCACCGGCTGCCACCGCTTGCTGTAGGCCAGGGGGTGGGCCGCAGCGTGTCGGCCATTGGTTTGCTCCTTATGCTGACCTCCATCGCATGACCCAACACACTCAAGAATTCATCGAAAAAATCGACCTATTCTGAAGATAAAAGATTGTTTTTACGACCATCGAGTTCGGCGATCATGGGGCTGCATCACCAAGATGCCCACCAAGGGAGAGCGCCATGAAAACCATCCATAAGTTCCGCATCGACACTGGAAAGGACATCACTACCCTGACGCTGCGTGAAGGCTATCGAATAGTCCGCTGTGAATACGTATTGTCAGACAAGGCCGTCTATCTGTGGGTAGAGCAGCCGCTGAGCGTCTCCACCCCAAGCATCGAACAGCGCTTCAGGGTGGCGCATTCCGGTGAGCCAGTGCCCGATGACTTCAGCTACGCAGGCACCGCAGTGGATCCGTTCGGCCCAGAAGCCTATCACCTGTTCCAGCTGCCAAATGCAGTGAAGCGTAGCGTGACGCCGATCAGACAAGGGCTGACCAGCGCTCATACCAGCAGCAGTGCTGCGCTGCAAAGAGCGTCAGCCTAGCAGGACGGGTCCACCTTCAACACTGATGGCGGGCCCCTTTTTCGACAATCATAGGACAGCCAGGTCCCGTTCACGCTGCTTGAACCCCGGCACCAGTCTGTAAATAATCGCCAGCCCGATAAAAACCACCACACCGGCGACAAGAAAAGTCACGGTGAAACTGGTGAATTCAGCTAACACACCCAAGAGTAGCGGTGCGCTGAATTGCACACCCCGGTTGCCCATCAGTCGCATCCCGAGGGCGCCAGCGCGCTGCTCGGCATCCACATGTTCTGCCAGGACCACCATGGACAGCGGCTGAGAAATACCCGACCCGACACCCAGTGCTAACGCCAGTACGCCAAGCGGCACGATGTTTTCGAAGAATCCGGTGAGACAAAGTGCCAACCCGACCAGCCCTACGGAGATGACCATCGCCGCGGCGCGGCCACCGAGAAGACTGATGGTGGGCGCCATGAATGGCCGTATCGCCATTGACGCAAAGGCGCGCAGGCTCACCAGGCTGCCAATCATCGTGGCGGATATGGACAGACTCTCGAGATAGACCGGTAGAAAGCTGCCATATGCACCCATGGCGAACATGACAGCCACCGTCGTCGCTATCGAAATCTGTACACCCGAGTTTTGCTTGAGCAGGCGGCCCTGCGCCCGGAAACCAGTCATCGACTTCCGCGTGGCCTGCCCAAGGCGCGCAGCACCGGTAAGGAAGAAACCGCTCGCAACGCTGATGAGCGCTATGCCGGCCATAACAGCGAACGTCGAGCGGGTGCCATCGGTGTCGATCATGTAGCCCGCCCACAACGGGCCCACTAGTTGCCCTCCAGACAGACAGGTGGCATACCAGCCAAAATACTGTTCCAGCGCCTTGCCACGCCCCAGCCCGGCAATGATCGACTGTGCCGCCAGTACCATGAGTATGTGCGCCACGCCGACCAGGAGCTGGCAGATGATGAGACCGGTATAGCCAGGCACCAACCACATGGCCAATGGCCCCATCGTCATACCGAAGCCCCCGGCTACGATGACCTTCACGCCACCGATGCGAGTGACAGCAGCGCCCAGGGGGATGGCAAAAATGAGTGGAAGAATATACGGGACGGAAAGAATACTGCCGATCATGACCGGCGAAGCCCCAAGCTCCAGAGCATACAGCGGGATGGTGACCAGCAGCATGCTCTGAACCATGAAGGCACTGGTCAGCCCTATACAGATAGCGACCAGGTTTCGTAAGACGTCCTTGTGAATGATGTGTCAGTCCGTGATTGGCGTTTTATTGGCAGCGTTCTGCATGCGGCGACGCAGCAGGGGGCCGACGACGTAAGGCAGAATAAGACCCAGCGCAGCGACGATCCAGAGACCCAGCGCCAGCGGTGTCGCAAACAGTGTACTCCATTCACCATCTGACAGGACCAGGGCGTGACTCAGGTTCTTCTCCATCTCTGGGCCCAGCAGCATACCCAGAATGACAGGCACCAGCGGAATGGCCAGCTTGCGCAGGAAGTACCCCGCAATACCAAAGGCCACCATGAAATAGAGATCGAAGGTACTGTGGCTGATTGAGTAGATACCTACGAAGGCGACCATGGTCACGATCGGCAACAGGTACATCGGTGGTACTGACAGCAGCTTGACGAAGAAGCCGATGAGCGGGATGTTCAACAGCAACAGAATCACGTTACCGATGAGCAGCGCTGCGATCACGCCCCAGACAATATCGGCATTCTGGGTGAACATGAGCGGGCCCGGCGTGATATTCAGCGAAATCAGCATGGCCAGCAGGACGGCGGTAGTGCCGCTACCGGGGACACCCAGCGTCAGCATGGGGACCAGCGCACCAGAGGCAGCGCCGTTGTTGCCAGCCTCAGGGGCTGCAACGCCACGTGGGTCACCTTCGCCAAAGTTGCCTTTCTTGCCGAGATACTGCTTTTCCAGAGTGTAGCTGACAAAGCTACCGAGCGATGCGCCGGCGCCGGGCAATACACCCGCTATGAAACCGAGTATGCCGCCTCGGAACATGGTTGGCATAGCAGCCATGATTTCCTTTGGCCTGAGCGAGAGCTTGTTCACCTTGATCAATTCTCGACCAGCTCCGGCCTTTTCCTCCATGAAGAACAGCAGCTCGGAGATAGCGAAGAGACCGACGATGGCGAGTATGAAGTCGATGCCCTCAAAGAGTTCAAGCACACCGAAGGTATAGCGCTGGGTGCCGGTCGCGATATCAATGCCGACGGAGGAAATCATCAAACCTATGGCTGCGGCGATGATGGTCTTCACCGGATTCTTGCCGGCGATGCCACCGAGTGTAGCGAACGCGAGCATGAAGAGCGCGAAGTACTCGGCAGGGCCGAAAGTCAGTGCAAAGCGGGCCAGTACCGGCGCCAGCATGATCAGACCGATAGTACCGATCAGACTGCCTACGAACGATGCGATGGCAGACATGGCCAGGGCTTCAGCAGCTCGCCCTTTCTTCGCCATCGGATAACCGTCGAGGCAGGTCATCATCGCAGGCTCGTCGCCTGGGATATTCAGCAGAATGGAGGAGATTCGTCCACCATACATCGCACCTGCGTACACTGCCGTGAGCAGAATCATCGAGGTTTCAGGGGACAGCCCCAGCGTGAAGGCCAGTGGAATCAGAATGGCGACGCCATTGGCCGGACCCAGTCCTGGCAAGGCCCCGATAATCGTCCCGATGAAGGCACCGAACAGCGCGAACATCAGGTTTTCGAAGGTCAGCGCAACGGCAAACCCCGACATCAATAACTGTAGTGTTTCCATGATCGTTACCCGATTTTATTGTTGTGTCAGAGGGCTAGAAGCCCCTCGGGGAGACTCAGTTCGAGTCCATAATTGAATAGCGCGAAGACCAGCAACGCACTGACCAGCCCAGTGATAAAGGCCGGGCGCGGATGAGCCCCCATGCGCCAGCACAGACTGCCCACGGCCAGCGTGGTCGCAAGCACGAAGCCGAGCGGCTCGAGTATTGCTGCGTAAATGATGAGGATGACGATGGCGAGCACCAGCTCGAGACCGGTGCGCCCAGCCGGCCAGTGAGCGTCTTCATCAGGTTTCACGATCAGGTAGAGACTCGAGAGCGCCAACACCACCGAGAGCAGGGTCGGGAAGGTCTCGGGGCCGACTGACTCTGCGCCGCCGAAGGGTTCAGGCCACTGCTGGGCGACCCAGCCGTATGCAACAGCGAGGACGAGCAGACCGACGCCTAGCAGTCGGTCACCTATAACGCTGGGATTTGTCGCAGCGCTCATTTCAGCAGACCTATTTCGCGTGACAGTGCCTCGATATCGGCCACCTGCACGCGGATGAACTCATCAAAACTGCCTTCGTCATTCTTGAAAGGGATGAGACCGCTGGTCTTCATGACCTGCTTCCATTGCTCGCTTTCATAAACCTTGTCGATGGCCTCATGCCAGAAAGCCTTGGCTTCGTCGGAGGCACCGGCCGGCATGTAAAAACCGCGCCAGTTGGGCGCGACAGCATCGATGCCCTGCTCTCTTGCGGTAGGAATATGGTCAAACTTGCCGGGCAGACGTTCAGGTGCGAGTACTGCCAGCACGCGAATGTCGCCGGATTCAAGAAAGCCTGTTGCCTCGGACACATCACCAGTGAAAGCATCGACCTGCCCACCGACAATCTGGGTCAGGGCTTCACCGCCATTGTTGTAGGACAGATAAGGAATTTCAGGGAGATTCTTCACGCCACCAGCTTTGGCCGCGATCAGTACCTTCAGATGATCCCAGCCGCCACGTGCGCTGGCCCCGGCGTATTTTATCACCCGCGGATCCTTCTTGCTGGCATTCAGCAAGTCGGGGAGCGTCTTGTAAGGAGAATCCTTGAGCACGGCGATAATGCCGTAGTCAGCCCCAACGGCACCGAGCCACTCCACCATGTCAGCTTTCATTCCGGGGAACTGCTTCTGTGCCAGACGTGTGGTCGTTGCCGTGGAGGCAGCTATGATGACTTTATCGTCACTCCTACGCTTGCTGATGGTGTGCGCATAGGAGACGCCACCACCCGCACCAGCCATATTCGTAGTTTGCATGTTGCCAGGAATGAGATCGAGCTCTTTCATGACGTTGGCGACGTTCCGGCAGGTGAAGTCCCAACCGCCGCCGGGGTCAGATGGAGCAATACATTCGACCTTACCGCTTGGCTGCCAGGCCAATGCCGAAACACTGAAGGTTGAGAGGAGCAGGGCCATGACGAAGGTCAGGCGCTTTGGAGACTGGGAGTGTGCAACAGGTATCATAGTGACCTCGGCTTATTGTTGTTGATGCCTGCCCAAGGTACCGATGCGCCCCCGCCTGTGAAAGATTGCGAACGTAAGGGGTATTGAGTGCTTAAAAAGACTAAAGTGCATATTGTTCATACCCGACAAGACCGTGGCCCAGCTATGTCCTCACCCTGGCAGCGCTATACCCAGCTGAAGCTCAAGACGCGGATGATTCTCGTGCTTGGTCTTGTGAGTGCCTTGCAAACCTCACTGATCGGTGGATTTGCGGGCTACTACCTGAGCGATGCCCTGTATGACCAGATCGGTCAACGTGCACTCATGGTGGCAAAGACGATTGCCGCTCTTCCATCCGTTATAGATGGTGTAGAGTCCCGGGACAGTGCCCGGTTGATGGCACTGAGCTCTAGACTCGCCGCGACCAATGAAGCGTTGTTTATCGTCATCGGTGACCATGAGGGCACAAGGCTCGCCCATCCAGACCCCACGAGGATTGGTGCCTCCATGGCAGATGATGATGGCGATCTCGGTCTGCAAGCATTGCAGAGCGGCCAGGGCTATGTATCCAAGGCGATGGGCAGCCTGGGGCTATCGATGCGGGGCAAGGCGCCAATCCGTGACAATATCGAGGATGCGGACGGCGATATCATCGGCATCGTATCGGTTGGCTATTCACTGGCCCAGGTGCAGTCGACGATACAGCGTTACAACACGGTGCTCTACGGCGTCACGGGACTGATGCTGCTCGGCAGCGTGCTGGCTGCAATCGTGATCGCGGGGCGCTTCAAGCGGGCCATCTTTGGCCTCGAGCCAGAGGAGATCGCGGCATTGTTCCAGGAGCGTAATGCCACGCTCGAGTCGGTCCGCGAAGGCATCATTGCGATAGACCGGAATGGCATCATCACCACCTTCAACCGCACCGCCATCGAGACGCTCGGTCTGGAACCATCCACCGCGCTGGCCGGCCAGCCGATCGCCACCATTCTGCCAGAAAACGACCTCATGTCGGTGTTGCGAACCGGCGAGCCGGCCTTCGATCTGGAGGTATGGCTACGTGGGCGCCAGATGATCGTAAACCGGCTTCCAGTGCGTCAGGGCGATGCCATCATCGGTGTGGTGGCGAGCTTTCGTCTGCGCGATGAACTTGATCAGGTCAGCCAGCAGCTCACCCGTATTCAGCAATACGCAGAGACACTGCGAAGTCAGACCCATGAATACTCGAACAAGCTGCACACCATTGCGGGGCTGATTCAGATCGGTGCGGCAGATGAAGCACTTGCACTCATCAGCAGCGAAGTCAGCGATCATCAGGCGCTGATTCACCTGCTGCTGGATGCAGTGCCAGACCCGATTCTTGCTGGCTGTCTGCTGGGAAAATACAACCGCGCAAGGGAAATGGGCCTGCGCCTGGTCATCGATCCTGACAGCCAGATGAAACAGCTGCCGCCTGAACTGCCACGAGAGCAGCTTGTCAGCGCGCTCGGAAACCTGATCGACAACGCGCTCGAAGCGACCCGGCGACACCATGGTTCGGGTGGGCTGGTACATTTGAGCATGACTGATCTCGGCCATGACCTTATCTTTGAAGTCGAAGACCAGGGCCCAGGCATTCCTGGCGACCAGCATGAACGTATTTTCGAGAAAGGTGTCTCCAGCAAGGCTGAAGCCGACCATGGTATTGGCCTGTATCTGGTGCAGCAATTCGTTGTGCGCTGCGGTGGGTCGGTCACCGTCGAAAATCTCCAGCCATCGGGCAGCCGTTTTACTCTCTACATTCCCAAGATCTCCAGCCCGCTAACAGGAGCGTCCACGTGAATAGCATCCGTCTCTTGATCGCAGAGGATGATCGGCAGATCGCGGAGATTCAGCGTCGTTTCATCGAACGCATCAATACCGCAACGCTCAGCGAAGGCGCCAACGCCGATCTTCCACCCATTGAACTCTGCGGTATCGCACATACCCTCGCCGATGCCCGAGACCAGATTGAAGTGTTGCAGCCCGATCTCGTATTGCTGGACGTGTGGTTTCCGGATGGGAGCGGTCTGGAATTACTACGTGAACTGCGCGCAGGCGATAGCCGTAGCGATGTCATACTCATTACGGCAGCCAAGGAAGTGGACACCCTTCGAAGCGCCCTGCGAGGTGGCGTGTTCGATTACATCCTGAAGCCGCTGGTATTTGAGCGACTTCACGAGGCGCTATTGCGATTCAGCCAGCACCTCAGGGCACTCGAGGGTCTGGAGAACGTCGCACAGGCTGCGGTTGATGCTCTGTTGCCCCGGCCTCAGATAGACACAAAAGCGACCGGAGTCGACGCCCCTAAAGCGCAGCCTGGCGACAGATTGCCTAAAGGCATCGATGCACTGACGCTGGAGAAGATCCGCACAACCCTCAGGAAACAACGAACATGGACGGCAGAGTCGGCCGGTAGTGAAATTGGCGCATCGCGAACCACGGCCCGGCGCTACCTGGAATATCTAGTCAGTGCCGGGGAGCTGGTGGCTGAAGTGAATTATGGTGCGGTAGGTCGACCAGAGCGGCATTACATTCTGGCAGACGACCATTGAGCAACTCTGCGCCAACTATCGTATTCTACCAGTGAACGTGCACAAGCACGGTTCATTTGCACCAGCACAGGGCGCGCTCCGGCGCCACTGATCAAGCTTTGATCGCCCCGATCCCGCAGAGGGATCTTTAGGTGCGTTAGCCGGACTCTAGTGATTGCGGTACCTGCCCTTGGCCGCTAAGCTTGCGTCTCAACTCTTGTAACGCAGCATCGCTGTATCGGCGTGGCCACCCTTACCGCGCCCCCGACTCCTAGGCCAAGTACCATGACAGGTTCCGTGAACACAATTCACTACACCAAGACCGATGAAGCCCCCATGCTGGCGACCTACTCGCTGCTCCCAGTCATCAGAGCATTTACCGCGCCCGCCGGGGTGAAGATCGAGCTGAGCGACATCTCGCTTGGCGCCCGCATCCTTGCTACCTTTTCCGATTATCTCAATGACGACCAGCGCGTTCCAGATGCCTTGGCCGAGCTGGGAGAACTAACGCTCAAACCTGAGGCGAATATCGTCAAGCTGCCGAATGTATCGGCCTCCATTCCCCAGCTCCGCAGGGCTATTGCCGAACTGCAGGAAAAGGGTTTCAAGATTCCTGATTTTCCCGATGAAGCTGATGACGATGACACCCGGGAAATTCGCCAGCGCTACGGCAAGGTCCTTGGCAGCTCGGTGAACCCCGTACTCAGGGAAGGCAATTCCGACCGTCGCGCACCGACTTCCGTAAAGAACTACGCTCGCAAGTTTCCTCACTCCATGGGTGAGTGGAGCATGGCGTCGCAGACCCACGTCGCCCACATGCGCAAGGGCGACTTTTACTCGAGCGAAAAGTCCGTAGTCATGGAGCGTGACGATGTGCTCCGAATCGAACTCGTCAGAACCGACGGCCAGGTCGACGTTCTCAAGGCTGAAACACCCGTTCTCGAAGGTGAAGTGGTCGACGGAATGTTCATGAGCGTGAAAGCCCTGCGAAAGTTTTTCGAAGAACAGATGGAAGACGCCAAGAAGACCAATCTACTGTTCTCACTGCACGTCAAAGCGACCATGATGAAGGTCTCACACCCCATCGTGTTCGGCCACGCCGTCACGGTGTACTTCAAGGAACTGTTCGATAAGTATGGCGAGCTTTTCGACCAGCTTGGCGTGAACCCGAATAACGGGCTTGCCAATGTGCATCAGAAAATCGAAGCCCTGCCCTACTCCATGCGCTCGGAAGTCGAGACGAAAATTCGCAAGTGTTACCGCGACCGTCCCGAAATCGCCATGGTCGATTCCGATAAGGGTGTCTCCAACCTGCATGTGCCGAGCGACGTCATCGTCGACGCATCCATGCCGGCCATGATTCGCAGCTCAGGCAAGATGTGGGGCGCAGACGGCAAACTGAAAGACACCAAGGCCGTCATTCCAGAAAGCACCTACGCGCGCATTTATCAGGAAGTCATCAATTTCTGCAAGACCAACGGCGCCTTCGACCCGACGACCATGGGCACCGTGCCGAATGTTGGCCTCATGGCGCAACAGGCTGAAGAATATGGCTCCCATGACAAGACCTTCGAGCTGAAGAGCGATGGCGTCGTCAGGGTGGTCGATCAGCAGGGCACCGTACTGATGGAGCATACCGTTGAAAAAGGCGATATCTGGCGCATGTGTCAGACCAAGGACGAGCCGATCCGCGACTGGGTGAAACTGGCCGTGAACCGCGCCAAGCTCTCAGGTATGCCTGCCGTGTTCTGGCTGGACCCGAAGCGTGCGCACGATCGCCAGCTGCAGGAAAAGGTCGAGCGTTATCTGCAGGAGCTCGATCTCACCGGTGCCGATATCACTATCCGCTCTCCGGTAGCAGCCATTCGCCTGACCATGGAACGGTTGATCATGGGGCAGGATACGATTTCGGTGACCGGCAACGTATTGCGTGACTACCTCACCGATCTGTTCCCCATCCTCGAACTCGGTACCAGCGCCAAGATGCTCTCAATCGTGCCCCTGATGAAGGGCGGCGGATTGTTCGAAACGGGCGCAGGCGGCTCAGCCCCCAAGCACGTGCAGCAGTTTACGGAAGAAGGTCACCTGCGCTGGGATTCGCTAGGTGAATTTCTGGCCCTCGCCGTCTCACTTGAAGACCTCGGCCACAAGACCGGCAACAAGCAAATCGGGATGTTGGCGAAGACCCTGGACCAGGCCACTGGGAAGCATCTTGAGCTGGACAAGGCGCCGCGCCGCATGCCGGGCGAACTGGATAATCGTGGCAGCCATTTCTATCTGACCCTGTACTGGGCAGAGGCGCTTGCGGCCCAGACTGAAGACAAGGAACTGGCAGAACGATTCAAGCCCATCGCCAAGACGCTGTCAGAGCAGGAAGAGAAGATCCTTCAGGAGCTGAAAGATGCCCAGGGCCAGCGGGTGGACATCGGCGGCTACTACCTGCCGGATGAAGAACTGGTCGCAACGGCCATGCGACCAAGCCAGACCTTCAATGCTGTACTGGAAAAGCTGACCGGGGCCTAGTGCCCTTCCATCTCTGCTGGCAGTCCCCGCTGCCAGCAGTCAGCTGTCGCGATTCCGCTTCAGTGTCTCCTGCCCCTGAGTGGGCTTCATCACATCGAGATGATTGTGCAATGCAGTTTTCGCGAGCATATGCGCGGTGATCGGGGCTGTGATGAACAGGAACAATGTGATCAGCAGTTCGTGCACACTCAGGCTGCCAGACTGATTGGTGAAATGCACGGTGGAGGCAATCAGCATGGCACCGATTCCCAGCGTCGTCGCCTTCGTCGGCCCGTGAAGGCGGGTAAAAAAGTCTGGCAGCCTGATGAGTCCGATTGAACCGATCAATGCAAATACGGCACCGATGAGGATGAACACGCCTACGATCACCTGCAATATTTCACTCATAAAGACCTTCCTATTCGATGATATCGCCGCGCAGGAGATACTTGCACACAGCGATGGTACTGACGAAACCCAGCATGGCTATGAGCAGGGCCGCCTCGAAGAATAACGAGGTATCCTGCCAGACGCCGTAGAGGAGCAGCAGCGCGATACTGTTGATGTACATGGTATCCAGCGCCAGGATCCTGTCCGATGCATCAGGTCCAATGACCAGTCGCCAGAGATTCAGTATCAGGGCCAGACACAGCAGGGCAAAGGCGAAGGTAATGATCCAGTTCAGCATCCGAAAATCTCCTGCAGGGGCGCTTCGTAGCGCTGCCTGATCTGTTCGATGGCAGACGCAACATCGTCGACGTGCAGACCATGCACCAGAAGCCGGCTGCGATCCGCCGACAGTTGCGCACTCACCGTGCCCGGCGTGAGTGAGATGGTGCTGGCCAGAATGGTGATGGGAAAGTCACCGGTGATCGCCAACGGGTATTCGAAGAATGCCGGTCTAAGCTCCTTGCTCGGCCCCAGAATCCGACGCGCCACCTCGATATTCGCGATGATGATGTCGAAAACCAGCACGGCAATGAACTTCACCATCAACAACGGCCTTTTGACATCCGCCTGCGGATCCCAGAAATAATAAGTCAGCCGGGGAATGGCAATCGCCAGGAAGAGCCCGAGCAGCACATGCCCAAAAGCTATCGTGTTGTTCAGCAGAAGCCAGACCACCCACAAGAGCAACGTGAGCATCGGCCGCGGCACGATGGTTCTAAACAAGCTCATGGCCGCAGCCCTCCCGTGGCCGATGCGCCAGGCAATATCTGACGAATAAGCTCGCCCGGCGAATGGAGCTGTTCCGCTGTTGCAGTCGTGTATTCGGCAATGGGACCACCGAAAATGGCCAGCAGTGGTGCCGCAGACAGCAAGAGCAGTGTAGCCACCACCTTTCCGGGCTCCGCCGAGTCTGCTTTTGTTGCCCCCTTGCTCACCCGCCAGAAGACGGTTGTCCCTGTTCTGGACAAGGCAATAAGTACCAGCAGGCTGGACAGTAGTAGCGGTGGCCAGAGCCAGAGCTTGTCTGTCACTCCAGGCGTGGCCTTGAGCAGCAGCGCCTTGCCGATAAAGCCGGAGAATGGTGGCATACCGATGATGGCAATGGCGCCGAGAAAAAACAGGATCCCAAGCAGCACTGGCTGAGCCAGTGGATGCGTGCCCACGATCCTGTCACCCGCCTGCCCCCGCTGCCTCGCTATCAGGTCGACGAGCAGGAAGAGTCCTGCGCTGACCAGGGTACTATGTATGAGGTAATACAGCAGCGCTGCGGTGCCCGTTTCAGAATTCAGCGCTATTCCGCCCAGCAGCGTGCCAACAGAGACTACCACCAGGTAAGCGACCTGTGTGCGCATCCCCTGCGCAGCGACGACCCCCACAGCACCTGCCATGATGGTCACTACCGCTGCTGGCCAGAGCCATACGACTGCCAGATCCTTCAGCTCACCAGCTTCTTCACCGAAGATCAGCGTAAACACACGGAGGATCGAGTAGATACCCACCTTGGTCATGATCGCAAAGAGCGCCGCCACCGGGGCGACCGCAGCCGAATAGGTTCGTGGTAGCCAGAAATACAGGGGAAAAGCCGCAGCCTTTAGGCCGAAGACGACCAGCAACAACAAGCCGCCCGCCTCTACCAGCGCCTGATCTTCCACAGGTACGCCAGCCACCTTGGCCGCCATATCTGCCATATTCAGCGTTCCCAGCGTGCCATAGAGAATACCGAGCGCGAACAGAAACAGGCTAGAACCTACCAGATTGAGAATCACATAGTGCACGTTGGCCCGGGTCTTCTGTTTGCCGCCGCCGTGAATGACCAGTGCATAAGAGGCGATGAGCAGAATTTCGAAGAACACGAAGAGATTGAACAGATCACCGGTGAGAAAAGCGCCGTTGATGCCCATCAGCTGGAACTGCATGAGCACGTGAAAGAAGCTGCCAGTCGTATCATCACTGTGGCAGGCATACAGTATGGCGGCGAAGCCGAGCAGGCTGGTCAGCAGCAGCATGAGCGCGCTGAGGCGATCCAGGACCAGTATGATGCCATAAGGCGGTTGCCAGTCGCCCAGGGCATAGATCGTCACGTCACCAGTCGAGGCCTGCATCAGTAGCCAGATGGACATCATCAATACCGAGGCGGAGGCAATCAAAGAACCGCAGCGCTGACGCCAGACTGACTTGTGCATGACGGGCAGCATCAGCAGTATGCCGGCGATCAGCGGTATCAGAATGGGCAATATCACCCCATGTTGCATTAGTTCAGCTCTCCATTGCTCTGTTCTTCACGCCCGTCGACGTGATCGCTGCCCAGGTCCGCTCTGGCCCTCAACGCCAGGATCACGACGAAGGCGGTCATGGCGAAGCCAATCACGATGGCAGTCAGTACCAGCGCCTGGGGTAAAGGGTCTGCATAGGTAGCTGACTGCCCTACGACCGGAACCCCGGCCACAGTCAGGCGGCCCGAAGCGAACAGGAACAGGTTGACGGCATACGCCAGCAAGGTGAGCCCAACGACCACCGGGAAGGTCCTGCTGCGTAGCACGAGGAAAACGCCACTGGCCGTGAGCAGGCCGACGCAGAATGCATACAAGGCTTCCATCTAGCGCGCCTCCTTTCTGTTGGTGGATGGTCGGTCAACGACCTGGTCCGGGACAGCGTCCCGGAACGGTGTACTGAACTTGCCCAGATTCGCCAGTATCAATACCGTGGCGCCCACGACGGTGAGATAGACGCCCAGATCGAAAGCGATGGCGCTGGCAATTTCGAATTCACCCACCAGCGGCCAGTTGAGGTAGTCGAACCATGAAGTCAGGAAAGGTCTTCCAAACAGCCAGCTGCCCATACCGGTCAGCGTGGCAATCAACAGGCCGCAGGCAATCATGGTCTGGTAGTTGAGTTTCAGACGGTCCTTGATCCACTCCACACCGTGTGAGAGATACTGCAGGATGATAGCGACAGAGGTCACCAGACCAGCGATGAAACCACCGCCCGGCAGGTTATGACCACGCAGGAATATGAAGACCGACACCAGCAGTGCCAGTGGTAACAGACTTTGGGCAACGGTCGCGAGCAGCGGGGGATGCTTGTCTTTCGCCCAGGCTCGACCGTTGGCATCTCGGGTTGGCAGGTGCAGCCGGGCATGCATGAGCAACTTGTAGATGCCCAGTGCCGCGATGCCCAGCACCGTGATCTCACCCATGGTGTCGAAGCCCCTGAAATCCACCAGAATGACGTTGACCACGTTGGTCCCGCCGCCACCGGGCTTGCTCTCTGCGAGGAAGTAATCCGCGATACTTGTCAGCGGCCGCGTCATTAGCGCATAGCACACACCACCGATCATGGTGCCACTGAGCACTGCCAGTACGATGTCCCGCAGCACTCGAGCCTGTGTCGATTCGCGAGGCATCTCCTGTGGCAGGAAGAACAGCGCCAGAATCAACAGGATAATGGTAACGATTTCTACCGCCAGCTGAGTCATGGCCAGGTCAGGCGCCGAGAAGCGGGCGAAGATGATGGAGACGATCAGCCCCACCACCGAGAGCATCAACAGGGCGATCAGGCGCTGGTTGTGCCAAAGCACTGTGAGAAGTGTGGACACCGCCAGAAGCACGGCTGCGGTAATGGCCACGCCGTCCAGTGGCAGCATTTCCCGACTGCCAGCCAGTGGTACCAGATCAATCAGTACTGACCCCATCATGAGCAGGGTCGCCAGGAAGAGCAGCCCCAGGTAGCGCTGCAAGGATCCATTTTCAAGGCCTTGCGTCAGGCGCTGACAAGCCCGTACAAAGCGCTGTATTTCCCGCTCCACAATCAGGTTGGCATCAGGCTCGCGGAAACGCGCCTGGAAACGGAACAGCTTCGCCCGCGAAGCGTACACAGCCAATCCACCCAGCAACGCCACTGCGCTCATGAGCAAAGGCAGATTGAAGCCGTGCCAGATGGCAAGGCTGAACTCAGGCACCTCGGTGCCCAGCACCGAGCTCGATGCCGCACGCAGAATATCGTAGACAGCGAGCCCTGGGAAAATACCCACGGCCAGACAGATTGCTACCAGAACTTCTATCGGTACGCGCATGTAACGCGGTGGTTCATGCGGTGACTTCGGCAGGTCGACCGGCTCGCCATTGAAGAAGACGTCGTGAATGAAGCGGAACGAGTAGGCCACCGAGAAAATGGCAGCGACCGTCGCCAGCACGGGAATGACCCAGGAAAAGGCGCCGAACAGATCCTGAGCCAGCGTTTCCGCAAAGAACATCTCCTTCGACAGGAAGCCATTCAGCAGTGGCACGCCAGCCATCGCCAGTGCGGCGACCATAGCCAGGACCGCGGTATACGGCATGTACTTGAACATACCGTGTATCTTGCGCATGTCCCGGGTTCCGGTTTCATGGTCGACGATACCGACCGCCATGAACAGCGAAGCCTTGAAGGTCGCGTGATTGATGATGTGAAACACGGCCGCAATGGCTGCGAGCTGGGTGCTCAGGCCGAACAGCAACACAATCAGTCCCAGATGACTGATGGTGGAATAGGCCAGAAGGCTTTTCAGGTCATGCTTGAATAGCGCGAAATAGGCACCCAGCAGCAGCGTACAGAGGCCCGCTCCACTGACCAGGATAACCCAGAGCTCAGTGCCCGACAGTACTGGAAAGAAGCGCGCGAGCAGAAATATGCCAGCCTTGACCATGGTCGCAGAATGCAGATAGGCACTCACCGGTGTTGGCGCCGCCATCGCATGGGGCAGCCAGAAGTGGAAGGGAAATTGGGCCGACTTGGTAAATGCGCCCAGCAGCACCAACACCAGTGCTGTGGAGTACCACTCATGCTCACGCAGTAGATTGCCGCTTTCGAGCACGACACTGAGATCGTAACTGCCGACCATTTCGCCGATCAGCAAGAGACCGGCCAGCAGCGCCAGGCCGCCTGCACCAGTCACTGTCAGCGCCATTCGCGCACCTTTCCGGCTCGACGAACGTTGCCACCAGAAGCTGATCAGCAGGAAAGAGCTGACGCTGGTCAGCTCCCAGAACATCCACAGCTGGATGAGGTTGTCTGACAGCACGATGCCGAGCATGGCACCCATGAACAGCATCAGCATGCTGTAGAAGCGGCCCATGGAGTCCTTCTCGTGCAGATAGTAGCGCGCATAGAGAATGATCAGGAGACCGATACCGAGAATCAGAATGGCAAACAGGAGGGCCAGCCCATCCAGCCGGAACGCGAGACTCAGCCCCAGCTGCGGCACCCATTCGTAGCGGACCTGGACTAACTCCCCCGCAAATACCGACGGTAGCATGACGAGGGTGAGCACCAGCGCGAGTGCCGGCCCTATCGTAGTCAGCCAGGCACACGTCGTTCTGCCGAAGCGCTCGCTGAACAAGGGCACCAGTGCCCCGAGCCACGGCAGCAAGGCGATTAATAGAAGCTTCATGCGTTTTCCTGTCCGTCTTGAGACCCAGTAATGAGCTATTGGGCCAGATTATAGCTTCTCAGGGCACATTCTGGACGCCCTGCCTTGATAATCAGTGCGGGACGGCGAAAGGCGGATCCGGGAAGAAGGGATAGCGCACGCTACCGGCGCGGGCATCAGGGTTTCTGGTGGCTGGTCGAAACAGTCGCAAATCAGTTTCCTATGGCTTGCATGGAGTTGGCATCGATCAGGCGCGTCGGCGGATATCTGATTGATATGGCTATGATAGCCCGAAGATTACCAATACCCGGACTATATGAGGAATGATGTGTCGGAACAAGAGGGCTCCTCGGGAACAGCCAAGAGCTCTGACCGGGAATTCGGAACCCCTCCGTCATTATTTGGTATCCTGCCTGGCTCATCACTCAACCATCAGCAAGGAAATCCCCCACACCCATGTATGCAGGCATAGATTTTGGCACATCGAATTGCTCCATTGGCAAGTGGGAAGGCGACGCCCCGCGGCTGGTGCCGCTGGAAAACGGCAGTACTCGCCTGCCCTCAGCCATCTACACCTCGCGAACGCACGTCGAAATCGGCAGGATCGATGAAGATGAGCTGTCGCTGCGGGTGAGCAGAGCCGCTGCCCTGAACCGCCAAAGGGCCCGCGAGGCGGGTGGTGTCCGCGAACTCACTGCCGCTGAAATCGAGAACATCGAGCGCGGGCTCATGCGTCGTGAACTGGAAGAGCGCGCACAGCAGAAAAGCGAATCGGAGAGCATCCGATCTGCCCTCTACGCCGACAGCGAGATGTTTTTCGGTGAAGCAGCCATCGAGCACCATGTCGAAGATCCGCTCAGTGGCTATTTCATGAAGTCGCCCAAATCCTTCCTCGGTGCGGATCTCGAGGCGCCGCAGCTGGAGCTGTTCTCTGAAATCGTTACTCGCATGCTCTCGCACATCAAAAGGACTGCCGAACGCGAAGGCGGCGAGCAGATCACCAGTATCGTCTTGGGCAGGCCTGTGAACTTTCACGGTAACAAAGCCGACGGCAATGCGCAGGCACTGAACCTGATGGAGCGCGCGGCAGTATCGGCCGGCTTCGAGCAGATCGAATTCCTGATGGAACCGGTCGCGGCCTCACTCGACTATGAGCGCGAGCTGACTAGAGACACCATCGTGCTGGTGCTCGACATCGGCGGCGGCACGACCGACTGTTCGATGGTGGAAATCGGCCCGACTTTCCGTGGTCGGAGCGATCGGCAAAGCTCCGTACTCGGCTATGCTGGAAACAGGGTTGGCGGTATCGACCTCGATATCAAGCTGGCCTTCGAGCGTATCATGCCGCTGTTCGGTCGCGGCACCTCGCAGCGAAGCGGGCTGCCTTTGCCCAACTCGCTGTTCTGGAAGCCGATCGCAGTCAACGACGTCAACCTGCAGGCTGAATTCGCCTCCAGGCAGGAAGCCGCCAGTTTGCATACCTTTTTAAGAGCGGCCGTCGATAAGGAAAAGTTTGCGCGACTGCTCACCTTGCAACAGGACCGGCTGAGTCATCGGCTGAGCCGAAGCTCTGAAATGGCCAAGATCCAGCTCACGGATTCTGAACATGTAAACGTCTCGCTGGACTACGTCGAGAACGGACTGGGTACCGACATTTCGCGCGATCAACTTCGCGACGCCATCGAAAAGGAGCTCAAGCTCTTCGTATCGTTGATGAAGGAAGCTGAAACGCAGGCAGATGTCAGACCCGATGTGGTGTACGTGACAGGCGGTTCTGCGCGCTCACCCGTCGTAGAGTCGTGGATACGGACGCATTATCCGGACGTGGAGATCGTCGTCGGAGATGCTTTCGGCAGTGTGACCTCGGGTCTCACCACCTGGGCTCACCAGATTTACGCCTGACGCTTCTAGAGCACCTGAACAGTCTCGAAAATACCGTCGCCCTCAGCGTCGAAGTGATATTCGGTGTAGCCGTCGAACAACTCGAGCCTGAGCTCTGCAGAGCCATCGCTCAGGAGCACGGTGCCTGACCAGAAACTGTCGGCACGGGCGTTATATTTCAAGGGCGCCATCAACTCGATGATGTAGTCTTCAGCCAGGCTGCCGAGGCCGATTCTGAAGGCCTGGGCGCCGCTCATCTGGCCATCCTCCTCCCCATGAGTGCTCGGCTGCTTCTCCAGGGTCAGCGCATAATCTGACAAGGCAAACTCCAGCCGACGGCTGTTGAACGGCAGTTCGCGGTAGGACTGTCCGGAGAGTTCGAGCTTCAGGGGAGAGTGCAGGGTGTGCTGAATATCGCCGTGTTGGTAGATGCCGATTCGTGAGACATCGACACTGCCATAATATTCATAGAGCACAGACATCCGTCCGTTTTCGCTGCCGTAAGCGAGATATTGATCGAACAGCCCGCTGGCCACAGTGAGGGTATAGCTGCCAATACGAACGAAGGGCTCGTCCAGTGGGCCGTCACATCGCTGCATGTCCATCCGTTGCTGCGACCCTGCGCCAAGAAGTACCTGACCATCGCTGTAGGAAAACAGTGGACCACTCAGACGAGTCGTACTCGCTTGTCCACCCCGGGTGCAGAGCTGTTCCGAAATATCGAGTGTTGCCGGCTGGTCACCGATGGGCGTGAGTTGAGCAGGATCTACAGGCGCGATGCTGGCGAGATGCCCGCTCATGCGCTGGCGGAGGAAGTCGAGGATGCGCAACGTTTCCGAAGTCACCTGTGGCAACTTGTCTTCGTTCAGCACGCCTGGCTGGTAGTTTTTGACCGGTATCATCGTGCCGCTGAACGTTTCCGGCACCGCTGACGCAGACAGTCGCGCTCGATGCTCTGACCCTTCCGGATCACTGTTTTCGCTGCCGCTACAGGCAGCGAGCAAAGGCATTCCAACCATGACAACGGTGAAATAGAGATGCTTCAAGATGCTACCTTCCCTGTATGCATTGTTATTGAGGGGGCGTGCCGGGCCCTTCCATGCGCAGCCGAGGGAATATTAGAAAGAGAGCAAATGTCAGGTCAATCGACTTGTTTCAATATTGACGGGGATGCAGAATTTTTTCATAAGATCTTGAACTGGCACTCATTTTTCAGAGTGCCAGCACAGGACCAGTTAGCGGGGCTTGGGGTTTTCAGCAATCAGATAGCGCATCATCTTTGCGACCTTGATCGCGTCTGATGCCTCGCGCGCCGGTAGTCGAAGTATATTTTCATCATCCGTTTCACCACTGCGGAACAATCGCTGAATCGGTGCTGCGTCATCGAGAACTTTGGCACGCACAACATTCGCGCCGGTATTCCCCCCTGAGTCGCTCCCTTCCCTTCCAGGCACACTCAGCCTGGTATGGACATCGTTCACATCGAGCTGACTGAAGCTGAAGAGGTCGAACTGGATGTCATGACTCGCGAGAACCCAGCGTTGTTCGGCGTGGCTATAAAACAGCGTGTGCCCATATTGAAGACTGTCGTTCACTTCCTCTACCCAATCCTGTGAGTTCACCGGAGCCGAACCTCCCGAATACCTCATACCTTCGAGTTCGGACTCGAGCCGGGCAAATCTCGGATCCGGATCAACGAAGTGCGTCGAACAGGCAGACACCATAATAGCCAGCAGCGCACTTAACAGGACATGGCCGCTCAGTCTGGAAGAAGTACTGCGCATGCTCATTCCGGCAACATCACGGTCTTGAGATTCATGAATTCGCGCAGGCCGAAGCGAGCGAGTTCACGGCCGTGACCAGAACGTTTGATGCCACCAAAAGGTGCTTCGGGCGCAGAGGCGAGCATCTGGTTCACGGCGGTCATACCTGCTTCAATATCGCGAATGAAGCGCTCCTGTTCAGCCTTGTCGCTGGTCCAGACGGACGAGCCGAGGCCGAAAGGAATATTATTGGCGAGATGAACGGCGTCATCGATGTCCTTGGCGCGAAAGACCATGGCAATGGGGCCAAAGATCTCTTCGGAGGCAACGGGGCCAGCAGGATCGATGTCCGTCAGTACGCCTGCCGTCAGATAGGCACCTTCGCCGTCAAGCCGCTCGCCACCAAACAGTAGTTTCGCGCCATTCTTCTGCGCCTGCTCAAGCTGATCGAGCACGGTATCGCGCTGGCCGGCACTGGACAGCGGACCCATGTCGGTCGAGTCAGCCATAGGATCACCAGCCTTTACGGCTTTCATGGCCTCGGTGAATCGCCCCATGAAGTCATCGTAGACCTCAGTATGAATGATCATGCGCTTGGCGCAGATGCAGGACTGACCGGTATTCTGGGTGCGGCCTTTGACGGCGTGCTTCACCGCCTTGTCCAGATCCGCAGACGGCATGACAATGAAGGGATCGGAACCACCAAGCTCGAGCACCACTTTCTTGAGATGATGACCAGCCTGCTTGGCGACAGCCTGTCCCGCACCTTCGCTGCCGGTGAGCGTGACGGCCACGACCCGGTCATCAGCGATGATGTCGGCTACCGCATCCGATTTGACCCCCAGATTCTGGAATAGCCCTTCAGGTGCACCGGCATCGCGCATCATGTCTTCCATGAGACCCGCCACGCCCTGAACGATGCTGGCATGCTTCAGCAACGCCACATTGCCAGCGAGGATGGTGGGCGCGAGAAAACGCACCGCCTGCCAATAGGGATAGTTCCAGGGCATGACGGCCAGAACTGGCCCCTGTGGCAGCCAACGTGCCTCAGCGATACCGCCGCTCGCCAGATGCCAACACTCAGGCTCCAGCATGGCCGGTCCTTCCTTGGCATAGTGACGAAACAGCGCCGCGCACTTTTCAACTTCAGCGATGGCGGAGGCAAGGGTCTTCCCCATTTCCTCGGTGGCCATGCGGGCGAGGCGCTCTTTGTTCTTTTCGTATTCGTCGGCAATCTTCAACAGGAGTTCGGTACGTTCGCGAATGTCGGTCTTGCGCCATGAGTCATAAGCTGCGGATGCCTTGCCGAGCCTGTTCTCGACCTCGTCCTTCGTCAGTTCAGGATAGGTCGCAATTTCCTTGCCCGTTGCGGGATTGACACTCTTGAACATGATCCTCTCCTCTGAAGATGTCGGTATTATTCGTTAGAAAGGATACGAGACTGAGAGTCAGGCAGACGTTCTTACCGACGAAAGCGTGACAATCAGGTAAAGGCGTCGGAAAGCGTCAGCGGGCGTCCATTGCAGACGCCCGCGATTGGACTACAGTGCGCTGCAGGTGGCTTTGCTGATATTGCCGCTCTGTGAGCCTTTGAAGCCGAAGGTGGTGGCCTGGTTGGGGTTCAGCCGACTGTTGTAGCTGACGCCCTCGAAGACCACCCGCTTGCCTGATACCGAGAGCACTTTGGCTGACCAGTTTTCGCTAACCTGCACTGGCTGCTCGAAATCGATGGCGACCTTCCAGTTGCTCAGCGTCCGGGACCCGGTGTTTTTCACCTCTACGCCATTCAGCACGAACACATTGCCCCAGGCGTCTTTCTGGCCAATGTTGCAACTGACGGCGCCGTTCGTCGGCTCACCGCCTGAACCACCGCCTGTATCCGTGCCACCGCCATTCCCGCCGCCGCTCGTCGAGGCGCGCTTGATGTCCAGATAATTCAGGTTGGTCATGCCATCTAGGAAGGTCACTTTCACCGTGGCATTGGCCGGGATATTGACGTTCGAAATGGTTTCGCTGGCCCAGGCCTGCCACCCTGCACCATCGGTGGAGACGATCCCAGCGAGCTGGCCATTAACGTCGATACGAACCCGCTGGCCATTGTTCACACTCGCCAGGCGCGCAGTGATATCAAAATTCCCGCCAGCTGCGCCCACCTTGTAAGTCAGGGTTTCGCCTGACTCGGTCCAGCCCACATTGCAGGTGCCTTCGGAGGCGTTCTGCACATCGACGTTCAAGCCGTAGTAGGTGCAGTTGGAAGACGAGGCGCTGGCATTGCCGGCAGACCTGTCTGAAGCTGTGGTGTAGTGCTCGGCCTCGATCCGGCCCGGCAGATTCACTACACCCTTGTAGCCTCCGCTCGTGCCGCCATCAGAACCACCATCGCTGCCGCCCGACCCTGAGCCGGTCTTGTTCGGCCAGGTCTGGATAAGATTCTTCACGTAGCGACCTGAATCGGTCAGCATGCCATCTGACCACTGTCCGTTGGTCGGCGTACCAGGACGAAAGGCCGACGCGCCTTCACTCTTGTCGTTCAAGGCCCAGTTGGCATTGCCGAGCGAATGCTTCTTCATGAAGGCAGCCCAGCGATCGGTTTCGGTCTGGTTCACCCCACCGTTGCCGTCAGCATTCACGCTACCCCATTCCGTCACGAACAGCGCGGCACCTTTGCTCATGGCGTAAGCCGCCTTGTCCCTCAGCCCCTGACCGTGAGTCCCTGCGTAGAAATGCAGGGTATAAGCGATGTTGGCGTAGCCACGAATCGGATTGTCCGCCGCCTGATCGACATCCTGCGACCAGGTGGTCGTGCCGACGATGATGAGGTTATCCGGATCGATGGCGCGAATCGCCTTGACGACCTGTTCTGCATAGGGTTTCACATGCTGTGCCCAGGTCACATCGTTTTTCGGCTCGTTGAAGATTTCGTAAATGACGTTGCTGTTCTTGCCGTACTTCCGTGCCATGTGCTGAAAGAACTCGATGGCCTCAGCCTGATGCTCGTGAGCGTAATGGGAGTGCCAGTCAATAATGACATACATATCGTTGGCGATGGCAGCATCGACTATGGCCTCTGCGCGCCTGAGATTGCCCTCCCGATCGGACAGATAACCGCCGCTATCTTCGACGCCCATGGCGGCCCGCACGAGATTACCGCCGAAGAATTTTTTAACGCCGCCGACCGAACCCGCAGTGTAATATTTCTCCCCACCCCAACCAGAGTTTGACCAGAACAGGCTCATACCGCTGAGCTGGGCAACGCTGTTACCAGCTTTAATGGTCGAGCCCGACACGGACAGCGCTGGTGGTGCCGCCAGGACCAGTTCAGGCAGTGTCGCGAGCGCTGTCATGAATACAGTCGCCCAGATGAGTTGCTGAGGCGTTCGCTTGTTTACCATCGTCAATTCCCTTTTTGAAGTCGCGCTTACAGCCATGGGATAATCTGCCCATGAACCGGGTTTGCACAGAAGTGGGGTTATGCTTGGTAGTTATACTGACAGGCTGGAAAGAACCGTCGCCTCGTCTGAATGTGCGATATCGCTGAGTTTGTGATCTTGGACACAGAGAAAAGCTGTCAATGGGTGCCGCGGACGCCGAGTCGGTTGAGGATGGCCTGGAATTCATCCTGGCTCATGTCCAGAACTTCCACCACACGACCATATAACATGAGCGTAGGTACGTTTCGGCCCTGAAGTTCACGCTGAGTGTCATTGAGGACGGTAAGCACCACACGTTCGGCCAAGGTGAGGCCATCGCGTGCGTCCGGGATATCATCCATGGTGAATGCCCTACCTTGAAACGCACTGGCCATTGCAGCCAGTGCGCGAACTCTATCTGAGTGCGCCTTACAGCGCGCTCAGGATCTTGCCGAGACTGTCCTTCGCATCCCCAAAGAGCATCCGCGTGTTTTCGCGGAAGAACAGTGGGTTCTCCACGCCAGCATAGCCAGTGGCCATGCCGCGCTTCGATACGATGACCATTCTCGCTTTCCACACCTCGAGTACAGGCATGCCAGCGATAGGGCTGGTCGGATCATCCATCGCTGATGGATTAACGATATCGTTGGCGCCGATGACGATGACGACATCAGTACTCGCCAGATCCTCATTGATTTCGTCCATCTCCAGTACCAGGTCATACGGTACATTGGCTTCCGCCAGAAGTACGTTCATGTGACCAGGCATACGACCTGCTACAGGGTGAATAGCGAAGCGGATTTTTACCTTCGCCGTCTTCATCCTCTCGACCAGCGCAGATACCAGATGCTGCGCATGCGCGACAGCCATACCATAGCCAGGCACGATGACGACGGATTCGGCGTCAAGCAGTGCCTCGGCTACTTCCTCGGCCTGAATAGCAACGACTTCACCCTGCTCCTGCTCGGCGCCTGCAACACCAGCGGTCGCAGCATCACCCCAGCCACCCATGATGACGCTGAGGAACTTGCGGTTCATCGCACGGCACATGATATAACTGAGGATGGCACCACTGGAGCCAACCAGTGCTCCGACCACGATCAGCAGATCGTTGGAGAGCATGAAACCGGTCGCCGCTGCCGCCCAGCCTGAGTAGCTGTTGAGCATGGAGATCACGACCGGCATATCCGCGCCACCGATCGCCATGACCATATGGATACCGAAGGCGAAGGCCAGCAGTGTCATGATCAGAAGGAAAATCATGCCAGAGGTCGTGGCCGTTCCGGTGTCGTCAGTCGCGCCAAGGAAGAGGAACAGCAGAACGAGCGAACCCGCCGCCAGGCCGATGTTGATGAACTTGCGCTGTGGCAGCATGAGCGGCTTGCTGCCGACCTTGCCACTGAGCTTGCCGTAAGCGATGACCGAACCGGTAAAGGTGAGTGCGCCTATCAGGATACCGAGGAAGATCTCGACATCGTGAATCGTGCGCGCGGCACCGACATAGCTGGCTTCTGGATCCAGATAAGTCGCGAAACCAACCAGCACGGCCGCCATACCCACGAGACTGTGGAGAATGGCGACGAGCTCTGGCATCTGCGTCATCTGGACCTGCTTGGCCAGCCAGGCACCGATGGCGCCACCGATCAGCACCATGAGAATCAGCACACCATAATTGGTGACATCATCACTGATGATGGTCGCAAGCACAGCGATAGCCATACCGGCGATGCCAAACCAGTTGCCCCGTCGGGCACTTTCCTGATGACTCAGGCCTGCCAGGCTGAGAATGAAAAAAACTGCGGCGATGATATAGGCCGCCGTAACCATACCCTGATTCATAGTGTCTTCCCTATTTCCTGAACATCTTCAGCATGCGCTGAGTGACCAGGAATCCACCGAAAATGTTGATACTGGCAATCAGTGTGGCGATTGCGGCGAGAAACATGACGACGCCTGATGACGATGAAATCTGCAGCAGTGCGCCAATCACGATGATGCTACTGATAGCGTTGGTGACGCTCATCAATGGCGTATGCAGCGACGGCGTGACACTCCAGACCACCTGATAACCCACGAAACAGGCCAGCACGAACACCGTAAAGTGGCTCATGAAGTCCGGCGGCGCGACGCTGCCGACCAATAGCAACACAAGCGCAGCTATAGCCATCGGCGTGATGGTCTGCATGAGACTTTTCTTGCCAGTCTCAACTGTTACGGTCTCAGCAGGCGCAGGCTTTTTCTTTGCAGCCGGCTTTGGCGCCGCTGACAGCTTGGGCGCCGGTGGTGGCCAGGAAATCTCACCACTGTTGATCACGGTGGTGCCACGAATGACCTCGTCTTCCATGTTGACGTTGATCACGCCATCACGAGCAGGTGTCAGATCCGTCAGCAAGTGACGCAGGTTGGTGCCGTACAGTTGGCTCGACTGCGCCGCCATACGGCTCGGCAGGTCGGTATAGCCAATCAGGGTGACCCCACTGTGCACAACGACTTCGTCGGGACGGGTCAGCTTGCAGTTACCGCCGCGCTCGGCAGCCAGATCGACAATCACGCTTCCTGGCTTCATCGACTCCACCATATCGGTGGTGATGAGCTCAGGCGCTGGCTTACCCGGGATCAGGGCGGTGGTAATGATGATGTCGACTTCCTTGGCCTGTTCACGGAACAGCGCCATTTCGGCAGCGATGAATTCCTCGCTCATGACCTTGGCGTATCCGCCTTCGCCACTGCCGTCTTCATCTTTGAAATCCAGCATGAGGAACTCGGCCCCCATGCTTTCGACCTGCTCAGCCACTTCCGGACGTGTGTCGAAGGCGCGGACGATGGCGCCCATGCCACGTGCCGCACCGATAGCGGCCAGACCGGCAACACCAGCACCGATGACCATGACCTTGGCTGGTGGCACCTTACCTGCGGCAGTGATCTGCCCAGTGAAGAAGCGTCCAAAGCGGTTCGCCGCCTCTACCACGGCACGATAGCCGCCAATGTTGGCCATTGAACTCAGTGCATCCAGCTTCTGAGCTCGCGAAATACGTGGCACGGAATCCATGGCCAGCACGGTCACGCCGCGCTCCGCCAGGTCCTTCATCAGCGCTTCGTTCTGGGCGGGCCAGATGAAGCTGACGAGGGTCTGACCCTTGCGAAGCAGGGCCACTTCATCACCAATCTCAGCGGCTTCGCGCTCAGGTGCGCGAACCTTGAGGATAATGTCAGCGCGCTCATACAGTGCACGCACATCCTCAACGACTTCCACTCCGGCCTCGCGGTAGAGATCATCGGCCAGGTTGGCGCCAGCACCAGCCCCGCTTTCTACGATGAGCTCGTGACCGAGCTTCTTTATATGTCCGGCAGTTTCCGGCGTGAGTGCGACACGCAACTCACCGGGCCGTCGTTCTCGAGGAACTCCTATTAGCATGACAGTCTCCATTCCAGCAGACGTAATAAAAGAGGGTGCAAAGAGTGCGGATAGTTGCGACGGTCGTCAAGGTTCTTGTTTGAAAAGCAGCCAAAATCTTTTGGCTGAGCCAATTGGTTGGGAGGACCATACTGCCACGGCCTGCGTAGCAAGATTTTTGGCATAGGGAACATCGCTCATGAAAACAATAACCTCCGGCTACCTGTCAGTGTCAGGCATCGCCGCTCTTTTCTTCGCCTCAACAGCCTTGGCCCAGGTAGAAGATGGCAAGCCCATCACGGCTACCGTAGAGGGTCACGTCTTCAAACCCGCCCGCGTACCCGCCACCGAGGAGCGGATCAAGCAGTTGAAAGTGCCTGAAGGTTTTGAAATCACGAAGTTTGCCGAAGGCCTGAATAAGCCACGGATGATTGCCGTCACGGCGTCAGGCCTCGTGTACGTCACGGATCGCGACCAGGGCACGGTTACGCTCCTGCGTGATGAGAACAAGGATGGCGTATCGGAGTCGAGTCAGGAAGTCGCCCAGAAGAAGCAGCTGCACGGTATCGCGCTCAGGAACGACCAGGTCTATCTGGCTACCGTCAACGAAGTGTTTGTGGCAGACATCAGGGACGATGGCAGCTTTGGAGAGCTGAAGCGAATCATCAAGGATTTACCGGACGGCGGGCAGCACGGCAACCGTACGCTAGAGTTTGGTCCGGATGGCATGCTGTATATCTCTATTGGCAGCACCTGCAACGCCTGTACCGAAACCAATGATGAAAACGCCACAATCCTGAAGGCGAAGCCCGATGGCTCCAGCCGCACAATTTTCGCGAAAGGCCTGCGCAATACCCTGGGCTTTGCCTGGCATCCCGAGACAGGACAAGTATGGGGCATGGACCATGGCATCGACTGGCTGGGCGACGAGGAGCAACGTGAAGAGCTGAATCTACTGGAGGAAGGCGCCGATTACGGCTGGCCCTACATTTATGGTGAGGGTAAGGAAAATCCGGCTGACCAGCCTCCTGCTTCGAGCTACGACGAGTACAAGAAGAAGACGAAGTATCCGGTGCTGACTTACACGGCTCACAGTTCGGGACTGGACATGATCTTCTACGACGGCAAGCAATTCCCAGAGGCGTATAACGGTGATGCTTTTGTAGCCTTTCATGGCTCCTGGAACAGGCAGACACCAGTTGGCTATAAAGTGGCGCGAATTCGCTATGAAAACGGCCAACCAAAAGCCTTTGAGGATTTCGTGACTGGTTTTCTGCTGGAGGACGAGAAGTCACAGTTCGGGCGAGTGGTGGGGCTTGCTACCTATACCGATGGCTCACTGCTCATCACCGACGACTCCAACGGCGTCGTCTATCGAGTGGCATACGTCGGCGATACCGACGGCTAACACCCTGGGGCAGGACAGGTGAGCTGGCATCTTGTGGCATGATGGCCTGAAATTCATCACCTGGAGATCCGCCTTTGGACTCAGCCACGCCCTCGTCACTCCCACATGGAGCCTCCTGCCCCTGTGGGAGCGGCGCCAAATATACTGATTGCTGTCAGCGACTACACAATGGTGCGGTAGCACAGTCGCCAGAAGCGCTCATGCGTTCGCGCTTTTGCGCGTTCGTGGTGAAAGACAGCCGCTATCTCCTGGAGACCTGGCACCCCTCGACTAGACCAAACAAGCTCGGGCTCAAGAACACGCCTGAATATTGCTCGCTGAAGATAGTGGGCAGCGGTACCGAGGCTGACAAGGGCTGGGTTCATTTCATCGCCGTTCATCGTGAGGGAGCTGGTTTCGGTTTTCTCGAAGAGCGTTCCGATTTTTTACGCGAAGATGGACCTTGGTACTACGTGCGCGGGAAGACGAGCCAGGGTGTGTTGAATCCGGTCCGCAATGAGCCTTGCCCTTGCGGGAGTGGAAGGAAATACAAGAAGTGCTGCATTTGATGAAGGACAGCCTGGAGTCTGGCGAAGCACACTTTCGGTTGGGTAAAGGCAACTTGCGTCGCGTGGGGTATGAGTTGAACGGGGATACGGGGGCGGTTAAGCCCCCGTTCACTCGGCTACTTCTTCTTGCAATCATGATCCTTTTTGCCATGTCGCTTATGCATTTTCGACTGGCGCTTTTCCATCATCTCGTCGTACTCCGCCAGCTGCTCGCTATCGAGCACGGCTGAGAGCTCGACACGACGAGCGGCCAGGATGGTGTCCATCTGGCTCTTCATCTGTTCGCGCAGCGCCTTCATGTCCTCACCACTCGACGCCATGGCTTGATTAAAGGCTGCCGTCTGCGACTCCTGAATCTCGAGCTTCTCGGCCATGCGTGCACCGTGATCTTTGGCAAAGGCGACTGGCGCGAGGGCGACACTGGCAGCCAACACGAGTGCTGCTGAGATGCCGGCGAAGCGTGAGGCTGGCTTGATCTTGTTCATAATTGACTCCGTGAGTCTCTGACTCATCTGATGATCGACAGTTCAAGCGTAAGCGCGGGCGGTGCAAGCAAAAGGGACGAACTGTGCAAGCAATGTGGATCAGGCTGGAGGCACGCCATCGGTGAAGCGATAGCCTGCACCGTAAACGCTCTCGATAGCATCAGCAGCGCCCATGATGGACCCCAGCTTGCGGCGAAGCTTCTTGATGTGGCTGTCGATGGTGCGATCGCTGACGACTCGATGGTCCTTGTAGATGCTCGTCATCAGGCGGTCACGACTGACAATGACTCCTGGTCGCGCCGTCAATGCCTGTAACAACTCGAACTCTATCTGCGTCAGCGATACCGAGCTGCGATTGAAGTGCACCAGTAGTCGCTCGGCATCCAGGCTCAAGGTCTCCGCTGGTCCCACCCTCTCGGATGAAGCGGTCGCCAGTGCTGAACGTCGCAATAGCGCCTTCACCCGTGCAACCACTTCGCGTGGACTATAGGGCTTGCAGATATAATCATCCGCGCCAGTCTCGAGGCCGATGAGCCGGTCGATCTCTGCCACCCGCGCGGTCGTCATGATGAGTGGCACGTTTGAGATGGTTCTGATCTGTCGACAGAGGGTTATGCCATCGACATTTGGCAGCATGATGTCGAGCAGCACTAGATCCGGTGTGCTCGCCTTTATCGCCGGGAGAACTAGCGCACCGTCGCTGACGATGTCGCAATCGAAGTCAGCCTGCTGCAGATAGCCCTGAAGAACCGTGGCGAGTTTCGGTTCGTCTTCGACGATCAGAATGCGTGGCATGATGACCTCAACTGTAAGGCCGCAGCGGCAAGGTGATGACGATGGTCAGGCCGCCAAGCGTGCTCTGGCCAGCCGTGATCTTGCCTCCGGCTGACTCTACGAGCGCCTTGCAGATGGCAAGTCCCAGACCGCTGCCGCCCAGGGCGCGATTGCGGCTCTGCTCATCACGCCATAGTCTGTCGAATACGAGCGGGAGTTGGTCATTTGAGACGCCTGGCGCGCTATCTTCCCAGCGGAGAATAACCCTGGAAGGCGTCAGTGACAGCTCGACCTGCAGTCGACCCGGGGCGTCGGTGTAGCGCCGGGTATTCTGCCAGAGGTTATTGATGACCTGTTCGATCTGAGCCATGCCCAGTGAGACGAGGCGATTGTGCGCGTCGTTCTGGCCGGGCATGGAAAGCCCGACCCTAAGCTCATTGTTCGAAACACCAGCTTCCAGGCTCGCAAGCTTCGTCTGCACAAAATTGATCAGATCCCTGGCAGCCATGAATTCAGTCGCCCCGCCCTCTGCCTGTTCCTCCAGCACGCTCAGTTGATGTAACGATGTCACGAGCCCCGTCAGCATGAGCACCTCGGACTGCAGCGAGACCAGGCCGTCTTGCGAAAGCGGCCGGACACCGTCGATCATGGCTTCAATTTCAGCCCGGAGAATGCTCAAGGGCGTTCTCAGCTCGTGTGAAATATCCACTAACCAGCGCTGCTGCTGGGACTGGTAGCGGGAGAGCGTTTCCGCACACAGATTGACGTGAGCGGCTAGCTGTCCGAGTTCATCCTGCGTCACTGGTGCTAGGCGAACACTGTAATCACGGGCTGCCAGCCGCTGGACCGCGGTGGAGATCCGCTCCAGTCGACGGGTGAGATAGCCCGCGACGGGTATTGCGAGCGCCGCACTCAGCAGCATCGCCACCAGAGTCCAGAGCAGAAACAGTTGAGTTTGAGAAGTGAGGAAAACGCGATCCGCGGCGTTGCTGGCCTGCCGCAACACCGGAGCACCGATGTAGCCGACAAGCTGATCTTCAACCATGATGGGGGCCTGCATGAAGTCGTTCTCTGGCGCCTGCCTGCCAAATACTTGTTCGCCATTTGCATCGAAGAGCGCCAGGCGTCCAGGGCCTCGCTTGCGCCTGGGCCTGTCACCGGCAGAGGCCAGGGCTTCGCGCCAGGCCTTCGGCGAGCGCATTAGCCGTTCCCAGTCGGTGACCGCGGGCTCTTGATCGATCAGTTCCTCGACGATGCCGATCAGATGTGCTTGCTGAGCATCATTCAGGTAGGCGACGAAACCGGAACGAAAACTCTGTTGGAATGCGAGGAACAAGCCGACCGCAATCAACAAGGCAGTGCCAGCCAGCACCAGCGCGAGTCTGGCGCGAATCGAAAACAGGGAGAGTGAACGGAAGCGGACTGGCATTCTGGCAGTATGGTCTCAAGATCGCCTGGACGACAGTGCGAGCGCAGGGATTCACAAAGTTTCCTTGATTGGCCGCAGTTGTTGCCACCACCCTACCCCAACTATGATCCAAAGAGATTCGAGATTGGCTGCAGGCGTTGAAGCCGCTTCCTGGCTTCGGTGCTGGCACCACGGTGACGAGTGTCGCAGGCGTACCAGGTCTGCGCCTCAGGCCCGATCAAGGTGCCGCTGAAGTCCGGGCACTCTGCATTCTTGTCGCGCGTCGCGTTTGTCATGCGAAGCTGGTGGTCTTCGTACTCCTTTCGCAGGTGAGTCAATTCGCTACTGTAGGCTTCGGCCTCGCGGTCGATCCACTTGATGAAGCATGTGTAGTAATCGCTCTGTCGATAGCGGCCGATCAGGCCGTTTGCAGACCCATCGGCTATGGCTCGCTCGTAAAAGCCCTTGTTCCTGCCCAAGGACACCAGGTAGTCCTCTAAACCGGTCCGGTCGAGCGACATGGTTTGCTGCCCACAATGAACCTCATGGCCACGCGCTTCTGCGACAAGAGACGGCACAAGCTTGACGGTAGTGACCTCGGTATCCTCGGCTACGGCCTCTGCTTTATTGACCACTGGCGGCGTCGCCGAAAAATGGGTGACCCCCTGAGCATCCTTCCAGGTATAGACCTGCGCCAGCAGCGCCGGGGAGAGCATCAGGCACGCCACGACCAGTACGCCTCTGGCATGCATACATTTTCCACCTGATACCACCTGTACTGCGCCCCCTCAACGAAAAATTAGTGCTTCCATTGAAATATAGCAGGGATTAACTATCGTCAATGTAGAACGCGTTGAAGTCAGGCTAGTGCGAGAGGTGTACGTGGAAAAAACGAGACGCAAGGCCTTGCTGCTCCTTATGGTCGCCAGCACGGCGGTCACGCCATTGGCGCAGGCAAAAGTATACAAGTGGGTCGATGCCCAGGGGCAGACGCACTACAGCGCCACACCGCCCCCACCGCCACCGGCCGCAGCTACTGAATCGATCGCTGCCGAACCCACCGTTGAGGTCGAGGAGCTGGCGATAGGCGGACGCGGAGCTGTGTCCAGAAACGACAGTCGAGTGTACGGGACCTACTGGGGCGTTCTGCCCGAGACGGGTCAGTCCGTCCGCTACGAGCTCAATCATGGCCGTTTCAACCTGAAGGAATTTTCGTTGAACTATTCGGGCGTGCACGAAGCCGTTCTGGCAGAAGGCGAATACCGGGTGACGGGTGGCGTGCTTGAACAGAGCATTTTCCAGCGACAGGATGGCGAACTGCCGACGATCGGAAAAAGCAGCCAGGAGCTACTGTCCGTTTCTGAGGACCGGTTCAGCGTGTTTCTCGAGACCGGCCACACCGTCGTCTACCGCAAACTTACTCCGCGAATGGAGTCTGAATTTTCCGTGTCAGTCAGCGGCCTTTGGCAGGACGTGTCGAAAAACGGCTGGCGCATTCGCTTCACTGACGACGATTTCAGCATCTACGAAAAGTTTAGCCAGTATGGCAGCTGGAAATTCGTGGCGGCCGGCCAGTGGTCATGGACAGAGCCGACCATGGAGCTGGACTTCGTCGTCAATCTCCGAGAGCCCGTCGCTCACACCAGGCCTCAATTGAAACGCTGGACCCTCATGAAAAAACGTTTTGACGAACTGGAATTCAGGGATGAAGACGGGCAGCAGCTGGTGCAACTGAAGCGCGCGAAATGACTGTAGTGACTAGAGAACATTGAATGAAAGCTCAATTGATCAAGATCGTATTTGCCCTGGGCCTGTGCAGCGTGCTCACAGGCGCGAAGGTATACAAATGGGTGGATGCGCAGGGACAAGTGCATTTCGGCACGCAGCCGCCGCCAGCCGTGCTGAAGGAGGCCGAAGTCTCGAAAGTCTCCGTCGACACCCCTAAGATCGTGAGAATCGAAGAGGTGCTTGAAGGCAGATGGTACATGCTGGATGGCAGTCTGCTTCACGAACTCGTGGTGTACGACACCAAAGTGAACTGGAACGAATACGAGGAAAAACTGGAGAGGACGGCGCGTGGTGAATGGCAGCTCACTGGTCCGACACTGCGAATTGCTGGTGAAAAGATCCCTGGCGGCACGGCAGCCTTTACCATCAAGTCAGTGGCGGCGCACGAGTTCACAGCGTACTGGGAGCAGACTGACCGGATCCACACCTTCCGAAAGCTTGCCGACAGCCGGTATGAACTGAGCAGTCAGGAGGAGATGCTGAATGGCGATTGGGCTGAAGTGTCCGCATCCGATCTGTCGAAACCGGTCGCCAAGTTCCGCTTCGACTCTGGGCGCTTCTACACCTTTCCTGTCGTCCGCAAGGAACGGGTGCAAAACCAGGTCAACATCAACCATGTTCGAGCTGAAGGCAACTGGGAAATAGAGGAACAGACACTGGTCATTCGATACTTCAAAGCCTTTGGCCAGTTCGCGAATCGTGCGCTGACCACCGAACGCCTCGCCATCAAGCAGATGAACAAGCTCGGCTTTGCCGTCACTGACAGCCAGGGCAATATCCGAAACTTCATCAAGATCGAATAATGAAGTGGATCGTACCTGCCATAGCGGCGTTGTGGCATACGCTGGCGTCTGCCGATGTCTACCGTTGGACCGATGCCTCAGGCCAGGTTCACTTCGGTGACCAGGCGCCGCAACAGGAGGGCGAGTTGGTCTTGCAGGAGCCGCCCAGAATCGACGCTGGCGCAAACTTTGATGCCAAGCCAGTAGAAGGTCCCTTGTTGTCGCGCGTCAAGGGCGCATGGGCCGGCCAGCGTCATGGTCTGTCGACTTCACTGGTGCTCGAGCCAGGTGGAGTCTTTGTCGAAGCAGCAATGATCCAGCCAAAGGGCTACACCCCGTTCTTCACCCGGGCCTATGCAGGGCGCTGGACACTCGAACGCAATCTGCTCGTGTTCAAGGTCACCTTCGAGGACAAGGCTGCCCGGCGGCTGCCTCCGCCGGAATCGGCGATCGTGGCCAATGCTGGCAATGGCCGGCTCGAACTCATCTGGGACAGACGACAGGACCCGCACGTTTACACCAGAACCTACGGGGCCCGTCCCTCTGCGCCCGAGCCCTTGCGTTAGCCTTACGCGTTGGGCTCTCCCACTTTGAATCAACGGAAGCAGACACTATGAGTATTGGTCTTATCATTCGTATGGTCGTGTTCGGTGTCGTGCTGTTCGCGCTGGCGAAGTGCGCCGCGAATGTGGCCAGCCCTGTCGCGAAAGATCGCGCAGACGAAAAGGACATGATGCAGCGGATGGCAGACAGGGATGATCCCTACCAGGCAGTCGTGGCGCAGCTTGAAACGCTCAATCTGCTGGACCAGAAGTTGCGCGACTGCATTGTGGAGCAACTGCGCATGTACGAAGGCAAGATTATCGCCGGCAACATGTCGTCGCCCACTGAAATGACACGGCTGATCTGCTGGAATAAAGGCATTGTTTCTCTGGAAGGTCTGGAGCATTTCACGGCGCTGAAAACGGTCGATCTCAGTCGCAACAAGATTGTCGACATCAAACCACTAGGCAGGCTGCAGGCGCTGGAGACACTCAATCTGGGCCAGAACCGGATCGAATCGCTCTGGACCATGTTCCCCTTGCCCAAGCTGAAAAAGCTAGACCTTCGCGAGAATCCGATCAGGGACATCGATGCCCTGCATCAGAACCCCTCACTCGAAACGGTCGAGTATGTTTTCGGCGGAACTGAAGCATGCGCCAGTCTCGATCAATTTTTCGATGCCCGGAATGGTCGGAATTTTTTCCTGCGTCCGCCGCGCAACTGCGTCGATGCGCACGGAGACAAGGTCACTTACTAGACTTCAAGCACCCAGGCGCTCTTCTACGGCATCCAGAAATCCGGCCATATCGACGAGCTTTTCGTGCTCGGGTTTTGTTGTCTTACCTTTGAGATCGGCGGTAATAATACCGTCTGCCACGGTGGCTTCAAGGGCGACCTTGAGGCTTTTGGCATAGTCGGTCAGGGCTTCATTCTGCTCCCGGTCGCCGAGCGTTTCGAGGGCGTTTGCCAGCGCATACAGCAGCGCTGAAGAATTAAAATGGGCGACTTTGCCATCACTTTCCTTGTACTTCAGGAACAGATCGTGCGCCGTACCGTGAGGCGCTTCAAAGAGCATCGTGCCGTCCTTGCTCTCGATGATCGAGCTTGCGGTCGCCAGGCTGCCGCCCAGGGCTGCGGAGATATCGGAGAAAATATCGCCATCGAGGTTTTGAGCCGGGTACAGGGCGTTTCTAGGCGGATCAGTGATCATCTTGATCAGCTGGCTCGAGGGCCGCATGATCATGAAGGATGGCGGTGAGGTGCGATCCTTGGTCAGTTCCATGCGGACATCGTTGATGACCGTGCTGAATACATCGTCATAGTCCATATACTCGCGCTTCAGGCCGAAATAGACTTCCTTGCCCTTGCGCGAGGCATCGCGGAACACCTGCAGAATCCAGTCCTTGATCGCTTCGCGGTCGTTGGACATCAGCAGCATCGGATCGCCCTGCTTGACCCGGCGAGCATGTTTCTCGACACCATCCACCACGACCTTGAGAATGCCATCGTGCTGGGCAGGCATATTGAAGCTGCCGTACTGATCACCACCACCTGCGCTCATTCTCGATATGGAGACGTGGGATTCGCGCTTGGGAATGCCATAGCATTTCAGCTGCTCAACCAGCTTGTAGAGTTTGCGGCCGGTGGTGTTGTCTGGCACGCCCCAGAGCGCTCGCTCGGGTGGGTTGGCGACAATACGGGCGGCCTGGGCGTCGACGAGTTCGTAATGGTATTCAAGGCCAGCCGCGTCGAATTGTTCCTTGTACTCGGTCTTGAAGATTCCCTCTATTGCGGCACGCATCACGCCGTCATAACCGGCGATAACCGTGTCTTTCAAGCCAAGATATACGTCGCGCTTTTCATCCAGTGCACGTTGAAAAAACTGATGAGCCCAGGTCCGAACGTCTGCAATGTCATTGGTTGCTACCAACCAGGGATCACCCTTGTTCAGCTCGCGTCGGTGCAGTTCGACCGGGTCGCCGCTTTTGCCGACGAACAGCAATTTCAGCACACCGGTAGCCGGAGACAGTTCGTTATAACTGTCCTTGATGCCACCGTTCTCCATCGTATCGACCACGATGTCGCGATCGATCCATTTGGGCGCAATGACTCGAAGATTGCGGAACTGGATATCTTCCCTGGTGATATTCCCGCCGATGCCTTTGCGGATTGCACCGTTCGGGGACTTGGTGGCGAGTGGATCGAGCTTGTGCTTTTCGAGTTCAGGGTGCGCCTGCAGCATCTCCTCCAGCTGATCACGATTGACCGTCATCCCGGCATTCTTGACGCCGACGCCGTAGCGCTTGAGCGCATCAATGGCTTCAAAGATGACCTGTCCATTGGTCAACAGCCGGTTCTCGGCAGAGAGATCAATCTCAACGAGCTCGATTGCCAGGCGCGCATTCACAAATCTTTCCAGTATCTGTTCGAACGCCACTTGCGCCATCTCATCGCCGTGCAATACGACGAGCGGGGCTTTGACCTGGATCTTGTTGCTCATTGTTGTCTCCAATTGTAGCTGGGTGTCGGGGGCCGTTGTGCGGCTTATAGGGATACTCTACGTGTTTGAGCGGGCTTTCAGCTAGGCTTGTTCGCAGATCCAATCCCTGAACTGCTGATCCTCGAAATCCCAGACGCCCTGCTCGATTCTTGTGATGTACACGCCTCGCATACGATTGACCGCATTCTGGATACCGTATTTCGTGACATCCTCAAGCGGCAGGCCAAGGTAGTCTGCGATAAATACTCTGGCTTCATCACTGTAAAGCCCCCTACCTGTCGTGAGAAGCCGCACAAGGATGGCTCGATCAATGGGCTTCAAGGTGTCCCACGCCTCCTCATAGCCAGCAGTGTCTATGCTGTCGGATAGATATGATTCAGTCACTTTGGCGATATCAGAAATGCCTGCGCGAAGCATGATATCGATGATCTGGCGGAACTCGAATGGCACTTTCTTCACCGATCTGAACGCACTGAGGGCTTCGTTGAGTTGCACCTGTCTGCCCGATGCTTCTGTGAAAGCTGTCAGAATATGCTGCACGAAGCTTGCGCCCAACTCAGGAAGATCGATTTGTGAGGACGACTGAAACAGAGGGGCTTTCCTGCGACGAAACAATCTTTGCAGACCATCTCGTGAAGATCCGGTGTAAACGACTTTCAACTGTTCACGGTGACGATCAATGATCGTCCGGAGGAAGTACACGAGTGGTTCGAACGTGGTATCCGTCGCAAGATGCTGAACTTCATCCAGGCAGAGCAGAATCGGTTTGTTCACAGTCAGGAGCTGATTGAAAGAGTCGCGCAAGGCCGCTAACTGATTGTCGTCTGGCGTTTTCAACGTCGAGGCGCTGGGCAATTCTACTGAGGCACTCAGCCCCGCACCGGCCAGCTTAAAGTTTTTCGGCGAAAACTCGATCGTTCGTAACTTCTGCGCCCAGTTCAGATCTCGTTGCGCCTGTGAGAGGCCCGCCTGAAGACATCGCACTGGATCGTTCCGATGCTCCCAGAAGCTGACGTAGACCGGCAAAAACCCACGCTCGTTGGCCACCGGAATCAGGTCATAGAGAATGAATTCGGTCTTTCCCATCCGTCGTGGCGCAAACAGCGTAAGTGTGCTGGTGCTAGCTGCGGTAAAGGTGCTGAGAAAGACATCTGTGAGATCACTGCGTCGGTAGTGCCATTGAATTGCCATGAGTTTTTTTCGATTAGTAAAGAGTAGTAGAGAAAGCCACTACTGTAGTAGAATTTTCTACTACTTTCTACTACTTTGGTTTGGCTTGCCCGGAAATGTGCTCACCATCTGAACATCGGCAAGGGCTTGAGCGGGTGTTTTACAAAGTCGTGGGCAGAGAGTTGGGCGAGACGCTTGTGGAAACCGTGCGTCGGGAACACCTCGTACAGGGCGCGGATGGTAAGTCTGTCGATTCCGAAGCTCCGCATGCCCATAGTGACGTCTATCCAGTCGGCCTGACGAAACTTTTCGACGAGATCGGAGCCACTACTACTCGTCACTTTGTGATGCTCGCTGATCATCTGCGACACTTCATCCGACCAGCCCGGTTTTCCAATCTTTTCGAGGTAGGCCTGAGCCAGGTCCACTGAAGGATCGATATAGTCGAAGGTGTTATCGGTCCAAATGCCGAGGTCGTGAAAGGCGCAAGCAATTGAGAGCTTTTCGCCTGTGTCCGCTTGGGGATCGGTCATGAGCAACGCCAGGTTGAAAACTCGATAACAATGGTTCGTGTAGGCCCGCAGATCCGCTCCGAGCTGGCTGCTGTGCTCGGCGAGAAGCTGGTCGAGAAGCGCGTCCTGAGTAATGAAGTTCATGGCTTGCTGTTATCCTGCTGACAAGTTCCGCCGATTGGGCGGCACGGCGCAGCCTTCCGGCTTGAAGACCCGTTGAGTAGAGGCCGGGGATTTGTCGAGCTTCGCTGCTGGTCGCCGAGGCCGCTTAACTAGTTCGCCGCTGCAGTTTGGACATTTGCCAAGCAGCACATCGTCGCAGCAGTTCGCGCAGAAGGTGCACTCGAATGAGCAGATTCTGGCATCTTCCGTATCTGGTGGAAGATCTCTGTTGCAGCACTCGCAGTTTGGGCGGAGTTCCAGCATAGGCGTTGTCCTTTGAATTCTTCAGTACCGGGCGGCCGGTCAGTTGCAGCGTATTCCGGTGATGCCGCTCCTACCCTTTGCCCTGGCTCAATAGATAGAGTACACCCGCGGCGCCAAGAGCGACGACAGCCACAATGTCGGCAATGACCACCCGCCGCAATGCCTCATTGTACCCGCCTACAGACAATGCAATGGCTATGTAAGGGCCTCCCAGAAGGACGGCGACACAGAGACAGTATCGGTCGAATCATCGTTCTTAACGTGCAGATAAGTGGCGATGATGTCATTAGCGTGTAGAGCATCCACTAGACGGTCTCCTTGGCATGAGGTCGGCCCGTCCTCCGAATACCTGCCCTACTTCGCCAGAGGATCGCCAGAGTTCAGCACCCGGCTACGGTCGTGTGCGTATAGCCTAAGCGACCGTCTCAAACTTTCGCAAGCAATGTTGTGAGACTTAAGGGGCGTGATTCAACTCCAGGCAAGGGACGAACAAGCTATGAGCAGCAAAATTGCAATCGTCACCGGCGGCAGCCGCGGTCTTGGCCGCAACACAGTGCAACACCTCGCTCAACGCGGGGCAGATGTCATTCTCACGTACCACAGCGAGCAGAAAGAGGCCGATGAGGCAGTGGCGGAAGTGGAGAAACTCGGCGGCAAGGCGCTCGCTTTTCAGCTCGATACCGGTGATAGCAGTAGTTTCGAGGCATTCGCAGATCAGGTACGTCTGGCCTTGCAGCAACATTGGCAGCGGCACCACTTCGACTTTCTGGTCAACAACGCCGGCATGGGCATGAGCGCGAAATTTGTAGAGACCACTGAACAACAGGTCGACGCGCTCTTCAACGTCCACTTCAAAGGCGTCTTCTTTCTTACGCAGAAGCTGCTGCCATTAATGGTCGACGGTGGACGCATCATCAATCTCTCGAGTGGCCTCGCACGCTTTTCGCTGCCGGGGAATGCTGCCTATGGCGCCATGAAGGGCGCTATCGATGTGCTGACGAGATACATGGCGCTCGAACTGGGCCCTCGACGGATAACGGTAAATTCTGTCGCGCCTGGCGCTATCGAAACCGACTTCGGGGGTGGCAGGGTTCGAGACAACGCTGAGATCAATGAGCAAATTGCCAGCCAGACCGCCCTGGGTCGCGTGGGTATGCCCGACGATATCGGCGCGCTGATCGCTACGATGCTCGGTAATGAGCATGGCTGGATCAACGGTCAGCGTATAGAGGCGTCTGGTGGGATCATGCTCTGAGGCAAGTTACTCCAACAGAGACTCACCAGCCGAGAGCACCCAGCAGCGGTCGTTATGGGTATACCCAATGCGCCCGTAATAATCCTTCGCCAGCGGCGCTGCGAGCAGAATAATCGAGCAGCGCGGCCCCAGCTGCTGCTGTGTCAGTACCTGAAGCCGCTTGCCGATGCCGGAGGTTTGATAGTCCTCGTCGACAGCAAGATCGGACAGGTAACAGGCGTAGTGAAAGTCCGTGACGCTTCGGGCGATCCCGACAAGCCGGGGACCATCCCAGGCGCTGATCATCAGGTTTGAATGACTGATCATGCCATCGATGCAATCACGATCATCCAGCGGTCGGCGCACGCCAAGTGATGTTTTCTGCAGTAGATCGATGAAATGCTCAGCTGTTATCGGATGGTTGATTTTGTACTCGATGGTCATGGATATCTCCTGCCTCTTTGCGGCCCATTAAAGTCCGAGTTGCATTTTTATGGCTTCTTTCGCCGAGCTTCTAGGTCTATGATATTGAAAGCATTATGGATTTCCAATCAGCCAGGGAGGCAGTATGATAATCGAACAGCTAAAAGCGTTAGCCATTGCGGCACAAGGACGAAGCGGTCTGCCAGGGGCCGTATGTGACTATCCAGCCTACAGGGCCCTGCATATCACTGCGGGCAACTTCCTTGGAATAGAGCGCCTTGAACAGAATCTGGCTCACTTTCTTGAGCAGCGCGAGTCACGACTGGACCGCATCACGACCTTCGTTCGTGCTTGTGATCTCGATCCTGCACCAGCCCTGGCGGCAGGTCACGATCCACTACCGTTTCTGGAAGGCCTCGACAGCTGGGTGACCGAGCACTGGTCCACCGGGCGTATCCCAAAGCAGCGACTCTCTCGCCAGTTCTGGGCGGAGCATTGCGATGATGGCAGCACACCATTGTACGGCTTTCTGTCAGACCTTGGCCTGTTGATGGGCGAGATCCTGATTGCACAGCGGCCAGAGTGTCGGTGGAGCTTTGATGTGATGGCCAGGAACCGTGAGCATTCCAGCTTTGTGAATCGGCTGGTCGTGGCCGGACTAGCCGTGCCGGCGGATGTGACCCTACCAAGTTATTACGATCCAGGGTTGTCTGCCTTCTTTGCAATGAGGACCATTCGATACCACCCCGACCCCGGCCAACATGATCTTACCTGGAACATCAGGGCAAGGTTGTCGTACTATCCGGCGCTGGAAGTGGCTCCTTCCGCAGCGGACCCGGTTATCGAACGATCAACGCATGTCGAACCAGAGAGAACACTGGTAACAGAAGAATGATCAAACTGTATCAATTCCCAATCTCGCATTACTGTGAAAAGGCGCGATGGGCACTCGATTTCAAAGGCGTGCCCTACCAGGTCGTCAATCTGATCCCCGGCCTACACGTCCCCGTGATGAAGCGGCTGACTGGCCGGACCAGCGTCCCTGTCTTAGCCGATGGTGACACCCTCATTGCCGGATCGGACCGTATTCTCGACTATCTCGATCAGGCCTATCCACAGCCATCTCTGATGCCTGCCGACGCCGAGCAGCAGCAGGCCGTGCGCGAATGGGAGGCCTTTGCCGACAAGGACATTGGCCCACATGTCAGGCGCTACTGCTACCACACGCTGCTCAACCATCCCGACATCGTCAAGCCCTTCTTCACGACCGGTGGCCCCTGGTACGGTGGGCTGTTTCTGCGTGCGGCGTTTCCCGCACTGCGGATCGGCATGCGCAAGGCAATGAATATCAACGAGGCTGGCGCGAAGCGTTCGCTCGACAAAATCGTGACTGCCGTCGCCCTGCTCGCGCCGCTCTGCCGGCCAGAGGGTTACGGACTCGACTGGCCGGAAGAGCTTCCCGAGCCGCTGGCGAGCACGACCAGTCAGCTTGCACCGAAGCTGGCTTGGGTACTGCGGGTGTACGACACATACCGCCGGAACGACGAAGCAGAGCCCGGTGCAGATCTGGCCTATTCCTGATGCGTGTGCCGCTGAGCGAGCATTCAGAGATAGTCTTCTATCGGCAACAGTGAAATCATCCAGGCCTTTGTGCGCAGCCACCAGTCGGTGTCCGGTTCGCTGGACAGCGTCTGTGTTTGGCCCTGCCACTGCAGGTCACCATCCTCATCGAGTTCGACCTGCCAACTGTTCGCCCGTGTCATGCCTGTTTCGATGGATGCTGCCACTTCGGCGGCAAGCTCCGGACTGCGGATCAGGAGTACGGTTTCGCCATTCAGATACATGGCGCGCAAGTTGGCGTTAAAAGATCCGACATATAACACCTTGCGATCGAACACCGCCGTCTTTGAATGCAGGCCAATGTCACCGTCTGCGCAGAACTCTTCGTACGCGACCCAGACGGTGCAGGCTTCGGCGTCCGGACGTAATTCAAAGAGTTCGAAGCCGTGCTCCAGCACCTCGGGTCGCCACCGGGCGTAGCCCGCATGATTGGGCACCACATCGTTCGAAGCCAGTGAGTTGGTGAGCACTGCGATTCGTAGCGGGTCGGCATTCAGTTCCCGGATGTTCGCAAGCGCCGCCTCGTCCAGAATGAAGTAGGCCGACTCTATCAGGACCTCCGATTCAGATGCTCTAACGGCATCGGCGAGCGCCTTTGCGGCGGCGGTGAGCTCTTCAGGGAATTCATCAGGATCTGTAAAGGGCGGCTCAAATATGAAATCGGCCTCAGCCCAGACGAGCTTGTCGATTCTTTCGGCCAAAATTTCAAGCCCAGCGTCCTGACCCATTGGCAGAGCGAGCTTCAGGCCGGCTGTGTCTGAGGCTTGAGCGCGAGCTTCGGCTACTCGACTGGCATACTCGGCTTCGCTGGCAGCTTCCGAGGCCAGCTCGGCTACTGGTCGAGACCACTCGCTCTCCCAGAAGGCTTCGAAGTTTGCAGAGAAGCCGTCGACGATCGGGCCCACTGCCATGACATCACGATCGCGGAAATTCAGCGTGGCATGCTCATCGAAGTACTCATCGCCAATATTGCGCCCGCCGATGATGCCGATCGCGCCATCCACGATGAAGCTCTTGTTGTGCATGCGTCTGTTCAGGCGGTCGAAGTCGCCCAGAAATGACAGCCACTTGCCAAAGCCGTCTCGCACCGGCGCCGGGTTGTAGACCCTGATATCAATATTGGGATGCGCTGCGAAGAGTGCGAGCACATCGTCACGTCCGCCCAGATTGATATCGTCCAGTACGACGCGCACCTGCACGCCACGGTCAGCCGCCAGTAGCAGCCGGCGGGCCAGATAGACGCCAGAGGTGTCGCTGTTCCAGATGTAGTACTGGGCATCGATGGTCGACTGGGCCGCGTCTATCATGGCGGCTCGGTATAGGAAGGCCTCCTGGCCGGTGTCGAGAATGTGAAAGCCGGATTGGTCTGGGTGAGATTTGGCGGCTGTGCTGGCTGTGGTGGCTAGCTCGGCCGCTGCCGTGGCGGCGTATGCATTAGCGAGCAGGAAACAAAGCATAAAACGGGCAAGTAGATTGATCACGTTGTGGGCCGGTAGCAAGTGTTGTGTAGATCGTAGCAGAGAGGGACTTTCCTCGCTTCAATTGCACTTTTACATGCCCATGACTAAAACCTGCCCTGCAAAAAATCAATCAGCGCCGTGACCTTCGGCGCCACATGCTTCCTCGTTGGATACATCGCATAAATCCCAAGCTTTTCCGCGCGATACTCAGGCAGTAGCTCGATCAACCTACCCTCTGCAAGATCAGGCCCCACCAGAAAGTCCGGCTGCAAGGTAATGCCCTGCCCCGCCAGCGCCAGGGCTCGGCAGGTGTCGCCGTTGTTGGAGCTCATGGCTGGGCGGGTGGTCACGCTGACTGGTCCTTCGGGGCCGTCGAACCGCCAATCGTGGCCTTTGGCCGAATAGCTGTAAGCGATGATGCGGTGACTGGTGAGATCGGCTGGCGTGTGAGGTTCGCCGAAAGCTGCCAGATAGGCGGGTGAAGCGCAGAGCACGATACGGGTGCTGGCGAAGCGGCGGCTGATCAGGGTGGAATTGGACAGCGCGGCGATGCGGATGGCGAGGTCGTAACCCTCCTCCACGAGATCGACCATGCGGTCTGACAGGGTGATATCGATGCTGATCTTGGGGTTTTGCTCAAGGAAGTCGCCCCACAGCGGCGCGAGGTGGCTGATGCCGAAAGTCAGTGGTGCGTTCACCCTCAGGAGTCCGCTGGCCTCGGCTCGACGGCTGCTCAGTTCGGTCTCTGCGGCCTCCAGGCCTGCGAGCAGCTCGCGGCAGCGGTAGTAGAAGACGTCGCCCTCCTCGGTGAGCGACAGTCGTCGAGTAGTCCTGTGCAGAAGACGCAGACCCAGCCTGGTCTCGAGATCTGCGATGTAGCGCGAGACCGCCGCCTTCGACATGCCAAGGCTGTCAGCTGCGCCAACAAAGCTGCCGGCATCGACGACGGCGGTAAAGGTTTGCATCTCGAGGAACTTGTCCATCTGTGATTATCTCATTATCTGCAACAGTAAATGTCATTTAGGCATGTTTATCCCGATCATGCCAGTCTCTACAGTGAACATATCATTCACCAAGACAGGTAGATCGACATGAGCACACTTCAGAACAAGGTATTCGGCAGCAACGCAGGCTGGGGCGCACTGGCACTCCGCATCCCGGTCGGCATCATCTTCATGGCCCACGGCGCGCAGAAGCTCTTCGGCTGGTTCGGCGGCTACGGACTCGAAGCCACCGGGCAATGGATGGACTCGATCGGCATGAGCCCCGGATACCTGATGGCACTACTGGCGGGCTCGGCCGAGTTCTTCGGTGGATTGGCGCTGATCGTGGGTCTGCTGGTACGTCCGGCGGGTTTCGTACTGGCCATCACCATGCTGGTCGCCATCTTCAGCGTACACATCAGCCATGGACTGTTCATGAGTAACAACGGCTATGAATTCGCGCTGGCCTTGCTATCCGCTACAGTCGCGCTGGCAATTATGGGCGCAGGACGGGCATCGGTCGATACTGTCATCGCCAGGAGATAATCGTTATGAAAATGCCAAGTCTTTTCGTCTCGCACGGCTCCCCGACATTCGCACTTGAGCCGGGGGTAGCCGGCGCCAGGCTTCGAGAACTCGGCGAGCGGCTGCCTAGACCGAAGTCGATACTGGTGCTGTCACCGCACTGGCAAACTGTAGTGTCGAGAGTGACCACAGCCACCAGGCTTGCAACCATTCATGACTTCGGTGGCTTCCCGAAAGCGTTGTATGAAATGAGGTATGATCCGGCTGGCCATCCTGAACTGGCTCAGCGCGTGATCGACCTGCTCCGGTCGGATGGCTGGCAGGCCGAGGCGGACGCAGACCGTGGCCTGGATCATGGCGCATGGGTGCCGCTGATGCACCTGTATCCAGCGGCAGATATTCCGGTGGTTCAGGTGTCGATGCCGCGAACGCTGACACCGGAGTCAGCCCTCGCGATGGGAAGAGCGCTGGCATCGTTGGCAGATGACGGTGTGTTGATCATTGGCTCAGGCAGCCTTACGCACAACCTGGCTGATGTCCGGATGGGGCATGAGAAGCCGGATGAGCGTGCGGTGGCGTTTCGGGATCATATTCGGGAGGGCTTGGTGTCAGGGGACGAAGTGTGCTTGCTGACTGCGCTGGAGAAGGCGCCTTATGCGAGTTGGGCGCACCCTACGAGCGAACATTATTTGCCACTTTTGTTTGCGTTATGCGCTTCGTCTGGCAATGCGCAGCCGGAGTTGATCGAGGCTGGCGTAGTGCATGGGGTGTTGAGCATGGATTCGGTGATGTTTGCCTGAAATCCGTGTAGTGGCTCTGATCTTCTTTGCTTTTTGTAGCCGGCAAGTTATTCAGGCGCCACAGCCAACTATCGATATTTACGGAATGTACTCGCTTTACGATAGCTACTGGGCGTAACGCCTGTCCACTGTTTGAATGCCCGGGAAAAAGTGGCGGTTTCTGTGAAGCCAACCTTGAAACCTATTTCAGCAATGGTGAGGTTGCGCTGCTGAAGCAGGTTGATTGCCACGTCGCGCCGAGCATTGTCTTTCAATTGCTGGAAACGACTGCCTTCGCTGGTGAGTTTTCGCCGCAGCGTTCTGGAAGTGACATTCAGCCGTTCGGCCACTCGTTCAATATCGGAGTCTTCCTCCAGTAGCGCCATCACGTCCGCAGTCCACACGCCATGGAAGGACTGCTTCCGGAACCACTGCAATGGTATCTGCTGCAGGTAGTCTGCCAGCTCGTCAGCATTTCGCACCACAGGTAAATTCAACTCTTCTGCATTGAACAGCAGTGCATTGTGATGACTGTCGAACTCGCACGGGCTTGGAAACATCAGGCGATATTCCTGATGATGATCGGGCCTGGGGTATTGCAGGCACACCTTCACCAGAGGGATAACGTGGCCTGTCAGCCAGCTCAGAAAGCGGTGAAAAATGAGCAGCAGCAACTCGATCAAGAGGCTATGAGCCACCGAATTGTGCCCGGCCGATTTGAAGTCAGGCGTTATACTGCACGCGAGCACGTCGTCCGTACGATCCAATCGAACCCCTAATTGATCACCGGTCAGGCCATAAAATCTGACGATGTATCCGAGCACCTCTGCCAAGTCCTTGCAGGTAATGAGGTGTTCGGCTAACAGCCTGAACATGCCAAGGTTCATTTTCTGCCTGGTAAATCCCAGCAGTTCATCGCGACTGAAGCCCCAGCAGTTATTAACGATACCGGCCAGCTGAGTGGCCAGTATTCTCGCTTTCGGGTGGGCCAGCTGAGCCAGGGTCAGTCCGGTGTCACGCAGTATCTCTTCTTCTCGCGCCCCCATCGACAGGCCGTTCGCCAGGTGAGTTCTGGCAAAGTAGCTGGCAATGGTCAGCCGGTCAGACAGTCGATACTCAGCACTCATCTTCCACTTCTCAGACTCCCGACGATATTGTGTAAATCCGCTATTCTAAAGTATCCAGGCAACAGAAGAATCAACAGCAATGGTTCACAGTGCATTTCACCAGTCATGGGGCGGTTCATGAGTAGTATGGGCGATTTCATTCGCTGGACAGAACAATTCGCTGCCGTCGATCCAGAGCGCCCGCATACTCGCGACGTTCGTCGACATCCAGCACTAGCTTCGGTACTCATGGCCTTCATTGGTTACCATGTCCCGTACTCCTTGGCAGCCATTGCCATGATCATGGGCTTCAAACCTTTCGGGGTTGCGCCACTGGCTTATCTGTACCTGTTCATTGTGATTATCAATATTCTGGCTTACACCCTGATTCTTCGAGTCAGGCGAATCAGTCAGCGCTTCATTTACTGGCAAACAGTCTTTCAACTGGCCGCATGGCTGGTCATGTTTACACTCTACACACTATTGATGGCCGAGCATCGGGCGGTGGCGCTTGTATGTGCTCTGATGACCTGCGCCTTCGTCGCGCTCATCGGGAATTGGAAAGAGGGACTCATACTCTGTGTGAGTGCATCACTCAGCTACCTCCTTGCCATCGCAGTGGCTTACACCTGGTTCGACCAGCCCATCGATGTCGTGAGCGAAACCCTGTTTCTTGGCGCGTTTATCTTCGTGAGCCTATATCTCACCATGATGGGCAGTACGATGCGTCTAAGTCGGGACAAAGCCAGGCAAACCAAGCTCAGCCTGCAAAAGACCCAGGCCGAACTGAGCGAGGTGATGTCGCAACTGGAACGCCGAGCCCGCACAGACGAGCTGACAGGTCTACACAATCGACGACACGGTCGTGAGGTTCTCGGTGCTTTGCAGCTGGCCCTGGAGACACAATCTTCTGCAGCAACTGTCATGCTTCTGGACATCGACAATTTCAAAGCGATCAACGACAACTACGGTCACGACACTGGTGATGCCGTACTGAAGACGGTGGCGAAGACGCTGGCCACTTTGAAACGGGACGATGACCTACTGGCCCGGTGGGGCGGTGAAGAGTTCTTGATCGCCTGGCCACGTACGGCGCTTCCAGCGGCGGCAATCATTGCGGACCGATTGCGTCAAGCGGTCGAGGAACTGGCAATCGATGCTGACTCAGCTCGGATTCATATTACTTTCAGTGCAGGACTCGCCGAATTGAAGCCAGGGGCAAGTCTCAACGACATTATCAAAAAAGCTGACGACCGGCTGTATGAAGCCAAGAGAACTGGCCGGAATCGAGTGTGCTATCAGTCGTGAGGTCCGAAAGCTGAGCTGGCCGGATCAGCTTTCACGCGAGCCTCCGCAGCCATTCTCCGATCACTGCTTGGTATGTCCGCTTTCGCTAATAAGTTTTGAACAACGTCGATTGTAGCGAAAAAAACGCGGATAGCGCCGCTCAATATGTCCGAATATGCCTACTTATGACTGAATCCATCATTGTTTCAATTGCGCCATGACGCAATACTCCGACTCATTATTAGACTGATAGCGAGAAATGTATGACCGAATCCAGAAGTGTCGACTCCGAAGAAATCCAGATGTTCAGAGACATGGTGCTGCGCTTTCTGGAGCAGGAAGTACTGCCCCACTACGAGAGTTGGGAAAAGAACCATGAGATGCCCAGGGCCATGTGGAACACCATGGGCAACGCCGGCCTGTTACTGGTCGATTTTCCGGAACAGTACGGTGCAGCAGAAGCCAGTTTCGATGTGTGCCAGATGATTCAGGAAGAAATGTGCCGCCTGAACCTGCATGCCCTGGCCACTGGTTACAACATTCACGCCAATATCGTGGCCCCCTACATACTTCACATTGGCACCGAAGCCCAACGCGAGCGCTGGCTGCCACCCATGGTGACCGGCGAAGTCGTGACTGCGCTGGCCATGACTGAACCCGGCGCGGGTAGCGACCTGGCGGGCATGCGTACCATTGCCGTGAAAGACGGCGATCACTACATTCTCAACGGTTCGAAGACCTTCATAACGAACGGTAATATGGCCGACATGATCATTGTCTGCGCCAAGACAGATAGCAAAGCCGGTGCGAAGGGTATTTCGCTGTTCCTGGTCGATACCAGCCTCGAGGGCTTTTCGACGGGCAAGCCGATACACAAGATTGGCCAGCACTCCAGCGACACCGCCGAGCTGTTTTTCGAGGATATGGCTATTCCGGCAGATGCTTTGCTGGGCGAGGAAGGCAAAGGCTTTGCCTATCTAATGCAGGAGCTGCCAAGAGAGCGTCTGGGCTGCGCAGTACAGGCGATAGGCCATGCGCAAGGGGCTTTGGATATCACCTGCGAGTACGTCAAAGAGCGCAAAGCCTTTGGTGGCACGGTGGCGCAGTTTCAGAACACCCGGTTCAAGCTGGCAGAGTGTCAGACCGAGCTGGAAATGTGCCGGGCGCTGCTGGAGAAACACATGCTGAAATACCAGGCAGGTACCATGACGGTGCAGGATGCGGCCATGCTCAAGCTGGCCGCCACGGAAATGCAGGTGACCATGGTCAATGAATGCCTGCAGCTATTCGGCGGCTATGGCTATACCGACGAATACCCCATCTCGCGCTTTTACCGCGATGCCAGAGTCCAGACCATTTATGCAGGTTCATCAGAGATCATGAAAGAAGTGGTCGCTCGTGGCATTCTGGGCCGATGAGCGCTGTTGTCATTCGCCTGTTCTTACTTGTGAGATCGTTATGACTTTACCCGTTCAGTTCAAAGACCGATTACGGCTGCCTCTAATTGTATCCCCAATGTTCATAGCCAGTAACCCGGCGCTTGTGGTCGAATCCTGCAAAGCCGGCGCAGTGGGGACCTTCCCTGCGCTGAACCAGCGCACCAGCGAGGGCTTCGAAAACTGGGTCGTGGACATCAAGACACGTTTGTCGGACTGGGAAGCCGAAACCGGGAGAAAGTCAGCGCCGTTCGGTGTCAACCTGATTGTCCACAAGAGCAACCCCCGCTGGCAGGCGGATCTGGCGATTTGTGTGAAACACAAAGTCCCCCTGGTCATTACCTCGCTGGGCGCCGTCGCTGACCTTGTCGAAGCGGTGCATGGATACGGCGGCATCGTCTTTCATGATGTCGTCAACACGCGCCATGCCAGGAAAGCAGCCGACGCTGGCGTAGATGGCCTGATTGCCGTCTGCAACGGCGCCGGTGGACATGCTGGCACCACCAGCCCGTTTGCACTAATCGCCGAAATCAGACAGTTCTTTACGAAGACCCTGTTGCTGGCAGGCAGTCTCTCCAATGGTCGAGATATCGCAGCCGCCGAAATGATGGGCGCCGACCTGGCGTACATGGGGACCCGATTTCTGGCCACCACAGAAGCCAATGTCACAGACGACTACAAACAGATGCTGATCGACAGCCAGTCCGCAGACATTGTCTATACGCCGAAGATATCCGGGGTGAACGCCAACTTCATGCGTCAGAGCATTGAAGACGCGGGTATCGATCCGGCCGACCTCAGCCCCAAAGCCGAGCTGGATTTCGGCAGCGAGCTCGACATGGATACCAGCGAGAAAGGCGCAGAGAAGAAAGCCTGGCGTGATATCTGGTCCGCCGGCCAGGGCGTGGGCTCCATTGAACAGGTGCAAGGCGCTGGCGAGCTCGTCGATAAGCTGGTTGCGGAATATCATCAGGCGATCGACAAACAGCACAAACGCAGTGCCGAGCAGTTTCCACTGACCGAACGCCATAACAAATAAGAGGCTACGCCATGCAATACAAGACGCTGGAATACAAGGTAGAGGAAAAGATCCTGACGCTGAGCCTGAACCGCCCGGAGCAGATGAATGCCTTTACGGTAGACATGGCCGGTGAGCTGGTCGACGCCTTCAACCGGGCCAGTGATGACGATGACGTGAGCGTGATCGTTGTCACCGGCAAGGGACGCGCGTTCTGTGCCGGCATGGACCTGACACGCGAAGGCAATGTGTTTGGTCTTGACGAAAGCCAGCAGCCCAGCGTCGAAGACATGCAGAATACCTTCAACATTCCGGGCGTCAGCGACACTGGCGGCATGGTCAATCTGAGCATCTACGAGTGCAAGAAACCAGTTATTGCTGCGATTAATGGCGCCGCCGTCGGTGTGGGCGCCACCATGCTGGCCGCTATGGATATTCGCCTGGCCTCGCAGAAAGCCAGGATCGGCTTTGTGTTCGAGAAAATCGGTATCACGCCTGAGGCCTGTTCCAGCTGGTTTCTGCCTCGAATAGTTGGTCTCAGCCAGGCTCTGGAATGGGTGTATACAGGCGACATCATCGATGCTGATACGGCCAAGGAAGCTGGTTTCGTGCGCTCCGTGCACGCCCCTGAAGATCTACTCGAAGCGGCCTACGAACTGGCGCGAAAAATCACCGGGAAGTCCCAGGTCGCCATTACGCTCGCCAGACAGATGATGCTGAGACTGTCGGCTGCGCCACACCCGCGAGATGCCCATAATGTCGACTCACTGGCCATTTTCTACACCAGCCAGGTGGATGGTAAGGAAGGCGTGAAGTCGTTTCTTGAAAAGCGGGATCCGGAGTTCACATCGAAGTCCTCCACGGATATGCCGAGCTTCTATCCCTGGTGGAAATAAGGCGTTAACGCCACCAGCCCGTACTCATTGCTGAAGGTGACTTCGCCGTCCTGGATGGTCACCTGAAAATTCATGGCGCGCTGGGCAAGACCGGCTAGCTGCTCAGTAGACTCCGGATCCAGGTTGACGCAGCTCAGGTTCTTGAAGCGGGCGAGCTTTGCCTTGTTTTTTTCCCACCAGAGCGACACGCCGCGAGCGCCGTAAGTGTACAGGACGACCTGTCTCGAGCGGCTGCACGCTTTGCGTAGGCGGCTCTCCTCAGGCAGCCCCAGTTCTATCCAGAGTTCTATCTCGTCACTCAGGCTTTTCTGCCACAGATCGGGCTCGTCACTGCTGCTCAGGCCTCTGGTGAATTCCAGCTGCTCGCTGGCGTTCAGGGCAAATGCCAGCACCCGCACCATCATGCGTTCATCTTTTTCAGACGGATGCCGTGCCAGTGTCAGCTGATGATCGGCATAGTAGTGGCGATCCATGTCGGCGATGTTGAGGGTGACTTTGAAGATCGTCGCTTTGAGGGCCATGTGGTTCCTGTTGTGAGAGCTGGGCTTAGTGCCAGGAATCTGGGTTTCTGGGCAGCCTGCCCTCATCATCGATGACCACCACCTGGCTCGGACGGCTATCGGACCACTGCCACAGAATGAGGTTCCTATCCTGTGGCCCAGCCCCAACTGCAAAACTCGGCGCGATGATCCCGCGCGTTCTATTGGCATTACACAGCCGGGCAAGCTCCCAGGTCGGGACAGGCAATCTGTCATCGTGAAGGCTACGCCATGCACACGCCAGGTCATCCTGCGAAATTGACAGCCGACCGCATGTCGTCGGGTCCGTGAGGTCGAGGATGTTTTCGATATCGACCTGGTATGTGCAGATGGTGAGCGGCTGTGACTTCAGAGGGAAGCCTTGTTGGGCCTCCAGCCATGCTGTCTCGAATCGCAATGATGTGTAGAGGGCCGGGGTGCCCGGCGGATTGAAGCGTCCGCCGAAGAGTGCCGCGCCGGCACCAGAAGTCGGCTCGTAGGACCATCGTGGATTGATAGCCCTGTATACCCGCCCGCTGAAATGAATCCAGAGGTCCTTCAGGCGTAGCCACCCACATTGATTGCACTGATATATTCGCGCAGCGCTTCGCTCTTACCCGCCTTGATCACATCCTCCGGCGTCATGCCACCAAAAGCTGGAATGCCATAAGACCGATACCACGCAAAGGCCATCGCAAGACTGCCAGCCCAGGGCGTCACGCGATTAATGACATCAGTCATTTCGCGAAGACGGGTCTGAACCTTCTGACTTTCGGAGCGATTCTTCCTGTACAGCGTCTCCTTCGCAAGGCCAACAGAGCAGGCAAGTTCTTCCTTGGTGATGCGAAGACAACTGGCCAGCTTGTCGGGTGACACCATATCAGAGGCGTAAAAGTCAGCGTTCATGCAACACCAGAATGTCATAGATTAGTGACATATTATATGTCAACTCAGTAGAGCTCGGCAAGAGCCACGGCACCCACCGGCTCTACCCGCTCATCACTAACAGGGAACTGATCGACAGTGAACTGGTTAACAGATTCCGAAAGCTGGCGCGTGAAGACAATATTTAGGCCCTCAAAGACAAATTCGCGTCTCCTCCCGCAAATAGAATGCCCGTCATGACTAACACCTGACTTCATACACCATGTTGAAGTTAACCAGAACAAGGCAATCGTCATGACTAAATTTCAAACGCTCAATGAGAGGAGAGCCAGCGCCTCCATCAGCGGAGTTTCGACAGCAATTTTTCTGGGTTTGAGTGGTTTCGCGGCAGCAGAAGTGGAATCGACGTCAGCATCTCAGCCGGTCGTATTCGATCGGGTCACTGTGCAACAGGCGGACAATAATAGCTGGAGAACCGTTCGATTTGATGCTGCCTTCAGAACCCCGCCAGTCATCCTGATGGGGCCTCCTTCAGCAAATGACCCGGAGCCGTTGAGTGTACGAGTGCGCAACGTGACCGAGGATGGTTTCGAGTTTCTACTGAAGGAATGGGATTATCAGGATGGTATCCACGGGACGGAGACTATCTCATACCTGGCCATGGAACCTGGCACTCACAACTGGGGTGGACTAGAGGTGACCGCTGGTCGGATTGAAGATCTGAATCATCGCTGGAAGAGTGTGAATCTGGTGGGTGAATTTGATAGCCCACCCATCGTGTTCGTTCAGCAGACGAGTGATGAAGGGGTGGCAGCGACCGCAGTCCGCCTTCGCGATATTCAGGTCAATAGCTTCGACGTGAGATTGCAGGAAGAAGAAGCCAATCAACAACGAAATCTTGGTGACGGCCGCCATCTGGAAGAGACGGCGAGTTACGTGGCGTTCGCGCAAGGCAGTGGCTCTATTGATGGCTATAGCCTCAACACTGGACTGACACAAAGCGAAAAGGGCACTGACTGGCAGGACATCGAGTTTGACAAAGCCATGGTCGATCCAGATTTTTTCGCCAGCATACAAACCTTTGCGGGCCCCGATACAGCGACACTGCGATATCAGGATCTGGCGTCCGGAAAGGTCCGCGTCAAGGTCGAAGAAGAACAATCCCAAGACAGCGAAACTATTCATGCGTCCGAACAGCTGGGATGGTTGAGCGTGTCGAATAGTGGCCTGGACATCGAATTCAATGTTGATGCTGATGAGATTCAAGTGGGTCAGGCCGTCAAGTTGTCCTGGCAGGTACCGACCCTTGCGTCGGCCTCACTGCAGTCTTTGACCATTACCCCCGGCATTGGTCCGGTTGCGCCATCTGGTGAGTTGACGCTTCATCCTACCGAAAGCACCGATTATGTCATCAACGCCAGTCTTCTTGATGCCGAAGGTCTGATGACTACCGTATCGCACACGATTCACGTTCAGGTCTCTGACGGCTCTGATGTGACAGGCGGTATTGGCAATACCCTACCCCCGAAGCGCCCGCGAACAGGGACCTATAAGGTGGGCCTCAACATGTCGTGCAAAGGTGAATCAGGCTCGCAAGACAGAGGGCGCGGCGAGAAGATGGTGAGCGCTGCAGCTGAATATTGGATGCGCAATTCAAGAGGTCGGTTAAACGTTATCTATACCGGGCACGGTCGTGTAGCGAATGATTATGTGTTCAATGTGAATACAAACCGAGTAAATACCAGCATGGGCTGTCTTGGCTCATTTCAACACGACGTCGCTGCCCACGAAATGGGACACGCCCTGGGGCTGGGACATTCCACCTGGAAGTGGGAAACCATCACGATGCACGTTGGTAAGGGTGAAAGGCAGCGGAAAATTACACTGAGTAGGCCGGACATTGGTACCGTCATGAACAATAGAGGTCACGGTTCGCCTTACCTGTCTGCGCCGAATTACTACCTGAAAGACTGGCTCCCGGAAAATGAAGTTGCTCTTTTCGACGGCCAGACAACACGGTTTGAGTTGAAGAGAATCAGTGATTTCGACGGCAATGGTTTGTCGACCATCATCATTAATTCCTCCATGTGGGATCCCGATAACCCAGAGGATGGTGGCCCTGTTTTTATTTCGTATCCACATGACAAAAATGATCCACTGACCAAACGTTTTGCGATGCATATGCTGAGCGGGAGAAACGGTACAGGCACGGTGTTGCTTGCTCAGAAAGAAGCTAGTTACGTAGAGTCAAGACTGACGGGGATTCGCGTTGAAATGCTGGAAAACAGCGATCCAGACAAGATTACCGTGGTCATCACAACTGGGCTTAAAGAGTAGGCGCTATCGGGGAAACCGGGACCAGCTATGGTTCCGGTGCGTTTGCGCCATGCCCCTTCGCGCGCCTGAGGTCCGCGGAGCGTTCTACAACATACTCGCAAACCTTACATCATCTGTGGTGCGGAACCGGCAGTCGCACTCTCCCCTAAATCACTCTTAGCACACCGATTGGCGAGCAGTGCCCTACTCCTGGCGCAGTACTTGCTGCGAGTCCTTGTAACTTTCGGGCGAATCCGGAGGACATGAACACTCAGCGAGGATCACACAATGAAACTCCATATACTCAAACCCATACTGGTCAGCAGTCTACTGTCCCTCAGCATTGGTGCAGCTGTGGCTGAAGAGCTCGAGTCCGATTCGGTTGGCAACGACCTCGGCAGCAGCCTTGACGACGACTTCGGCAATGACGAGCTGCAGAGTGACGAAGTTGCCCAGTCAGCTGAATTGGGACCGGAGGGCGCCTTCGTGGCCAGGAAAGGTCGGGTAGAGAGTATTTCAGGGAGAGAATTCGTTGTCGTCGCTGATGGCACAACCATCCATGTTGATACGTCTGAAATGGAGTACAACCCCATGGACAACGACAGGGCGGCAGATGATGTCGAGATCGGCGACCGCGTCTACGTGCGTGGCGAGATCGAGGACGTGTTCATAGAAGGTAAAAAGCTCTCTGCCAACATGGTCGTTCTCTTGGAGGACGTCAGTGATCGTGATGAGTAGACACGATCCTTCATCCTGACGTCACCAATCCGGTGAGTTCATGTCATGTCCCCAGCCGGCCTGCCAGCGCCTGCTCGATAAAGTCAGGCGGTACGGTTGTCCGAGGCACGGCATTGTACGTAGAGCCCCTTGACGAATCCTTGCCACGTCGTGATCCGCGCCGGGTTCCATGTCGTGGCTTCTCGCGCTGCGGGAGAACCTCTGCAAACCACGTACGCACATCTTCATCCAGGCCGATGCCATACATGTAGTTGTAGAGTGCCTTGTTCAGCGCCTGACCCAGGACATCGTGATCAACCCCTGTGGGATCAATAAAACCAACATCATTCTTGGCAAAGGTGCCGGGCGGCAGTGACTTGAGCTGGATGCCGTAGTCGTCTGGCGACAGACCAACTGGTGAATGCACCGTACAGGTAAAGCGATGGAAGAAGCCCGACTGTATGCAGCCATTGGCAAACAACTGGCGCACATATTCCAGTGCATCGACCGTTTCCTGCAGTGTCTGAGTCGGAAAACCATACATCAGGTAGGCATGGACCAGAATGCCTGCATCCGTGAAGGCACTCGTGACCCTGGCCACCTGAGCGACTGACACGCCCTTTTGCATCAACTGCAGCAAGCGATCCGAAGCCACTTCCAGTCCACCCGAGATGGCTATGCAGCCACTATCGGCCAGCAGTTGGCACAGGTCCGGGGTAAACGATTTCTCGAATCGGACATTGCCCCACCAGGAAATGGTGCGCTGGCGCTGCAGTAATTCCTTCGACAAGGCACGCAAAGTCTTCGGCGGCGCGGCCTCATCCACAAAGTGAAAGCCGGTCTCGCCAGTTTCAGCCACTATGGCGTCGATGCGATCGGCCAGTGTGCTTGCCGCTGCGGTCTCGTAGCGCCCGATATAGTCGAGGCTGACATCACAAAAGCTGCACTTCTTCCAGTAGCAGCCATGCGCCAGTGTCAGCTTGTTCCAACGCCCGTCCGACCACAGCCGGTGCATCGGATTGAGCATATCGAGCAGCGACAGATATTTATCGGTCGGCAAGCCATCCCACGTGGGCGTCCCCACATGGGCAAAGGGGACGTCGGGATCGCCTGCGTTGATGAACTGAACTGTCCCCTCCTCACGCAAATAGGTCCGTTGCAGTCCTCCACGCGGGCGTGAGCCGAAGCGGTGCTCTACCAAGGAAAGGAGTGGCTGCTCGCCATCGTCCAGCGTGACATAGTCAAAGTAATCGAATACACGGGGCTCTGCGAGTTCGCGCAGCTCCGTATTCACATAGCCGCCGCCAAGCACAGTGATTGCATTGGGCGCTACACGCTTGACGGACTGGGCGATACGAAATGCAGCGTAGACGGATCCGGGAAATGGTACGGAGAGGAGAACAACCAGCGCCTGGTCTTCAGCTGCATGGCGAGCGAGCAGCTTAACAACCAGCTCATCAAGGTATTCATCGAGCAAGTTGAAGGGCGCAGCCAGGGCCTTGGCCAAGGGCTCAAAGCTCGCCTGACTCTGGGCCAGAGACTCGGCATAGCGTACGAATTCAAAGCGCGGATCAACCGCGTCCCTGACGACGTCCGCCAGATCATTGAGATACAGCGTAGCGAAATGCCGTGCGCGATCCTGCACGCCCAGCGCACCAAATGCCCAGCCCAGCGGATCACCACCATCTGGGTCGAAATAGACGTCCAGTGAATCAAAGCGAGGGCCTTCTGGCAGATAGCGGCGGCTGACAATACGGTGCGCCAGGGTTGTATCATGGCCCTGTAAAAACGCGATGACAGGTTCGATGGTGGCCCGATACTGATCGAATTGCTCGCTGAAGGACTCCAGGATCGGCGAGGCCACGGAGGCCGTCACTGCCGTCACTGCCTTGTGCAACTCCCTGATCCCCTCTGCGCTGAACATGCGCAGAACGAGCGCCAGGGCCAGATCATCCTGTACCGCATCGATCCCGCGTGAACGCAAAAAGCCAGTGATATACGCCGTTGATGGATAAGGCGTATTGAGCTGCGTCATCGGAGGAATGATGCTGAGCACCTTCGGTCGCGCGTCGAGCTTGAGGCGAGGTGTCTGATCTTCCGAAGACACCATCGGAATAATCCGGCTATCAGGCGTCTGTTGGGCAGATGGGCTGGGATTTATCAATTGAGACATCTCGTACTCGTGAGAAGAACAGGCAGTTTTCAACCGTTTGTACGAGGCAGTATACCACCGGAAGCAAAGCCGAATAATGCCATCAGGCCAGAATTCGACCTCCCATAAGGGTCGAGTCAGCCTGTACTCCGTAGCTAGGCGGGAAGCGGCAGCGTCCCATCCACCAGAAAATCTTCCAGCTGAAAATGTATGACTTCCCGTTCGGCGAGCTGCTTGAAAGACACCGCATAGGCACTGACTTCACAGAACCACTGCTGCATCGAATCGGGCTTCCTGCATTCGAAAGCTGCTGGTGTGAACAGCGCAACGCATAAGCCATGAGAAGGATCGCGAGCCGAGCAGTACTCAAAGGCCTCCACACCTGCCTCACGCATTTGCGAACCCAAGGTCTGGGTTTGGCTGTAATTTGAAGGGTGCGTGAGCGCGGTCATATATTCATCAAATGGCGGACGCTGAATCTGCACACCGCGCTGAGTGCTGTAGGGTGCCGAAAATAATGTGTGACTCGTGCGAATACTATCTTTGATCGGCGCAGCCGACATCGAAAACCAGAAGACAAAACGGTAATAGGCGGACTCAGCAAGTGTGACGTCGATGTCACCACCGCCGTAAAATATCCCCTGTTCGTGAGTTCTACCGAAGCGCGAACCCCATTTTAGCGGCGGATAGCGGAATGGTGTAAGCAACAGATAATGAAGCGAACCAGGATCTTCTGCCTGCTCCTCGACTTCAGCGAAACGATGGGCCGGTTTCGCTGTTTCAAGCAGCTCTTCGAGCAAAGCCTGTTCTTCCAGAGTATCCACATAGCCCAGCGTAGCGATCTGTTCCTGACTTTCCACCAATCGATACAACTTGCCGTTCAGAGGCCGTATTTGCCTGGCACCCTGCGAGCTATCCCAGATATCAGCAGCGTTGTTCGTCAAACTTTCCCCCTGATCGCGTCGACGAACTGCAGCACAGTGAGCAAGCCCTGAATGCTTTCGATTTGTTGAACCGGTACCCCGCCCGTCACCGAGTTTGGCGTGCTCATGAAATGCTGCATCCACGCCTTGTCTCCCCCGGTCAAGGCAAAAAGAGCCCGGGCAAGCCGGATCAACAGCAAGGCCAGCTCGCCCTGCTTCGATTGCGGGGAAAGCGAAGCTGTTTGCTTGAGCCTGCTGACTGCCGTGCGATGCATACCGAGCACTGCCGCCAGCTGAGTCTGTTTGAGACCAAGTTGATCTGCTGCGCGCAGTACCGCCTTGGCCAGAACGGCTTCCGGCGTAGGGGTTGGTTGAGTAAGTGCAGACATCTGGACGCTCCTGTCTTGTATAGGAACAGTCTAGCCGAATCGTGCAATGCGCACAAACAGGTTTAAAATGTGCATTTAGCACTCGATTTGAGCAGGATGACCAGCGCCAGGTGTCCAACTGTATTGAGCGATCGGGTTGATGCAAAGGGAAAAAAAGGTGGCTACTGTTTGGCGGCCAAATTGCCATTGCTGTCAAACATGGATTGCTTCACGTTCGACATAAGGTCGCAGCTCCGGCCTCAATGCTTTGGTTGTCACGAGGTCGACGATGCAGCCGAATAGATCTTCCAGATAAAACTGAACGCCGAAATAGCGGCTAGAGCTAGCAGCTCCGTCAAAATCTACCAGCACGTCAATATCGCTCGACTCCGTTGCGGCGTTCCGCGCGACCGAGCCAAAAAGTGCGATGGCTTTAACTCCGAATCTCGAAGCAAGGATCTGCTTGTGATCGACGAGCAGCTGCAATACGGCTTGCCTGTCGCGATTGCGTTCAGCGGGCATCTGATTCAAAACGCTTCGGGAGCCTCGTTGAAAATCTAGTTTGATTGTCAGCGTTCTGCCCGGAAACTGCAACGTTCAGCACCCCTCAGCAGTTGAGCGCTAATCTTCCTGAAGGCCAGGCACTGACGGTTGATCGTCGACATCTTCCCCGTCGGAGGTCTCCGGTTGATCAAATAACACTTCAGCCTCGCCCACTGGTTCCTGGCGTTCCAGTTCCGGTTCCAGCTCTGGCTCTGGCTCCAGCTCCGGCTCCGGCTTCAGCTCCAGCTCCATTTCCGGCTCCGGCTCCAGTTCCGGTTGGGGTTCCGGTTTTGGTTTTGGTTTTGGCTTCGGTTTCAGCTCCGGTTCCGGCTCCGCTTCCGCTTCCAGTTCCGGTTCCGGTTCCGGTTTCAGCTCCCCTTCTGGTTCCGGTTCCGGTGTATGTTGCCTGCCTTCCACTACAGTAAAGCGCGTCAGGCCAATAAGCTGCCCTGATTCGGTGGTCACCCGCACCTGCCAACGTCCCACCACGTCGGCAGGAAAGCTCAGCTTGTGGGTCCAGGCGCGATAGCCGCTCTTGCGCCCACCCTTGATGTCGAGGGTGATGCTATCCACTACGACACCGTCGTGCATCCAGACATGGCTGATTTTTTCGCGCAGCCCACGAGGTGCACTCACTGCGCTCCAGGCATACAGCCCATCCCGTTTGAGGGTAGCGGCATCGATCTGTCCAAGGCTGGCACCGGGTTTGCGCTGTTCACGATCAAGCGTCTGTGAAAGGGTCATATCAGTCAGCCGCAGTGCGGCCGGCGGTACCCAGCTGCGTGCCTGCCAGAGACCAGCGGCCAGTGCCACCAGCATCAGGATAAGCAGCGGCAATCGCCACCAGCGCTCAGTCGATAGCAGTTTGTCCAGACTGGGCAGACTGAACAGCAGCGCGACCACCAATGCCAACTGCAGGCTTTGTGCGGTCGTGAGCTGCAGAATCAGAGGTAAGACCACCAGCAACACTGCAAACAGCGCGAATGCGTGGAAGACGACAAACAGTGATCGGCGCGGCGCAAGCAAGCGGTAGTAGATGGGGTCAATGAGAGAGATCAGCGCGCAAATCACCAGCAGCCCGGTGAACACGGCCTGACCATGATCCCAACTGGTGACCACGAGAAAAAAGGGCAGCGCGAAAAACAGGCTTTCCTGATGCACCATCTGAGTGGCGTAGCGTATGCCGCCGGGCGGTATGTCGATACCGAATCGCCTGGCGATACCAGCGCGCAGCCTGTTTTCCAGAATCAACCAGATCCAGCTGACCAGCATCAGGGCAGCGAACAGCTGCGCGAAAGCCGCCCGTCCTTCTACCAGGAAATAGCTGGCGACACCGGACGCGAAGCCGAATATGGCCATCAGGCCAGGATAACGCTTGAGCAGCTCGATCAAGCCGACTACGAAGGATTTAAGCTTGCTCACTGCCGTGTCACTGAGGGGTCATCTCTAAGGATACTCGTTGTTGCCCTCTGGCGGGAGCACGATACTGCCCGGGAAGTATCGTACCCCACGTCGGATGACGCCACTTTAGCTGCTCGTAGTTAGCGGGCATTCTGATGCACTTGCACAACATATTGCACACGTTATACTTGTTCAATATTTTGCACATGTTGAGGCATAGCATGAGAGTGGTGAATTTTTCTGACGCAAGAAACCAGTTGAAGCGGGTCTTGGATCAAGTTGTCGATGATGCGGACTATACCATCATCACTCGACGAGACGCAGACGACGCAGTAGTCATGTCTCTGGACCAATTCAATGGTTTGATGGAAACAGTCCATCTCCTGAAGAGCCCGGCGAACGCGGCTCACCTGAGTAAGTCTATCGAGCAATACCGTTCTGGGCGCACGGAGGCGCATCGTTTAACCGATGATTGAAGTACTGACATCAACGAAGGAAGCCTGGTCGGACTACGTTTACTGGCAGGGACAAGATAAAAAGAAGCTGAAGCGAATCAACAAATTGATTAACGACGCCCAGCGCAATCCGTTCGAAGGTATCGGTAAACCCGAGCCGCTGAAGGAGAACCTGGCGGGCTTTTGGTCACGACGGATAGATGAGACCAACAGACTCGTTTATGCCGTGGATGACAGCACGCTGACCGTGGTTTCTTGCCGCTACCGTTATCAAAAATGATCAGAGAGCTTCTAGCTATCTCTGACTGGCGTTATGGACGTGAGTGGCAGAAACAAGCGCTGATCTCCAGCAGTCACGCATTTACTGGTGACGCGCTGATCATGCTCCTCAAAAGCGGCCATCAGTTTCTGGTTGAAGCGAACCGGATTGACCAAGGCTTCAAAAAAGGCTTCGGAGTCGTGCTGGTCCAGACTCATGACTTCGTTCTCCTGTCCAGGGTCTGTGGCGTCACTCATGGGGATACCTTATGTCGGTTTTGATACCAGTACTGTTGCTCGTCTAGATCCAGTTATCCGTTCTCAAGCCGTCCACGCGCTCAAACTCGCCCAGGTTATTAGTCACCATAACCAGACCTTCGCTACGACAATGCGCAGCAATATGCAGGTCGTTCACGCCGATTGGTGTCCCTTTGCGTTCCAGTACAGTTCGGATGTTACCGTAGTGCCCTGCTGCTCTGGCGCCGTAATCAAGCACATCCAGCCTCGAAACGAAGTCCTCGACGACTGCCAAATTCTGTTCAGGACGGGCGCTTTTTTCGGCGCCATGCAGCAGCTCCGCCAGCGTAATCGAGCTGATGCAGAGATGTCCGGCGTGCTTATTGAAGGTATCCATCACCTCGATAGGCCTGCGCTTGATCACATAGATGACGATATTCGTGTCCAGCATGAACTTGAGCACTAGAACGGCTCCCGCTCACTCTGCGTTTGCGATGGACGCTCGGCCATAAAATCTTCCGAGACCGACGGTGTGCTCGTGAAAAAGCTGTCCCAGGTATTTTCTACGGGAGAAATGATTCTATCTTTACCGACCACTCGCACGCTGACCTTCTTCACGTCAGGTGGGAATCGGGTGTCGGCAGGCAAACGCACAGCCTGTGTACGGTTATTTTCGAAAACGCTTCCAGTAGGCATCACTGGCTCCTATCGCTGCTATATGGCAAGTATATATGGCAGCAATACAAAGCGCTAGTTGGGTTGGGCACTCGGACCTAGCAGTCCAGATCGGGCAGAATATACGCCGACCATTGAATCAGCGGGCTTCAGGAACTAATCCATCGCCGATCATCTCATTGAAGGCGGTCTACGGAATTCTTCCCTACCCAGTCCAGTACCGCTCGCTCCACCCGGTCTGGCGGAATGAACTCCTGCTCCAGTCTCCCGCGGCCGCTAGCCAGCAAGGTCTGGTAAAGCAGTGCCTCGTCCTGTGATAGCTGCATATCAGATTGAAATGGCATGGTTGTAGGCTCAACCACCGCGTATCGTTCAGCTAGCGAATCGAATAGTTCCTCTGTCATCAGCAGAGCGGTCAAGCGTGGCTGGTATTGGCGAGCCGTCGCCAACATCGAGAGCCCCCATGTGTCGACATCACCCCAGTAGGCCACGTGCCGATCCGAAAGCCAGGATGCCTGCATCCACTTCAGGTTGAGACCTGCACCAAGAATTGCGATCGTGCCAGGAGCCCGCGGCAAGGCATGAAGACACTGCTCATTCTCCACAATCAGAATATGATCTGCAGGCAAGGGTGCCGTCATGAGCGATCGCGCGGGCACTCGGCACTGCGCAAAAGGCAGGAGCGCCCCTGAGAGGTCCGCGAGCATGAGCCAATGATCATCGCTGCTGGATGCATCGAGGAAGGCCTCCAGACCTCGCGAGCTCACCTCACCATTGTGTAGGACGTCGAGCATGGCTACCAGCAGACTGCGATGACGCTCGATGAACTTGCTATCGACACCCGGATGCCCCAATGCTCGCAGTGGTCGTCCGCCGGCGGCGCCCGGCCGCAGCGCCAATGCAAGCCTACCTACGCTGGCAACTTCGTCAGCGCTGCGTTCGAGGACCCACGAAAGCCGTCTGACAAGCAGCGCATGAAAGCGCTCGTCGCATTCAGCCACCACGCTTTCGAGATGTCGAAACTGTAGCTGAATCGCTCGGTCCGACGCCGCCGCAACCCACTCACTCGGTCGATGCAGCTGCCATAGGATCGGCACAGTGACTAGATCACTGACACCTCGATAGCGCTTCTCTTCCCAGCGCACCTCGCCGATTCTAACGCTCCGCCATGCGGCAACATGATCGCGCACGCTATTCAGATCCGTCAGGATTGAGCTGCTGACAGGTGCGCCAATTTGCAGCGATACTGGCCACTGATCCGGTCGCAACAGGCGTAGCTCACGTACAGCCGGATTTTCCCACTGACGGGCCAGGCGCGCCGCCAGCTCGCCAGGTGACTTCATGACACGGCAATCGCCTCGCCACCCCGGCGAGCCTCGGCATGTGCCTCAAGTACTTCCCAACTCATCGAGGTCAGCGTCGATTGCAGGTTTCTGCGGTGAACCAGTATGGCAGACCGGGTGTGCGTGCGAAGTAACTGCATCTCCTTGTTGGGCGTGACGAACAGGGGATGCAAGCCAAACTCGCGCAAGGCTGACACGATTCGACCAGCGACGGCGTGTGAGCTTTTCGAGAATGCCTCATCGAGTACGATGCTACCGAATAGCGGTCGGTTGGCACCATCCGGGCAAAGCGCGTAGCTGAGTGAGGCGATCAGGATGTAGCTCGCGAAGATCTCCTTTTCGCCACCACTGCCACCCTGCGAGCCCTGCTGCGAGCTGAGTACTTCGTCGCTGTGACGATCGATGACCGACACCGAGAACTGCAGCCGGTAGCGTGGATCGAGCAGTGCTCTTGCCCCCACGGTTCGCCTGTTTTCACTGGCATCCCTTAGCAGGCGCACAAGATTTTCCAGGGCCTTGAAGTGGCTTTCACCCTGATCATCCTTCAAAGCATCGGCACGAAGCTGACGTTGCGCGCGCTCGAGGGTTCGCAGGCTCTCATGGGTGACCCGCAGCGGCACCAGCCGAAGGTATCGCCCGGTCTGAAAGTCTACTCTTCGCAGCGTCTCGTTCAGGTCGGCGATGCGCTCCTCGATAATCGAGACCTCGTTCATGATGCTGCTCAGTAACTGGGTCACCCCCTGGTCGGAGGACTGGTTCAAATAGGCGAGAAAACGAGCAAGCTTTTCTGGCAAGGCTTCTTCGGTCAACAGGCGAAGACGTTCCAGATAGGCCGGCACATCCTGCAAGGCAGTACCCGCTTCGGCCAGCGCGCCGGTATCGACCGCCTGCGCCCTGCCCATCATCTGCGTGAGATTGAGTTCGAACCCCTGGACCTGGCGGCGCAACCTGTCGATCGCTTCGCTCAGACGGGTCTGCTCGGTTCGCTCCAGATCCTCGAGATGCTCAAGATGCTGCGCTGCCAGCGCTTTGAAGTTGGTCTTACCCAATGTCTGCTGCTCTGCAGACAGGCTTTGCCCCAGACGAGACCTGAGGCTCGAGCAGCGCTGCTGTGCACGATCGAGTTGCGACTCGAGCACAGCCACTTCGTTGCTCTCTTTGGCGCTCGCTTCACGGGTAACTTTCAGCATATCTGCCACTCGCTGGTACTCATGCCGAGCTGTTTCAAGATCAGAGTCCGGGGCGGTCAATGCAGCGAGGCGTGACTCGAGCTGCGCCAGCTCCGACTGGGCACCCGGAAGGTCGATGCCCTCGAATGTCAACGCGTTCAGATCCTCGAGCATCTGCATACGATGTTGTAGCGTGTGCTCCCGGGCTTTGGCTGCGTCGAGCGCCTGACCGGTCTGTTGCTCGCGACCATGCAGCTCCTTCAGTTCAGCCGCCAGCGCCTGCAATCGGTCCCGATTATCGAAACCGGTCATCCAGCCCCTGTCGAGAGCCTGGTCGTCGCGCTTCTCGAAATGGCCACTGCGACCGGACATCAGCCCCTCGCGCGTCATGCCGTGCCGGATCTGGCGAAGACGTTCAGGCGAGTCGACACAATGTCTGTCGATTCCAGCCAACAGCGCCTTGAGCGCTTCCCGGTGGTGGTGCGCCTTGAAATTGAGCTTATGCGTGAAACCATCATCCAGAAATCGCGGCTGAGATGCTGGGGCGGTCGCTTCGAGCAGCCGGATGTGTAGACGGTTATTCCGTGCATTGACCCAGCCGAGTGCTGTCTTCATGGCTGCAGACGGCACGAGGATACGCAGGCGGTGACTACCGATTGCACGCTCGATAGCGCCCCGCCAGTCACTATCCTCGGGCCTCACCTCCACCAGCTCGGCCACGAACGGCAACTCGTCGTCATCCATGTTGAGCTCAGCGGCGAGTTCGCTCCGGAAATCCTGGAAACGGCCGTCGATGTTCGAGCCTGGACGGGCTTTGATGCGCTCGATCTCTTCGGTAAGGCTGGTTCTCGCACGCTGGTTTTCGTGATGAGCGACGGCACAATGCAACAGGGCGTCTTTTGCTTCGCTGGCCTGCTCTACGAGCGCTTGTAGCTGCGCCCGACTCTCTGCCTGGTTCGCTGACAGGCTCTCGGCATCCAGCGTTTCCGACAGCCCCAGGTTCCTGACAAGGCGCTGGTAGTCTTTGGCGAAGCGAGCCCGCTCGTCCACCCAACGACCCTGCTGACCGATCTGACTACGCAGTTGCTCGATATTGGCCCCACCAGCCTGGAGGTAGACGTCCTTCAGTGCGTCCGCCTCTTCCTGCTGCCGGTCTATGTCCAGCGCTATCTGCTGAATCCGGGCCTCACCGGTCGAGACAGCCTGTACCAGCCGGTCGACCTCTGCTTCCCAGAGCCCGAGCCCCTGGGCGGCAAACCAGCGCGGCAGGATCTGTGCAAGCGTCTGCTTGCCTTCCATTTCAGCGGCGACCGCCTGATGCTTTTTGTGTAGATCGGCAACTGGCTGCAAGGCCTGTTGCTGCCGCCGTGCCGTATCGAGTTCTGAATGTATGCCGCTGAGATCATCGAACTCGTTGGCCACTTCTGCGGCACGGGCAAATGCGGAGCGATCGTCAAGGACCAGCTCGCGAAAAATCTCGTCGATGCTGTTGAGCTGCTTCAGGCCAGCCGCTCGATTCAGCAGGTCGAAGGCGTTATCACTGACCTCGAAGAAGCGCCTCAATTGAGCCAGGTAAGCCTTCTTGCTGTCGTTGACCTGCAGGCCTGGCGTTTCGCGGGCATGCTGCTTCAGCGCGCGACTGCCACCTTCATGATGCATGGCCAGCCAGTCGGTGAGCGAAGGTTCGTTCGTGCCTGCCTCGTACTGAGCGAATAGCCACAGTCGTTTGAGATCCGACGCCGCGGCTGCCGTGCTGTCCAGCCAGAACAGCCCCGCCACACGAACGCATTGGGACTCCTTCTGAAAACGTGCGCTGATGGCGGTCGTGGTTCGTCCAGTCCGCGCAATATGATCTTCATTACCTCGACCATTTCCAGCACCTGACACGCCGCGGACATAGGAAATCAGGTCGCGGTCGCTCTCATGTCCGCCGGTCGAAGCCAGGTTGTAGCGTGGTGACTGCGTGATCAAGGTCATGAGGGCATCGACCAGCGTAGTCTTACCGCTGCCAGTCGGGCCGATGAGCGCCGTACCACGAGGGTCGACTTCAGCGCTATGCCAGTTTCCGAAAGAGCCCCAGTTGAACAGATCGACATGGGTCAGCAGAAAGCTTTTGCCGTCATCGATTGGTAAATCAAGACTCGCCTGGGTGGATGGCATGGTCATTCGAGGGGTGCTCCCTGCTCGCCCGTTCCAGGTTCGTCCCCTGGACTCGTGCGCTCAGTATTATTTCGACGTCGAAAGTGGCGAAGGAGACTCTGCAGGTTCTCGGGGTTCGCGAGGTGAGTGATTATCGGCCGGATAGTCACCTGGTCGCCACTGCTGATTTCAGAGACGATACCGTGGCCCTTGAGGTGCTCCAGCAGATTCCTCATGCGCTTCTGATCCCTGTCATCGCTGCCGGTTTCGCCCAGGTAAAGATTGATTTGTGGCAGCAACTCACCAAGCTCGACTACAGCCTCCGATGCGCCGATGCCGACATCCTGTTCATGCGCGAGAAACTGCTGGCGGAGAATAGCGAGCATCAGCGACTGCTCCAGCGTCAGACGCTGGCGTCGCACCAGCGGATGGCTCCATTCGTCGCCCTCTGTTTCGCCGATAGCGCTTTCGGCTACGATCAGGATGGCCAGACCACGGATATCATCCACCTGCATTCGCAGATCGAAAGGCTCGAGCACACGGTCGACCTCCTGTGGCTGCTGCAGCAAGGTCTGGTAGAGCTTAGGTTTGCGCTCAGCTTCGATCAGGCCGAACTTCAGCAGTTCCTGAACGGCAGCCTTCAGCTTCACCGGCGTGTAGGCAACGCCGTGCTCGTCAACATTCGAATCGCCGACCGATACGGCCGGCGCGTTATCAGACCGCTCGTCGCGGCTCGGTCCTTCAGTAGTGGCTGACCCAGCCGCCTCGGCATCCGGACGTTGGGTCATACGATCAAAAAGGCTGGTCATTAGAGGTCCCAATCGATAGGTGCGAGGGCAGCATGTGTCAATGCCACTTTGGGCACACTGAAACGCAATCCGCCGCCGGCAGGATCGATAACTTCGATGGACTCCAGTGCCTCATCGACCTCGACCCCCGCTTCGCGGGCCATGCTCAGCCAGAGCGCCAGGGTTTCGAGGTCATGTGATGGCGGAAGATGAGAGGCCAGGTCAGCCAGGCTCATAGGTGCCCCGGTTACTTTCAGCACCTCGAGGGTTCCCCTGAATAATGCCTCTCGATCGAGTCCATCGAAAGCCTGCCAGAAATCGTCTTCGATATCGTTGAGATTCATGTCCTGCAATTGCAGATCCAGCGACTGTTCGGCGGTATCGTCAATTTCCTTGAAGCGAAGACGCTCCAACAGTGGGAGCGCACCGACGGCGACCGGGATTGGTGGCAGAGGTGCGGGGCTTCGGCGCACCGATTGACTGCTCCAGTCAATGCTCAGCGCTTCGCCCAGCAGATCGTTGAGCAAACGGCCGACTCTGTGATGCTCGGCAGCGAGTCCTGTTTCAAGAAAGCCTTTCACATCACGCTCGCTCCGTGCGCGGGCCTGAATAACCCGTTCTGAGTCTTTCACGAGTCTATATAGCAGCCAGCGCAACTCGCTGGCCTGAGGCAGGGTCAGCGCCTTTTGAGTAGCCGGGTTGCGCAAGATCTTTCGCAGACGAAGCTTCATGGCATCCAGCTCAACCGAGCGCCCGAGCTGCTGATGGAACGAGTGGAAAACCTGACCCTCAGACGTTTGCAGGAGATGATCGTGACTGTCCAGCAGCTTGTCGACGATCTCCCCACGATGATGCTCATCGCTGATGATCGAATGCCGTAGAGCCTTGTCTGCCTCACGATAGGAATCTTCGACTCTCCGAAAATCCGAAAGAAGACTGGTTGCGAGGCTATAGACTTCACGGATGCCCTCCTGCGCACGAGGCCCCTCGAGCACTTCAAAATCGCCCTGTGCAATGGCGGTCAGCTCGCGTTCCAGTCGTTGAATCTGTTGCCTGATATGTGCCGCCCGACTTGCGGGATCAGGATCGAGACGCGATTCGAGATTCTCGATTTCGCGCTGGACCGTCGACAGCCTTGAAGCCGTCGATGTCATAAGACGGTTATCGAGACTGCTGGCGAAAGTCAGCGCCTTTTCAAGCGCATCCGTTGCCATGATCAAGCCGTCGCGCTCGATGATCAGCCCCTTGCGAACCCAGGCCCGAAGCTCTTTCTGTGCTTCGCTGCTGTAGTCAGATGAGTTGATCGCCATCGCTTCATCATTCGCATGCTCAGAAAGAATACTGGCCAGCGCCTCGCGAGCATCTTCGATAGGAATTTCCCCACTGCCCTCAGTGAAAAGGCTTTGCAGACAGCTCAGCAGCAAAGGTGCGCGAGGTGACGCCAGCAGCAGCCAGGCAGGATGCTGCCTGCGGGCCAAAAGATAGGATTCGGTTCTGAGACGGGCAGCGTCGGACATCTGGGCCCCTGAGGGAAAAAGTGCGGGCATTATCCAGTGCTGACCGGAGGGGCGTCAAATAGCGCCTGAGCATATTGGCGCGAGGGCCGTCCCCGTACTCAGGCTCGACTCAGCAGCGCTTACTTCGCAGGATGATCTGCAGCCTTCCAGAACGAATGTTTCCTGCCATGAGCAGTCTGCAACTTGCGGATATATGTCTGAGCATCAACAAGCCCTTCGTAATCGGCGATGGCCTTATCCAGCGCCAGCAGCTGTTTAAAATATCGAGCGCCGTGCCGGTAGGCCCTGGTGTAGCCACGATTGAGGAGATCATCGAGCAGTGCGCGATAGCACACGACCTCGGCGAGCAGATTGTCATTTCTGGAGAACAGTTCGATCCACGCGGTTAATGCGCCGAAGTAGACATTTTCAAGCTGAGCGGCATGTCGTACCAGCAGTCTCGCAGCCTCATCAATGCTCTCTAGCAGAATGAGCATCTGCACCCGCTGGTAGAGTTTGTCTGGTGGCTCAGGGAGCGCTTCGACCGCCTGTCGCAGCTCGAGCACAGCCGGGCCGTTCATATAATGTAAGCACTCTTCGAGATTCCAAAGGGTTGGGTGTGATCGAAACAGCTCCCGCATTTCGTTCTCAAGCTGCACAGCCTGCCCTGTCTTTTGTAGCCACTGATTGCGCAGGCTACGATGCTTGCCAGGATCGGCTTTCCATAATGGTCGGCCCAGCCAGTATTCCACACGCTCCAGTGCGTCGATCGAAAGCGCAAAGCGAACGATATCTTCGACCTGAAGCGTATTCGGTTCAGGACTTCGCAGCAGAACGCTGGCTTCATACATCTGGATATCTGCCAGCGCCACGGCGACAGCCCTCAGCCCCAGGGCTGCCTTGATGCCAGCATAGCTGTCGTCGGACGAACTGCCGTCGCGGAGCCTCCGAGCCAATTCCTGTTCGAATGTCGAGGCCAGCTGCCGCAACTCCTGTGGCGTCAGGAGACCACCGCTAGCCGAAATCAGGTCGTCGAACACACCATAGCCGTCATTATGGACATAGCTCAGAATCTTGCTGAGCCAGGGTGCGCCGTCTGCATCTCCGGCACGAACCTGCTCTGCGAACTTCAGCCACAACTGCATTGCAAATTTGAAAACGTCCCCGAGATTTCCGTCAGAATCATCAACTCGCTGGAATAACGCATTGGGCAGGCTCAGGAAAAGTTGGATGACCGTCAGCGCCGCGTCAGGATCACTGCTACCGAGTTCTTCCGCCTCGCCAAGCAGACTTTCGAGCTGAGCAGCAAATGCCGAGCTGGCGCCGTAGCTAATGAAGTGGGCGTCGTCTCGAAGACTGTCGATCTGAGCGATTAGCGCATCATTACTCTGGCGCGATCCCGGATTTATGGCCTTGTAGATGTGGCGGTCTATAAGGTTGTCGATATGCGCATCGAGACCATAGATCGAAGTTAGCACGCGAATAAGCTCTGACTTCTTCAGCGTTCCGAGCTGTTTTTCCAAGGCAGCATTATTTCTAAACAAGGGTGAGGCCTGCGGGAGACTAGGGTTGATGGAGATTCCAGGATCGGCTAATCAAGGTTCACGAGCCATTTTACTACAACATCTAGCTATCAATACCAAACGCCGTCAGCAGGTCGATGATCAGAACAGCACCAGTCAAGCAACGGTCAAGCACATCCTGCCTAACCCGCTACTACGAACAAATTAGCTGGTTTGAGTCCAGCAGTCTGGGTGCAGGTTACTGGCTTCTACAGCTAGTGAGTCAGGCGAATCCGAGCGTATTTATGCTCGCCGAGCGTATTTATGCTCGGTCATAAGCCGCCCCTTTATGCTCACCGACTTGCTTGATTTGCCCAGCTGCTTTCAGTTTGGTCAACAAGCGGTAAGCCTGGTTCCGATCGAGACGACAAAGGTCCATCACATCCGCTCGTTTAATGGTGCCGTGGGTATCGATAAAGTTCAGCACCATTTGTTCCTGCTGAATCGCATCGAATCCTGCCTGACGTAAATAGGCTGCCTTCTCGCCAGCCCCTTGATAGACCTTTGCGCTCAGAGTATAGGTGCGACCTTTACCGATACCATGGGCCTCGACCATATCAGCCTCGACCAGCTTTTCCAGAGCACCTCGGACCATGGTTTCAGGCTTTTGTACGGACCTGGCCAAGTCCGCTGTTCTTAACCGCCGCTCGTTGCGCAGCCGGGAGAGAATAATCAGGCTGTCAATAGGCATGGCGACACCAGTTTGCTCCTCACGCTGGACAATCATGCGCAGGAACTCGGCGTCTGCATCTGCCGCGCTCATGCGCACGGCGACAGTGTAGGAAGAAGACATGGAATAATCTGGAGCGGCACGTCCATAGCGCAACATGCCCTCAAAAATCCGATCGATGCCCCGACCGGTGCGTTCGGCGAGACCAACGCGTTTGATAATATCGGCTAACAGGGGGTTACGGGAGCGAGGGGCGGCCACGAGCAGGTTATCCAGATTAACCCCCTCCACGAAACCGCCCGGATTGCTAATGCCAAGACCGTCATCATCGAGTTTCACATGCACGGCTCCCAGAGCACTGTAGTCACGGTGAACGAGCGCGTTCACGAAAGCTTCGCGAAAAGCACGACGGTCAAAGTTTGGGATAGGCACTCGGAACATGCCTACCTGAATTTCTTCTTCCTCCACCCTTGCACGGAACAGCAACTCAATTTCCTCAAAGGTCTCCAGCAGTGGCTTGCGGTAGAATTCGTTGACCAGAACGTCGGTACCGCGCAGCACCTGAAACGCCACCTCGTGGGAAGGTAAATATTGCCGGAGCTGAGCTTCCTTCCCCAGCAAAAGCAAGCCCGCGACGGTAGGGTGGAGCCGGCCGTTCACGCTCACCGTCAAACCCAGCGCGCCGTCCAACTCATCATCGGCGAGAGGTATCAGGCTCTGGTCGCCGCCATACTTCTTGATCGCGTTGCGGATGCGAATGCGCTGAATCGGATCCATATCCTCAACATCGAGATTGTCCAGAGGCAGAGCAGAGGGGTCGGCCACTCCGAGGCTGGACTGTCGCTGGATAAACTCATGGGGATAGAAAGGCACCGCCTCTGGAGTGTTATCTATTTTCAGGCGTCGGCGTTGAAGCAGACCGTCAGAGGTAGAGACCAACTGGCGAGACTTTGGAACCTTGATTCTGGCAATGGGTTGCCCCTCAAGCTCCAGACCTTCAACGTACACAGCTAAAGAAGGATTCGTTTTATTGGCAATCAACGCAGGCAGAGCGGTAAGATTTCGATGGTTCGCATGCAGGCCAGTCAACCTGCCGTCGTCTTCCACACCCAGGAATAAGTCACCCCCTTCTGTATTGGCGAGCGCCATGACGGCAGCCACCAGATCCCGATCGGGTAGGCTCTTGACGTCGCTCTTGAACTCGACAGTGAGGCTTTCACCACCGCGGATAATTTCATGCACATCTCGCTCTGTCATTCTCATCGCCCAAGCCTACCGGAAGTACAGAAGTTGAGACGCCTGGCTAGTACCGTTCTGGATTGACACTTCTGTTTGAGATCGCGACCGTACACTCTAAACTCCCATGAGCGCCCCACGCTGAGGCCAGTATCCGTTTTTAAAGTGCTGCGGCTTCTTAAAGCGGCACCGGCGCCGTCCTGCATTACCTTTCTGACAGCAAAATACTAAACGGCACCACGATCAACGTTCCGCTGACTAGCAGGCGTAGCCAGCAGTTCAAGCAGCGCAACCCTGCCATCGCTGGGCTTATTCTAGTGGGACGATAGACTAGCGCGGCTAAGGCCCACAGAACCCAGTTCAAGTAGGCTACTGCAGCAAAGGCTATAACAACAACTGTGGTTCCAAAGAAAACGAACCAGGCAGAGAGTTCATCTTGTGCCACTTCCCAGCCTGCTATCTCAACCCATGCTTGGCCAAACATTATACCGAAGCTCAGCAGTCCAATGTCCACGGTGACTAACAGTAGCCGGTTTGCTGCTTTTGCCGTCCATCGTTGCACAGCGTCTTGTCGTACAAAGAGAATACTTGCGCTGACCATCAGAAATGCAAAACAGCCGACGACATTCCACAGGAGGTCACCCACTCCCTGATCTCTTGCTCGCGTAAGATATTCGACGCTTCGATAATCACTCAATAACGCGACACACCAGACGTAAGCAATAGCTGGCAGTACCCACCAGACCGCGTGCCTTAGAAATTCTTTAAAAGCGGGGAGGGCAAAATCTATACCATCTAATGGCTTGATAAGCTGATGGGCGCGAATAAGAACAGGTTCAATCCTACGGAGCAGAATGTCCAGTTGGCAAAAGGGTTCTGCCGAGCTCATTCGGTATTGAAACAAATGCTTTCGGAACAGAAGCCTGGCCCGATAGTTTTTATATCGTGCGTCTACGTCGTCACGGGAAGCAACATTGGTGTCTCTGGCTTTTTCCCACAAAACCTTATCAGTATTTCCGCTCGCCAGCTCGGTAGCCACCTGCTTATACGATTGCAGCTCAAACTGCCTGCACAAGTTCCTACGCTCTTGATTTGTCATAATTCGCTCGCCGTCTGCGATTCGCCGAAATGCTGATGAAACACCGAGATAGCAGATTAACAACAATCGTTGGTGTGAGCGATAAATTACTAAAAATCAATTACATATATGTCGACTGGGGTTCTTGTTCTAGGCGAAGAGCTGATATAGCCTCAAGCGGCACGCCCAAACGCCCCCTGCAAAAAATCATTCCAGGCTCAGCGTCGTATTTCGGGGTATCGCAGCACTGCGAATATCGCGCTGCGGACGGGGATCTTTGGTGTCACACATGGGAATACCTGCCTTTGGTTTTGATGAAAATGTTTATGGACGCTCCGCCATGAAATCCTCCGAGACCGGCGGTGTGCTCGTGAAAAAGCTGTCCCAGGTGTTCTCTACCGGAGAAATGATCCTCTCCTTACCGACCACTCGGACACTGACCTTTTTTACGCCAGCTGGAAATCGGGTATCGGCAGGCAGGCGCACAGCCTGCGTGCGATGGTCCTCAAAAACTGTTCCAGTACGCATCATTCAAACCCCCTCCCCCAACAACACCCCCGGATCCCGCAACACCCGCTCAAAATCCTCCGCAGACAACGCGGGCCGAAACAAAAACCCCTGAAAACAATGACACCCCATTTCCCTCAGCATCTCCATCTGCGCCTTCGTCTCCACCCCCTCTGCAATGACATCCAGTCCCATGGCATCGGCCAGGGTCGGAATGGTCTGTGCGATGGCTGCATCATTGGCATCCGTGAGAATGTCACGAACGAATGAGCGGTCGATTTTGAAGGTCGACAGCGGGAGGCGTTTCAGATAACTCAGTGAGGAGTAACCGGTGCCGAAATCGTCCAATACCAGTTGCAGGCCGCTGAGCTGCATCTGCTTCATGTTTTCCAGGGTATCTTCGGTATTTTCCAGCAGGACGGACTCGGTCAGTTCGAGTTTCAGACTTGACGCCTCCACATGCCAGGTCTTCATACTCTTGCGCATTTTTGCCAGACAGCCGCTCTGGTGGAACTGACGGGCACTCAGATTGACTGAGATCTTGACTGGCAGATGCTCACTGGACCATTTCGCCAGCTGAGCACAGGTCTGGTTGAAGACCCAGTCGCCGAGCTCTTCGATCAGGCCGCAGTCCTCGGCGATCGGGATGAATTCTTGGGGCGGTATGGAACCCAGGCGGGGATGCTGCCAACGCAACAGCGCTTCAGCGCCCACAATGGCCATGGTCTCGAATACCTGTGGCTGATAAAAGATCTGCAGTTGACCGCCGCAATCGAGGGCAGCCCTCAAGCCCTTCTCCAAGGTGCGCCGACGCCTGGCCTCGGCCTGCAGCTGCGCGTCGTAGAAATGGCTGGTATTGCGCCCCTTCCCTTTCGCCTTGTACATGGCCAGATCCGCCTGAACCAGCAGTGTCTCGGCGCTGCTGATCCCGCCATCGATCAGGGTGATCCCCACACTCCCCGATATCTTGACCCGGGACCTGGCCAGCGTGATTGGATGCTGCACCGCCGCATTGATCTTGCCAGCGAGCAGGCTGGCCTGTTTGGCGGCAGTGGCGTGATCAGGAGAGAGTTCCGGCGTGAGCAGAATGAATTCGTCGCCGCCGATCCTGCATAGCGTGTCCTCATCGCGCATATCATGTTTGAGGCGCGCAGCTATCACCCTCAGCAGCTCATCACCGGCACTATGCCCGCCGGTGTCGTTGACGCGTTTGAAGTGGTCCAGGTCGATATAGAACAGGGCGCCATAACTGCGCCCGCGCTGACTGATCTTGATGGCCTGTCTCAGACGATCCATGAACAGCACGCGGTTCGGCAGGCCGGTAAGCGGATCCTGGAACGCCATCTCCAGCATCTGCGCTTCCGCCTGGCGGAGATCGGTGATATCCAGACAGATACCCGTCAGATGATTCCTGAACCCCGCCCGATCCCAGGACACCTGGGCCTTGATGAGCACGTGACGAATCTCGCCACTCGGCCGAAGGATACGAAACTCGCTGTCCAGCGGCTGATGCGTCGACAAGGTGCGTGCCAGGTCCGTTTCCAGCCGGCTCCGGTCATCCTCGTGCAGGCTTCTGAGCCAGAGCGCTTTCTCGCCATCGAACACACCCGGAGATAGGCCATAGATCCTGTACATCCAGTGGTCCCAGTTGAGCTTGTGGGTTTCGAGATCATACTCCCAGATGCCGATCTGACCGGCGTCTGCCGCCAGGGCCAGGCGCTCCTTGGCCTGACGCAGTTCGCTCTCACTCATGAAGCGGTCGTGATAGAGGGCCACCAGCCCCTGTCCGACCTCCGGAAGCGGCATTGCTCTCAGCAGGAACCAGCGGCGCTCTTCAGGACTGTGGCAGGGATACTCGAGCGTAAAGTCATCGCACTTTCCTTCGATGACGGCCCTGATGCCATGCAGGGCCAGCGCGGCGGAGGTGTCGCCAGAGTCTATCGATCGCTGGCAGACGTCGAAATAGTTCTGATTGGTCCAGTCATCAACCGGCCCCCTATTCTCCCGTGAGAACCGGATCCACGCCGCATTGACGTAGCGAATACGGCCAGTTTCATCTATGACGACCACATGCGAAGCGGAATGCTCCACAAGGGCCTGCGACAATTCGAGTACTGCTTCCATTCGTCTCCCCCATTCTGGTCTTGCCGGCTAAAGTGCTGTTATTTCAGCTCGACAAATGAGAGACCTCTACATGCGCCTGGATTGGTGTTGGATCCGGGACCGAGACCTTTGAATTTACTATACTCTTTTGGGGGTGGAGGGGGTAGTGAGGGTGGTTCTCATTGAAGCCAGAACCTCCTAGGTTCTGAATGAAAGAGATTTAACTCCCACTCCCGCTCAGATGCTGTCATAAATCCAGGGGTTAGCTCGACCAGTAGTAGTACCGAGGAGACGTTCGACTCGACATCTCCTACGGCGCGTTAGTCAGGATAATTTTGCTGGCTATTTGGACCCTATAAATAAGGCCACAACGTCGCCATCGGTGCCAGCCAGCTCAAGCTCGAGAAGGTCGGGATCATAAGCCCCCAACGCCTGATATTCTCCATCTCTAAGAGCACCGGAAGCTCCACCGGGAATATCACCACAATTAGCGGCCGAAAAGACCGTTTCGAATACGTTATAACGCGGATCAGGGATGGTTACACTGCCATTGAAGGTGCAGCCACTGTCGTCTTGGCCCGTGATTGCGCCGTCTGACGTTATCGTGACCGTCGTTGAAGTAGTATCGACCATCACGTAGGTTCCTGAGATGGCTTCAAGCGTCACGCCAAGATCACTGTATGTATTTTCGCGAACGAATGAGGATCCGGAGGTAAAGCCGGGGCTAGTAGCCGTAGCGGTGAGGCTCTCTGAGCTGATCACTCTACCTTCCAGAGAGCCATTAACTGACTCCCACACCTCATCCAGAAAAACGGAAGATCCGACTCCCGTAAAAGTGTTGTTGCTGCGAAATGTGAGCGTGCCGAAGGTTCCATCAATTTCACTCACTATTGTCACAAACTTGCCGGTAGGGCTCAGCAGCGTAATGGCTTCATCAACACCTCCCGACTCATAACGTATCTCCGTTACAAAAGCGCCCGGTTTTACAGTCGTCGCGACAGCCACTGGCTCGCCCCCGCCGCCGGAGGAGCCACCGCCCCCGCCACAAGCGGCCATGGCAAGCGCCGCAACAACTGGGGAAACGCGAAGTGCAGTGTTCTTTAACAGCTCAAACATCTGTCTTTCCTTACATCATCGGCTAGGTCAGCGCTTCTTACCCAAGGCGAGTCCTCTCGGGTTCGTCGGGATCAGGGGAAATGATCGGTCCACTAGATGAAGCACACAAAGGTCACGGATTTTTATCGATCCGCAACCTAACCATAGTGGTAGGTTTCCCACAGCACAAACTAGCGCACCTAAATAAGCGTCATTCTTTGACCAAAAGCTCTCTGCAAGAAATCAGTCAACGGTGTCACTTCTGCGCCACAGTCTTCCTCGTGGCATTCATCGCAGTAATACCGAGCTTCCGCGTGCGGTACTCAGAGAGCAACTCGACCAACCTACCCTCCCCGAGAGGCTGCCCAACCAGAATGTCTGGCTGCAGTTTCACGCTGTGCCAGAAAGAAGCGGAGCGTGACACTTGTCGTTCGTGATAAAGCGGATGTATGGGCGGGTGCTGGCAAAGCGGCTCGATCGATAATGCTACTGATTACCGACCCCTTCTTGATGTTGCCGCTAAAGTCTACTGGGCGTGATTTTTTTCTGGAAATGCACCGATTACGCAGCGCTAAGAAACTTGATGACCTGATCCCCAAGCTGCCGCGTGTTATACGGATTACCGTTGCCATTCAGCATCTGAATGCCGAGCTTTTTCGCGAGTGTTCGAAGGGCGGGTGCGGTTGGACTGAGGAGCTCACCGGATCGTTCTACCTCGATCGAACCATTTTCAATTTCTCGCACGGTGTAATCTTCGAAGCTCACTTGTCGGAGACATTTGAGCTCGCTTTTCGGCCGGTGAAACTTGACGAGTTTGCTGAATGACAGGATATATTTTCCGTTCGCTTCAGAGAACAGTTCTGCGACCTCAGCGACAGGCGCATTCAATAGCGTTTCGATCTGCATTTCTTCGGTATTGACACGAAGCACAACGATTCGGTCCACCAGACTCAAAGAGTTGGCATTGAAAGAAACATGTCCGCTCGAACCCATCATGGCTGTCGTCTTGACTGAGATCCGCTCCCCTTCGCTACTCACCACGTCGTAGCCGTGCTGATTTACCTGGGTCGCCATCTGGCCGTTGGTAATAAGTGCCGTATACAGTTCGCCAATGCGTCCGCACAGATGTCTTAGTTCCGTTGGCGGAACGCCCCAATTCAATTCTCGCTCGAACCAGGCCATGGACTCCCCTAGAGACTGGATCAACTGCATCTGGGTTAGCGCCATTCACCCTCCTCTCCACGGATAGACCGGTGGTTCATAGCGGGAGCCAGAGCCTTACCCGCAGCAGCCCGTGACTCATGCGCCTCACGCCGATTGCAGCCTGGACGGGTAAAGGCCCAGCAGTGTTCATAGTCGACACCGAGACGTCGAAGTCGATCTCTCGCTTTGCCTCCAGCGGCGAGGATTAATGCGTTGGGAAATAGTCGGAGGAGTTCCCGGAGATAAGTATTGGAGAAATACTCGATTAAAGGCTTTGGGACGCTTTTCGTCGTGGAGCCATGCGGAAGCGACATCCAGAAGGTGCAGCTGCCGGCAAGATGCTTCTCCATCATCTGCTCAGTATTTTCAGGCCACACATAGCTACATAACGTCTTGAGGTTGAGCCGCCAATAATGCTCTTGCAGGTTGAGATTACGATCTCGCAGAAAGGAGTCATGATTGATTGCCGGCAACAGTTTCTTCGCTTCGGTAGGCGTAATCGGTCCAAGTTCAGCCATGAGAAAAAGCAGCTCTACATCTTTGGGCGCAGGGCCGCCATACCACCGGGGCTCATAGCCCTCCGCCGGGCTCCAAGGTAAGCCGTGTGCGAGGCAGAGACTTTTAAAGTGTTGATCGTCAAGCATGGCTCTCTGCAGATCCAAGAGCTCGCGGTGGGTGGTTTCTAGCTGAGGCACTCAATGACTCGCGTTTGGTAGACGGATTGTCTGCTAAGTATAGGTCAGGGCTATCTCAGTGCTAGGGGCGGGAATTGGACTTATCTCCCCTTGGTCGCCGGGGCGCTCGGCGTAGGAAACCAATACAACACCTGGCTCGGCGCCGATAGGTTGAAAAGAATCGCATCCGATCGTGAAGCGGCAAGCGCGCTTCACGAAAATGATCGGGAAAAACAAACCGCCTTGCCGTTGTCTCGGTGAGTCCATAACAGGAAATGCCCCTAAAACCCCGACGCTATGACTACTAGAATTTCTGACATCTTCGAAAACGAATACCCCCACCCAGCGCTTCAGGGGATGCCCGTTTATGGCATCATTCGAGATAGCATTATGAATCACGATTGCAGGCGGTCCTACGCAATACAGGCGCAGCCGGAGAAAGGGAAACCATGCATGATGGGAAACCTACAACTGGCCGCAGTAGCAGAGCCTGCCACCGTCGCAGATCGTGCGGCTCTTAGCGACAAGGGTGTCTACCGGGCTTCCGCGTCCTCGTTCTGTCGGGCACTGAAACGACATCGGCAGTTGAGTTAATCCCAGCAGGCATAAGAACTGAAGGTACCCAAAAGCATTGCGGGATTTTTTAGGATATAACCGCCGCCGCTCTCATGGCCCAAATACCAACAGAGCATGCCCTTATGAAAGTGACAAACTAACTCTGCAGTCACAGAGTGACAGCTTGTCCATCGAGCGGAAACCATCACCGCCAGTTCCGAAGACCTAGCGCAACTGATGCCTTGCGACGCGTGAATGATAAAGCCTCAGCCGGAAGACCCCCACGGCACCAAGGGCTGACTGTCATTGGCCGCCCTCAATCGTTGTACCACTGGATGATTGTTACCTATTCGCGAACTGCTTGCGTTCTGCCATGGGGAATGGAGAGATCGCTGCCCTCTCCGATCAACCACTCCGATATACTGTCAATCACTCTGTTCAAGTGATCTTCACCCATACCTTTTATTTCGCATTCCCAAAGCATACATACCCGCCAGTTCAATCCGTGGAGCTCAGACATTTTCTGTCTGTCCCGGCGAATATTACCCTCGATTTTAGTCCTCCAGAAATCAGGCCGCGTTCTGGGCCATTTAAATAACCGACAATGATGCCCGTGCCAGAAACATCCATTTATCAGGATTGCTGCTTGATACTTAGGCAACACAATATCGGGGGAGCCAGGTAAATCTCTGCGATGTAGCCTAAAGCGAAATCCTCGCTCGTGAAGTCTCTGCCTGACCACGACCTCTGGCTTAGTATTCTTTCCCTTGATGCCAGACATCATTCTTGAGCGAGTTCTTGCATCAACTATATCGGTCATACTGTAATTTGGACCTGGAAAAAAGAGTGTTACCTGGTATCCTAGCTGCCAAAGTGATCTTGGCGAAGCATCAATGACTGACACCATTAAAATAATTGACCTTTTTGCCGGCCCTGGTGGCCTTGGGGAGGGGTTCTCCGCTTTTCAAACGGATAACGGCTCGCTCCCTTTCAAAATCGTCGCCTCCATCGAAAAGGAGGAAAGCGCACACAAAACGCTCACACTCAGAGCCTTCTACCGGCAGTTTCTGGACAAGAAGCAAATTCCAGATGCGTACTACGCATATTTGAGCTCCGACGGCAAAGTCAGTGCTGAAGATTTTTTTTCCGAGAAATACGCAGAAGATTGGGCGACAGCAAAGCAAGAAACGTTAGGAGGCCCGAAGGCATTAGGTAGTGAAGACCACGACCAGATATTCTCTGAAATTGAACGCTCACTTGAGGGACACCGCGGACCCAAACTAGTAATTGGCGGGCCACCATGTCAGGCTTATTCGCTCGTTGGCCGTGCCCGAAACAGAGGGATCAAGGGCTATACCGCGGAAAAAGATGATCGCCATTTCCTCTATCAGGAGTACCTGAAGGTTCTAAACCTGGTGCAGCCAGATATTTTTGTAATGGAAAACGTCAAAGGACTCCTGACGGCCAAGGTCAACGGCGAGTCGATCTTTGAGAAAATACGCAAAGATTTGCAGTGCCCTGCACGCGCGCTGAACAGCGATCGCGAAGAAATAGAATATGAACTGCTTCCGCTGGCTTGTCCCTTGGAAGACTTGGGTGGGCCGGGGCATTTCCGCAACAAAGATTTTGTCATTCGTGCTGAGGAGTTTGGCATTCCTCAAGCTCGTCACCGGGTAATTCTGCTCGGGGTTCGCAAGAGTTATAGAAAAAACAGTAACGACGGGGAGCTGCTTGCGAAGTGGAGAACCGATAGTCAGGTAACACCGGGACAGATTCTGGCGGATTTACCAAAGCTTCGAAGCGGATTGACAAAGTGCAAACCGAATGACTTCAAGTCATGGCGCGATAACCTATACCACGGATTTTCGAAGGTATACAACGCTCTGTCGTTTTCTGAAGTTGCTCAAGACAATGCTCAACGCGCCTATGAATCTGCATCTAAAGACCAAGGACAAGGAGGAAGATTTATCCCTCTCTCGGGCAATCGGCCGACAAAAATGCCTGACCGGCTAAAAGCCTGGTACGAAGATGAAGCTATGACGGGAGTTATAAACCATCAAGCTAGAAACCATATGGCTGAAGATCTTCATCGGTACCTTTTCGCAAGTTGCCATGCATCGGTCAATGAAGGTTCATCACCACGTTCAGCAGACTACCCCGAAGAGCTCGCACCTGCTCATAAAAATTGGAAAAGCGGCAATTTTGTGGATAGGTTCAAGGTTCAAGCTGAGAACCGCGTTGCTAGTACCGTGACCAGCCATATCTCGAAGGACGGACATTACTTCATTCACTACGATCCTTCGCAGTGCAGAAGCTTAACTGTGCGCGAAGCGGCCAGAATTCAGACATTCCCTGACAATTACTTTTTTGAGGGGAGCCGCACGCAGCAGTATGTTCAGGTGGGCAACGCAGTTCCTCCATTGCTGGCAAAATACATCGCACAAGTTGTTTACGAAATCATTCGGAAATCAGAATCTGATGGGGTGGCCCAATGGAAATCGAACCAGTGCGAAGACCTAATCCAGATTAGCAATGCAGATTGCCAATGATTAGTCAGCTTCAGTCCTAAAGATGCTGCTGCTCGCCTGAATAGGTTATTTGGTCTGCGGGTTCTCAGCAGCAACGCCATCCCGGAAGCCTCTGAGCTTCCCCACCTCGGCGACCCAGGTGCGGTCCAGCCCCCGATTTTTCAATTCTTTCCGTACCGATAGCCAGGCTTCGCACCGTCAGTCTCGGCCATCTAACGGCACTCAAGTCCTGTCGGATCTTGAACGGTGCATTTAGGCCCGGAGGAGCATTCTTGGCCACCGGGAGACCAGATTGGCACATCTTCACACTGTTCACAGAACCCTGTTTTAGTTGCACAGCGCATTGAGCTCTCCGCGCGTTCATGTTTCTCCAGTAACCGACATCTTGCCCTATTCTGTCATCTTCTCGGGCGCAAATATTTTTCACCAGATATGTTAGTACATTTGACATATATACTGTCTTATGTACTAATGTATTATCTTTAAAAAACGGAGACGGTCTGCATGGGTCAAAAGCAGGATAGGGAAAAATTTGTAAAGCTTGCTGAAGCGCGTGTGAGCAAGGCTTTAAAAGACATAAAGCTGATAGGAAACTTATCTAACCGCAGCAATTACGAGTACACGCCTGAAGACGTAAAAAAGATACATTCAACGCTAAAAAAGGCCCTCGAAGACATGAAAGCACGGTTCGACAGAGACGGTAGGGAAGAGGAAGAGGTCTTCCGTCTCGATGTGTAGCTATCGCATCTGGAACCAAACACTTATTCAACGTTCAGGCAGAGGGTCGAAATGAAACTACACACAAGTCGCGCAGCAGAAACTGAAGATGTGGGCCTCGCCGACAATGATATCGACGGCTTTCTGAAAAACCTTGCGCAGAGCGTATCTCGGGAGAGCACACAGAACTCAAATGACGAGGCGCTCGCCCGACCGGTGAAGGTCTCATTCGACCTCGTGTCGGTTCCGACATCAGAAATTCCAAATGTTGATAACTACCGCGACGTCCTCCGAAGCTGTCTGGCTGAAGCACAAAATAACAACGACAAAAAAGCAAACGAGTTCTTCATCAATGCATTGAAGGTAATTGCTAAGCCCGAAGTGCCCATTTTTCTGATTAGCGATTCCGGAACTAAAGGGGCTGGCGGAACGTTCGGTAAAGGCCAGAAGTTCTATACGCTCGCCATATCGAAAGGCAGAACAGACAAGGACAACGTCTACTCTGCTGGTTCATTCGGAATCGGTAAGAACGCAGCCTTTGCAGGCAGTGAGATGCGACTTGTTTTTTACTCCACCGTTTATGGAGATGACCCTGCCAATCACTTTTACTGTATGGGGAAAAGTATTTTAACCTCGTGGCGAGACAGCGAGGATAATAATATGAGCCACAAAGTCTTGTTCCTCGATGGCTCTGGTGAATTCACGCCTCACACGTCCCAAAGTGAGCTGCCCTCTTGGCTTCAAAAGTCTGAACGAGGCCTTCAGGTTGCGATAGTCGCTCCTCGAATCGAAATCCGCGAGCACTGGCAAGCAAGCTTCATAGCCAATGCTCTTTCTAATTTTTTTGCAGCGATTTACACGGAAGACATTGAATTCGAACTCGGGGGTGGCAGCGACATAATCAATAACAGCACAATGCTTGAATACTTCTCGCGAGACGACGTCAAGCGGGCGGCAGATGAGTCTGGGCTGACCGAACAATTCGAACGGGCGGAAATGTGCACTAGAGCATTCGCGGCTGGCAGTTTTGTCTCTGAGGACTTTTCAGTGGAGGGTCTTGGAGATTTTGAAGCCTTGATTCACGTCGATGAGGGCCTTCCAAAAAAAGTGTGCATCGTTCGGAACGGAATGTATATAACAGATAGTTTGAAGAACTTCGGGCGCCCCCTGAAAAGTTTTCCCAATTCGAAGGACTTTATCATGCTAGTTCGCCCAAAGAGCGTTGAGGACAGTTCGAGTGAACGGCTAAAGAGAATGGAAAATCCGGAACACAACGAGCTTACCACCGGTTACATAGCTGACGAGAGTGAAGTGAGAAAACTCCAAAAAGCTGTTGAAAAACTTGAAACAGGGGTCCGCGCCATCGTCAAAAAATACGCAAAACTGGAGGTCACCAGTACAAAAAACATCGATGAGCTAAAAGATTACTTTGCCTCTCCCGGGAAAGAAGAGGGTGACGGAACTAATGAAGATGATCCAACGAAAACTACGGCCAAAAAGTTCCCAACAAAGCAACCATCTCCCAATGCGCAGCAGCCGGGTAGTGGAGGCGGAGGGAAAGGAAAAAAGAACAACACCAACAAGAAAACCCACACAAAACGAGCCGGGCCGGGCGGTGGAGCCTCAGGACTGTACAAACCGCTACCTGCAAGAACTTATGCAGCACGGTCATCCGCAACGACTTGGAGAATAGAAATTGCGACCCCGCCTCCCTCAGCGCAAGAGTGCGAGATCTGGCCTCAGGCTACATCGCGCGGAAAGGATACAAAGCCGCTCAAAGTGAAAAGCTGCAACTTACCTGGCGCGATCGTTTCGCCGGATGGCCTCAGTGTAAAATTACCTTTAGCCGGCGCCGGAGTCTCTTTTGATCTAGACCTAGAAAATGACGCTGACGTGGTCGATCTACGACCGCTAGTGAAAAGCTAAGGAGAATCAAGTGAGATTCAGCCGACAGACAGCCGCATATCCTTGTCCAGTGCTAAAAGAGGACCTGAGAGAATGTGCTTACTTGAATGGTAAGTTTGCATTCACATTAGATATTGATACGAGCAGAAGCCCGAACACGCTTGAAATCAAGTCAGAACTGCAGCAACCTGAGATAGAAAGTCTTATTAAAGATCGGGCTGCCAATCTGGCCCTTGGAGTCCACTGCGATAAGACTTACTACTATGACTTGGTGGACCTCTCCAATAAGCCCAGGCACAGTATTACTCTCGACGAACAACTCGTTTTTGGAAAGGTATATTTCTTCCTAGTTGTCAAAGCCAAGAGAGCGATAAGCAATTTCTCGCCTAGTGGGCTGGACGCAGTTTTTAATGGAATGCGCTTCGACGTTCGATGCGGAGATCTGTTGGCAATATCAAACGAGCTTGTTTTCAATTACGGGTTTCCTCCCTTACCTGTTGGCGAATCGATCTTCGAACTCGTGCTTCAGCAAGACCGAGATCCAAGCGAGTTCACAGTTGATCTGGGCAAAGAAAAGATTGAAGTTGCTGTTGGTGAACGACTTAATCGACTCCTACAGCTAAACAGCGTCCATTCGATGGGCAGAAAAAAGAACATATCCTCGGTTTACCTATCGGCGCTCGTAGACGTTTTGTATCGCATCACAGAAGAACGGCAACAGCATGAGGGCAAGCCCTGGTTTGAAGCAATTAGGGCGTCTATGGAATCGCTTGGCTACGATGTGATGAAGGATAACTGGGAGCCTTTAACGGTCTCACAGCAGCTACTTCATCACCCCTACATCGCCCTATTTGAGGATGATTCAAAATGACTACAGTCGGAACGGATTTATGGTGGATGAGCTCTTCCAAGGTTAGAGAGCTGAATGAGTCAATCTTTCATAATCTCGATCGATATCGAAACGGAGACTTTTCCGATTTAGCGACTGATGAGGGGTGGTCCCAGAAGTCAATCCTGCGGTATGACCCGTCGTCACTTGCTTCGCTCACAGGTAAGTCCTCAGGCGAACTTGCAGATTCTGTTCTGCTGTTTGAAACCCTCGCCTCACTGGAGCCTAGGCTCGCTACCTCGATGAACGTTTGGGTCCCACTGCTTCACACTCAACTACTCGATTTTGCTAGAAAGAGGTGGTTTAAAACGGACGGCACCGATGAAGACTTAGTTCAGTCGATAAAGGACCATGTTTTCAAAGGTGGTCTGACGGGCTACAGGGACGACAATGCCGCCGCAAGGCTTTGGTGGACTGGCTACATCGGGAGCCGAATCGCGCGGAGCAAGAACTCCGCAGATATCGGAAAGGTACTGACGCCTTTCATGCATAGTACTGATACCCGCTCAAACGTTTTCGAAAGGCCGGGAATCTTCATGGAAAGAGGGCTTGCAAAGCATATCTCCGACTACCTGACCGCCGGCAAGCTGCCGAATCATACTCAAGAGCGAGTGTTTCGCGACTTTTTGATTAATATAAACCTTAAGTCTAATGGTCGTCACTTTGGGGATATGAAAGATACTGACGTGTTCGCTTTTCTCGACGGCTGTAGATAGCAAGGTAATCCTTCGGGAAAACCAAGGGATCGAAAGTCCAACGCCCCGTACAGCTTTAAAAGTGGCAGTGAACTGATCTGATAGATTTCGTATTTTAGTCCGTGATCTTTCCAAAAACTGAAGACCTAGTGGTTTGGTGGTAATTTACCACCTTTATTGGTGTCCGAGATCATTAGGCCATTTCACTCTCAGGCCAAACGTGTGCTGTTCGTCGCGCTCCGGGAAGAGATCCTGCATCAGGCGGCGGCGACCTTTGTGCGCATTG